>JBGAFL010000088.1:0-13044 GCA_044227265.1 Methylobacterium sp.
CATAGTCGTCCACTGCCTCCGGCAGGAGCAGAAGCTGCGAGCGGTCCAGGCCGGAAAGATGCGCCATGGCGCAATCTATCAGGCCGCCTCACAGTCAGGAATCCTCAGCCGACTTTCCACACAGTCTGTAGTATTTCTGCAGCGTTTCGAAGCGCGCGCCCGCAGCAACCTCGCCCGAGAGCTGTCCGCACTCTCATTTTGACCGATGCGGCCGATTGCCCGGCGTCCGGATATCGGCAACGGATCCGGCCGCGCGGCATTGCCGTAGTTCAGGGATGCACGAGGTCGATTCACATGGACGATGTCCAGATCCATATCGCCGGGCAATGGCGCGAGGGCCGTGGCGGCGAGACGCTCCCGATCGAAAATCCCGCCACTGGCGAGACGTTCGGAAAGCTCGCCGTGGCGACGCAGGACGATCTCGACGAAGCACTCGCCGCAGCTGATCGCGGTTTTTCGCAATGGCGAAAAGTCTCGGCCTTCGAGCGCGGCAAGGTCCTGCGCAAAGCGGCGGCCTTGCTGCGCGAGCGGGCTGAGACGATCGCGCACATCATGACGCGCGAACAGGGCAAGCCGCTCAGAGAAGCCCGCATCGAGATCGGCGTCGCCTCGGACGTGATGGATTGGTTCGCGGAAGAAGGACGGCGCGCCTATGGCCGCGTCATCCCGGCCCGCAACGAGGGTGTGATGCAGTTCGTCGTGCGCGAGCCGGTCGGACCCGTTGCTGCTTTCACGCCCTGGAATTTTCCGATCAATCAGGCTGTCCGAAAAATCTCGGCGGCGCTCTGCACCGGCTGCCCGATCATCGTGAAGGGGCCGGAGGATACGCCCGGCAGCGTCGCCGAACTGGTCCGTGCCTTCCTCGATGCCGGCGTGCCGGGCGATGTGCTCCAACTCGTCTACGGCCATCCGGCAGCGATTTCGGGCTACCTCATCCCGCATCCGGTCATCCGGAAAATCTCGTTCACGGGCTCCGTCCCGGTCGGGAAGCAGCTCGCGGCTTTGGCCGGACAGCATATGAAGCGGGCGACGATGGAACTCGGTGGCCATGCGCCGGCCGTCGTCTTCGACGATGCCGATGTCGAGCAGGCCGTGAAGGTGCTGGCCGCCAACAAGTATCGCAATGCCGGCCAGGTCTGCGTCGCACCGACCCGCTTCCTGGTGCAGGAGCGCATCTACGACCGCTTCGTCGACGGGTTCGTTTCGGCCGCGCGAAACATCCGGGTCGGCAACGGCCTGGAGGAGGCCACCACGATGGGCCCGCTCATCCATGGGCGACGCCTCGAGGCGATCGAATCCCTCGTCGCCGATGCGCAAGCGAAGGGCGCCAGCCTGCTTACGGGTGGCCAGCGCATCGGCAATCGCGGCCATTTTTTCGAGCCGACCGTGCTCGCGGATCTGCCGCTCGACGCGCGGGTGATGAACGAGGAACCGTTCGGCCCGATCGCGCTGATCCGTCGCTTCTCGGACGAGGACGAGGCCTTGGCGGAAGCCAACCGTCTGCCGTTCGGTCTCGCGGCCTATGCCTACACGCGCTCGAGCGAGCGCGCGGCGCGGGTCGGGCAAGCGGTCGAAAGCGGCATGGTCTCGATCAACCATCACGGCATCGCCCTGCCGGAGACGCCGTTCGGGGGCGTCAAGGATTCCGGCTATGGCAGCGAGGGCGGCTCGGAGGCGATCGAGGCCTATCTGACCACGAAATTCGTGACACAAGCCGCGTTCTGACCGCGCAGTTCGGTCGTCAGTCACGCACGATCCGCGCAACCTGTCCCGACATCGTCGCGTTGCCCTCCTGACCGGCCCCTATCGATCGCACGGGGCCGGCCAGGGGGATGTTTCAACGACGCCCCGCATCCAGGTGTGCGTGTGTTCTATCTGCTGCATGAGGCGATGATGCTCATGCTCGCTCCCGCCCAAGCCGCGGCGGAAGCGATGAGGGTTGCGTGCGAGGATCGCGATCATCCGCTCGCCAATGCGCCGAATGCCGCAGCCCTCGCCGCGGCTTGCGCGCAAATCGAACGGACGAGCCGGCTGCCGGGCAAGCCGGTCTTCGGCCTCGGCGTCGAGGAGCGCGTCGTCTGGCAGCGGCCGTTCTGCCGCGTCGTCGCATTCGGTCCGCAGCGTTCGCGCAAACGCAAATTGCTGATCGTCGCGCCGATGGCCGGGCATTTCGCGACGCATCTTCGGAGCACGGTCGCCGCGTTTCTCGATACCCATCGCATCTACATCACCGATTGGGCCGATGCGAAGGAGGTGCCGCTGTCGGAAGGCCCTTTCGGGTTTGCCGATTACATCGATTACTGCATCGACATCGTCGCCGCGCTCGGGGCCGATTTGCATCTCCTGGCGGTCTGCCAATCCGCCGTGCCGGTGCTCGCCGCCATTGCCTGCATGGAGGAGGAGGGCCTGAACGGCCCGGTCTCGGCGACGCTGATCGCCGGCCCGGTCGATACCCGGATATCGCCGACGCTCATCGGCACCATGGCGAGCGGCTGCGGCATCGATTGGTTCGCGCGCCATTGCATCGACACGGTGCCCTCGCGCTATCTCGGGGCGGGCCGGGAGGTCCATCCCGGGTTCATCCAACTGATCAGCCTGCTCAGCCTTCATCCGTATCGACAGCATGCCATGCCGATCCTGAACGACGAATACCTCGCGGTGATGGATCTCACTGCCGAATTCTTTCTCGATACCTTGCGGCATGTCTTCATCGAGCACGAGCTACCGCGGGACGCTCTGGAGCATCGCGGCCGCAGGGTGAGCCTGTCGTCAATCCGCCGCTGCCGCCTGATGGCAATCGAGGGCGAGCGGGACGACATCACCGGAATCGGACAGACGCGCGCCACGCTCCAACTGGCCCGGAACCTTCCGGATGAAGGCAAGACCTACCATCTCCAGCCACAAGCAGGTCACTACGACTTGTTCGAGGGCCCGCAATTCCGCGCCGAGATCGCCCCGAGGGTTGCGGCCTTTATTGCAGCGAGCGCAAGTGCCGCGAAGCGGCGCCCGGCCTGAACGCGGTCTCGCTCTACGGTCTCTCACCATTCATCATGTTTGCGGTCGGCATTTTGCGCAGATTGTGTCATACTTGAAGCTTGCTGCAAGTGACGCCAAGCATGGCGTGATACATAGACTGAACGTTTGTTCACGAAACATACTTGCTTTCTTCGCGTTGTATTCCATCAATGGAATGGGACCAGCTCAAAATGCGGGCTGCTCCAAGGAGAGCTCGTATGCTGTACCTCTTGAACGAGGCGCGTCAGACCTTGCTTGCGCCGGTTCGGTTCGCTGCGGAAGCGACCAAACTGGCTTGCAGGAACCCGTTCCTTCCACTGGTCTATACGGCGACTGGGTCGGCCATCGCCGCCGGCTGCGAGATGTTCGAGCGGGCGACCCGGAATTACGGGAAGCCGGCTTTCGCTCTCGGCGTGCCCGAGCGCGTGGTCTGGGAGAAGCCGTTCTGCCGCGTCATCGCCTTCGGGAAGCCGTCGAACAAGCTATCGGCTCGTCCGAAACTGCTGATCGTCGCGCCGATGTCCGGCCACTACGCGACGCTCTTGCGCGGCACGGTCGCGGCCTTCCTCGACACGCATCAGGTCTTCATCACCGATTGGGCCGACGCGCGCGAGGTGCCGCTCACAGAGGGCCGTTTCGATCTCGACGACTACATCGACACGTGCATCGCGATGTTCGAGGCGCTCGGCCCGGACTTGCATGTCGCTGCCGTCTGCCAACCCTCCGTGCCGGTTCTCGCCGCGATCGCGCGGATGGAAGAGGACGATCTGCCCGGGCTGCCGCTCTCGGCAACACTGATCGGCGGCCCGATCGATACGCGGCAGGCGCCGACGGCGGTCAGCAAGGTCGCGTTGGAGCGCGGCATCGACTGGTTCGCGCACCATTGTATCCACACCGTGCCGCTCGGCTACGCGGGCGCGGGCCGGTCTGTCTATCCAGGCTTCCTGCAGCTTTTCGGCTTCATGAGCATGAATCCGGAGCGCCATGCCGGCTCGCATTGGGAGATGTTCGACCATCTCGTGCGCGGCGATGGGGATTCGGCACAGAAGCACCGCGAGTTCTACGACGAATACCTCGCCGTGATGGATCTGACCGCCGAGTTCTACCTGCAGACGGTCGAGCAGGTGTTCATCGCCCATGCCCTGCCGAAGGGCGAATTGATGCACCGGGGTCGCAGGATCGATCTCGCGGCGATCCGGCGTTGCGCGCTGATGGCGATCGAGGGCGAGCGCGACGACATTACCGGCGTCGGCCAGACCCGCGCCGCGCTCGACCTCACTGTCAACCTGCCGAAGTCGCGCAAGCGCTATCATCTGCAGAAGGGCGCCGGCCATTACGGAGTCTTCAACGGAGCGCGCTTCCGCGCCGAGATCGCGCCGCGGATGACGGCCTTCATGAAGGCACAGAGCGTACCCCCGACCGGGAAAGCGCAGTCTTCCCCGGTCGCGCCGCGAAAGGCTGGATCGCGTGGCACGGGACATCGCCATTGGCACGACAAGGCGAAAACCGGCAAGGCGGGACGTCTTGCCGAGCGGGAGGCAGCCCTGCCATCGCAAGGCCGCCTTCCGAATCCGACGCGTCTGGCTCAGGCCGTATGACCCGCTGATCGCGGATTGAAACCACTCCCGAAGGGCGCAGAGTGCCTTTCGCGAGTGGCCCATGTCGTCCCGGTCGACCCTGCCGCCTGCGGAACCGCTCGCCCTTGTCCAGCGGTCGCACGAACGGCAGGCCGGCTTCATCCCATTGAATATTTGTCGTGTGCGATTTCGCAAGGTCCGTTCTTCTAAGTTTTCATAAAATCTTTCGATCAAACATCTGGCGAATTTTCAATATTCGGCCGGATGTCAGTCGGAAGGACGATTGTCATGACGACCTTGTCGCACATTGCATTGAGCGGGAATTCTGACATCGATGGCGTACTTGGCCATTACAAATGGAACGCCTCGAGCCTGAGCTATGCGTTCGCGACGAGCGCGAGCCAATTCCCCCAATACGACGTCACCGGATTTCAGAATGTCGACTGGACGAATGGGGGCGTGTCTACGGTCCTGGGCCAGGTCCAATCCGTCAGCGGCCTCGCCTTCTCCCAGGGCTCGGATGTGGGCTCGTCCGATCTGAGCATCGCCGGAGCGCAATTCGTCGACGAGCAATTCGCGCATCCGAGCGACACCGTCATCGTCGCGGGCACCTTCTATCACGCCGATATCGGCGGCGATCTCTGGCTTCTGCCGAGCACGACGAGCCATTCCGATCCGGAGCCGGGCGACTACAATTTTCACGCGATCCAGCAGGGCCTGCTGACCGAACTCGGCCTGTTGCGCACCGATTTCGGTCACACCACCGGCATCTCGTCCGGCCACGATTCCTGGGATTACACGGTGATGTCGGCGCACCGGTATCCGGGCGATGGTCAATACTGGTTCGGCGGCCCCCAGAGCCTGATGCAGGACGACATCGCCGCGCTGCAATACCTCTACGGCGCCAATTACAGCACCAATGCCGGGGATTCAGTCTACCACTTCGCCATACGCAGCGATGGCAGCGTCTCCTCGACCATCAATGGCGACGAAATCGGCCCGCAATACTTCCACGAGATCTATCGCACGATCTGGGATGGCGGCGGCAACGACACCTACGATTTCAGCAATTTCGACACGAGCATGTCGATCGACCTGCAGCCGGGCGCTTTCAGCACCTTCGACCCGGCCCTGCTGCACGATCACGGCGACGGACACATGGCGCTCGGCAACATCGCCAACGCGCTGCTCTACCAAGGCAATACCGCCTCGCTGATCGAGAACGCGATCGGCGGCTCCGGCAGCGACACGATCACCGGCAACCAGGTCGACAACCGGCTCGAAGGCGGTGACGGCAACGATGCGCTCTACGGGCTCGCCGGCAGCGACACCCTGATCGGCGGCGCAGGCTCCGACAATCTCGACGGCGGCAGCGGCCAGGACACGCTGATCGGCGGCACCGGCGACGATACCTATTTCGTCGACGAATCCCTGCCGGTCTTCACGTTCGGTCAGACGGCCAATGCCGCACCCAATTCGGTCGTGATCGGGCCGCTCGTCACCGTCGTCGATACCGTGATCGAGAACCCGGGCGAGGGAATCGACACCGTCTACAGCACGGCCTCCTCCTACACGCTGACGGCCAATGTCGAGAACCTTGTTCTGGCGGGGACCGGCAACATCAACGGCAGCGGCAACGGCCTCGACAACGACATCACCGGTAATTCTGGCGTCAACCACCTCTACGGCGGCGCCGGCAATGACACGATCGACGGCGGTGCCGGCGGCGACACCATGGCGGGCGGTGCCGGCGACGACACCTATTTCGTCGACACGATCGGTCGATACCGGATCGGGCCGGACGGCACGCTCGTCTACGTTCCCGGCGACAGCGTGGTCGAAAATCCGAACGAGGGCCACGACCGGGTGTTCTCGTCGGTCTCGTTCACGCTCGGGGACAATGTCGAGGATCTCATCCTGGGCGGCACCGGTAATCTCCATGGTGGCGGCAACGCCCTCGACAATTACATCGACGGCAGCTTCGGAGCCTGCACCCTGGTCGGGGGAGGCGGCAACGATACCATCCTCGGCAACGGTGCGAACGACACGCTGGAGGGCGACGATGGCGACGACACCCTGCTGGGTGGGGGAGGCGCCGATACGCTGACGGGCGGCGCCGGTAACGACTATCTCGACGGCGGCACCAGCGCAGATGCGATGGCCGGTGGGCTCGGCGACGATACCTACGTGTTCGACCAGCAGGCCCATTTCGTCGACAACGGCACGCCGTTCCCGACCTACGTGTTCGGAGACACGGCGACCGAGAATCCCGGCGAAGGCACCGATACGGTCCTTGCCTATTTCTCGTTCACGCTCGGCGACAATTTCGAGAATCTCACGCTCGAGGGCACCGGCGATTTCTGGGGCAGCGGCAACGCGGCCCACAACATCCTCATAGGGAATTCAGGCAACAATCGCCTCGATGGCGGCGGCGGCGCCGACACGATGCGCGGGTTTGACGGCAACGACAGCTACTTCGTCGACAATTCGGGCGATCTCGTCTTCGAGGCGGCGGGTGGAGGCACCGACACGGTCTTCGCACGCACGTCCTACGCGCTGCAGGCCGGGCAATCGGTCGAGATCTTGCGCGCCTCGAGCGTCGCCAGCACGAGCGCCATGGACCTGACCGGCAACAACCTCGCCCAGTCGCTCTACGGCAATGCCGGGGCCAACGTCCTCGACGGGGGAGGGGGCGGCGATCGGATGACCGGCTATGGCGGCAACGACACCTACGTCATCAACAATTCGGGCGATCTCGTCTTCGAGACGGCGGGTCAGGGCTCCGATACCGTCAATTCGCGCGTCTCTTACGTGCTCCACGCCGGGCAATCGATCGAGACCCTGCGCTTCACTTCGGTCACCGGCACGGCCGACCTGAATCTGACCGGCAACGAGGTTGCCCAGACGCTGCTCGGCAATAACGGCGACAACGTCCTCGACGGCAAGGGCGGCGCGGATCTCCTGCACGGCTATGGCGGGGCCGACACCTTCGTGTTCTCGACGGCGCTCGGCTCAGGAAACATTGACCACATCGTCGATTTCTCGACCACCTTCGACACGATCCGGCTCGATCGCACGGTGTTTGCCGCGCTCGGCCTCGGCGCGCTGTCGACGGATGCTTTCAAGGATATCGGCGTTGCTGGCGCCGTGGTCGATGCAAGCGACCGCATCCTCTACGACCACAATACGGGCGAGCTGTTCTACGATTCGAATGGTTCGGCAGCTGGAGGGCGTGTCGAATTCGCAGTGCTCGACAACAAGCCCGCTCACCTGACCCACGCGGATTTCTTCGTCGTGGCGTGAGGTTTTCGGCAGGCAATACGGCGTCAGGACGCAGCGGCGGCTACACGCCGCCGAAGCAGCCTTGAAGCGGTCAGCCGGCTCCGTTTCCGGTTAGGGCGGGAGCGATCCAGCGCGCACCCTTCAGGAGTGCGACGAGCTGGCTTTGCTGGCCGGTGCCGGTCTTGCGCAGGATGCTCTCGAGATAGGAGCGCGCCGTGCTCAGCTGCAGCTGTTCCGCATCGGCGACGTCCTTCAGCTTGCCCCCTGCGGCGAGCCCGGCGGCGAGGCGCGCTTCCTTCGGCGTCAGGTCGAACAGGCCGTGCAGCAGGCTCGCTTCGGGGATGTTGCCGTGCTGGCTGAGGCGCGTCAGCACGAGGAGCGTCGAGCCCCCGAACAGGTCGTGGGCGGCCCCGTGCAGCGGCACGGCATGCACGATCCCGCGCGGCCGGCCCTCGACGGCCGGGATCGGCACCGAGCAGGCACCCCGTTCGGGCTGGGCGTCCAGAGCCATCCGGAACAGCCGGTCGGCCTCCGGATCGGACAGGATCAGCCGCCCGAGCGCGCCTGCCACGCATTCGGGCGCGGCTTCGAGCAATCCGTTCACTGCGAGCGCCCGGCCGGAGGCCGACAGCACCGCGGCCGGCAGGCCGATCGCCTCAAGCGTCGATACGGTGGCCTGGGCCCGCTCCAGGCCGAGCCGGGCGGCGATGAGGGTCGCACGGGCGAGATGCGGCCGGAAGCCGTCGAGGGTCGCGAGCACCCCCTCGCCATGCGGGCCGGCTGCATAGGGCCGCTCCAGGCCAATCGCCACCGTCTCGCCGCTCGGCATCGGGATCGTCGTGCCGACCTCCCATCCGAGGTTCCAGCTGCGCAGCCAGAGCTGGAGCGGAGCACGCGGCGGCGGAGCTTCCGGATCGGTGAGGAAGGCGGAAAACGCATCCTCGATCGCAGCCGAGGCCGTCCAGCGCGGGATCGTCCCGCCGCCGATCGCGAACAGCACGCCGCCGACCGATTGCGTGAGCGTGCCGATCTCATCGAGCACGCCCGGCCACAGCTCCGGCACGAAGGCCGCCTCGTAAATCTGGTCGATCAGGTCTTCCTGCATGCCGGGCGCCGGATCTCCTGCCGAGAATTCGTAGATTGTTATGGCGGATGCGGCGTCGCGGTTCCCTTGAGCAGGGCCACGAGCTGGCTTTGCTGCCTCGTCCCGGTCTTGCGCAGGATCTGTTCGAGGTAGGACCGCGCCGTGGTGATCTGCACCTTCTCGGCTTCGGCAGCGGCCTTGAGCGTGAGGCCGGAAGCGAGCAGGGCCGTCAGCCGCGCCTCTTTCGGTGTCAGATCGAACAGGCCGTGCAACAGGGCGGCATCGGGCACGTTCCCGTCCATGCGCAGGGTGGTCAGGACCACGAGCGTGTGCCCGCCCATCAGGTCATAGGCTGCGCCCGCGAGCGGCAGGACATGGGCGATCGCCGCCGAACGGCCTGCCGCCGCCGGGATCGGGATCGAGCAGGCGGCGACGGGTTCGGGATACAGCGTGAAGATCTCGCGCATCAGGCCATCGGCCTGCGGGTCCGCGAGGATGAGACGCCCGAAGGCACCGGCGATCACATGCGGAGCGGCTTCGAGCAGCCCGTTCACGGCGAGAGCGGCGCCGCTGGCCGAGAGCACCGCGGCCGGCAGGCCGAGAGCCTCGAGCGTCGCGACCATGCCGCGCGCGCGCTCAAGGCCGAGCCGGGCCGCAATCAGGGTCGCGCGGGCAAGATGCGGCCACAGCACGTCGAGCCGCTCCGCGACGTCTGCCCCATGCGGCCCTTCGGCGAAGGGACGGTCGAGGCACATGACCACGAGATCGCTGCTCGGCATGGAGATGGTGGTCCCGACCTGCCAGCCGACTCCGTGCTCCTTGAGCCAAAGCTGCTCCGGCTCCTCCGCGAATTCCTCGGGTGTCGTGAAGTCGACGTCGCGCAGGAAGCCGCGATGGTTGCGCGACAGGACCCGGGCGAGACGTGTGTTGCGCAAGGCGATCGGGTCCTCGACATAGGCGTCGAAGACCGGCTTGAGGGCCGCCGACGCGGTCCAGCGTGGCGGCAGGCTAGGCCGCGCGGCGAAGAGCGAACCGCCGATCGAGCCCGAGAGAGCGGCGAGTTCCTCCAGCCGGTCGGGCCAGAATTCCGGCACGATCGCGGCCTCGTAGATGCGCTCGACGAGGTCTTCCATCATATCGCGGTGGCGGCCTTCCCAGGTCAGATCGCCCTTCGTTCTATGAGACGATCGAGGTCGTAGTTCCCTTGAGCAGGGCCACGAGCTGGCTCTGCTGTTTCGTCCCTGTCTTGCGCAGGATGCCCTCGAGATAGGAGCGCGCCGTGCTGACCCGGACCTGGCTGTCCTCGGCTGCCTCCTTGAGCGAGCGTCCGGCAGCGAGGGAAGCAGCAAGGCGCCCTTCCGAAGGCGTCAGATCGAACAGGCCGTGCAGCAGGCCGGGGTCGGGCACATTCCTGTCCATGCCGAGGCTGACGAGGACGACGAGCGTGGAGCCGCCCATCAGGTCGTTGGCGTTTCCGCGCAGCGGCAACACATGCAGGACCGCAGCAGGATGGTCCGGAGAGCCCGCGATCGGCAACGAGCAGCCGGCGACCTGATCGGGCCGCGCCGCGATCACCTCGCGCAGGAGCTGGTCGGCCGTGGGCTCGCGCAGCACAAGGCGGCCATGCGCACCGGGCAGCAGATCAGGCGCGGCTTCGAACAGATCGTTCACGGCGAGGACATGCCCCGAACCGGACAGCACGGCTGCCGGCAGGCCGAGCGCTTCGAGCGTCGCGACGGCGGCGCGCGCCCGCTCCAGCCCGAGCCGGGAGGCGATGAGCGCGGCGCGGGCGAGGTGCGGGCGCAGGCCGTTGAGCATCTCGATCGCTTCCGGCTCGTGGCGGCCATCGCGCTGCCAGCGCTCGAAGGTAAAGGTCGCGTTGCGCGCCGAGGGCAGCGGTACGATCGTCGCCGCCTGCCAAGCCAAGCCGAGGGCCTCGAGCGCCAGGCGCACCGGATCCTCCGCATAGACCTCCGGTGGCAGGACATCGACGTCATAATCGAAGCCCGTCCAGACCTTGCGGGCGGCGACGTCCTGGCGCGGATTGTATTTCCAGGCGCCGCTTTCCACGAAGGCGGTCAGGCTTTCCTGCGTGACCTGGGTCGTCTTGAAGCGCGGCGGGGCATGGCGGCTGAACACGATCAGCGAGGAAGCAGCCGATCCGGTCCGGCTCTCGATTGCCTCGAGCACCCCGGTCCACAGGTCGGGAAAGAGAGCGGCTTCGTAAATCTGGTCGATCAGATCGTCATTCATGAAACCTCGGCGAAAGAAGTTTCTTCGGAACCGCGAGGCTCGTCGCACCGGCAATTCTCAGGTGCATGACATCCGGATTCATATGCAGGACGGAGGCCACAGATCAGTAAAGACAAATTCCGAACGCGTTGTCGATGAGGCGCTTTTCCTGGGCGATCGTCAGCCGGCTCGGCATGATCGCGTAAGGTCGAGCCGGTGCCTATAGCCTGGCTTCGATCCGGCGTTCCTGCCGATCATCGTGGCACGCTTGAAAACGTTGCCTGCCGAAGGCCGATATTTTCAACGCACCCCCGGCATATGACGGTAGCGGCCTGAATCAGACGGGTTTCAATGGACTCCACGCAACCTGTGGAGGCAGCCATGGCCATCATCTACGGTACCAACGGCGACGATGCTCAAAATTTGATCGGCACCGGAGATCCGCTGGTCGGCACCGAATTCGCGGACACCATCTACGGCTTGGATGGCAATGACGACCTGATCGGTCGCGGCGGCGACGACACGCTGTATGGCGGCAATGGTAGCGATGCGCTGCTCGGCGGCCTCGGCAACGACTATCTCGATGGCGGCTCCGGTGACGATTCCCTATTCGGCGGTGGCGGCGCGGACACGATCATCGGCGGCTCCGGCACCAACTGGCTCATCTTCAGCGGCAGAACCGTGGGCGGTGGCAGCGGGGTGCTCGAGGATTCGACCGCTTCGAGCGTCGGCGTCACGGTCACGCTCGGGGCGACGAATTCGAGCAGCGGCGGGACCGGCCATGGCGGCGATGCCGAGGGCGACACCTATTCCGGTATCGCCAATGTCATTGGCACAGAGGGCAACGACGTCATCACCGGTACGAATGGGCAGCTCTTTATCGGCCCGGGCGGCTTGCTGACCATCGGCGGCGACAACGTTCTGCAAGGCCACGGCGGCAACGACACGCTTTCCGGCCTGAACGGCAACGACACATTACTCGGCGATGACGGCAACGATACACTTGTCGGCGGATCCGGCAACGACACGCTTCGCGGCGGGAGCGGCAACGATGCCCTGTATGGCGGCAGCGGCGCGGACATAATCTACGGAGGTTCCGGGACCGATACTGCGTACTACGGCGACAGCACTGCCGGCGTCACGGTCTACATGGATGGAACCACCTGTCATGGCGGTTCCGCGGAAGGCGACCAGATCCGGAATGACGTAGATAACGTCAACGGGATTACGAATTACGTCGAGAATCTACAAGGTTCGCAATATAATGACGTGATTTACGGAAATTCCGTCGACAACACGATCTATGGCGGCGCCGGGGCCGACCACCTCTATGGAGGCGCCGGGAACGACACGCTCCTGGCCGATGGCGGATACGGAAGCACAACCGGCGATATCCTCGAAGGCGGGGCGGGCGCCGACCACCTGGACGGCTTTCTCGGCGGCGCGACCGCTTCCTATGCGGGAAGCTCCAGCGGCGTGAACGTCAATCTGGCGACCGGCGCGGCGAGCGGCGGCGACGCGGCCGGCGATACCTTCTCCGGCATTTCGAACCTGATCGGTTCGCAATGGACCGACACGCTGGTTGGAAGGGTCACGGTCGATCTGTCGGGACCAAGCTACGGTAGCAGGCTCGACGGCGGCGGAGGCAACGATTTCCTGACCGGATCGAGCGCGGATGACACCCTGATCGGTGGTGCCGGCGCCGACCGGATGACGGGTCTTGCAGGCGACGACACCTATTTCGTCTTCGGCAGCGGCGATGTCCTGATCGAGGCGGCCGGCCAGGGGACCGACACGGTCCGCGTTGCCAGTTCCTTCACGCTGACCGAAGGTCAGTCGCTCGAAAATCTCGTC
>JBGAFL010000010.1:0-97676 GCA_044227265.1 Methylobacterium sp.
GACTGTTCGGGTTCGATGGAACGGCAGGCGAGGATCCGCGCTCTCCCACGGGCTTGGTGTCCCTCAGGGCGATCGGTCTCACGCCTGCCACCGCATCCCGATCCTTACCAGATGACGGCACATCCAAGTTACAAGGGGCGAATGCACCTCGTCGTGCATTCGGCAAGCGGAGGCGAAGCCGGAGCGAGGGTGAGGGGCCATCTGAGAATGAGTCTCATTCGGCAGCCCCCTCACCTTTGGCTGCCGCCTCGTTTTGCCGAGGACAAGCTCGGCAAAACCCTCTCCCCGCAAGCGGGGCGAGGGGATGCACGCCTAGCCAATTGGTCTGCCGCCTGCGGCCCAGGCCGTGACCGGACTCAACCATCGGGCGGTCCTCACTGCGATCGGCCCGCTCGCGGCGCTCATCGCCGCGATGGTCGCGGTTCAGGTCGGCTCGTCCTACGCGAAGCTGCTGTTTCCGGCCGTCGGCGCCTCCGGCGTCACGGCTTTGCGCGTCGGCTTCTCGGCGCTCGTCCTGCTCGCCCTGTTCCGGCCCTGGAAGCACAGCCTCGACCGTCGCGACGCGGCCGCCATCGCGCTGTTCGGCTGTGCCCTCGGCGTGATGAACCTGACCTTCTATCTCGCCGCCAGCCGCATCCCGCTCGGGATCGCGGTCGCGATCGAGTTTCTCGGCCCCTTGAGCGTCGCCTTGTTCAGCTCACGCCGACCGATCGATTTCCTCTGGATCGGCCTTGCGGTGGTCGGCCTCTACCTGCTTTTGCCGCTCACTGGAGCCGAAGCGCTTGACCCGATCGGCGTCGCCTTCGGGCTCTGCGCCGGGCTCGCCTGGGCGCTCTACATCCTGTTCGGACAGCGCGCCGGTCGAAGCGGCGGCCAGCGGGCCGTCGTCCTGGGAATGAGCGTTGCCGCGCTGATCGTGACGCCGATCGGAATCGCGCAGGCCGGCACCAGCCTGTTCGCCCCCTCGATCTTGGCGGCGGGCTTCGTCGTCGCCATGCTCTCGAGCGCACTGCCCTATTCGCTGGAGATGCTGGCCCTGCAACGCATCCGCAGCGAAGTCTTCGGCGTCCTGATGAGCCTCGAGCCGGCGGTGGCGGCCCTGGCGGGACTAACTTTGCTCGACGAGCGCCTGAGCGCGACCCAGTGGTTCGCGATCCTCTGCGTGATCCTCGCCTCGGCCGGCGTCACGCTGAGCGCGCGACGTAACAAATCTGCGGATAGACAAAATAGTCGTACCGCTGCCGACGCCGCGACCACCCGTCGGGCCGAAACGACGTAGTCGCTTTACGCGGATCGCGCTCGAGCGCCCGCTACGGCTCCCAGACCTGTCCGGGCCGCAGCGGCAGGAAGGCCTTCTGCGGAATATTCGCCTGCTCCAAAGCCGCCCTGAGCTCTTCGACCGGACGCTCGACGCCCTCATCAGTCAGCTTGAACGTGCCCCAATGGTGGCCGAGCGCCTGTTTTGCGCCAAGCAATCCGAAGGCCGCGACGGCATCGGCCGGGTTCATGTGCTGGGCCTGCATGAACCAGCGCGGCTCGTAGGCGCCGATCGGCAAGGTGGCGAGGCGGGGCGGGCCGAAAACGGAGCGGATCTGGCGGAAGATCGCCCCATCGCCGAGCCCGGTATCGCCGACATGATAATGCACGCCGTGCGAGCCGGTGAGCACGTAGGCGCACCACAAGGCCATGCGCCGGTCGTTGAGGCCGCGGGCCGACCAGTGATGAGCTGGCGTGAGATGGGCACTCACGCCACCGCCGAGATCGACGCTCTCGCCCCAGTCGCGTGTCTCGACATTCATGGTGGCATCGTAGCCGCGCAGGATCGTGTCGTTGCCGAGAGGAGCGACGATCAGCGGCTGATGCTGCTGCCAGAGCTTGGCGACGCTCGGCCCATCGAGATGATCGTAATGGTTGTGAGTGATCAGCACCACGTCGATCGGCGGCAGTTCGCGAAGACCGGATCGACCAGAATGTTGCGGCCTGCGATCTGGAACAGGTAGCTCGCATGCCCGATCAGGACGACCCGGAAACCCTCGACCCGCGTCGGCGGGATATCGGCCGGAAACGGGCTCGGGAAACTCGCCGGCCAGGCTTCGCTCTCGCTATTGGCGCGCCAGCGGGCGACATCAGTGAGCGTCTTGTCCGAGACGATGCCGGGCCCGAAGAAGCGCAAGCCGTCGAAATGGTCGCTGACCGGGCCTGAATAATACGGATTGCGGCCGCGCTTATGCGCAGCATAGCCGACGCCGCCGAGGGTCATCACCGTGGCCGCGCTCGCGACCGCAATCAGGCTACGCCGTTTCATGCCGGAGAATGTGGCGGGGCTGGTGAGACGGTTCAAGCGTGCTGACGATCACGCTTCTGGGGATGCTGCTCGGCCTTCCAATCGTCCAACAAACAGCACACCATTTCATGGGGTCAAAGATGCGTCATACGAAATCCGATTGATTGCTTCGCAAGCGGATTTCACTTTGCTCAATCGCCGCACGGGCTTGGCGATACGGTTTCCGACTGATTCAGTCGGAAACCGTATCATTCCCTCGAAACGACCCGGCTTCGCGTGTTGACGGCCGATCAAGCGGATCAGGCGACCATACGAACCTCGGATCTCATTCTCGCGGCGGCCGGCGTCGGACTGTTGGGAGGGTTCTGCCTGCTGCTCCTTGCCGGATTGACTGCCGATCCCGACGGATTCGCGGGTGCGCCTGCACTCACTGGAAATTCCTGAGCCTCGGCATTCCTCTCACGAGCGCCAGCGCAATTCCTGCCGCACGAGCGGGTTCTCGAAGGGCCGCCCCGCCCGTGCGGCTTCGAGCGCCTCGCGCTTGAGGCGGAAATACCATTGCGAGGGCAGATCGCCTTGCCCGAGCAGCACCATGGTCGGCTTGCGGTCGAGCCCATCCTGCGCGAATTGCAGCACCTGCTGGTCCTGGGTCAGGAACTGCCGCATCAGCGGGCGCGCCAGCGGCTTCAGCAGGTTGAGCACCGGCATCGACCAGTAGAGCGCATTGGTCAGCATGGTGCGGCCCGACGAGAGCGGCGTCGCGAAGGTATAATTGGCGACACGCTTATCCCCTGCCTTGATCCGCTCCAGCCGCACGCCGGGCAGCCGGAACTCGATCTCGACCTCCGGCACCCCGCCGAGCAGGCGATAGACCGGCGAGGATGTCGTGGTGGCATGGCTCGTCATCACGAAGCCATGCGGCACCGGCTGGAAGGTCTTGACCTTCTCCTTCAGCTCCTTCGAGGGCCGGAACCACCAGGAATCGTGCACGAAAGCGACATGGCCGGGATCGACGAGACTCAAAGTCGTCAGGTCGAACGAGGCCTCGACTTCGAGCTCGACGACGAGACTGCCCGCCGCCTCGAAATCGAGCACCGGCACGGCCGGGATGTCGGTCGCGCCCTTCGGGCCGAGGAACGGATTGATCCAGAGGAAGCCGGCGCTCTCGACCACCGGGAAGCGCTGCACCTGGATGCGCGAGAAGTCGGACGCGTCCGTCTCGGAGAGGGTCGGCACGTCGCGGCAACGCCCGTCCGTACCGAAGCGCCAGCCATGGAACGGGCACATCACCGTGTCGCCGTCGAAGCGCCCCTTCGAGAGCGCCATGCCGCGATGCGGGCAGCGATCGCGCATCGCGAACAAGGTGCCCTTGCCATCGCGGCCGACGACGATCTGCTCCTCATTCAGCGAGATCGCGCGCATCGCGCCCTTGCCGAGCGTGTCGGCGCGGCCAGTGCAGTACCAGGCATTCGGCAGGGGCTCGCGCATCGCCTTCGGGTCGAGCGCAGCATCTTCGGTGGAGGTCTCGGCGGGGCGGGGCGAGGCTGCAAGCATGTGACGGGTGACTCTCCTGCAGCCTGCATCGGCCTATCCAATCCCCCTCATCCTGAGGTGCCCGTGAAACGGGCCTCGAAGGAGCCCTCCAGGGATCGCAGTGGCATCTGGAGCCCTCCTTCGAGGCCTCCGCTTCGCTTCGGCACCTCAGGATGAGGGGTGTAGTATCGACGAACAAAGCTTTGGCTAGCGGCCAGCGCCGCGCCGCTGGACGACCTTGTACGCGCCGACACGTCCTTGAGCAAAATCCCGCCAATTTTGCAGCGCGGCGAGAAACCGCAGGAAGGGGGCTATCGCAGCGTGAGAACCATGCCTACCTTGGAGATCCCAGCAACGAACGAAAGGAGGTGATCCAGTGTCTCATTGTCATCAGCCGCTGTCGACGGCGAGCAAGACCTGGACCTTGACCTCCGGCGTCTGCCTCTAAGGCACGCGCAGGAAAGCCAGGTTTCGTCGGACCGCGGTTCGGCAATGGAAGGGCCGCCCTCAAATGGGGCGGCCCTTCGGTTTTTTGGCGCGCATGAACGCGCCTGAACGGATGTGCCGAGGCAGGTTCGACTCTTTGTCGCATCCAGATGCCAGAAGCTCCGCCGCCACGGCGTCAGACATCGCTTTCGCGCGGCCGCCGTCCTATGTGACGGGATCGCGAGCGGGCTCCCCTCGGTGTCATGCCGATTTCGTGGAGCCACCCTCAGCCCGTCCAGAACGCGGGTGGCTGGGCCGAGCGACGAGACACAGAAGGATATCCCGTATGAAGCTTTACTATGCACCCGGGACGTGCGCGCTGTCTTGCTGGATCGCGTTGAAATGGGCCGGTGCGGATTTCGAGCCCGTCAAGGCCGATTTCACGTCGGACGATTTCAAGCGCGTCAATCCGCTAGGGGCCGTTCCGGCGCTCGATATCGGCAGCGGCCGTGCTCTGGCTCAGGCAGGAGCAATACTGAACTACATCGCGGACCTTTATCCCGATGCCAAACTCGGACCGACCAACGACATCAACAATCGTTTCACGTTCAATGAAACGATGTTCTTCCTGACGGGCGACTTCCATCCAGCCTTCTGGCCGTTTTTCTTCGCGCAGCGCTACACGACGGACACGTCCAAGAGCGCACTCGATCAGGTGCGCGAAGCCTCCTACGCGCGGATCGACCGCGTGATGGATCACCTGGACGGCCTGATCGGCGATACCGAGCATGTCTACGACAATCGCCGTACCGTCGCGGATGCCTACGCCTTCGTCATGGCGCGATGGACGTCGAAAATGCCGAAGTCGTGGAAGGACTATCCGAATGTCAGCCGGCTCTTCGCCAGCCTGAACGACGATGCTGACGTGCAGGAGGTGCTGCGCCTGTCGGGCTCTTAAGGTTCGGCGGTTCTGCCATTCAGGCTTTTTCAAAGACGCCGATGACGCCAAAGCATCCGGCGGGATGTCTTTGGCGCCTCGTCTTCAGCCCGACAACGTTCGGTGCACGTCGTCGGACGGTCCTGTGCCGGGCGCTCGCCGCCGCAACGCGGCTCAGCGCGAGGCGCCGGTCTGGAAGAGCGGCTGCATCAGGGCCTCGCAGCGGGCCTTCCACAGGTCGCGCTCGCCGCGCAGATCCTCGAATTTCGAGACTTCCTCCAGGATGTGCGCCCGCAATTCGCGGATCTCCTGAGCCAGCAGGATCTGAAGCTCGTCACGGCGCTCGACCTCGAGGCGGAGTTTTGCGCGCAGCATCATGTTCTCGGCCATGATCTCCGAGAGGTCTTCGTCCTGCTCGGGCTGTTTGCCGGTTTGCGGGACGAGGCGCGGCGCCCAGCCCGGCGTCCGCAATTCCGTCTGGTCCGGACCGTTGGATTCGGATGCCGCTTCACGGCCCGGTGCTTCCGTCGCCCGCGACTCGGCAGCCGTTGCCCGCATCGCGGCGAGCCAGTCCTTCAAAGGACCGGGAGTGGTCGACAATCTCTGCGTTTCGGTCGCAGGGTGCTGGCGGGCGGGTTCGGACATCGGCGGGGTCCTCGTCTTTCGAGGGCATCTCATCCAAACATGCTTAATGATTGGTAAAGGTTAACGAGACGCGCGCGTGCCATTGCCGGACCGTGCGATTTTGGTCTCGCCTTGACTTATTCGCGGAGCCGGCCTAGGCCCCGCGCCTTACCGACGACATGTCGTCACCGTGAGCAGCCGACCAGCCCGAGAGGCCGGAGGTCAACGCCCGACAGCGCGTTTGCGCCCTCGGGCGTGTTTCGCGTTGGCGGTACGCGTCCCCGTCTGGAGACCAGCGGTAGCCCATGGCGCCCGTAACCGAATCGAAGCTGCGGATCGAAGACGCAATCAACGAGGTTTGCCCGTGGTCGGGCAAGCCGATCGCCGCCGATGCGCTGACGCTCTACAACGGGGCCGTGGTCGGCTTCTGCAATGCGGAATGCCGGGACAAGTTCGCCCGCGCCGTTCTGAGTTTCGAGGATGCGCTTCAGGCGCGCCGCCTCGCCACGGCCGGAATCCATCAGTGACCGGACAGGATTGAACGTATGTTCGAAGGACTGTCCGACCGGCTTTCCGGCATCCTCTCCGGGCTGACGCGCCGTGGCGCGCTGACCGAGGCCGATGTCACTGCGGCGATGCGCGAAGTGCGCCGCGCTCTGCTCGAAGCCGATGTCGCGCTCGAAGTCGTGCGCTCGTTCACCGACAAGGTGCGCGAGAAGGCGGTCGGCGCCGTCGTGCTCAAGTCGGTGACGCCCGGCCAGATGGTGGTGAAGATCGTCAACGACGAGCTCATCGCCATGCTCGGCACCGAGGCCGGGCTGATCGACCTCAATGCGCCCCCACCGGTCGCGATCCTGATGGTCGGCCTGCAGGGCTCGGGCAAGACCACGACCACCGCGAAGATCGCCAAGCGCCTCACGGGCCGCGAGAAGCGGAAAGTCCTGCTCGCCTCGCTGGATACGCGCCGCCCGGCCGCGATGGAGCAGCTCGCGGTGCTCGCCAAGCAGGTCGAGGTCGCGAGCCTGCCGATCGTCGCCGGCCAATCCGCCGTGCAGATCGCCAAGCGCGCGATGGAGGCCGGGCGCCTCGGCGGCTACGACGTCGTGATGCTCGACACGGCCGGCCGCACCACGGTCGACGAGGGCCTGATGGCGGAGGCCGCCGAGGTCAAGGCGGCAACCAATCCGCACGAAGTCCTGCTCGTCGCCGATGCACTGACCGGCCAGGATGCGGTCCACACCGCCCGCGCCTTCGACCAGCGCCTCGGCGTGACCGGCATCGTGCTGACCCGCATGGACGGCGATTCCCGCGGCGGCGCCGCGCTCTCGATGCGGGCCGTGACCGGCAAGCCGATCAAGCTCGTCGGCGTCGGCGAAAAGGTCGATGCGCTCGAGGAATTCCATCCTCAGCGCGTCGCCAACCGCATCCTCGGCATGGGCGACATCGTCTCGCTCGTCGAGAAGGCGGCCGAGACGATCGACCACGAACAGGCGATGCGCACCGCCGAGAAGATGCGCAAGGGCAAGTTCGATCTCGAAGACTTGTCGATGCAGCTCGGCCAGATGGAGAAGATGGGCGGCATCGGCGGCCTGATGGGCATGCTGCCCGGCATGGGCCAGATGAAGAAGCAGGTCGAGGGCGCCAATCTCGACGAGAAGATGTTCAAGCGTCAGCGCGCGATCATCTCCTCGATGACCCCGCAGGAGCGGCGCAATCCCGACATCCTCAAGAACAGCCGCAAGAAGCGCATCGCGGCCGGCTCGGGCGTCGACGTCTCGGAGATCAACAAGCTCCTCAAGATGCACCGCACCATCGCCGACATGATGAAGGCGATGGGCTCAGGCAAACGCGGCATCGGCCAGGCGCTCGGCAACATGTTCGGCCTCGGCGGGGGCATGCCGGGAGGGCTGCCCGGTGGCATGAAGCTGCCGCCAGGCATGCCCGAACCGACGCCGGAGCAGATCGCGCAGATCGAGAAGCAGATGGGCGGCAAGCTGCCGCCGATGCCGCCCGGTTTGGGCGGCGGAAAGATGCCGGGCCTTCCGGGGCTCGGAGGACCGAAACTTCCGGGGCTCGGCGGGTTCATGCCGGGCAAGAAGAAATGAGCGACCACAACCGTCATTCCGGGGCTCGCCGCAGGCGAGAACCCGGAAGCCAGAAACGCCGTGCGCACTGATGAAATCGCATCAGTGGTTCTGGATTCCGGGTTCCGCTTCGCGGCCCCGGAATGACGGGAAGACTGCAATATCGAAGAAACCTAGGAGCTGAACACAATGTCCCTCAAAATCCGCCTCACCCGCGGCGGCGCCAAGAAGCGCCCCTATTACCGTATCGTCGTCGCCGATGCCCGCGCGCCGCGCGATGGCCGCTTCATCGAGAAGGTCGGCGCCTATGATCCGATGAAGGCCAAGGACGATCCGGCCCGCGTCCAGCTCGACACCGACAAGATCACGTCCTGGCTGTCCAAGGGCGCCCAGCCGACCGACCGCGTCCTGCGCTTCCTCGATGCGGCCGGCCTCGCCAAGCGCCCGGCCCGCAACAACCCGAACAAGGCCGAGCCCGGCGAGAAGGCCAAGGAGCGCGCCGCCAAGAAGGCCGAGAAGGCCGCCACGCCGGCATCCGAGGATGCTGCCGCATAAGGCGCGCGCAGTTCCCTCTCCCCTCAGCGGGAGAGGGGCCGGCACAGGTTGATCCGGATACGGTAGTGCTCCCCTCTCCCGACCTGGCCTTACGGCCGGCTCATCCTCCTCCGCAGAGGGGGGAGGACATTCGAGGCATCGGTCAAAAAAATACGAGATCCGCGCCGATGGCTCCTCGCCCGCCTTCCTCCCCTGCGTTGCAAGACCTCGTCCTGCTTGGCGAATTCGGCCGGCCGCATGGCCTGCGCGGTGAAGTGCGCCTGAAGTCCCATACCGGCGATCCGCTGGCGATTGCCGGCTACAACCCGCTCGCCGCGTCGGATGGTCGGTCTATCGAGATCCTTGACGCACGCCCCGCCCCCGGTGCGGCGCCGGATCTCCTCGTCGTGCGTGTGAAGGGCGTATCCGATCGCACCGGTGCCGAGGCGCTCAACCGGCTCACCCTGTCGGTCCCTCGCACCCGGCTCGCGGAGCCCGAGGACGAGGACGAGTTCCTGACGGCCGACCTGATCGGCCTCGACGTAGTCGACTCGGCCGGACAGCCGGTCGGCACGATCGTCGGCGTGCCCAATTACGGTGGCGGCGACCTGTTGGAAATTCGCCCGGCTCTCGGCGGCCCGACTGCGCTCCTGCCTTTCACCAAGGCCTTCGTGCCGAGCCTCGATCTCCGGAACCGCCGCGCCGTCATCGACCCGCCCGAGGATCTGTTCGCGCCGCCGGGGGAACGCCCGGCCGACGAACCGGGCTGAGGCGCCATGACGCTCACTCCGCCCTGGCGCGCCACGATCCTCACGCTCTACCCCGAGATGTTTCCCGGCCCGCTCGGGCTGTCGCTCTCGGGCGATGCGCTGGCGCGCGGGCTCTGGACGCTCGAAGCCCGCCAGATCCGCGAGCACGGCATCGGCCGCCACCGCAGCGTCGACGACACGCCGGCCGGCGGTGGTGCCGGCATGGTCCTGCGCTGCGACGTGCTCGGCGCCGCGATCGATGCGGCGGTGGCGCCGGACGATCCCCGCCCCCGCCTGCTGATGTCGCCGCGTGGAAAACCCCTGACGCAGGCGCGGGCGCGCGAGCTCTCCGAAGGACCCGGCGCGGTGATCGTCTGCGGCCGCTTCGAGGGCGTCGACGAACGGGTGATCGAAGGGCGCGGGCTCGAAGAGGTTTCGATCGGCGATTACGTGCTTTCGGGCGGAGAGATCGCGGCCCTCGTGCTGCTCGATGCCACCTTGCGGCTGCTGCCGGGCGTGATGGGCAAGCTCGCATCCGGAACCGAGGAAAGCTTTGAGGGCGGCCTGCTCGAATACCCGCAATACACGCGTCCCCGCGACTGGGAGGGCCGCCCCATCCCGGACATTCTCACAGGCGGCAATCACGGCGCGATCGCGGCATGGCGGGAAGCGGAAAGCCAAAAACTGACGCGCGAACGGCGGCCGGATCTGCTCACATTCAAAGTTCAAGCGCGCAAGATGGATTGAATTCATGCTTGCTTCATGCTCAATACAACAGTATCCGATTTTATCTGAAATACTAATTACCATCTTTGAGTGAGAGTTAAACGAGTGAAATTGCAGCAGGATCTAAAATTAATGCGCAAGATGGCTGATGTCTTGGCTATATTGTTGATATTGTTTTGTCCTATCTCTTCGAGATCCGCAGAAATTGAAACCGGCGAAAACATACAATCAGCGGAAGGAGGATTCTGCTCCTTATATATAGAATTTGGAAGTTTATGTTGCGGCACCGACAAGATTTATGGGAAAATCATTAAAGATTATATCTTGAATAGCGTTAGCATTAAGCGAGCGCGTTATCTAACCAATCCTTACGCACGAGAAGGCGAGTTTGCTATCTGTATAACAACCGACAGTCCAGGATCAGTATCCATCATTGAGCGTGACCTAAAGAATTTGAAGCCTAGTCGTCCCACACATGCTCCCCCCAATGCCCCACCTGTGGATTTTACGAGAAACTATTCTATTAAATGGCGCTAATATAAATCCACTCCGACAATCATAATTTACTACTGTTTGCATGTTTTTAGTCGATACATTTTTAACTGCCTTACACGGATGCGGAAACAATAACGGGTCAATGCGCCATGCCTCGTGTGCATTGGCAATGCGTTCGCGACACGGTCTGAAATTCTCTGAAAGCCGACCTTGCTTTCGCCGCGATCCTCCGGCATGTCCATCGGCGGGACACCTTCCCCCAACGGAAGGCGCCCATCTGTAAGGATGGATATCATGGCGAACCAGCGACCCGCCACGCGCCCGCGCGTGCCTAATTTCTCCTCCGGCCCCACTGCCAAGCGCCCCGGCTGGAATCTCGACGCGCTGTCCGGCGCACCCCTCGGACGCTCCCACCGTTCCGTTCCTGGCAAGGCAAAGCTGCGCGAAGCCATTGAGCTGACGCGCAAGGTGCTTCGTGTGCCGGCCGATTACCGCATCGGCATCGTTCCCGCCTCGGATACCGGCGCGGTCGAGATGACGATGTGGTCGATGCTCGGCGGAAGGAAAGTCGAGGTCGCGGCCTGGGATTCCTTCGGCGCCGAATGGGTGACTGACGCGCTGAAGCAGCTCAAGATCGATCCGATCGTGCATCAGGCCGAACATGGCGCCCTGCCCGATCTTTCCGCGATCGACACCAAGAATAACGACATCGTCTTCACCTGGAATGGCACCACGGCCGGAGTGCGCATCCCGAATGGCGACTGGATCGCCGACGACCGCGAGGGCGTCACGATCTGCGATGCGACCTCGGCTGCCTTTGCGATGCCGCTGCCCTGGCCAAAGCTCGATGTCGTGACCTTCTCCTGGCAGAAGGTGATGGGAGGCGAGGCCGCCCACGGCATGCTGATCCTCTCGCCGCGCGCGGTCGAGCGGATCGAGAGCCACAAGCCGGCCTGGCCGCTGCCCAAGATCTTTCGCATGGCGAAAGCCGGCAAGCTGATCGAGGGCATCTTTCAGGGCGACACGATCAACACGCCCTCCATGCTCGCGGTCGAGGACTATCTCGACACGCTGAAATGGGGCGCCTCGATCGGCGGACTCGACGCTCTGCATGCGCGTGCCGATGCCAATGCCAAGGTACTGCATGACTGGGTCGCGCGGACGGCCTGGATCGGCCACCTCGCCAAGGACCCGGCGACTTATACCAATACAGGCGTGTGCCTCGTGATCGACGATCCCGGCGTGCTCGCCAAGGGCGAGGCCTTCGTCGCCAAGGTCGCCAAGGGCATCGTGGACCGGCTCGACAAGGAAGGCGTCGCCTACGACATTGGCGCCTATCGCGATGCCCCGCCCGGCCTGCGCATCTGGTGCGGCGCCACCGTCGAGGCCTCCGATCTTGAGGCCCTCACGGCCTGGCTCGACTGGGCCTTCGCCGAGGAGAAGGCGGCGCTGTCCGCCGCAGCCTGAACGGATTGTCCCTCCACCCTCTGCGGGGGAGGATGACCCACGAAGTGGGTCGGGAGAGGGAGACGCCCTCTTCCGGATATGTCGCGGTCCCCTCTCCCACCCTGCTTCGCAGGGCACCCTCTCCTGCAGAGGGGAGAGAGGGGACGCGCCCGCGCCAAACTCCCTTCCTCACGAGCCGGAGGCCATCATGCCCGCTCCCAAGGTTCTCATTTCCGACGCCCTCTCCGAAGCCGCCGTCCAGATTTTTCGGGATCGCGGCGTCGATGTCGATTTCCAGCCCGATCTCGGCAAGGACAAGGAGGCGCTGGCTAAGATCATCGGCAACTATGACGGCCTCGCCATCCGCTCGGCCACCAAGGCCACGGCGAAGCTGCTGGCGGAGGCCACGAAGCTCCGCGTGATCGGCCGTGCCGGCATCGGTGTCGACAATGTCGACGTGCCCGCCGCGACCGCCAAGGGCATCATCGTCATGAACACGCCCTTCGGCAATTCGATCACCACCGCAGAGCACGCCATCGCGATGATGCTGGCGCTGGCCCGTCAGATCCCCCAGGCCGATGTCTCGACCCAAGCCGGCAAGTGGGAAAAGACCCGCTTCATGGGGATCGAACTGACGGCCAAGACGCTCGGCGTGATCGGCTGCGGCAATATCGGCTCGATCGTCGCCGACCGGGCGATCGGCCTGAAGATGAAGGTGATCGCCTTCGATCCCTTCCTCTCCCCCGAGCGTGCGCTCGAAATTGGTGTCGAGAAGGTCGAGCTCGACGAGTTGCTAGCGCGGGCCGACGTCATCACTTTGCACGTGCCGATGACGGACAAAACCCGCAACATTCTCTCGGCCGAGAACCTCGCCAAGACCAAGCCGGGCGTGCGCATCGTCAATTGCGCGCGCGGCGGCCTCGTCGACGAGAGCGCCCTACGCGCCGCGCTCGATTCCGGCCATGTCGCAGGCGCCGCCTTCGACGTGTTCGTGACTGAGCCGGCGACCGAGAACCCACTCTTCGGCCATCCAAACGTGATCTGCACGCCGCATCTCGGCGCCTCGACTGGCGAGGCGCAGGAGAATGTCGCGCTTCAGGTCGCCGAGCAGATGTCCGATTACCTGCTCTCGGGCGCGATCTCGAATGCCGTGAACTTCCCCTCGATCACGGCTGAAGAGGCACCCCGCCTGAAACCGTTCGTGACGCTCGCCGAAAAGCTCGGCTCGTTCCTCGGCCAGCTCACCGAGGCGCCGATCAAGGGCATCCGCATCACCTATGAGGGTGCGGTCGCCAGCATGAACACCCGCGCGCTGACCTCGGCCGCCGTTACCGGCGTGCTGCGGCCCTTCCTGCAGGACATCAACATGGTCTCGGCTCCGGTCATCGCGAAGGAGCGCGGCATCGTGATCGAGGAGGTGAAGCGCGACGGCGGAGACAGCGAGTTCGAGTCCCTCGTGCACATCACTGTCGATGCCGAGGACATGCCGCGCGATGCTGCCGGTACCGTCTTCCATGACGGCAAGCCGCGCATTGTCGAAATCCGCTCAATCGAGATCGAGGCGGCGCTTGCTCCGCACATGCTCTATGTGCGCAACCACGACAAGCCGGGCTTCATCGGCGCCTTCGGCTCGGTGCTCGGCGAAGCGGGCGTCAACGTCGCGACCTTCAATCTCGGTCGCGATCAGCAGGGCGGGAACGCCATCGCTTTCGTTTCGGTCGATGCGCCGGTTGGCGAGGATGTACTGGCCAGGATCGCGGCTATCCCTCAGGTCAAACGCGTGAGGCCGGTGAATTTCTGAACGGCCACGGGGACCCGCCTTGCAACGGGTCCCCGATGCGGTTCAGGCAAACTGGTCGAGCTTTCCGTAATGCTCGGCGAGCAGGTAGTAGAAGGTCAGGCGCGACTTGGTGCGGTCGCCCTTCATCGTCTCCGCGACCGCCTTGATCGAGGCGTCGAGATCGGGACCCGACAGTCCGAGCTTTTTCTCGAGGAAGTTCTTGCGCACGGTTTCCAGCTCGGCCGGGTCCGAGGCCGCGACGTAGCGGGAATCGGGTTTGGAGAGCACGAGGCGGTAGGTCTTGGCGAGACCTTCGACCGCCTTCTCGTTCACCGGCTTCTTGGCGTATTTCTTGACGTCAGCGAGATGGTCCGTCACGAGCCTCACTCCCTTGAGTCCGACCAGGCCAATCGCGGTCCTGGTTCGTTGCGGTCAATCCTACTTAGGATGCCGAAATTCTGACGATTGTATCCAGGAAAGGCGCGATGATCCACAGTCAAGCCGCCGCGTTGCATCACGCGCTCGTGAGCGGCCAAGCCGAATTTGGAATGTCCGAGCCATGAAGGTCGACGGCCACTCCTATCGAACAATTTGGCCTGATCCCGACGGTATCTCCGTCCAGGTGATCGATCAGACCCGATTGCCCTTCGCCTTCGAGACGCAGCGCCTCGTCACGCTCGACGACGCGGCACGGGCGATCCGCACGATGATAGTGCGCGGCGCTCCCCTGATCGGCGTGACGGCAGCCTACGGCATGGCGCTCGCCATGCATGCGGATGCAACCGCGAAGGGGATCGACCGCGCCGTCTCAACGCTCGCCGCCACGCGGCCGACCGCGATCAATCTGCTTTGGGCGCTGCGCCATGTAGCCAGCCTGCTTCACGCCGTCCCGCAGAGCGAGCGTGCCGCCCTCGCCTTCGCGGAGGCCGGGCGCATTGCCGACGAGGATGTCGCGAGTTGCCGGGCGATCGGCGAATACGGGGCAAAGATCCTCGCCGATCTTGCTTCAAGCAAGGGCCGCCGCATCAACGTGCTGACCCATTGCAATGCCGGCTGGCTCGCCACCGTCGATTGGGGCACCGCGCTCGCGCCGATCTATGTGGCGCATGATGCCGGCATCCAGGTCCATGTCTTCGTCGACGAGACGAGGCCGCGCAACCAGGGCGCTGCGCTCACCGCCTTCGAACTCAACGCGCATGGCGTGCCGCATACCGTGATCGCCGACAATGCCGGCGGCCATCTGATGCAGCATGGCGAGATCGATCTCTGCATCGTCGGCTCGGACCGCACCACGGCCTCGGGCGACGTCTGCAACAAGATCGGCACTTATCTGAAGGCGCTCGCCG
This sequence comes from Methylobacterium sp., assembly GCA_044227265.1. Taxonomy (GTDB): domain Bacteria; phylum Pseudomonadota; class Alphaproteobacteria; order Rhizobiales; family Beijerinckiaceae; genus Methylobacterium. The sequence goes on from JBGAFL010000010.1 coordinate 14,965, forward strand.
CCCGCGACAACGGCGTGCCGTTCTACGCGGCTCTGCCCTTCTCGACGATCGACTGGACCTTGAATGACGGCGTTGCCGAGATCCCGATCGAGGAGCGTGACGGGTCGGAGGTCCGGCAGTTGACCGGGCGCACGAGCGAGGGCAGCATCGCGACGATCGAGGTGGTGTCTCCCGGCAGCCCCGTCGCCAATCCGGCCTTCGACGTGACGCCGTCCCGGCTGGTGACCGGGATCATCACCGAGCGCGGCGTCTGCCCGGCGAGCCTCGCGGGGCTGCTGACTTTGTACCCCGAGCGGAAAGCCGCATAGGCTCCGGTATTCCTGACAAGACGCTGACTGTACCCGTCAGCGGTCGGTTGGAGGCGAGGTGACAGAAGGACACGGCACCCAGCGTTGAGCTGGGGACGGTCCAGCAACCGATCGAGACCGCCAAACACCCCCGTCAGCAGGAGATCGCCATGTCATCCGCTACGTATATTCAGTTTGTTGCCGGCTTGGCGGTCTTCGCACTCGTCTATGCCAATCATCTGAGAATGAATGCGTCTACCTGGAAGATCATGTCCCGAAGCGATCGTGATCTCCGCGACGCTCCGCAATCACTTTATCCGGCCGCCCATTGCCACAACACCGAGCCGGTGAACTCGAAGACCGGTTCGCCGCGCTGGTTCTCGGCCGTGTTGTGGTGGGTTGCCATGCCCCAGCCGGGACGCGAGGTCGCGCGCTTATCGACGAGACGGCAGGCGTAACGAATCGTATCGCCGGCAAAGACCGGGCGAAGCCAGCGCATGGCCTTGAAGCCAGGCGACGGACCAAGTTGGGGAACTGGGCCGGACCGCGCCGTCAGCGCCGCATCGCGTGCCCAGGTTATGTGCAGGCGCTTCATCCAGACCGCAGCCGTATGCCAGCCCGAGGCGCAGAGACCACCGAAATGCGTGTGCTTGGCCGCCTCCGGGTCGAGATGAAAGGCTTGTGGGTCGTAAGCCTTCGCAAAAGCGATGATCGCTTCGGCATCGAAATGATGGGCCCCGAGATCGCGCAGCGTGCCGATCTCGGCATCCGCCAGGAAGGCCAGCGGCGCCGCATCCTCGCCTTCCGGCGGAGGCTCGGAGGTTTCATCCAGTAGGACGCTGCGCGGCGGCAGCGGCTCCGTGCCGCGGCGCGGAAACATCACCGAAAAGGCCTGGGTCATAACCCGCTCACCCTGGCCGTTGCGCATGGTCATCGTGAAGGTGACGAAGCCGCGATCCGGCTTCGACGCCGAGGCACGGGTCGCCTCGACCACGAATCGCGCATGCAGCAGATCGTTCGGAAGGACGGGCCGGAGCCAGCGCAACTCGTCGATCCCCGGCGCTCCCATCGAGGTGTTTCCACGGAAGACGTCGCGATGCAGAAGCCGCATGCCGAATCCCGCGGTCTGCCAACCTGAAGCGATCAGTCGGCCGGCGAAGGTGCGCTTGGCCGCAACCTCGTCGAGATGGAAGGGCTGCGGGTCGAACTCCAGAGCAAAGGACACCAGCGCATCGCGCGTCACGCGGACGGGCTCGCCCTCGATGATCTGGCCTGGAGAGAAATCCTCGAACGTGATCGTCATACCAGCCGCTCAGTTCGCGAAGCGGAAATGCAGCACGTCCCCATCCTGCACGATATAGTCCTTGCCTTCGAGCCTGAGCTTGCCCGCGTCCCGCGCCCCGGCTTCGCCATTGAGGCTGGTGTAGTCCTTGAAGGCAATGGTCTCGGCCCGGATGAAGCCTTTTTCGAAGTCGGTATGGATCACCCCGGCCGCTCCGGGCGCGCGCGTACCCTTCGTGATGGTCCAGGCCCGCGCCTCCTTCGGCCCCGCCGTGAAATAAGTGATCAGGCCGAGCAAATCGTATCCAGCGCGGATGACGCGGTTGAGACCGGGCTCCGTGAGGCCGACGGCCTCCAGGAAATCTCCCTGGTCGGCCAGCGGCATCACCGCGATTTCGCTCTCGATCTTGGCCGAGACCACCACCGCCTTGGCTCCCTCGGCTTTGGCCCGCTTCATCACGACGTCCGAAAAGGCGTTGCCCTTGTCGGCATCGGCCTCGTCGACGTTGCAGACATAGAGTACGGGCTTGGCCGTCATCAGGCCGAGCTGACGGAACAACCGCTCCTCCTCCGGCTTGCGCTCGACGAGCCGGGCCGGCTTGCCCTCGCGCAGCAGCGGCAGAGCCCGGTTGACGAGGTCGAGGAATTCCTTGGCCTCCTTGTCGGAACCCTTGGCGCGCTTCTCCAGCGCGATCATGCGCTTCTCGAGGCTCTCGAGATCTGCGAGCATCAGCTCGGTCTCGATCGTCTCGATATCGGCGTCCGGGTCGACCTTGCCCTCGACATGGGTGACGTCGCCATCGGTGAAGCAGCGCACGACATGGGCGATGGCATCGACCTCGCGGATATTGGCGAGGAACTGGTTGCCGAGCCCCTCCCCCTTCGAGGCGCCGCGCACGAGGCCGGCAATGTCGACGAAGGTCAGCCGGGTCGGCACGATCTCTTTCGAGGATGCGATGCGAGCGAGATCGTCGAGACGCGGGTCAGGCACCGCGACCTCGCCGACATTCGGCTCGATCGTGCAGAAGGGATAATTCGCGGCCTGGGCCGCAGCGGTCTGCGTCAGCGCATTGAAGAGCGTCGACTTGCCGACATTCGGCAGGCCGACGATGCCGCATTTGAAGCCCATGAGAAAAACGTCCGTCAGGTCAGCGCCAGCGTGGCGCGTGCATGTGAAGCGAAGGGGTTTACGACAGTCAGGCTCTCGATGACCTGCCCGTCATTCAGATCCTCGGAGACGAAGTGGCCGCACCGCGCTTGAAGCGCGGAGGCGAGTGCAATGCAATCCCACCAGGACAAGCGATGACGCCGCTCGATGAGGATGGCGTCCTGATTAGTCTGCGCATCAAGCGGCGCGGAACAAGCGGGAACAATCGTCGCAAGATAGGCGGCAGCCCCGACTGACGAGACCAGCTTCCGCCTGTGCACCAGCGTGACGTAGCACTCATTCAGTGTCTGCGGGCTGACGACGAACCGGCCCTGAGAGAATGCGTTCTGCATCAGGGCTACGCTTAGGGGCCGCTTCACCGACTCGCTCGGGTCCATCGCATAGACCAGCACGTTCGTGTCGAAGAAGAGCAGGCCGGTCATAGAGTTCGTCTCGCTTGGGCAGGTTCTCGGCGACACCGGGCCAGCCAGGGCCTTCGAGGAACTCGTTCAAACGTGCGAGTTGTTCGGCCAATTCGGGTGCCCTGCGATCCTCCAGTGCTTGGGCGACGAAGCGTGACAGGCTGAAGCCCTGCTTGGCGGCTTCGACCCTCGCCCAACCATAGAGATTCTCGTCCAGCGTGATGGTGACGTTCTTCATCGCCGCCTCCCGGCTGCGTGCTCGCCTTGGATCGTGTTGCATCGGCTCCTCACCAAAGCCGGTTCCCGCCTTTCGCGCCGACGCGTGAGCCACGGATATCGTGTTTCCGTGTTTTCGTGTCAAACGTCGTCCTTGCCTTTGTCGCCCCAGCCGCGAGCCGTCATGGTGAGATGCACCTTGTTCTGGAAGCGGGCATCCTCACCGGCGGCGATCAAGGCGGCATCGTCGGCGATTGCTCGGCACAGATCCTCGACCCAGGGCTCTTCCGATTTGGCGAAATCGTTGAGGACATAGGCATGGACCTGCGCCTTGTCGCCGGGATGTCCGATGCCAAGACGGACACGGCGATATTCGTTGCCGCAACAGGCCGTGATCGAACGCAATCCGTTATGCCCGGCATTGCCGCCACCGAGTTTCACCCGAAGTTTTGCCGGCACAAGATCGAGCTCGTCGTGGAAAACGATCACGTCGGCGAGCGCGATCTTGTAGAAGCGCTGCGCCTCCCCGACCGAGCGGCCGGATTCGTTCATGAAGGTCTGCGGCTTCAGGAGGATGGCACGTTCCGTACCGAGATTGACCTCGGCTGCCTCGCCCTGGAAGCGGCGCCGGAACGGGCTGGCGCGATGAACCCGCGCGATCTCGTCCACGGCCATGAAGCCGATATTGTGCCGGTTCTTCGCGTATTTCGCGCCCGGATTTCCCAGGCCGACCAGCAGCCGCATGGCATCGTATCCGTCTGTAGCGACGTCCGGACGGTCGCGCGCAACGGGTTCCAGCCCTGCGCGCCACCCCGTCATTGCGAGCGTAGCGAAGCGATCCAGAAACGGCGCGACGCTGGATTGCTTCGCTACGCTCGCAAGGACGGTGGAGACACGACGATCGCCGCCTGCGTCAACTCAAATGTCCGAACACCTGAGCCGCCGCCATACGTGTGCGGACGGCCTCGACAATGAAAATGCCCCGGCTTGCAGGCCGGGGCACCAAGTTCTTCGCGAAAAGCGGGCGTAGGAAACGCCCTGCCCTCACTCTTTGTCCTTGGCCTCGTCCTTGTCGCCGGCCTCGGCTTCCTCTTCGGCCTTCTCCTCGGCGGATTCGGCCGATTGGGCCTCGGCGAGCGCAGCCTCCTCAGCCTCGACCTCGGCACCGAGCACGGTCGGCGGCACGATGTTGGCGACCGTGTCGGTCGGCTCACCGTGATACTCGCCCACGGGGATCTTGATGTCGGAGACGTGGATGACATCACCGATGTCGCGGCCGGTCAGGTCGACCTCGATCGCGTCGGGGATCTGGTCGGGCGCCACGCGGATCGCCAGGGTGTGATGGACGACGTTGAGGGTGCCGCCCTTCTTCTTGATGCCGGGCGCCTCGTCCTCGTTCAGGAAGTGCACCGGCACCTGGACCTCGATGGTCTGGCCGGAAACGACGCGCAGGAAGTCGACATGCAGCGGCACGCCGGTCACCGGGTCGAGCTGGAAGTCGCGCGGAATCGCGCGGGTCTTCTTGCCGCCGGCATTGATCTCGAACAGCGTGGTCTTGAAACCGCCGGCATAGATCAGGGTGCGAGTGCGGATGAGGTCGATGGCAATGGCCTGCGGGGCACCCGGTCGCGTGCCACGGCCTCAAGCGGCTTGATAGCGCTCATGGCGTGATCCTTTTCGATTGTTGATGGTCCCGGCCCGGCACCACCAAACACAAAGGCCGCCCGAAGCGGACGGCCATGCAGCGGAACCGTACCTGGAGCGCTCACGCCTCCAAGGGTGTCTGAGGAGCGCGAAGCGGCTCTTACAGTGTACGGACACACTTGGCAATGGCTCGAAAATATACGCTAGAACTCCGAAATCGGCTTGACGATGGAACTAAGGTGCGGTTTTTTTGATCCCTCGTGCTGCAATGCTGGTTCCGCATGGTGGAACTTTTTCTACACAAGAAGTGCATTGGCAGTACAGCTCCAAGCCTCAGTTCGAGTTTGTGTTTCGATTGGACTGCTATTTAAGTTGAAAAAGCGGACGCGCTCCAGAATAGCTTCGAATCTTGTGGACGATCAACAATTCACAGAACCAGAAGCGAAATAATATTGAGGTTCGAGGAATAGAGAATCGTAGTGTCCGGAAGCGATGCACGAGGCAATGTTATGCGAGTGATTCACGGATTATTTGGTCATTTGGTTTTACTTTGCATATTAACGACCCAAATAACTCAATTTGACTATTTTTGATTTAGCTAATAATTTAATTTGATTAAATTTCTGAATATTAAATGAAAATCATACTGATTTTAAGACGCAATTGAAATCCGCGGTTCTTAGCGCGTATTTGCCCGTATGCATATTTTCTACGAAGGCGGAGATTCGAGAAGTGGAAGCAGAACCGTCAGATGATTACTTAATGAAACAGCGGAAATTGGCTGCAAAGAAATTTAATGAGAGAGTCAAATTGTTCGCAGGCTCCGCAAACACGATAGGATTAGGAGTCTTTCTAACGTCAATTGTTTTACCTAGTTTTGGGCAAGCGCGATCGTCGCCAGGATCGGGCCAAAGTCTAATATTTCCCTGGTGGATTGGCCTCGCTACGTTTCTGATTCTTTTTTTTGTTGCACAAGCAGCCTACCAATTGATGCGGAGCGAAGATTGATCTCATCTCCACCAGACCACTATATGACTTTTGGCCTTCCAGCATTCGCGATCGGATTTGGAGCAGTTGGGCTAATTGTAATATTGTTCGCAGCGTATCGTTTTGAACGCGCATACGGTAGGAACAGGGAATCGCCGCATGGAAATGCGACCAATTTTACTTCGCCGAAAAAAGCCACACTGTCTTGCGCCGCACAGTTATTTAGCGCGTTCGCGTTAAATTGTGCAATAAATTGTACAATAATATTTCTATCGATGTTTCTAAATGATCTATATGATGCTGTTTTTGTTGAAAATAGACCACAGGACATTCATTATACGTTTGCAACATTGTTTATATTGATTTCATCTCTAGGAATTTTTTCTAATATGAAATCTCTATTGCTTTCAAAGGTAAGCTCGGAAGTCTATAATTCTTTGAATGATCGCGTTTTCGATGTTGTCGTTCGGGCGCCGCTCAAAAGCACGATGCTCGGTGACGGCTTGCTCCCCTTGCGGGATCTTGACCAACTTCGTTCGTTTTTAAGCAGCACTGGGCTCTCGGCATTCTTCGACCTGCCATGGGTCCCAGTATATATTGTGATGTGCTTCGTGTTACATCCTGCCATCGGTGCTGTGGCAATCGGCGGGTCCGCTTGCCTTGCCTTGCTCACGCTCCTAGCGGAGCATTGGACCAAAAAGCCGACCCAGACTGCGACCAATTATGCCATGCGCCGCAATGCCCTGGCCGAGGCCGGGCGCCGCAATGCCGAGGTCCTCGCGGCAATGGGAATGCAGAAACACCTTGCCACGCGCTGGAGTATAGCGAGTTGGGGATACATCGACGCACAACAGAGCATCGCCAACCTTACCGGCAGCTTCGACGCTTGGGCGAGGACGATCCGCATTAGCATTCAGTTCGGACTGCTCACGCTCGGCGCTTGGCTTGTGATCCACAACGAGGCGACGGTGGGTGCCATATTCGCCGCCTCCATCCTCGTCTCGCGCTCGCTGGGACCGACCGAGCTCGTAATCTTCAACTTGAAGGGACTTGTAGCAACACGGCAAAGTTGGCGGCGTCTTTCCGCAATATTTTTTCTTATCCCGCCGGAATCTAAGCGGCACCCGTTGCCAACGCCGCATAGTACCTTTGCGATTGAGAGCGTAAGCGTCGCACCGCCAGGCGTATCGCGGATAGTAGTACAGGAGGTTAGCTTCATTTTGAGGTCTGGGCAGGGCGTTGGGATCATCGGACCGAGCGCATCTGGTAAATCGTCGCTCATGCGAGCATTGGTCGGCATCTGGCCACCGATCCGTGGCAAGGTCCGGATCGACGGCGCTGCGGTCGAACAGTGGTCGAGCACCGATCTGGGACCGCATATCGGCTACCTTCCTCAAGAAGTCGATTTGTTCTCCGGCAGTATCGCCGAGAACATTGCCCGCTTCGACCCGAGCAAAGAAAGAGCGGAAGGCGTCATCGTTGCGGCGAAAGCCGCAGGAGTCCATGAGCTGATCTTGCGGCTGTCAGAGGGGTACGACACAGAAATTGGCGTGAACGGCTCCAGGCTTTCCGCTGGCCAGCGGCAGCGAATCGCTTTGGCACGTGCACTCTACCGCGACCCATTCCTCGTGCTGCTCGACGAACCGAACGCGAACCTTGATTCTGAGGGCGAGAACGCCCTCACCCAGGCAATCCTAAGCGTCAGGCAACGCGGCGGTATCTGCATCGTCGTCGCACACCGACCAAGCGCACTTGCGGCACTGGACCTCATACTGATGATGTCGGATGGGCGCGCGCAGGCTTTCGGACCTAAAGAAGAAGTGCTTAAACGGGTTCTGCGTCCTGCGCCGCCAACACCTACAGCCAAAGCAGAGACAGTTTTGACATTTCAAAATATAGCATGATCGAGATGGTTAATAAATTTTATGATTGCTAAAGAATTTTATTTTACTATTTTTTGACGATTGCCAACTTGACGAGACAATAATTGTCTAGAGATTTCAAAATTTAATCAAATTCCTATCTCAGATCAGCGCTGATCGACGAACACCGTGAATAACTGAAAAACATTGAAGTATAAATCAATATATAGAAAGAAATCGACAATCAATCAACACAATATAGCATAAAATTCATCATATTCTTGCAGAACCAATACACTAAACTGTCTACAAGGCAACTTTAGCCAATCGCGGTCGGTCCCGGTTTCCCAGACTTTAAATCGAGAACGGCTTAGCTGCTGCCTTCCCCTGATGAGCCCGTTCCGCTAAGCCCGAACCCGAACTCCAAGCTCGATCAAAGGGTCCGCGATGTTTCCAAAGCCCCTCGCCGCGCTCACGCCCAACACGTTCGAATTCGAGCAACTTCCCCTGGTGAAGCCTACGGGCTTTCGCGAATACGACGCGCGCTGGCTGTTCCCGAAGGAGATCAACCTGATGGGTGTGCAGGCGCTGGGCCTGGGCATCGGCACGCTGGTCCACGAAATGGGCGTGCGGCCCGATATCGTCACCGGCCATGATTTCCGCGCCTATTCCTCTTCGATCAAGCTGGCACTCATCGCCGGCATGCAGGCCGCCGGGCTCCGCGTGAAGGATGTCGGCCTCGCGCTGTCGCCGATGGCCTATTTCGGCCAGTTCGCGCTCGATTGTCCCTGCGTCGCGATGGTCACCGCCTCGCATAACGACAATGGCTGGACCGGCGTGAAGATGGGCGCGAACCGCCCCATGACCTTCGGGCCCGACGAGATGGGCCGCCTGAAAGAGATAGTCTGCGGCGGCACCTACCAGTACCGCGATGGCGGTTCCTATGAGTTCGTCGAAGGATTTGCCGACACCTATCTCAAGGACCTAAAGGAGCGGGCAAAGCCCATTACCCGCAAGCTCAAGGTAGTCGCGGCCTGCGGCAACGGCACAGCCGGCGCCTTCGCACCGAAGCTTCTGGAATCGCTCGGTGTCGAGGTCATCCCACTTGATGTTGCACCCGACTATACTTTCCCGCGCTACAATCCGAACCCCGAAGACATGGAGATGCTTCACGCCATCGCCCACGCGGTGAAGGAGCATGGCGCCGATGTCGGCCTCGGCTTCGACGGCGACGGCGACCGTTGCGGCGTGGTCGACAACGAGGGCGAGGAGATCTTTGCCGACAAAATCGGCGTGATGCTCGCTCGCGATCTCGGCAAGCTGCATCCCGGCGCGACCTTTGTCGTCGACGTCAAGTCGACCGGCCTCTACAACACCGATCCAGAACTCCAGAAGCTCGCAATCAAGGCCGATTACTGGAAGACGGGCCATTCCTACATCAAGCGCCGCGTCAACGAACTCGGTGCATTGGCCGGTTTCGAGAAATCCGGGCATTTCTTCTTCAATGAGCCCGTCGGGCGCGGCTACGACGATGGGCTACTGACCGCGATTGCGGTGATCGAGATGCTCGACCGCAACCCCGACAAGACGATGGCCGATCTCTACCGGGCCCTGCCCAAGACCTGGGGCTCGCCGACCATGGCGCCGCATTGCGCCGACGAGGTCAAATACGGCATCGTCGACAAGGTCTCGTCACGGTCAACGGCGTGCGAGTCTCCACCGAGGACGGCACCTGGGGGCTGGTGCGCGCCTCCTCCAACAAGCCTGAACTCGTGGTGGTGATCGAGAGCCCGGTCTCCGAGGCGCGGCTTCGCGCCATGTTCAAGGCCGTCGACGACGTTCTGCGGGAGAACCCGGAAGTCGGGGCTTACAACCAGACGATTTGACAGCCGCTTCCGTCCCGCATCCTGCCACGACCCTCACCTGGGCTCGTGAGAGGAATGTTGCGCCCTGATCAGGCTCGGGGCAGGCTTGGACAAAGGATCGGCTCAGCGTGCCGGGGCCGCGGTGGCTGCGCCGGCGGCCAAGCTGCGGCGCTTCTCGGACACTTCGCTGACCTCGGAATACCACTTGCTCGAGTCGCCGAGCTGCGCGCTCGGCTGGCAGATCGGCGTGCAGGAATAGGAGGCGCGGCCATCGGCGCCGCGCTGCACCGTCACCGTCGCGGATTGCTGCGCTTCGACCCGGATGAGCGACTCGGCGATCATCGTGCCGCTCGCGTCGAGCGCGATCAGGTTCGTGGTGCCGAAGCTCTTGCCGGTCAGAACCACGACGCCGTTCTTCTGAAGCGAGACGTCGGCGATGATCGGGTTTCCGATGATCACCATCTGAGTCTTCTCAGGCAGGCGGATGAGCTTGGCGTTGTCGACCATGACGGGCACCACGGTAGGCTGGCTCGCTCCGTCGATCGCCCGGGCTTGAGGCGCAGCGGCGAGTGCCAGCAGCAGGCCGAGCACGATCCGTTGCGCTGGAGCATTCACGAGACGGCGCATGAGACGGGTGACTCTCGCTGGAGAGAGGATCAGGGTCTCGCGAGCGACGGGCGTACCGGCAGCGCGAGGTAGCTCAAACTGCGCCCATATTGGTGAAGGAAATCCTAAAGACGTAGCGCGACCTGCCTTTGGCTCACCTTGCCTCATGCGAAGCCCCGAAGACGGCAGGCGGATCGGTGCTGCAAACGTTTGTGTTAAATTATCCCAAATGCAGGCGCGAATTCTGCGGCTCGGGGTACTGCTAAATCCGATAAAGCCTGCCTTCACCAAGACCCCGAATTGCACGCTGAGGGCGGCTTTCGGCGACCGATTTAACGCTATCGCAATTCCTGTCGGTCAGATTGATCAGGCCGCAGATCAAACAACTGATCTTCGACTGCAACATCGCAAGCTGCCAGAACAGGAATTGCCTCCATGAAGAACCTCACCAAGCGTTTCTTCGCTGACGAGTCCGGCGCCACCGCCATCGAGTACGGCCTCATTGCCTCGCTCGTCGCCGTCGCCATCATCACCGCTCTGACCACGATGAGCGGCAAGCTCAACAACACCTTCACGGCCGTCGGCAACAAGCTGCAGTAATTGCGGACAGATCCGGCGGCGCGCGCCCTCGCGCGAGCCGCCGATCCTGGCGCAATGCAGAAGGACCGTTCCCTGGACCGGTCCTTTTGCGCGTTTGTTCGACGGGAATTCCACATCGACGCGGCATCGCGCCCCGACAGAAAGCGAATGTCATGAGCATGACGGTCCTGGCTGGTTTCGGTCTGTTGGTCGTCTTCCCCTTTCTGTTGGCCTACGCGGCCTCCAGCGATCTCCTGACGATGCTGATCCCGAACTGGGTCTCGCTCGCGCTGATCGCCGGGTTCGCAGCAGTCGCCGCTAGCGGCATCCTCGGCTGGGACGACCTCGCCTGGCACCTGCTCGCCGGATTGATAACGCTCGTCGGCACCTTCACCTTGTTCGCATTCGGCGTGATCGGCGGCGGCGATGCCAAATTCGCGACGGCGACCACGCTCTGGCTCGGCCTTAGCAACACGCTCGATTACCTTCTCGTCGCTTCGGTTCTCGGCGGGCTCCTGACCCTCGGATTGCTCGCCGTACGGCAAATGCCGCTGCCGCGCTTCTTCGCCCGGCTGCCATTCGCGTTGCACCTGCACGACCGAAAGACCGGCGTTCCCTACGGCATCGCGCTCGCCGTGGCCGGACTCGTCGTGGTGCCGCAGACCACCTTATGGTCGAATGCGCTCGGGCTGTGAAAACCCTACGTCGCACCCGGCAACACCCATGGGGCAGCGGCATCCCAAATAGGCGGAAGTCACCGCTGGTTAACCTTAATTTGAGGAATCTGGAGCAAATCTGATGGTCGAGCGGCGATCACGCCGCCGTCAGGTTCGCCTCCCATGAAACCAGCAAGAATTGCCGTCCTCGCCATCGCACTCACAGCGGGCGTCGGGGCGGCTTACCTGATGAATAACCAGGAAGCGCCGGCGCCGATCATCGAGGAACGCGCTCAAGCGGTTCCGCTGACCGACGTCCTCGTCGCGGCGGTCGACCTCCCGCTCGGACAGACGCTCAAGGCGGAAGACCTGCGCTGGCAATCCTGGCCGGATGCCGCGCTGACCTCCGGCTACATCACCCGGAAGTCCTCGCCCAACGGGCTGGCCGACGCGGCCGGATCCATCATTCGCACCGGCTTCCTCGCCAACGAGCCGATCCGCACCGAAAAGCTCATCAAGGCCGGCAGCGGCTTCATGTCGGCGATCCTGCCTCAGGGCATGCGGGCCGTCGCCATCGAGATCACCAAGGGTGGCGCGAATTCGGCCGGCGGCTTCATCCTCCCGAACGATCGCGTCGACGTCATCAAGACCTACCGCGAGGATAGCGGGGGTGGCGAGCTGACCTCGGAGACGCTGCTCACGGATATCCGCGTGCTCGCGATCGGCCCCGTCGTTCAGGAAAAGAATGGGGAAACCGTCGTCACCGGAGAAACCGCGACGATCGCACTCAGCCCCTCGCAGGCCGAGGCCGTCGCACTGGCTGCGAAGGTCGGCACGCTCTCGCTCGCGCTCCGGAGCATTCAGGATGCGGGACGCGCCGCCGAGGCGACCTCCGAAACGACAGCCGAAACAGCTTTGACGGTCGTACGCTTCGGCGTCGCCAAGCAGCAGCCGCGCCGCTGAGGAGCGCAGTGATGACGACGAGCCTCATCCGTCCCCTTCTTCCCGCGATGCTCGCGGGCCTGGGTGCCTTGAGCATCCTGAGCGCGGCAAGTTCCGCGCGCGCACAATCGGGTCCGGCGATTGGCCACGCGCCGATCCTCTCGGTCGGCGCGAACGAATCCTCGGTCTCGCGGAAGATCGAGCTGACTCAGGGCCGATCGATCATCGTCGATCTGCCGCGCGATGCCAAAGAGGTGTTCGTCGCCAATCCTGAGGTCGCCAACGCCGTCGTGCGCTCGACCCGGAAGATCTTCGTGATCGGCAAGGCCGACGGCGCGACCTCGATCTTCGTGATGGACGCCGAAGGGCAGCAGATCGCCGCACTCGACGTCACGGTGCAGCGTGAATTGAAGCTCAACCAGTTGCGCCAGACCCTCAGCCAGACCTTTCCCGATGGGCGCTTCGAGATCCGCTCGGCCGGCGACTCCCTGATCCTGTCCGGCTCCGTCGCCTCCGCAGCGGATGCGACGCGGGCGATGGACCTCGCAAATGCCTTCGTCGGCATTTCCGGCGGTGCAGGCGGCTCCGCAGCCGCCACCGGGGCGGGCGCCGCCGCCAGCATGATCCGCGGAACGGTGATCAACAACCTGACGATCCGCGAAAAGGATCAGGTGATGCTGCGCGTCACCGTGGTTGAGGTCGCCCGGACGGTGCTCAAACAGTTCGGTCTCAACGTCAGCGGGTCCTGGTCGAACCTCAATCTGGCCAATGCCACCCCGTTCCCGCTTTCGGGCGCTCAATTTCCGACCGGCAATCTCCTCTCCGGCACGGTCAATACAGGTGGCGGTTCGAGCCTGACGGCCACCCTCAAGGCCTTCGAGCAGGCCGGCGTGTCGCGTGTCCTCGCAGAGCCTGTCCTGACCGCCATTTCCGGCGAATCGGCGAACTTCACGGCAGGCGGTGAGATTCCGGTCCCCAGCGGCGTATCCTGCGGCAGCATCGGCGGCTGCCAAGTGGCTCTGAGCTATAAACAATATGGTGTTTCGCTCGTGTTCACCCCCGTCGTTCTGTCGGAGAGCCGCATCTCGATCCGCGTCGGCACGGAAGTCCGCGAACTCGATCCGCAGAACTCCTTCAACTACGTCTTCGCCAATTCGGACCAGACGACGCCGGTGCCCGGCATGACGGTGCGCAAGTCGGAGACGACCGTCGAACTCGCTTCCGGCGCGACCATGATGACGGCCGGCCTGATCCAGCAGAAGAGCAAAGCAGCGATCAGCGGTCTGCCGGGTCTCGTCAACCTGCCGATCCTCGGTGCCCTGTTCCGCTCCCGCGATTATCAGCGCCAGGAAACCGAGCTGATGATCATGGTCACCCCCTATATCGCCAAGCCGATGCAGCCCTCGCAGCCCGCTCGTCCGGATGACGGCTTCGTCGATGCGACCGATGCCCAGGGCGTCCTGCTCGGCCGCATCAACCGGATCTACGGCTCCGCCGGTGGCGCGCCGCTCGGCCGGACCTATCGCGGTCAAGTCGGCTTCATTGCCGACTGAGCCGACTCTTCTCCTAAGACTTCATCATCAGGCGGCCGCGCCGCACCAGGAACCCGATCGATGGCTTCCGTACTTCCCTCCCACAAGCTCGCGGCGCTCGCCCTCTTCGCCGCCTCGCTCGGCGCCTGCCGCAGCGACCGCGTCGACACCACGGGCTCGCTCTTTCCGCACGATGTCCGCACCCGTCATCCTTACGTCCTCGCGGACGGCACCCGGACGCTGGACGTGTTCCCGACGGGACCCGGCCACCTCGATCCGCGCCAGGCGGCCGATATCGATGCCTTCCTCCTGGAATACCGTCGCTATGGACGCGGCACGCTCGCGCTCGACGTCCCGCGCGGCGCTCCCCCCGCCACGGCTGCGGCCAGCGAACGCACCGCCTTCGCAATCCGGCGTCAGATTTCCCAGGGTGGCGTGCCGGCCGGCGCGGTCGCGGTCGCCGGCTATGCCGTCACCGATCCGTCCCTGGCAGCGCCCGTCCGGCTGAGCTTCCAGCGCATGGAGGCGAAGGTCGCGAGTGCCTGCGGGCTCTGGCCGAAGGATCTCGGAGCAGGCGACTATGTCGGCAGCACCCGGAACGACCCGTCATGGAATCTCGGTTGCGCGACGCGTTCGAACATCGCGGCCCAGGTCGCCGATCCGATCGATCTGGTCCGCGCCCGCGAGGAAGGCCGCATCGACACGGCAAGACGCTCGCATGTCATCAATGAACTGCGTGAGGGCAAGGATCCCTCAACGGAATGGCGTCAGGATGGGAAGGCCACCGTCAAGAACGCCATCAACAACTGATCGGTCCGGCGGGCGGCGCAGGCCGCCCGCACACCCCTCCCCTCGAGCCCGTATCGCGGGCGCTTTCAGCCGGAAGTCGACACATGCAGGACCGGTCTCAATCCGTCGAGCGCATCATCGCTCCGGTGCCCCGGATCACCATCCAGGCCTTCTGCGAGACGCCGGAGACCAGCGGCCTCATCGAGGGGATCGCCAGCGATCGCCGCATGCAGAAGGCGCATATCAAGATTCAGATGGGTGGCGGGCCGGCCGCCGTCGAAGCCTTCCGCCAGGCTCCGACGCCGAACGTCGTCATCATCGAGATCCAGGGCAGCCGGTCCCGTCCCCTCGAATGCCTCGACAGCCTCGCCGAGGTCTGCGACCCAGGCACGAAGGTCGTCCTGATCGGGCATGTCAACGATGTGCTGCTGTATCGTCAGGTCATGCAGCGTGGCGTCAGCGAATATCTGATGGCGCCGGTCGAGCCGGTCGATCTGATCGCCGCGATTTCGGACCTGTTCTCCGCGCCGGGCGCCAAGCCGGTCGGCCGGACCATCGCGGTCTTCGGCGTGCGCGGGGGCACCGGCTCCTCGACCATCGCGCATAACCTCGCCTGGACGGTGGCACGGGAACACGGCACGGCGACGGTCATCGCGGATCTGTCGATCGCCTTCGGCACAGCGAGCCTGAACTTCAACCAGGATCCGCCCCAGGGCATCGCCGAGGCCGTCTTCGCTCCCGAGCGGCTCGACGCAAACCTGCTCGACCGGCTGCTCTCGAAATGCAGCGACAATCTCAGCCTGCTTGCGGCTCCCGCGACACTCGACCGGACCATCGACCTGCCCGAGACGTCCTTCGATACCCTCGCCGATCTTCTGCGCGCGGCCGTGCCCTGCGTGGTCCTCGACGTACCGCATCAATGGTCGGCCTGGACGCGGCGGATGCTGATCAGCGCCGACGAGATCATCCTAGTCGCGCAGCCGGATCTCACCTCGCTGCGCAACACCAAGAATCTCGTCTCGGTGTTCCAGCAGCACCGGCCGAACGACCAGAAGGCGCGCGTCGTCCTCAATGGCGTCGGCCTGCAGAAGCGCCCTGAGATCGCGGCGTCCGAATTCGCCAAGGCGCTCGACATGCCGCTCTCGGCGATCCTGCCGTTCGATCCGGTTCTGTTCGGCACGGCGGCCAATAACGGTCAGATGATCGCCGAGGTGCAGGCCGGATCGAAACCGGCCGAAATCTTCTCTCAGCTCGCCGCGCAAGTGACCGGCCGGGCCGAGATCCGTCGCGGGCGCACCAACATGCTCGAGCCGCTTCTCGCCAAGCTCTCGCGCAGGAAAGCGTCCTGACATGCCCTCCCCTTCGTTGCGGCACGGTTGAAGGCACGTCGAGATGTTCGGCAGACGGTCCAATGCGGCATCAGGCCCGGCTTCGCCCCCGCCGGCACTCGGCAACGCCGCGCCACCGGTGCTCATGCAGGAGGAGCCTGCGCGCCCGCGCGTCGAGCCTCCCCCGCAGGCCGCCATGGCGCCTGCGCCCGAGAAGTCCGAGGACTACTTTCGCACGAAGAGCATGATCTTCGGCGCGCTGATCGAGGCGATCGACCTCGCTCAGCTCGCGCGCCTCGACGGCGAAAGCGCCCGCGAGGAAATCCGCGACATCGTCTCTGAGATCATCGGCCTCAAGAACATCGTTCTCTCGATCGCCGAACAGGAAGAGCTGCTCGACGACATCTGCAACGACGTACTCGGCTACGGGCCGCTCGAGCCTCTGCTCGCCCGCGACGACATCGCCGACGTGATGGTGAACGGCGCCAACCGGACCTTCATCGAAGTCAACGGCAAGATCCAGCTCACCTCGATCCGCTTCCGCGACAACCAGCAGCTGATGAACATCTGCCAGCGGATCGTCAGCCAGGTCGGCCGACGCGTCGACGAAGCCTCGCCAATCTGCGACGCGCGCCTGCCCGACGGTTCGCGCGTCAACGTGATCGCCCCCCCGCTCTCCATCGACGGCCCGGCGCTCACCATCCGAAAGTTCAAGAAGGACAAGCTGACCCTGCCGCAGCTCGTCAAGTTCGGCGCGATTTCGCCCGAAGGTGCGAGGATCCTGCAGATCATCGGCAAGGTCCGCTGCAACGTCGTCATCTCGGGCGGCACCGGCTCGGGCAAGACGACGCTGCTCAACTGCCTCACCGCCTTCATCGAACAGGACGAGCGCGTCATCACCTGCGAAGACGCCGCCGAATTGCAGCTTCAGCAGCCGCATGTGGTGCGCCTGGAAACCCGGCCCCCGAACCTCGAGGGTCAGGGCCAGATCACCATGCGCGACCTCGTCAAGAACTGCCTGCGTATGCGACCCGAGCGCATCATCGTCGGCGAGGTGCGCGGCCCTGAAGCCTTCGACCTGCTTCAGGCGATGAATACCGGCCACGACGGCTCGATGGGCACGCTTCACGCGAACTCCCCGCGCGAATGCCTCTCGCGTATCGAGTCGATGATCACGATGGGCGGCTTCACGCTGCCCTCGAAGACCTTGCGCGAGATGATCACCGGCTCGATCGACGTGATCATCCAGGCGATGCGCCTGCGCGACGGCTCGCGCCGCATCACCCACATCACCGAGGTGATGGGGATGGAAGGCGACGTCATCATCACCCAGGACCTGTTCGTCTACGAGATCCTCGGCGAGGACGCGAACGGCAAGCTGATCGGGCGGCACCGTTCGACCGGCGTCGGCCGCCCGCGCTTCTGGGAACGCGCGCGCTATTATGGCGAGGAAGTCGCGCTCGCGGCGGCTCTCGATGCGGCAGCGGACGGAGTGTCGGAGTGAGTGCGCTCAACGCCTCGCTCGCGATCGGCCTCGTCGCGGTTGCGGCAGGAGGGATTGCCTACGTCGCCCTGACGCCGCTGCTTTCGGGCGAGCGCCGTGCAGATCAGCGGCGAAAGGCCCTGAGCACCGTCAAGGTCGCGACGGATCGCGCCGGCGCGGTCAATCGCCGCGAACAGGTTGCCAAGAGCCTCAAGGAACTCGAGGCGAAGAAGGACAACACCAAGGTCACGCTCGAATTGCGCATCGCGCGAGCGGGTCTCAACTGGTCGCGATCGAAATTCTACGTCGTCTCGGTTCTGATGGCGCTCGCCGTCGGTGCCGTGGCGTTCTTTCTGTCGCGGTCGATCCTGATGGCCATCGGCGCGGTGTTCGCCGGAGGATTCGGCCTTCCGCTCTGGATGCTTGCCTTTCTCAAGAATCGCCGCCTCGCCCGCTTCACCAACGAGTTGCCCAACGCCATCGACGTCATCGTACGCGGCATACGCTCCGGCATTCCGCTCAACGATTGTCTGCGCATCATCGCGCGCGAGACCGAAGAGCCGCTGCGCGGCGAATTCCGACTGGCGGTCGAGGCACAGACGCTCGGCCTGTCTATGGCGGATGCGATCCAACGCATGCACGAGCGGATCCCGGTCACGGAGGTCAACTTCTTCTCCGTCGTGATCGGCATCCAGTCGAAGTCCGGCGGCAACCTTTCGGAAGCACTCGCCAACCTCTCCCGCGTGTTGCGCGAACGCAAGAAGATGCGCGGCAAGGTCCAGGCAATGAGCATGGAAGCAAAGGCTTCCGGCGTGATCATTGCGGCACTGCCCTTCATCGTCGCTATCCTGACCTACCTGTCGAGCCCGGATTACGTGTCGCTGCTCTGGACCACGCAGACTGGTCAATTTGCGCTCGTGGCGTCCGCGATCTGGATGTCGCTCGGCATCTTCTCGATGAAGAAGATGATCAGTTTCGACATCTGATGCCGAACGAGCATCTCACCAGGCTTCGCCGCGCCGCGACTGCGCTTCCCAACAGGCCCTACGAGTGGGCGCCGCTCCGCCGTGCCGTGCGGGCGACAATGCGGTGCGGTCAGCCTGGATCGTGCCTGGCCTCAAGGAGGATCGAGCGGTGCTGACACTCATCGTCGACAAGGCGACCGATCCCCAATTCATCGGCATGGTGGTCATCGCGCTCGCGGCGGCCGCGACGGTCTTCACGCTGGTGCAGCCGTTGCTGGAGACCGACAGGCTCGGCAAGCGCATGAAGCTCGTCAGCGATGAGCGCGAGCAGATTCGACAGCGCGAACGCGAGCGCCTCAAGGGCAAGTCGACGCTTCGCGTCGAGCCCAAGGCCTACATGAAGCGGATCGTCGAGCGGTTCAGCCTTCGCCGCTGGCTCGGCTCAGAAGCGGCCAAGGACAAGCTGGTCATGGCCGGATTTCGCGGCGGCGGCGCCGAGACTGGATACCTGTTCTTCGGTCTCGTGACACCCATCGTCCTCGTGACCTTGGCGATCTTCTATCTGTTTGTTCTCAAAGTCCTCGACCAGCCCTTCATGATCCGCGTCGGCATCGTGATCGTCGCGGCCTATATCGGCATCAAGGGCCCGGATCTGTATCTGAGCAACTGCATCAGCAAGCGCCAGGCGGAGATCAAGCGCGCCTGGCCCGACGCGCTCGATCTGTGCCTGATCTGCGTCGAATCCGGCATGTCAATCGAGAACGCCTTCCGCCGCGTCGGACAGGAAATCGCACGGCAATGCGTCATCCTCGCGGAGGAACTGACGCTGACAGTCGCCGAGCTGTCCTTCCTGCCGGAACGCCGGATCGCCTATGAGAATTTCGCGAACCGGACTGGCCTGGAGCCGGTGAAATCGGTCGCCACCGCCCTGATCCAGGCCGAGCGATACGGAACGCCGATCGGGCAGGCCCTGCGGGTGCTCGCCCAGGAAAGCCGTGACACGCGCTTGAACGAAGCCGAGAAGAAGGCAGCAGCGTTGCCACCCAAGCTGACCGTGCCGATGATCCTGTTCTTCCTGCCGGTCCTCTTCGTCGTCATCCTGACGCCGGCCGCGATCCAGGTCTTCGGTCACCAGTAAATCCAGGGCAATCGCCGAAGTTGGCGTCACTCATCGACGACGCCGACTTCCCCTGTCGTGATGGAAGGGCTCTCCAGCCTCTCGGCTTCCCCCGCCCGCAGATGGCGAGGGCGAATGCGCAGCGTCTTGAAAGGGGGGCCGTGCGTCTTCGCGGCACGCCTGATCTGCGGGGTTCGACGAGAATCGATCGATCACACGCGGATCGTCGCGCCAGGGGCACGGATTCAAGAAGCCTGAGGATCGATCCGCGGCATATGGCCGGCCGCAAGAGGCCGCTGCGGCTCAACACGGAGTCGGCTTCGCCCAACGCATGGGGTGTGGAGCGGCCTGCATCTCCAAGGCCTTTTAGCGAGGCTGCACCGCGCTTGCTGTTGGAACGGCTGCGTGCCGATCGAGGTTCGGCGTTACGCGACCATCCGGCGTCGCCGCCCGTGGCCGCCATGGGTCCTGCGATCGAGGTGTCATACGAAATCCGGTTGATTGCTTCGCAAGCGGATTTCACTTTGCTCAATCGCCGCACGGGCTTGGTGATACGGTTTCCGACTGATTCAGGCGGAAACCGTATCAGCCTCGCGGTGCGCCCGCCGCTGGTTTCGGCTGTCCCTGGGCGGCAGCAGCGCGAACCGGCTTGGACGCCAGGTGCTGGGCGACCATCGCACGCAACGAGGCGACGTTCGCGGCAGCCTCGGCGGGACCAAGGTCGCGGGTGAGAACAGCTTCGGCCTCATCGAAGCGGCCCTTCAGCCCGAGCGCGAGCGCAAGGTTCTGACGCACGCGGGCATCGGCGCGGGGCTGGGCCGCTGCGAGACGAAGCGTCGCCTCGGCCTGGTCGAGCTGGTGCGCCAGGATCTGGGAGAGCCCGAGATTGGCAAGGATTGTGGGGTCGTTCGGCGCGATCTTCAGCGCCGCCTCGTAGAAGCCTTGAGCGCGGACGTGGTCGCCGAGTTGCGCGGCGACGGTGCCCTGAGCCGACAGGACGCGCCAGTCGGGTTGCGCGGGCGTATGCGCGTTCTGAAGGACTTCGGACGCTTCCGCATAGCGCCCGGCTTCGACGAGGCTCTTGCCATAGGCGGCCAGCACGAACCTGTCCTTCGGATTGCGCAAGGCCGCCTGCTGAAGCACGGCGACGGCCTGGGCGCGCTGCCCGCTCGCACGCAGCAACGCCGCATAACGCATGGACACCCGAAGGTCAGACGGGTCGGCGACATAGCGCGAGCCGAGAGAATCGAGTTCGGCGCGCGAAACTTGCGGTCGGTCGAGCGCTCCACCGATCGAACCGGTGGTCTCGGGCGAACGGGACTGGCAGCCACCGGCTGCAACCGCCACGAACGCGAGTGCGACAAGCGGCCCTCGTAGGCCATGCGTTGCCTTGCACGTCCGAGTTGCCGAGTTGCCTTGCCTCTGCCCGAGCATCTTGCGCTCCGAAGGAATACCGGGGGCGACCTCGCCATCCCGACCCTCCGGTGATAGGTCGTTAACCCTAACGTCGCGTAAATTGGCTGGGCCAGCGGCTCGCAGATCCATCAATCCGCGGCCCTATCGCGATGCCGCCGCTTAGGACTGAGCCGCCTTCGTCACCCCATTCTGCCAGGAACCCGCCGAGCATGTCCGACGACCTGTACCGTCTGTTGCCGGAGGGCACGGAATCGATCCCGATCCGCTGTGTCGTGCCGGCAGAATGGCCGGCGCTCGAAGCCGAACTGCCACCCTCCCAGCGCGCCTATGCCGCAACCCTCGGATTCAAGCCGAAGGCTGGACGCGTCTGCCTGCTGCCGGGCGCAGATGGCCGGCTCGAGCGGGTGCTGTTCGCGCTCGGCGACACGCAGGCAGCCGATCACGATCCATGGCTCGTCGGCAAACTGGTCGGCCTCCTGCCCGCCGGGACCTATCGGCTGGAAGCCGAGGGCCTGCGCGAACCCGCGCAGGCGGCTCTCGCCTGGTTGATGTCGGATTACCGCTTCCAGCGCTACCGGAAGGCCGAGGGCGATCGACCACGCCTCGTCGCCCCAGAGGGCGTCGATTCCGAAGCCATCGCGCGCGCCGCCGCTGCCGTCGCGGGCGGCCGGGACCTGATCAACACACCCTCGAACGATCTCGGTCCGGACGAGATCGCGCAGGCGGCCATCGACCTCGCGGGAAGGTTTGGCGCGGGGATCACGGTCACGCGGGGCGAGGACCTCGCTCGGAATTATCCGCTGATCCATGCCGTCGGCAAAGCCTCCCCGCGCGGGCCGGTGCTGATCGATCTGCGCTGGGGCAGGCCGGGTGCGCCGCTGGTGACCCTCGTCGGCAAGGGCGTGGTGTTCGATACCGGCGGGCTCGACATCAAGCCGTCGAGCGGCATGCTCCTGATGAAGAAGGACATGGGAGGCGCGGCGGTGGCACTCGCAGCCGCCGAAATGGTGATGGGCTCAGGCCTGCCGATCGCGCTCCGCCTCTTGATCCCCAGCGTCGAGAACGCGATCTCGGGCGAGGCCTTCCGGCCAGGCGATGTGATCCGCGCCCGCTCAGGCCTGACCGTCGAGATCGGCAATACCGATGCCGAAGGCCGCCTGATCCTGGCCGATGCGCTCTCGCTCGCCGACGAGGAGCAGCCGGATCTGCTCATCGATTTCGCGACCCTGACCGGGGCGGCACGCGTCGCGCTCGGCCCCGATCTCCCGGCCTATTTCACCGAGGACGATGCGCTTGCCGCGCAGGTGGACGAGGCGGGACGAAACGCGCTCGATCCGGTGTGGCGCCTGCCGCTGCACGCCCCTTACGCGAAGCTGCTCGACTCGAAGATCGCGGATCTCAACAATGTCTCGGGCGGACCCTTCGCCGGGGCGATCACGGCCGCGCTGTTCCTGCGCCGCTTCGCGCCGAAGACGAAAAGCCACGTCCATTTCGATCTTTACGGCTGGAACCCCTCGACCAAGCCGGGCCGGCCAGAAGGGGGCGAGGTCCAGACCGCACGGCTCGTTCACGCCCTCCTGCAGAGGCGCTATCCCGCCAAACCGGCCTGAAGCGCATCGTCAGGCGTAGCCGAGTGCCGCCTTTTCGGCATCGTAGGCGGCACGAATGGTCTCCTTGCCATAGGTGCGCTCGAGGCGCCGAACCGTGAAATGCGCCCGCGCCGTCGATTGGAAATGGTCCATGAAGGCGGTGTTGACGGCGGCTCCCCCGAAGGCGCCGATCACCGGAACCGCCTGGGCGGCAAGCTTCTGCGAGACCACGATTCCGAACCGCGCGGCGATCTGCGTAACGACGCGCACGAAAGCGGGAGCGGAGGAATCGAGCAGTGTCTGACTGGCGGCGTAGCTCGTAGCCGCGCTCATGGTCTTTGCGAGCGCGGCACGTACCGCGAAATAACCACTCTCCGTCAAGGCAGCGTTGGCGCCGCTGCGACCGCCGAGCGCAAAGACCTGCATACAGGCCAGCGCACCTTCGGGCGTCGACAGATCCTCCCCCTCCTCCCGCGCGATTTCCGCGATCGAGCGCAGCATCAGCGTGGTCGAGAAGGGCAGTTCCGCCGCGACCGTCGCCAAACCGAAGGCACCCCCGATCGCTCCGGAAAGAGCGGCCATGGCCTTGTGTTTGCGCTCGCTGGACTCGAACAGGCGATTCAGGCGCCAGGTCCCAGCCTCCGAAGCGGTCTGGACGGCCGTTCCGGTCGCCTTGACCTCCTTGTCCGGGAGCGAGGCAAGCGCGACCTGCAGAGCCATGCGTATCGCACCCTCCGTCGAGCGGGTAACGATGGCCATGATCGGGCCGGGCAAAGCGTTGCCGATCAGGTCGAGGGGAGCGCCGGCCGCAGACGACAGACGCGCCGCCAGGCTCGGCCTCTCCAATGCTGTGACGGCCCGACGTAAGGCGGCAAGATCCGCTTCGCTCAACGGACGCGGCGTCGGTGTATCGACCGGCACCGGCTGGGTCGCGCCGGGTTTGACAATCTCATTCACGATTCCGCCCTCGCGGGTGTGGAGGAATGCTCACCTGCGCCAAGCCCGCGAAACCGTGAAGAGTTCCCGGTCGCCTCCGTCACGGAGGTTTGATCGGGCGCATCGCGCTTCGGACCGCGCCCGACCGCAAAACACAGCGCTACAACGGGAATGCCGACCGCCGCTGTCATCGTGAAGAAGGCCGGAAAGCCGAATGCGGCCACGATATAGCCGGAGGCGCCGGCGACGAGCTTGCCCGGCAACGCATAGAGCGAGGAGAACAGGGCGTATTGCGTTGCTGCGTAGCCCGGCGTCGTCAGGCTCGACATGTAGGCGATGAGTGCGATCCCGGCGAAAGATCCGCACAGGCTCTCGATCGAGACCGCGATGGCGAGGCGCCATTGCTCCGGTTCGCCCATCGCAAGCCATGCGAGCGAAAGATGCGAGGCCGCTGCGATGAAGGCGCCTGCGACGAGGCTGGGAAACAGCCCGAACCGCGAGATCGACCAGCCGCCGAGGAAGCCGCCGGCGATCCCGACCCAGATCCCGAATAGCTTCACGATCGTTGCTATCTCGGCCTTGCCGTAGCCGAGCTTGATGTAGAGCGGGTTCGCCATGACGCCCGACACGAAATCCGGCATGCGGTAGAGCGCGACGAGCAGCAGCACCGCGAAGAGCGCCTTGCCCATCCGTCCATAGAGCTCGGTCAGCGGCTCGAAGATGGCCGAGCGGACAGCCGTGGCGAGATCCTTGCGCGGCGCTTCGATGCGCTCCCGAGAGACGTCATAGGCCGAGGCGAACAGGGCCGCGACGAAGCCGATGCTCATCAGGGCCGCCATGCTCAGATAAGCGAGCGTCCAACTTCCATAGGCGGCGACATAGAGTGCGCCGGCTCCGGCCAGGATGAGGCCGAAACGATAGCCGAGATTCGAGGTTGCCGCGAGAATGCCCTGCATGTCCTCGCCGGCAGCCTGGATGCGCCAGCCATCGATGACGACGTCCTGTGTCGCCGCGCAGAAGGCGACGAGGAAGGCGCCGAGACCGAGCAGCGCGAGATGGTCCTTGGGGTCGGCAAAAGCCATCAGCACGAGAGCGAGCGCGGTCGCGATCTGCGTGACCACCATCCAGGCGCGGCGGCGTCCGAGCCTTTGCGCGAGCCAGGGAACGTCGAGCCTGTCGACCGACGGCGCCCAGAGGAATTTCAGCGAATAGGGAAGCGCGACGTAGCTGAACAGGCCGATCGTCTTGATGTCGATGCCGGAATCGGCAAGGCGCAACGTGAAGGTTCCCAGCACCAGGAGCAGAGGCAGCCCCGATGAAAATCCGAGGGCCAGCATCTGGATGATGCGGGAATCCTCGATCAGGTCACGCGGACGCAGCTTCCGTGGTGTGTCTTCTGCTGCCATTACAGGGAACTCCGGGGCTTCGAACCCCTTTACCCAAACAATCATGGCAGCCTTGCGCCGCTCACTCCGCGCGAGGACCTTGGGCTGTTGGCTGCGTTTTGCCGGGGACCGAGGAATGATGGCCGATTCTGTTGCGCCGCCGAGGCAGGTCCGTTCGATCACGGCGACGAGCCCTACGCCGAACAATCCTGCCTCGCTCCGCACGACGCCCGTGGCCGAGCACGCGCAGCCGATCGACAGGATCGACGGACATTCCGCCCCTCACGCGATCTTTTCGCTCTCCACGACCGTCGGGTGAACATGGGCGATCGGAAGACTGGAAAGCTGAATGATCCGTCCTCGAAGAGCGGCCTCGGGGTCGATGCCTTTGCGCTGGCATTCGAATCCAGTCCGACGCCGATGATCGTCACCGATCCCAGGAGGGCGGATAATCCGATCGTCTGGGTGAATGCGGCGTTCCTCGATCTCACCGGCTACGACCGCGACGAACTCTACGGCAGGAATGCGCGCCTCCTGCAGGGGCCGCTCTCAGATCCGGGCGTGATCGCCCGCATGCATGAGGCGATCACGGCCGGCAAGCCGATCGAATGCGAGCTGTTCAACTACCGCAAGGACGGCACCCCGTTCTGGAACGGCATGACCATCAATCCGGTGCGCGATGCGTCCGGCACGATCATCTATTTCTTCTCGGCGCAGGCCGACATGACCGAGAAGCAACGCCTCGAGGTCGCGCTCAAGAGCGCGAACGACCATCTCGAACGCCAGGTCGGGGAGCGGACGGCCGCCCTGCAAGCCGCGCTTGTGCAGAAGACAGCCCTGCTCCACGAGGTCGACCACCGCGTCAAGAACAACCTCCAGGTCATCTCCGCGCTTATGCTGCTCAAGGCACGGCGGACACCGCCGGGAGAAGCGCGCGACGCTCTTCAGGCGATGGCAGACCGGATCGGTGCGCTCTCGACCGCGCATCGCATGCTGTATTCCTCGGGCGACATCGCGCATTTCGATTTCCAGGAATTCACCGGCGATTTCCTCAATGACCTCACGGCAGGTGTCGAGGAGCGCGTGTCGATCGAGTCCAGCATCGACGCGATGGCGGTTTCCGCGGCGATGGCTGCACCGCTTGCCCTGCTGCTTCACGAGCTTGCGACCAACGCCGTCCGGCACGCCTTTCCCGGGGGTCGCGAGGGGCGGATCTCGATCATCGCCAAGCGCGGCGAGAATGGCATGAGCCTGCTCGTCGAGGATGACGGCATCGGCCTCGAAAGCGGCGTGCCGAACCCGGCTGGATTTGGCCGCATGCTGATCGACATGGTGGTGCGCCAGATGCGCGGACAGGTAAGCTATCCGGAAACACCGCGCGGCACGCGCGTTGCGATCACGATCCCTTTGGAACACCGGGAAGCCGTCGTCTGACCGTGGGCAGATCGAATTCTCGCTCCCGACGGCGCGAAGTCGGGCTATAGCGGGCAACAAGGCGAATGAGGGAGGCGCGTGAATGGGTGGTGAGACGGCGAGCGCGCCTCTGCGGATTCTCGTTGTGGAGGACGAGGCGCTGATCGCGCTCGAACTCGAATATCTCCTCGAGGATCTCGGTCACATCCCGATCGGCGTTGCCGGCACTTCGGCAGAGGCGATCGCACTCGGCCGCGCCAGGAAACCGGACGTCGCGCTGGTCGATATCCACCTCTTCGACGGTCCGACGGGCGTCGACGTCGCCCGCACGCTCAGCGCCGATCCGCGCATCACCGTCCTGTTCATGACGGCCAACAGCAAGCGTATACCGCCGGATTTCGCGGGAGCGATCGGCGTGATCGCCAAACCCTATTCGGAGCGCGTCGTCGCGAGCGCCCTCGGCTATGTCGCCGATTGCCGGTCCGGCCGCGCGCCGTCGAAGGAGGCGCCAGATGGGTTCAGCCTCGCCCCGCTCTGGCCGTCGGGCGATGAGGGCGGCCTCCTGGGCGGCCAGCCGTCCTGATGGTCCTCACACTTTGTCGGCGCGCTCGCGCTTGAGGCGATAGAGCGCGTCCAGCGCCTCACGCGGGCTCATCGCGTCTGGATCGAGTTCATCGAGAAGGCGGCCGAGACCATCCTCGGGTTGAGGCAGCGGCTCGGGCTCGGCTGCGGTCAGGCTCGCGAAGAGCGGCAGGTCGTCGATCCGCGCACGTGTCGGCCGGTCGCGCTCGGATTTCTCCAATCCTTTCAGGATCGCGCCGGCACGCGCCACGACGCTTCCCGGCAATCCGGCAAGGCGCGCGACCTGGAGGCCGTAGGAGCGCTCCGCGACGCCGGGCACGACCTCGTGCAGAAAGATCACCTCGCGTCTGTGCTCGGCAACCTTGAGGGTTGCCGTATCGAGACGCGACAGGCGCTTGGACAACGCCGTGAGCTCGTGGAAATGCGTGGCGAACAATGCCCTGCATCCGTTCGCCTCGTGCAAGTGTTCGAGACAGGCCCAGGCGATCGACAACCCATCATAGGTCGCCGTACCGCGCCCGATCTCGTCGAGGATGACGAGGGAGCGACGCGTCGCCTGGTTCAGGATCGCGGCCGTCTCGATCATCTCGACCATGAAGGTCGAATGCCCGCGCGCCAGATCGTCGGCCGCGCCGACGCGCGAGAACAGCCGATCGACGAGGCCGAGATGGGCCGCACGCGCGGGCACGAAGCCGCCGATCTGCGCCAGAACGACGATCAGAGCGTTCTGACGCAGGAAGGTCGACTTGCCACCCATGTTCGGGCCGGTAATCAGCAGGATACGCCCGCTCTCCCGACCCGACAGGTCGCAATCATTGGCGATGAAAGGCGCGCCGGCACGCCTCAAGGCCGCCTCGACCACGGGATGTCGGCCGCCTTCGACGGCAAAGGCGAGGCTGTCGTCGAGGCGCGGCCTGACCCATTCGCATTCGACGGCAAGTTCCGCGTGGCTCGCAGCGACGTCCAGAGCAGCCAGAGCCTCCGCGATCGCAGCGACCGTCTCCGATTGCGCCATGATCCTCGCGCAGAGCGCGTCGAAGATTTCGGATTCGAGCGCCAGGACACGATCCGAGGCGCCGGAGATCTTGGATTCGAGCTCTCCGAGCGCGACGCTGGTGAAGCGCATCGCGTCGACCATGGTCTGGCGATGCACGAAATCGCGCATCAGGCCCTTGAGACAGGCTTCGCCGACCGCCTGCGGCACCTCGATGTAATAGCCGAGCACGTTGTTGTGCTTGATCCGCAGGGTCCGGCAGCCGGATTCCTCGGCATAGCGGGCCTGGAGCGCGGCGATGACCTTTCGCGAGTCGCGGCCGAGTTCGCGCGCCTCGTCGATCTCCGCGTGGTAGCCCTGGCGCACGAAGTTGCCGTCGCGCCGGTTCAGCGGGAGATCGTCGGCAAGTGCCGTGGCGAGTTCGTCGACGAGGGCCGGATCGGCCGAGGCGAGACAACGGCCGATCTCCGCCAGCGCATCGGGCAACCCACCTTGCGAAGCCAATGCTCCGGCCAGATCCGACGCGACACCGAGAGCATCGCGCAAGGCGGCGAGATCACGCGGGCCTGCGCGGCCGAGGCCGATCCGCGATAGCGCCCGCGCGAGGTCCGGGGCCTGCTTGAGTGCGTCGCGCAAGGCTCTCCACAGACCCGCTTCCGCGTGCATGAACGCAACCGCCTCATGCCGCCTGCCGATCGCGACGAGGTCGGTGAGCGGGCCGGCGAGATGCTCGGCGAGCAGCCGGGCGCCACCGGCCGAGACCGTCCGGTCGATCGCATCGAGCAGGCTGCCCTTGCGCTCTCCCGACAAGGTCCGCGTCAGTTCGAGATTGGCGCGCGTCGCCGCATCGATCGAGAGGACCGTGCCGCCCGCCTCGCGCGTCGGGAACGAGAGCGGTACACGCGCTCCGAACTGGGTGCGCTCGATATAGAGCAAAGCGGCACCCGCTGCCGCGATCTCGGCCCGGCTGAAGCTGCCGAGCCCGTCGAGCGTCGAAACGCCGAATTGCTCGCGGATGCGCCGCTCGGCTGAAGCCAGCTCCAGCTCGGCCTGCGCCAGCGGCGTGACCGCCGTCTCGCTCTCGCGCCACAGCCTCGCGAGGTTCGGATCGGCATGGATCGCCTCCGACAGCACGATCTCGCGCGGCTCGTGCCGGGCGATCGCCGCGGCGAGATCGCCTTCCGCCACCTCGCTCAAGCCGAAGCGGCCGGTCGAGATGTCGATGGCGGCGAGACCGTAGGCGGGGGCGCGGTCGGATGATTTTCGGCGGCCGATCGCCAGCAGCAGGTTGGCACGGCCCGGCTCGAGCAGACGATCCTCGGTGATGGTGCCCGGCGTGACCAGGCGCTGGACCTCCCGGCGCACCACGGATTTCGGCCCGCGCTTCTTCGCCTCCGCCGGATCCTCGACCTGCTGACAGACCGCGACGCGGTGCCCGAGCGCGATCAGGCGATGCAGGTACTCGTCCGAGCGCTCGACCGGCACGCCGCACATCGGGATGTCGGCACCGCCATGCTTGCCGCGCTTGGTCAGTACGATGCCGAGCGCCCGCGAGGCGACCTCGGCATCCTCGAAGAACAATTCGTAGAAGTCCCCCATCCGGTAGAACAGCAGGCAATCCGGATTGGCGGTCTTGATCTCGATGTACTGCGCCATCATCGGCGTGGCGCCGGCCTTGTCGAAGGCCACCGAAATCACGGCATCCGAGTCCGGCGCGCTCTGTTCGAGGGGCATAGGTCGGACATTGCTGCGGCTCATGGGGCCGAGGTTATCAGAACCGATCGCCTGAATCAGTCCGAGCCGGCCTCCAGCTTGGGGAAACCGCCAAGCCATCGCCGGGCCATTCCATTGGCTCCGGTCACTTGAGCCGCGCCGCTGCGGAGGTTACGGCCCGCAGCGGAGAAAAAGCACAGATGCCCCACACCGATCCCGTCCAGCCCCGCAAGCGACCGACCGTCACCGACGAGGAAGCCCTCGCCTTCCACGCGCAGGGGCGGCCCGGCAAGCTCGAAGTCGTCGCGACCAAGCCCATGGCGACGCAGCGCGACCTCTCGCTCGCCTATTCGCCGGGCGTTGCGGTACCAGTTCTTGCCATCGCGGAGGAGCCTGAGCGCGCCTACGACTATACCGCCAAGGGCAACCTCGTCGGCGTGATCTCGAACGGCACCGCGATCCTGGGCCTCGGAAACCGCGGCGCGCTCGCTTCCAAGCCAGTGATGGAAGGCAAGGCGGTCCTGTTCAAACGCTTCGCCGATGTCGATGCCTTCGACCTCGAGATCGGCACGGAGGACCCGGATCAGTTCATCAACGCGGTGCGCTATCTCGGGCCGACCTTCGGCGGGATCAACCTCGAGGACATCAAGGCCCCGGAATGCTTCGTCATCGAAGCGCGCCTCAACGAGCTGATGGACATCCCGGTCTTCCACGACGACCAGCACGGTACCGCCATCATTGCCGCGGCCGGTATCCTCAATGCCCTGTATCTCACCGGCCGTGAGATCGGCAGCGCGAAGCTCGTCGTGAATGGCGCCGGAGCGGCCGGCATCGCCTGCATCGAACTGCTCAAGGCACTCGGCTTTGCCCACGACAACGTCCTGCTCTGCGACACCAAGGGTGTCGTCTATGAAGGCCGGCAAGACGGCATGAACCAGTGGAAATCGGCCCACGCGGTACCGACCGAGAAGCGCACGCTCGCAGAGGCGATGGCGGGGGCCGACATCGTCTTCGGCCTTTCAGTCAAGGGCGCCTTCTCGGCCGAGATGATCGCCTCGATGGCCCACGACCCGATCATCTTCGCGATGGCCAATCCCGATCCGGAGATCACGGTCGAGGAGGTCGGCCGGATCCGGCAGGACGCCATCGTCGCGACCGGCCGTTCGGATTATCCCAACCAGGTCAACAACGTGCTCGGTTTCCCCTACATCTTCCGGGGCGCGCTCGACGTGCGGGCGCGAGCGATCAATATGGAGATGAAGATCGCTGCGGTGCAGGCGCTGGCCGCGCTCGCCCGCGAGGACGTGCCGGACGAGGTCGCGGCCGCCTACCAGGGCACGCGCCCGCGTTTCGGGCGCGACTACATCATCCCGGTCCCCTTCGATCCGCGCCTGATCCACACGGTGCCACCGGCCGTCGCCGAGGCCGCGATGGAGACGGGCGTCGCGAGAAAGCCGATCGAGGACATGAACGCCTACCGCGCCCAGCTCTCGGCCCGGCGCGATCCGGTTGTCGGCGTGCTCAACCGGGTGTTCGAGCGTGTCCGCCGCCATCCGAAGCGTGTCGTCTTCGCCGAGGGTGAGGAGGAACTCGTCATCCGCGCGGCCGCCTCCTTCGCTTATCAGGGGCTCGGCACCGCGATCCTGGTAGGCCGGGAGGACCGGGTGCGCGAGAATGCGCTGTCGCTCGGCATCGACCTGTCGCGCCGCGAGGGCATCGAGATCCACAACGCCTCGCTCTCGAAGCGCAACGCCGACTACGCCCTGCATCTGCACGATCGTCTCGGCCGACACGGCTACCTGCTGCGCGACTGCCAGCGCCTGATCAACCAGGACCGAAACCATTTCGGCGCAACCATGGTGGCGCTCGGTGATGCCGATGCGCTCGTCACGGGCGCGACCCGTAACTACTCGATCGCGCTCGACGACGTGCGCCGTGTCATCGACGACAAGCCTGGCCACCGAGTCATCGGCCTGTCGATCTGCGTGGCGCGCGGCCGCACCGTGCTCGTTGCCGACACCGCCATCACCGAAATGCCGGACGCACAGGAGATCGCCGAGATCGCGATCGAGGCGGCCCATGCCGCGCGCCGCATCGGCACCGAGCCGCGCGTCGCCTTGCTCTCCTTCTCGACCTTCGGCCACCCGCGCGGCGAGCGCATGGAAAAGGTGCGCGAGGCGGTGCGCATCCTCGATTCCCGGCATGTCGACTTCGTTTACGATGGCGAGATGGCGGCTGACGTCGCGCTCGATCACGAGTTGATGCAGCGCTACTACCCGTTCAGCCGGCTCAAGGAGCCTGCCAATGTCCTGGTGATGCCGGCGTTCCACTCCGCCTCGATCTCGACCAAGATGCTGCAAGAACTCGGCGGCGCCATGGTACTCGGGCCGATCCTCGTCGGACTCGACAAGGCGGTGCAGATCGTACCGCTCGGCGCGACCGACGCCGATCTCGTCAACATGGCAGCGCTCGCGGCTTTCGATATCGGGGGATAGTTTCACCCGCTGCAATTGAAAGCGAAGCAACTCAGGAGCACGGCGCTCGACGTCAAAGGCCGGGTTGCTTCGCTCGGAATGACGAGTGTTGCGAACCGTCCGTTTTCCTTGCGCGCCGGCCGGTTCCGCGCAACGTGCCGCAACGATGCCGGATGCCAACCAGCCCCTGCCGATCGACGCCGCTCTGCCGGAATTGCGCGCCGCGCTCGGCATGCGCAATTCCGCCGTGCTCGTCGCCCCGCCCGGCGCCGGCAAGACCACGCGCGTGCCGCTCGCCTTGCTCGATGAGCCCTGGCTGAAATCCCAAAAAACCATCCTGCTGGAGCCGCGGCGGCTCGCGGCCAGAGGCGCGGCCGAGCGAATGGCCAGGACTCTAGGCGAGCAGGTCGGGCAAACGGTCGGCCTGCGTGTGCGGCTCGGCTCGAAGATTTCCGCCAAGACGCGGATCGAGGTCGTCACCGAGGGCGTGTTCACCCGTATGATCCTGGACGATCCCGAGCTTTCCGGGATCGGCGCAATCCTGTTCGACGAGTTCCACGAGCGCTCGCTCGATGCCGATCTCGGGCTCGCATTGGCACTCGATGCGCAGGGCGCGTTGCGCGAGGATTTGCGCATCCTCGTGATGTCGGCAACGCTCGACGGCGCGCGCGTCGCTAGCCTTCTCGGCGAGGCGCCGGTGATCGTATCCGAAGGCCGCGCTTTTCCGGTCGAGACGCGCCATCTCGACCGCGACCCGAACCAGCGGATCGATGAGGCGATGACGGAAGCGGTGCTTCGTGCCCTGCGCGCCGATCCCGGCTCTCTCCTCGCCTTCCTGCCCGGACAGGCCGAAATCCGCCGCGTCGCCGAGCGGCTTGCCGAGCGCGTCGGGCCGGATACCGACATCGCCCCGCTCTATGGCGCGCTCACCCCGGCCGAGCAGGACCACGCCATCGCACCCGCTACGGCAGGGCGGCGCAAGGTGGTGCTGGCGACGAGCATCGCCGAGACCTCGCTGACCATCGAGGGCGTGCGCATCGTGGTCGATTCCGGTCTCGCGCGGGTGCCGGTCTACGAGCCGGCGAGCGGCCTGACCCGCCTCGTCACGGCCCGAGCCTCGCGCGCCTCGGTCGATCAGCGCCGCGGTCGTGCTGGCCGCACCGAGCCCGGCATCTGCTGGCGGCTCTGGGCCGAGGCCGCGACCGGCGCGCTCGAACCCTTCGCTCGGCCGGAAATGCTCACCGCCGACCTGTCGGGGCTCCTCCTGGATTGCGCGGCCTGGGGCGTGACCGACCCGCGAAAACTCGCCTTCCTCGACCCGCATCCCCTGCCCGCCCTGGCGGAGGCGCGCGTGATGCTGAGCGAACTCGAAGCGCTCGATGCCGAGGGGCGCCTGACGCCGACGGGGCGCGCCTTGCGGGCGCTGCCGCTTCCACCGCGCCTTGCCCGGATGGTGCTGATCGCCGCCCAAGCGGGCCGAGCGCACGAAGCAGCCGAGCTTGCCGCCATCCTCGTCGAGCGCGGGCTCGGCGGAGATGGCGTCGATCTCGACATGAGGTTGGAGCGCTTTGCCCGCGAGCGTGGTGGCCGTGCCTCCGACATGCGCCGGCTCGCTGAAGGCTGGGCGCGGCAGGCGGAAACATCGGCGAAAGCGCTTGATGGGATCCCCGTCGGCGGCCTCGCCGGTACTGGCGCCCTGCTCGCGCTGGCTTTTCCCGACCGGATCGCGCGCTCGCGCGGGCGGGACGGCGAGTTCGTGATGGCGAATGGGCGGGCCGGCCGCCTCGAAGCCGCAGGGCCACTGGCGGGTGAAACCTACATCGTCGTAGCGGATCTCGCGGGCAGCGCCGCTTCGGCCCGCATCCTCTCCGCCGCCGCGATCACGCCGGAGGAAATCGAATTTCTGGCGGCTGACCGTATCACGCAGATGAGCGAAGTGCGCTTCGATCCCGCCTCGCGCTCGTTACGCGCCCGCGCCCGGCGCCGGCTCGGCGCGGTGACTCTCAAGGAGCGCATCCTGCCCGTTCCGGATGACGAGGATTCGGCCCGCATCCTCGCCCGCGGCATCGCCGAGCTCGGGCTCGATTTGCTGCCCTGGACGCCGGCGCTCGTCCAATGGCGCGCGCGGATCGGCTTCTTACGCGCAGCGGACGGCGACACCTGGCCGGACCTGTCCGACCGCGTCCTATCGCAAACCGTCGACAACTGGCTCGCCCCCGCGCTCGTCGGGCGCACCAGCGTGGCCACGGTCACCGCTGACGATCTCGGTCAAGCGCTGCATGGCCTGCTACCCTGGACGCTGCGCGAGCGTCTCGAAAGGCAAGCGCCGACACATGTCGAGGTGCCAACCGGCTCGCGCATTGCGGTTTCCTATGACGAGAACAAGCCGGCCCTCTCCGTGCGCGTACAGGAGTTGTTCGGCCTCGATTCTCATCCGACGGTGGGCGAGGCACGCGTACCACTTTTGCTGCACTTGCTTTCGCCCGCTCAACGTCTGATCCAGATCACGCGCGATCTGCCGGGATTCTGGCGCGGCTCCTGGGCGTCCGTTCGTGCCGAGATGCGCGGGCGCTATCCTCGCCATCCCTGGCCGGAGGATCCGCTCGCCGAGGCGCCGACGCGGCGGGCCAAGCCGCGCGGGACGTGACGGGCGAGAGATGGGATGACGTGGCGGCGGCTCCTCTCCTGGTTCGATCCGCGCGGGCGCCTGTCTCGCAATGCCTATGGCCGCATCCTCGTCCGGCTTCTGCTGCTCTCGGTCGCTGCCTTTTGCCTGATGATCGCCTTTGTCGGGCACGATCTGCGCGGCCTCGCGGTGGTCTTCGCGGCCTGCGCAATCGTCTTCTGGCTGGCAAGCCTGGCGCAGACGATCCGCCGCCTGCATGACCGCAACCGCTCGGGCCGGTGGCTCGCGCTCGGGCTGGTTCTGTACGGCGCGACTTTCGCCCCGGTCGACAAGGTCGCCGATACCTATCCGATCCCGGTCGTCCTGTTCACGCTCGGAATCGTCGTGTTCTTCGTCTGGCTGCTGATCGAGACCATCAGTCTGCAGGGAACGGCCGGGCCGAACAGATACGGCGACGATCCTGCTGCGGAACGCGCGCCCGCATGGCCGGATCCGGCGCCGACTGAGCTTCCCACGACCGAACCGCCAAAGCCCGATCCTATGAGGGGATTGCCCTGACAAGTCCTGCGCCGTGACGGGCCTCAGGCTTTGCGCGTTATTCGTCCTCGCCGAAGCGATTGGCGAGAAGCGCCTCGATCGCGCTCAAAGCCGCCTCAGCATCCTCGCCCGTGGCGACCACCGCGATTGACGTACCCTTTGCGGCCCCGAGGGTGAGCAATCCCATGATCGAGCGGCCACCGACGGTCTCGCCGGCCCGCGTCACGGTGATGGTCGAACCGAATCGCTCGACGGTCTGTACAAACTTGGCCGAGGCGCGCGCATGCAGCCCGCGCTTGTTGATGATCGGAAGCATGCGAATCAGGCCGCCTTCCGGCACCGGCACATCATCCTCAGCGCTGGATTCATCGTCGGAAAAGGGGCTCATCGGTGTGGCTTCGTCCTCGGCCCACGATCGAATCGGCGCTCGCAGCGTCCAATCCGGCAGATAGGGCGGTCAAACTGAAGGGCGGCTGAAGCGCCGAACCTTTGCCGATGCGACACCGCGGATCGGGCCACTCGGAACTCCCGGCCCGCACCCCGCGAAGACTACTTACCCGCAAGAACTCTCGAAGCGACGTTGATGTATTTCCGTCCGGCCTCCTGGGCATGCAGCACGGCTTCGCCCAGTGATTCTTCATCGCGCACGCTGGCGAGCTTGATCAGCATCGGCAGATTGATGCCGGCCACAACCTCGACCATCCCGCCATTCATACAGGACAGGGCAAGGTTGGAGGGCGTGCCGCCGAACATGTCGGTCAGGACGACGACGCCGTTGCCCGTATTGACGCGGCCGACCGCCGAGACGATGTCGCGGCGCCGCAATTCCATGTCGTCCTCTGGCCCGATCGTTATGGTTTCGATCTGCTCCTGAGGACCGACGACATGTTCCAGCGCGGCCTTAAACTCTGTCGCCAACCGGCCGTGGGTGACGAGCACCATTCCAATCATCGACGCGATATCCGTCGCCCCATGAGCGGAGCCGTAATCTTGTGCGATGCAAGATCACGCGCAAGACAAGTACGGCGTGACGCCCAGTGTCACTCCAACACCATGGCACGATGACAAGTGGGGCGCTATGGGGCGCGCTCCGTCACCGGCAAGAGTGCGGCCGAGTGCGTCTGCGATGCCACGCCCACGCTTGCGCCGCCATAAATGATGTGGCGTTGCTGCCGCAGCGCGGCAAGGGCGTCACGGATGACATAGTTGCGCGGCTGGGCCCGTTCCAGAATGAGATAGGCAAGGTCCAGGCCGAGAATCCCAGTCGTGTTCGGACCATCGCCGGGCAGGCGCGGCCTCTCGTCGACGAGATCGACGACAAGCCGAATCACAGCCGCTTCCGCCGAATGCGCGAGGCGCCGAATGCCGGCGCCTCTGATCTCGATCAACCCCGCCAATGCCGGATGCGGCCGCGCGACGATGCGGCCGTGATGCCTCGCGAGGCAGATGCGGTCGTCGCCGACGAGCCGTGCATGCAGCCCCGCCCGATCGGCCTCGTCGAGCAATGCGAGGCAGAGGCTCGACTTCCCGGCCCCGGAGGCCCCGCGCAACAGCACGCCGTCCTCGCCGAGAACGAGGCAGGTTGCGTGAACCGTTTCCTGCGCCGGGCTATGCGGCGCGAGCGAGTCTTCCGCCTCTGACGGCGCTTCAGGCATGGCTAGAGCGACGTCCATGATTCAGGAATCATGGACGTCGCTCTAAGTCTCTGCTGTGCCGCATTTTCTTCACGTGAACCGGTTCCCACTCCACTTGAAAATGCTCTAAGCAGCCTTGTCGTCCTGCCCGTACAGATCGGCACGCGGGGCCGCGGGCATGCGGACGATGAAGCGGGCCCCGCGCACGGTCGGTTCGCCATCCTCGTCGGCCGACCCCGGCCGGTTCTCGGCGCGGATGATGCCGCGATGCGCCGCGATGATCTGGCGCGAGATCGAGAGGCCGAGCCCCGAATTCTGTCCGAAACCCTGCTCGGGACGGTCCGTGTAAAAGCGCTCGAAGATGCGTTCGAGCGCGTGTTCGGGGATGCCCGGCCCTTCGTCCTCGACGATGAATTCGACCTCGTTGCGCACCCGCTTGAGTGCAACGCGCACCTTGGCGCCGGGCGGCGAGAAGGAGCGGGCATTGTCGAGCAGGTTGTTCACGACCTGACCCAGCCGGCTGTCATGGCCGATGATCCGGAATGGGTCATCGAATTCGGCCGATGGCTTCTCGATGTCGAGTTGAATGGTGGCCGCGCCCGGCCGCTTGCGCTCGTTCGCGACGGTAACGACCGTGGTCAGGAGCTTGCGCAGGTCGACGCGGCGCGCCTCGGCGCGGGCGAGTTCCGCATCGAGGCGCGAAGCATCGGAGATGTCGCTGATCAGCCGGTCCAGCCGTTTCACGTCGTGCTGGATAATCTGCATCAGGCGCCCGCGAGATTCGTCCGTCTTGGCGAGCGGCAGCGTCTCGACCGCGCTGCGCAACGAGGTGAGCGGGTTCTTTAATTCGTGACTGACATCGGCCGCGAAACTCTCGATCGCGTCGATGCGCCTGTAGAGCGCCTGCGTCATGTCGCGAAAAGCACCCGAGAGATGGCCGATCTCGTCGGCGCGATCGGTGAAATCAGGAATCTCCTCGCGCGACTTGATGCCCATCCGCACCTTCTCGGCCGCATCGGCGAGCCGGCGCACCGGCCCGGCGATCGCACCAGCGAGGAGGATCGACAAAACCAGCATGACCGCTGCCGCGACCAGGAAGACCTGCAGCAGGCCGAACCGCTCCGAAGCGATGACGCGGTCGATGTCGTCGCCTTGCGTCGAGACCATCAGGGCACCGCGCACGTTGCCCGCACGCTGGATCGGCACCGCGACCGAGACGACCGTCTCGCCGAATTCGTTGCGGCGCACGATCTGGCCCCTCGCTCCGTTGAGCGCCGCCTGGACTTCCTTGAGGCTCTTGCCGTCCTGCGGGCCGACCTCCTCCATCCGCGTTCGGTCGCCGAGGACCGGACCGAAGATGCGGTTCTGGACGAAATCCCAGGCCTGTTCGAGAATCTTGGGTTTGGGCCTGCGCTGCGGCAGTTGATCGGCGCGGCCGATATCGCCGCGCGCATAGAGTGAGCGCGTATCGAACAAGAGGCCGCCTTCCTGGTCGTAGACGCGGGCGCGGTGCCCCGTCGGCGTCACCAGGCGGCGCAGCAGCGGCGCGACCTTTTCAGGATTCAGCGAGAAATCGAGCGGCGAGGGATCGTCCTCGGCCGCATCCTTGCCCTCGCCCTGCATCTGCAGCAGCCGATCGGGATCGACGCGGATCGTATCAGTATCGACCGAGGCCTGCGCGGCCAGCGCGCCGGCGATGATGTCGCCCTGGACGAGCAGGCTCTGGACCCGCGCCTGGATCAGGCCCTGACGGAACTGGTTCAGGTAGAGAAACCCGAACAGCAGCACGAACAGGCCGACGAGATTGAGGACGACGATGCGGCGCGTCAGGCTCGACGAGGCGCGCTGGCCGATCCCGACCCAGAGATCCCGCAGCCAGTTGAGCGGAGGCTGCTGAAGGATGTCGGCAAGACGCGTAGACGGCCCACGCTTGCCGCTCGAGCCTTCGCTCGCTGCAGTCTGTTTGAAGAAGGGAGCGAGCATGGCTGTCGGAACTCGACGAACGCGACTTTTTTGGCCGATCACGCCTCCTTGAAGCGATAGCCGACGCCGTAGAGCGTCTCGATCATCTCGAAATTGTTGTCGACCACCTTGAACTTCTTGCGCAGCCTTTTGATGTGGCTGTCGATCGTGCGGTCGTCGACGTAGACCTGATCGTCATAGGCCGCATCCATCAGCGCGTTGCGGCTCTTCACCACGCCAGGGCGCTGCGCGAGCGATTGCAGGATCAGGAATTCGGTGACGGTCAGCGTCACCGGCTCGCCCTTCCAGGTGCAGGTATGGCGCTCGGGATCCATCATCAGGAGGCCGCGCTCCAGCGAGCGCGCCGCGGCATCCGCCTCGCCTTTCGCGACGGCGGCGGGATCTTTTGGGGCGAAACGTCGCAGCACCGCCTTGACCCGTTCGACCAGGAGACGCTGCGAGAACGGTTTATGGATGAAATCGTCGGCACCCATCTTGAGGCCGAACAGCTCGTCGATCTCCTCGTCCTTCGAGGTCAGGAAGATCACCGGCAGGTCTGATTTCTGCCTCAGGCGCCGCAGAAGCTCCATCCCGTCCATGCGGGGCATCTTGATATCGAAGATGGCGAGATCGGGCGGCGACTGGCGCAAGCCATCGAGCGCGGAAGCGCCGTCGGTATAGGTCTGGATGCGATAGCCTTCGGTTTCGAGGGCGATGGAGACCGAGGTCAGAATATTCCGGTCGTCGTCGACGAGGGCAATGGTCGGCATGCGCGGTCCCTGGCTTGACGGCGCGTCGGCGGATTCCTTGGCAAAGCGGACCGCCCCCGCGCCTGCCCTTCGAACAGGCTGGCTTTGGCGCGGTTCGCGACCATGGCAGGCCACTGCGCGCTTCAATCCCGAATTTGTACGACCATCGTTCCAAAAAAGCGAGCGGCAGCTATAGCTTGGCTATACCACAAGGATTCGGGTCCGAGCCGGACATGCGGGAATCGGGCGGCCGTGACGCGCTCAGCCACGGTTGACCGGCCGCGTGGAAGCGGCCATCAGCCCGTCATCCGCATGTCATCTCAGACCACCAAGCACGCCGCTTCCCCAGCCGGAAGCGACAGTCGAAGGAGTAGCCGCGCCGTGTCCGATGGTTCCAAGAAGGAATGGCCCGTCCATGGCCGCATCACCGGCCCGATCGTGATGATCGGCTTCGGCTCGATCGGGCGCGGCACGCTGCCGCTGATCGAACGGCATTTCGACTATGACAAGAGCCGCTTCACGGTGATCGACCCCTCGGATGCCCATAAGGGTCTCGCAAAGAAGCACGGCCTGCGCTTCGAGAAGGTCGCCCTGACGGCCGAGAATTATCGCGATGTTTTGACCCCGCTTCTCACCGAGGGCGTCGGCCAGGGCTTTTGCGTCAACGTCTCGGTCGACACCTCCTCGCGGGCGATCATGGAGCTCTGCCGCGAGCTCGGCGCGCTCTATATCGACACCGTGGCCGAACCCTGGACCGGCTTCTATTTCGACAAGAGCAAGAGCCAGGGCGACCGCACCAACTACGCGCTTCGCGAAAACATCCTGGAAGCGCGCCGCATCGCGCCTGGCGGCACCACGGCCGTCTCCTGCTGCGGCGCCAATCCCGGCATGGTCTCCTGGTTCGTCAAGCAGGCGCTCCTGAACATTGCCAAGGATACCGGTGTCACCGATCCGGAGCCGAACAGCCGCGAGGAATGGGCCGCGCTCATGCAAAAGCTCGGCGTCAAGGGCGTCCATGTCGCCGAGCGCGACACCCAGCGCGCCAAGCACCCGAAGCCCCAAGGCGTCTTCGTCAATACCTGGTCGGTGGAGGGTTTCGTCTCGGAGGGCAACCAGCCGGCAGAACTCGGCTGGGGCACGCACGAAAAGTGGATGCCCGAGAATGCTCGCGAGCAGGAAAAGGGCTCGCGCTGCGCGATCTACCTGCTCCAGCCCGGCGCCGATACCCGCGTGCGCTCCTGGACGCCGACCGCGCAGGCGCAGTTCGGGCTCCTCGTCACCCATAACGAGGCGGTCTCGATGGCCGATTACTACACGGTGCACGAAAACGGCGAGCCGGTGTTCCGGCCGACCTGCCACTACGCCTATCACCCTTCAAACGACGCGGTGCTCTCGCTGTACGAGATGTTCGGCAATACCGCCAAGGTGCAGGAGAAGCACCACATCCTCGAGGAGGACGAGATCGAGGACGGCATCGACGAGCTCGGCGTGCTGCTCTACGGGCATGCGAAGAACGCCTATTGGTACGGCTCGCAGCTCTCGATCGAGGAGACGCGCGCAATTGCGCCCTACCAGAACGCCACGGGGCTCCAGGTGACGAGCGCCGTGCTCGCCGGCATGGTCTGGGCGCTGGAGAACCCGGAAGCCGGCATCGTCGAGGCCGACGAGGTGGATTTCCGCCGCTGTCTCGAGGTTCAGATGCCGTATCTCGGCCCGGTGATCGGCGTCTATACCGACTGGACTCCGCTGACCGACCGGCCCGGCCTGTTCCCAGAGGATATCGACGAGAGCGACCCCTGGCAGTTCCGGAACGTGCTGGTGCATGGGTGAGGGCGGACTGAGCGTCGTACTTCCTCGGGTTGAGAACGCGGCGCCAAGCGTGCGACGCCGTCATTCCGGGGCCGCGAAGCGGAACCCGGAACCCAGAAACGCAGGTTGTTCAGATACTTGCCACGCTAGCGTGTCTGGATTCCGGGTTCTTGCCGTAGGCAAGCCCCGGAAAGACGGTGGAGGAATATTCGAATGAGCGATGCCCGCATGAGCGTCGCCGAATACCGAGTCTGGGCGGAGACACGCCCGGACCATGAGCGCTGGGAATTGCTCGACGGCGAGCCGGTGCTGATGTCGCCGCCGAAGGCGCGGCATCAGCGCATCGTTACGAACTTGCTCGGTGCACTCGACGCGCTCGCTCGGCGAAAAGGCTGCGATACCTATCCCGGCCTCGCAATCCTCAGCGCAGCGATGGACGATTTTTGCACCGATTCCGGATGTCGTCGTCCATTGCGCGGGCCGATGCCCCCAGATGGCTATGTCGACAATCCCCTGCTCGTCGCGGAAGTGCTCTCACCCTCGACCATCAGCAATGACCGAGGCCGCAAATCCGACTTCTATCGGAGCCTTGCGAGCCTGCGCAGCGTCCTGATCGTGTACCAAAACGAGCCACGGATCGAGCTTTGGCGGCAAGAGACAGGTTGGACGATGGAGGTCTTTGGGTTCGATGACGTCATTGAGCTTTCAGAACTCAATGGTGCCGTCGCTGTTGCAGATATCTATGCGCGGGTTACTTTCTGATACCGGCGAGCGACGCTTGCGCGGTTACGGAATATCTGCTGTGCTCTCGATGTAAGATACAACCTCGTCGAGCCGGCGGTTTTCGTAGTCCGGCAATTGGAAGATGCGGATCGCGTAGGATCCGGCCTCGCGATAGCTGTGCGAGAATTCGACGGGTAGTTTATTGCAGGAAGGCTGCGCCTCTGCCGCGTGTCGTTCAGTGGTTTCGCCATCGTCCCAAACGATTCTGTACGAATCGCATCTACCGCTCAGCCTCCCAAGCACCACCTTCAGGTCGCGATTCGGCAGCACTTGGAGCTTCGGGCGCCAATTGGGATCCGGTTCCAGTCGGGCGGTCATTCGCAGCGGCTTGCTCGTCCAGCCCGCAACGATGGTCCCCGCTCGAATGAGGCTGACGCGGAGACGGAAAATGCCTTCGCCTCTCCTCAACGCGGCGTCATATGCGGGCGACTGGAGCCTGAAGAATTGCTCGCCAGGTCCGGAGGTAGACCAAGTCACGCCTGGCTCAGTGCGGATGACCGCGCCGTCCTGCGTAATGGCCTCGACGCGCAATTCTGATGCCGCAGCGACCGAGGCATTCCATTTGACGGTGAGGGCGTCATTGTAGGTGAAGATGCGCTCCTCGGGCTCGTGCACGATCAACGAGTCCGGTGGCGCTTCACCGGTTACGGTTACGTCTGCCTCTCCGCGCCAATCAATCACCGGACCATCGTCTGGGCCCGGATGTGCGATTGTTGCGCGCAACCGGTAGGTGCCGGGCACGGAGTAGATATGCCTCTCCTGCATGTCCGCGCAGGATTCGTTCGGCCCGAGTGTGGTCTCGGGCATGGATCCGTCACCCCAGTCGATGAAGAGATCGTTGCCGTGCCCCACCCATGCCCGCATCGGCGCGCATCGCTCGATCCGTTCGACGATTCCCGGAGACCCCACTATCGTGACCTCGTGAGGCGCGATTCCGACCGAACTGGAAATTTCCAATCGCTCGACAACTTTGGGCTCTTTTGGCGGCCGGAACGAATTTACCTTCAAAGGCGCCGAAGCATCCAGCGAAATCAGTATAATAAAATAAATCAAAATTCTAAATACAGACGGTACAGCAATTCTCATCGCGTTTCGTTCCCGCTCGGCCCCACAATCTCGCGCGGATCATTTCACCCGATTGTAGGCAG
Organism: Methylobacterium sp.; assembly: GCA_044227265.1. Taxonomy (GTDB): domain Bacteria; phylum Pseudomonadota; class Alphaproteobacteria; order Rhizobiales; family Beijerinckiaceae; genus Methylobacterium. The sequence continues at coordinate 58,423 of JBGAFL010000010.1, forward strand.
AGGACTGCATGGACCTTGCCGACCATTGCGGAATGATGCTGCCGGATGGCTATTTCCAAACCCGTTGAGCGCCGCCGCGGTGCACTTGGCCTCATCAATGGGCTACGATCGAGGCCGCAAACCCGACCAGAATGAGCTCAGGATAAAGGTCTGACGCCAGCACGCCGGTCGGATGATGGAAGCTCTCGGCTCCTATGACGCAACCACCCTGTCCAAGCTTGGTGGGTTTGCAGCGAATTTTTATATCTCCATGCGTTCAGTTCCGAACTTTGAAGAGTTCAGACCTCGATTGTCCGCGATCCAACAACCCGCCCCGGATTGCCCACCACCGTCGCCCCGGCCGGCACATCCCGCGTCACCACGCTCCCCGCGCCGATGATCGCATCATCGCCGATCGTCACGCCCGGCAGGATCAGCGCTCCGCCGCCGATCCAGACATTGGCGCCGATGCGGATCGGGCGACCGAATTCCAGCATAGCCCGGCGCTGGGCCGGATCGCGCGGGTGGTCGGCGCCCAGAATCTGCACGCCCGGCCCGATCTGCGTCATGTCGCCGATCTCGACCGCGCAGATGTCGAGGATGCAGCAATTGAAATTGAGGAACACGCCGCGTCCGAGGCGGATGTTGTATCCGTAGTCGCAGAAGAAGGGCGGCCGAATCGTCGCTCCCTCCCCCACGGAGGCGAACAATTCTGAGAGCAGGCCATGGCGCTCGGCCAGCGAACGGTCGATCGCGGCGTTGTAGCGGTCCATCCAGGCCGAGGCGTGTCGGCTGTCGACGGCGAGTTCGTCGTCAGGCCGGTAGAGTTCGCCGGCCAGCATCTTCTGCTTTTCGCTGCGCCCCATAGCCCCTCGCTTCTGCATTCGATGATCGACGGGCACGCTCTATCCGCAATTGCCCTGCTTGAACCGGGTGGTACCATCGACCGCTAACATTCCGAATGGCCGGGGGCGCTTCGCGGTTCCGGTCGGTCTCGGGGCGGGATTTCGGACGCGTTTCGTGCGATCGAAGACCCCGTTGCCGGAGATGAGGCCTGCATCGCTGCCGCGATGCCTGAGCGAGAGCGCGCCGTTTGCCCCATTTCGAAGATTTCTACGCCAACAAGCTGCGCGGCGGCCTCGGCGTGACCGATGCCGAAGCCGTGCTCGATCTGCGCGGCGCCCCGCTTCCAAAGGCGGAAGCCTCGCTTAACGACATGTTGCAGCGCAGCCGCTTCGCTAAGGGCAAGACGGTGGCGATCCGGCTCGATCCGCCGCCCGAGGGCGGGGGAGAGACGCTGTTCCAGCCGGTCGGCCGCCTGCTGCTCGATGCCAAGCGCCGCGGCTGGGTCGACCGCTTGCAGACCCTGCCCGCGATGGACGGGCTCGGCTTCTATGTCGCACTCGCCGGCAAGCCGCAGCGCGGGGAATAGGGGGATGGATGGGCGCCCAGCCTACACTCCGCCCTCGCGTTGACATCACGACGGCCCGCGCCGATAGCGGCCGCCGGATCCGGGAAGCGGCGCGTCTTGCAGCAGCGTAACCTCAAGCTGACCGCCATGGTCGCCCACGATCTCGTGGCGACGGCAGCGGCGATTATCCTCACTTTCGTGTTCCGCTTCAGTGGCGAGGCCTTTTTCGCGCGCCTTCACGCCCTGCCGCTTCTACTGCCGCCGTTCCTCGTCTGCGCCGGCTTCATCTATGCTTGGTTCGGGCTCTACCGCACGAAATGGCGCTTCGCCTCGCTGCCGGATCTTGCAGGCATCGTGCGCGCCGCGAGCGTGCTCGCGCTGGCGCTGCTGATCCTCGATTACGTGCTGGTCTCGGAGAACCTCTACGGCTTCTATTTCTTCGGCAAGATCGCCATCGTCCTCTACTGGGTGCTGCAGATCTTTCTGCTTGGCGGCCCGCGCCTCGCCTTCCGCTACCTGAAATATTCGCGCTCGCGCCAGAGCCAGGCCCGCGCCGCCACCATACCGACCCTGCTGCTCGGGCGCGGCGCCGATATCGAGATCGTGCTGCGCGCCATCGAGGCCGGCACGGTCAAGCGGCTCTCGCCCAAGGGCATCCTCTCGCCCCGCGCGGACGAGGCCGGCCAGATGATGCGCGGCGTGCCGGTGCTCGGCGGGTTTCGCGACCTAGAAACCGTCACCACCGAATTGGCCAATCGTGGCCTGCCGGTGCGACGGCTCGTCGCGACGCCGAGCGCCCTCGCACCCGAAGCCGAGCCCGACGACCTGATCGCCCGCGCCCGTCGCCTCGGCCTGCCGCTCGCGCGAGTCACCAGCCTCGGCGAGGGCATGCGCGATGCCGAACTTGCCCCGCTCGAAATCGAGGATCTGCTGCTGCGCCCGACCGTCGCGATCGACCGGCCGCGCCTGGAGCGTTTTTTGGCCGGCGCGCGCGTCGCCGTCACCGGAGGTGGCGGCTCGATCGGCTCGGAAATCTGCGCGCGCTGCGTCGCCTTCGGCGCGAGCGCCCTGCTCGTCATAGAGAATTCCGAGCCGGCCCTGCACGGCATCCTCAACCACCCGCCTTTGCTCGCCACGGAGGCGCAGGTATCCGGCGCGCTCGCCGACATCCGCGACCGCGAGCGCATCTTCGCTCTGCTCGAAGATTTCCGGCCGACCTACGTCATCCACGCCGCCGCGCTGAAGCAGGTGCCCTATCTCGAGCGCGATTGGGCCGAGGGCATCAAGACCAACGTGTTCGGCTCGATCAACGTGGCCGAGGCCACGGTCGCCGCCCGCGCCCGCGCGCTGGTGATGATCTCGACCGACAAGGCGATCGAGCCGGTCTCGCAGCTCGGCGTCACCAAGCGCTTCGCCGAGATGGTGGCGCAGGCTCTCGATGCGGAGCAGACGGGACCGGACCCGACCCGGCTGATCGCCGTGCGCTTCGGCAACGTGCTCGGCTCGGTCGGCTCGGTGGTGCCGGTCTTCAAGGCGCAGATCGCGCGCGGCGGCCCGGTCACCGTCACCCATGCCGACATGGTCCGCTATTTCATGACGGTGCGCGAGGCGTGCGATCTCGTCCTCACGGCCGCCTCCCATGCCGATGCAGAGGCACGCGCGCCGGCCAGTGAGCAAACGGACCAGCGCGCGGCCGTCTATGTGCTCAAAATGGGCCAGCCGGTGAAGATTCTGGAGCTTGCCGAACGCATGATCCGCCTCGCCGGCTTCGAGCCCGGCGAGGAGATCGAGATCGCGGTGACCGGCGCCCGCCCGGGCGAGCGCCTCAACGAGATCCTGTTCGCCAAGGAAGAACCGCGCGTTTCGCTGGACGGAATCGACGGCGTGATGGCGGCCAAGCCGGTCTTCGCCGACCGTGCGGTGCTGGAGGGCTGGATCGTACGGCTGCGCGAGGCGGTGGCGCGAGGCGATCGGGCGGCGGCAGAGGCGGTGTTCGAGGAGGCCGTGCCGGATTTTCGGGAGCGTGGGGGGGTGGGGTCGGTTTCGGCGCCGACAGCACCCCTGCCGCGAGCGGGGGCCGCAATGCAGCAATCGCTGCCACAGGTGGCCCAACCGACGAGCGCGTGAGCTGGGCTTTCGGGTCCCAATTGCTCGACGAAGCATCGCCAAGGGCACTAGCGTCGGGTTTCCCGGAAGCTCCAGATCTCGTGCGGACGGAGCCAGGACGACGGGAATAGCCCCTGCGCCCCCCCGGGATCAGCAGCCGCCCAGGATTTATCAACACCCATGCAACTGGAATGGGGTGGTCGCGTTCAAGTCCCAGACGTGGCCGAACCCCGCGGGAATCGGAGCGCGTCCAATCACCAAATGGATGCCGATGTGACCTAACCGGCCCGACCTGGGGCGGGCAGCGATTTCGGGAGACTGTGCGATGAAAAACCCTTTCATGAGCATGTGGCTCAGCGGGGCAAACAAGGTCGCCAACACGATACGCGGCAAGGCTCTGGCGGAATCCAGGCGTGCTCTGAAAGCCGCGACGAAAAAGTCGTCGACCGCCGCGAAACCCAAGAAGCGGTCACGGTGAGGCACCGGCCCGGTAAGCGCTATGGGATAGGCTCAAAGGGCGCGCATCTGCTGTTCAGCTGGAGCTCGTTTTGCGCCGATGGCGCATGAAATGTGGTGATTGGGCCTGAATCTCTCGGGTTGAACCGCGGGCTCCGTCATCGCGGGCGCAGGTACGCCTTCAGCTCAACACGGCTTGCGGCAGCACCGGACGCATGATCCGCCTCGCCGGCTTCGAACCCGGCGAGGAGATCGAGATCGCGGTGACCGGCGTGCGCCCTGGTGAGCGCCTCAACGAGATCCTGTTCGCCCAGGAGGAACCGCGCGTCCTGCTCTACGGCATCGACGGCGTGATGGCGGCCAAGCCGGTTTTCGCGGACCGCGCGGTGCTGGAGGGGTGGATTCTTCGCTTGCGCGAGGCTGTGACGCGGGGGAATCGGGCGGCCGTGGAGGTGGTGTTCGAGGAGGCGGTGCCGGATTTTCGGGAGCGTGGGGGGGTGGATCGTGCTTCTGAGCCGCACACCATTGGCGGATCGCGCTCAGCGTCCGCAACCTATGGAGTAAACGTGCCAACTAAAAAGTACTTAAGTCAGAATCGCTGAGTCTCCGATGGCCGTCAATCCGATGCCACGTACCGTCCGAAAACTCCCGATCTAACTGCAGGTGAATCGTAAGCAAGCCGACTTCAGCGTCTGGTCATTCTGGTCACTGCCCTTCGCATTGACTCGGTGTGCACACTTGCTAAGCGCAGGTATGCGCTGCGTCCCGATTCGTTAGAGAGTGCGCTAAAGCACAGGTGCGACGCCCTGGTATGCCGTATTTGTGCGTGCGTCCTAGTTGGGCTCGGAGGCGTAATACCGGGCGAAGTGCTCTGGCGAAGAACGACGCGACCACCCATCTCTCGGATGAGGAAGTGGCCGTTGGTTGCAGAGTTGGCACACCGGTGGAGCGGCCTCGCGAGTTCGACTGTGCGGCGGCCGAGGCGTCCCCACGGATCGTTGACGTTCGTCTCACAGCGAAATAAACGGAACCTTAGTGACCCTGGAGCTTTCCTATGCTCCGCAGGGGGGTGATTGTCATGGGTACTTCTCGGGACGACGATCAGAACCGGCTTTTGCCGCTCTCCCCCCAACAGGAGATGGCAGATATCGCTGGCGGCCGATCCGGCGAAGTCGCTGGGCATGACGCATGGCTGACATTCCTCAAGTCCAATCCGCAGGATGCACGCGAACTTGGCGCGCTCGCCGCGCTTGCCGGACGGACTATGCACGAAGCTTACCCCGGCGAGACCCGCACAACCACGTTTAGTAACTCGGATTGGCGGGAAGCTGGCTATGCGCAGGTTGCAGAGATGAACGAACTGTTGGGCCTGGAAGGTCTCTGAGCACGTCTACCCAATACTCATCTCGCAGGAGTCTAGAAGCGGGATGACGACCGTCGGCGCAGAGCTTGCACGCCTATTCCCGAAAGGAACGTCCAGGGCCAAGCCCGGCACTTCATGGGAAAGCATCCCGCTTCTACCCACCGACGTATTCGCGGCCGCGGGGCACCTGCTGGAGGCGTCTGGCGCGTACCAGTACGTTGTGGCACCGTTCCCAGGAACTGGGCCGTTCGGCTACGATCGCCCGACTTTTGCTCCGACTCAAACAGAGCTTAATTCCTGGTGCAGCCTCGGCCGTCGATGGTCTATCGACACGGACGCGCGAGTTGACGCGGAGCCGTTTTGGAAGGTTTTGTGGAACTCTCGGGGAGAGCCACTCGTTCAGACGCCGGCAACCAGCAATCCCGTCCCAGGCTGGTGGATCGCGGCCCATGCCCTCCTCGTAATATCCGACGAAGCCAGTGGCGACTTTGGATACCCGCTGTCGACTTCGCCTCCCATCCCGTGGGCAAATGCGTTCGCATTACGGCTGCTCCAAGCGCGGACGCGCAGCAAGATCATCCCAAACCCATTCGACCCCTCGGATGATCGACACCGAAGCCGCCATGTTGCGCTCGACAGCCTAAGCCCACAATCCGATCGTCATGTTGTCCGTGTCTTGCCGAAGGGCCGAACGACCGAAACGGGTTGCGTCATGAGGGCCTTCAGCCACAACCTGACGCTACTGCCCCCACACGGCCACCCAAACGCCTATTGGCATAAAGCCGCGTCCATCTCCGCCCTATCCAGCACTGAACTCCGCCTTCTGTTGATCCCGTTTCCCTACATCCTGCCCGACCACTCGTTCCAAGGTGAGGAGAATACGGCGACCACTCCAGGGCGGCGATGGGGCCGTTTTCGAATCAACCAGCGCTGGCTGACGCCGGATCCCGCCTCGGTCGCAAGTACACCGTCTTCACGCGCCTCCTTTGTTGGATTTGTCGACGCGCTCCTGCGTCAAGCCGCGGCGACAGCAGGACAAGCGGCGCACGGGATCCTATTTCCCGAATATGCGCTGGACTGGGATACATATGACGCCCTCGTGCGGCACGTCCTGAACCACTGGCCGAATATCGAGTTCGTAGTGTCTGGCGTCTCTCGCGATTGCAATGGGAGGGAGGGGAACCAAGTCACACTAACGATCTTCAAGGCAACATCTTCCACCAGTAGGCTCGCGGAGACACACTCGCGCCGGAAACATCACCGCTGGCAGATAGATGGGTCCCAGATCGACGCATACGGTATCGGCGCCGATCTCGATCCAGACGTAGTCTGGTGGGAGCATCAGGTTGTCGAGGAGCGCGTCCTGCATACTGACGTGCTGCGGGGGGGATCAACTCTGACTGCGGTGATCTGCGAGGATCTTGCGCGCGTCGATCCCGGCTTGGCGCTCCTGCGTTCGCTCGGCCCAAATCTCGTATTCGCACTGCTAATGGATGGCCCGCAGTTAAGGACGCGGTGGCCCGGCATCTACGCCACCGGCTTGGCGGACGACCCAGGATCGTCAATCCTATCGTTCACATCCCTGGCGCTTGTGGACAAATCGAACGCCGTACGGGCCAGCCGCGGAAAACGCGCAGGGGGACGGGCCATCGGACTATGGAAGAACCGGCCGAGACCCGGCGCCGCGAGCCCGAACGACTTCGCGGAACTTGCCATCCGCGACGGCCACCAAGCGCTCACGGTGCTCCTAAAGGGCGAAGCCGCGTCCGAGACCACCATCGACGGGCGCTCGAATAGCGACACGACCGCGTGGTATCTTGAGGAACACACCAGCGTCGGACTTACGCCAAGCGTGATCAGCGCCGGCGGCTGGGACTGGGTTGTCAAAGGGCCGACCAGCCCCTGAGGTGCGTATCCCTCTCGACAAGTTTCGGCGACCATGGGCGTCTCGGCGTGCCGAGCCTCAGTACGGCGGGTCGGCCACTTGGGGTGACCGTTTAGCCATGTGACGCTCGATATAGTTAGACCGCTAAGCAGGTTCCGCAAAGGTGTCCCGCGGCTTTGCGACGAGAAGCTGCGGCACACCAAGAACCTAAGCGGGCGAAGCGTTGGACTGCCAATGCGAACCTGCTTAGGAACTGTGCAAAGTGCCGCGCGGCCGCAGGCATGGCCAGCCTCCAAGAGGTATCCGTGCCGCCTGAGAGATTGGAATGAGCGCTAGGCAGTGTGGACTCTTGGGGTTTTCGCTTGAGGTAGAAGATGATTCAAGGCTGCTTTTTAGGAGGCAGCTTTGGGCGTTTTGGATCGTCTTATTCTGAACGATGGCCAATGGGAGCAGATGGCGCCGCTGATCATCGGGCGCCCGGATCAGAAGGGCTCGACGGGTCGCGACAACCGGATGTTCGTCGAAAGCGTGCTGTGGATCGTGCGCACTGGCTCGCCCTGGCGTGACCTGCCCGAGGTTTTCGGGGAGTGGAACAGCGTGTTTCGCCGTTTCAGCCGCTGGAGCGAGAAAGGCGTCTGGTGGCGCATCTTCGAAGCGATGTCGGATGATCCCGATTTCGAGTATCTGATCGTCGACTCCACCATCGTGCGCGCCCATCAGCATGCGGCTGGCGCGAAAAAAGGGGGTCTGACGATCAGGCCGATCCTGACCAGTCGTCCGTGAAGAACACCCAAGCGTCTGATTTTGTGATGTGATTTTCGGATTTTTCGCTTTTGGGTTTGCCGGGTTTGCGAGTTGTGGAGATTGAAAGCTTGCAAATTGCGCGGCGTCGGACGGCGTGATTCCCTGGTTCTGACGAGCCGAGCCAGGGAGCCAGTCATGCGTCCGAAGGAGCGTCGCGACAGCGGGCAGAGCGACCTGTTCAAGGCGCGCCTCGACCAGATCGTCGATCCGGATCACGCGCTGGTGAAGCTCGGCCGCTCGATCGATTGGCGGTTTCTGGAGGCACGGTTCGGCGCCGCCTACAGCGACGTTCCCGGGCATCCGCCGCTGCCGACCCGTCTGATGGCCGGGCTGGCGATCCTGAAGTCGGTTCACGACCTCTCGGACGAGACTCTGTGCGATCGCTGGATCGAGAACCCGTACTTCCAACTGTTCTGCGGCGAGGAATTCTTCGTTCACACGCTGCCGTTCGATCGCTCCTCTCTGACGCGCTGGCGGCAGCGGATGGGTGAGGACAAGCTCAATGCGCTGTTGCAGGAGAGCCTGGCGACGGCGACCCGGACCGGGGCTGCCAAGCCATCCGACTTCACGCAGGCGATCGTCGACACCACCGTGCAGCCCAAGGCCGTCGCCTTCCCGACCGACGCCCGGCTGATGCACCGGGCCCGCGAGCGGCTGGTGCGGCTCGCCAGGAAGCACGGCGTGCGGCTTCGGCAATCCTATGAGCGGGTCGGCAAGCAGGCGCTGATCCGGCAGCAGCGCTACGCGCATGCCAAGCAGTTCAGGCGGGCTGGGCGCATGCTCAAGCGCCTGCAGATCCAGCTCGGGCGCGTGCGCCGTGACATCGCCCGCAAGATCGTGGGCAAGCTCGATCTCGAGGCCGCCTTCGCGCACGAATTGATGCTGGCCGGCCGCGTCCAGCAACGGAACCGGAACCTGCGACCCGTGCGCGGAAAGCCCGCCGATGCCGATCTGCGCGTCTTCAGCCTGCATGCCCCGGAGGTCGCGTGCATCGGCAAGGGAAAAGCGCACAAGCCCTACGAGTTCGGAGTGAAGGTCTCGGTCGCCACCACGCTCAACAGGTCCAGGGGCGGCCAGTTCGTCACCCACATAAAGGCGCTGCCGGGAAAGCCCTATGACGGCCACACGCTGGCTTCCGTCATCCCCGCCATCGAGGCACAGGTCGGAGCCACCCTGACCCGCATCGTCGCCGACGCCGGCTACAAGGGGCACAACGCGCCGCCGACCCACCGCTTCCGAATCTATACCAGCGGGCAGAAGCGCGGCGTCACCCCGGCCATCAAGCGTGCCCTGCGCCGGAGAGCCGCCGTCGAGCCCGTGATCGGCCACCTCAAAAGCGACCACCGCATGGGCCGAAACCACCTCGCCGGCACCATCGGAGACGCCGCCAATACCGTCCTCGCCGCCGTCGGCTACAACTTCAGACGCCTCCTCGCCTGGCTCAAGTTCTTGTGTGCCCTCATCTGGGCCGCCCTTGCCTCCGCCAGCCAGTCAAACCAGCGCCGTCAGGCCGCTTGAGCCGCGTTCTTCACGGACGACTGACCAGGCTCTCGGACGATCGCGTGGCGGCTTAAGCACCAAGATCCATCTGGCCGTACGCGGTCTGGGCAGCCCGGTCCGGTTCGCGCTCACGGCCGGCCAGAGGGGCGATGCCCCGCAGGCCGAAACCTTGATCAAGGAGTTGTCGGCCGACATCGTCATGGCCGACGCTGCTTACGACAGCGACCGCTTGCGCAAGGCGATCACCGACAAGGGTGCGCGGGCCGTCATCCCGAATAACCCCTCGCGCGCCCTCAAGTTTGCCCTCGACAAGCCGCTCTACAAGGAGCGCCATCTGGTCGAGTGCTGCTTTGCCAAGCTCAAGCAGTTCCGCCGCGTCGCGACCCGTTATGAAAAGACCGCGAGAAACTACGCCGCCGTCGTGACAATCGCCGCTATCGTCCTCTGGATGCGCTAACTGTCCACACCCCCTAGGCGATCGGAAGACGGCCACCAGCTCAAAATTACCTTCTCACCGACTGCAGCTCGAGCAAACTACTACCAATTGCCAAACCCTTCACCCCTCCCCCGCCGCCAGCGCCATCAACCCCTCCCGCGACGTCTGCGCCGGCTGCCAGCCCATCGCCGGCAGGCCTTCTGCACTCGCCACGAGCGAGCCCGACAATCTGTCAAAAACCTCCTGCCGGCCGGTCGCGCGGCAGGCGAGGCCGACGAGGGGGGACGGCACCGGCAGCAGGCCAGGCCCTCGGCCGAGGCCCGCGCGCAGGGCGCAGAGCATCTGCGGCAGGGTGAGCGGGTCGGGATCGGCGACGATCAGCGGGCGGGCCAGCGGGCCGGGCACCTGGAGCACCGTCGCGACGGCATCCGCGAGGCTCTCGAGCGAGACGAGCGAGCGCTGCCCCTTGAGGCCGCCGAGAGGCAGGAGATAGGGCGAGCGGGCGAGCTTGAGCAAAGCCGCCATGTTGCCCTTCACGCCCACGCCGTAGACCAACACCGGTCGCAGGGCGACCCAATCGAGCCCGGTCTGCGCCAAAGCTTTCTCGGCGGCGAGTTTCGAGCGGCCGTAAGCGTCGGTCGGGGCCGGTAGGTCGGTTTCGCGCAGGATTCCGGGGGCGCTCGGCCCGGTCTGCGCGCGGATCGAGGACAGGAAGACGAAGCGGCGGACTTTCGCGCGGTGCGCGGCCTCGGCGAGGCGCTTCGTCGCCTCGGTGTTGGAGGCGCGAAAATCGTCCTCGGGCGCGCCGGACATGGCATGGGCGAGCCCGGCCGAATGCACGATCGCGTCGACATCCGAGAGCGCGGCGGCCATGTTGATAGGCCGGGCGAGATCGCCGACCACGGCCCCGCTCGCTCCTTCCGGCACTTCGACGGGGCGGCGCAGCAGCACGCGAACGCGGTAGCCGCGCTGCGAGAGCGCGCGCAGCAGGTGGCGCCCGATGAAGCCCGTCGCGCCGGTGAGCGCAATCAAGGGTCCGCTCACGGCATGCCCTCCTCCCCTACCCCGCTCGCGAGATCGTGAACCGTCGCAGCAGCAGCCCGACGAGGCCGGTTCCCACCGCCAGACACCCCAGCGTGACCGGCCAGGACGGCCAAAGCAAGCTCGCGGCGGCAAGCCCGGCGAGCACGAGATTCAGCACGAAGACCGAGCCGACCACTTGCCGAACCGTGAACCCGTTAGTCGTCGCGACCTGGTAGAAATGGCTCCGATGCGCCTGCCAGACTTTTTCGCCGCGCCTCAGCCGCCAGAGCAGCGTGAGCGTCGCATCGGTGATCGGATAGAGCGGCAGCAGGATCGCGGCGGTCAGGCCGCCCTCTAGCGCGAGACGATAGAGCAGCCAGGCGACGATCAGCCCGATCGGCAGCGAGCCGACATCGCCCATGAACAGCCGCGCTACCGGCTTGTTGAAGGGCGCGAACCCCAAAAGGCCGCCGAGCAGGGCCGCGGCGAAGAGCGCAGGCAGGACCGGCAAAAAACCTGCATGGCCGAAGAGCAGCAGGGTCGCTGTTACCGGCACCATCCCGGCCACCGTCATCCAGTCGAGCCCATCGGTGAAATTGACGAGGTTCACGAACCAAAGGCCGGCGATCATCTCCAGCCCACGCTCCAGACCCAGGGGAATGGAAGGGAAGAGCTGCCCACCGGCTGCGAGCACCACGGCCGAGACGGCCGCGGCCTGGATCACCAGACGCAGGCTCGGCCTCAGAGGTCGGACGTCGTCGATCGCTCCGACGGCGGCGAGCGCCAGGGTCGCAAGGACGAGGATCGCGGCTTCCCACCCTAATCCCTGTCCGGTTGCGAACAGGCCGATCCCGGCAACGAGGAGCGTCGCCGCAATGATTGCGATGCCGCCGCCCTGAGGCGTTGGAACCACATGGCTCGATCGCGCATTCGGCCGCGCCAAGGCGTAGCGGCGAAGCCAGGGCCCGAGCGCCAGGATCAGCAATGCACTCACCGCAGCGGATAGCGGCATGGCGATCGACGCCATCAGGCTCGCGCTGTCGTCACCCACCGCCATTCATCCGCAGCCCGAATCTTTCCCGAAGGCCGGATAAGGCAATTTGCACGCATTCGTCGAACTCGGAATTCGCGGGACCGGCGCTTCGCTGCCCGATGCCGGGCCCGGCGACCCTGGACCGGATTAAGCTCCGTCCATTCGGCCGATCAAATTTTCACGCGGAGACTGATCCCGTCGGCCCGCTTCCCACTTGGCATCACGATTGAAATGGTCCACCTTCGCGCCCAAACTGAGCGATCATCGGATAGGCTCGATGACTGAACCGAACAGCACATTGAATCGTATTCTATATTGTATATTCATACCATTCATGTTAATTTTTCTATTATATGTTGGAATTGGATATTTTATTTCGTTATCGACTGAATTTCCAAATACGAAATTGTACGTTATTCTGGTTATTTCCATCATCGTAGCGATCGTCATTTTCCTGGTTATCCGATCCTCGGCGTTCGAATTCAATCGAGCGAGCCAAGCTACTGGCTGGAAACCCTATATCGGCCCAGTGATCTTGTTCCTGCTGCTTCTCGGATTGAGCGCTTATGGCTTCCTGAGCGCCTCAATGCTCCTCTTCGAAGGACCGCCAATCGCCCGCGAAAACACCGAAAAAGCCATCGGCCATCTGCAGCGGCTGATGAACAGCACTCCAGGATTGCTGGCCGATTCGAAATACAATGAACTATCAGCGCGCGTAGTTGGCAACAGTAACCAGCTCATGAAAGAAATAGAACCGGTAAAAACTGGCACATTCTGCGGAATTGGCGATACTGCGAAAAAGAGAATTGCGCTCATTAAAGCTGATCTCCCCGATGTCGACGTCTTGAGTGGAACGGACGTCAATCATAATTGCAGCGATCAGAAAAATATCAAATATCTCAAAGATACATACCTCAAGTTGATCATGGATTCTTTGGCGAATTCGCAGATTGCCCGCTCCGCGCGGATTGCCGAACGGCAAGCATTAGCCGGAGAAATAAAAACGATCCTCTCGGCCGATATCGCCAAGCTCACGCAAGTCAGAAAAGCACTTTCCTCTCTGCCGAGCTTTCTGTTCGACATCAAATCCTATCATGACAGTGTTGCGGCCTTGGACGAGGCCTCGACGGACTACGCGGCCAGTATCGGGAAACTCGGTGGTTTTGTAGATTTAACGAATTTTGGACTTCCATTGTCGATCGAAGAGACTTCCCTCGCCAAGATGTCATCCGGTCTGCAAATCGTTGAAACGATATTGAATCGCATAAATCATCCATCCGTTGTAATTCTTGTGATATTCGCGGTACTTGCAGACATATTTGCAACTTTTATTACGTTTCGTGCCATTCGCTATCAAGTTCAATTAAATATTGAAGAACAGAATTCGAGAGAAATACTGCAACTTTCGCAATCTGGCGTCGATTACCTCTGGCGACCACGGATGCACCCGCTGCGACGGACTTGACGACGACATCGAAGGAGCGGAGATGCCTGCCGATAACAGCTCTGGGCACGTTCACCGTGAACTCTCGCAACCGAGCAATCCGCCTAGCGCAGGTGGCCCAGCCGGAACCGGGCCACGCCCCCCCGAACCGGAGATCGATTATCGGCGCTATGCGCAGGATCTGCCGCGCGAACTGACGGAACGGGAGGTCCATCCCGTACTGATCTTCGGCACGTCCGAATCCGGCAAATCGGTGATGCTGCAATCGCTGCTCGGTTTCGCAAAGAGCCGCGGCCCGGGCTTCACGCCGGCTTTCGGGGATTCCGTCTTTCCGAGCAACTATCCGGGTAAGGCCGGACGCGATTCGAACGCGCTGAATTTCTTCAACAACATGCTCGAAGCCCTCAGGGCAGGGAAACTCGCCCCTCGGACACAGATCACGGAGGGCCCCTTCTTCCTTCCGATCGACATCAAGCCGCCTTTGCACCGGCAGCCGCTCCGCCTCGCCTTCCTGGAAAGCATGGGCGAATGGTATCAACGGGACGGTGCCGAGGGCCCGTACAAGGACATGCGCTGGGAGGTGGCCTCGATCCTGGAAACCTTCGAGAAGCCGATCTCGGTGATTTTCGTCGCGCCGACGGTCGGGGTGCCGACACATAGCCGGGAATACAGCAATCTCTGCCTCGCCAACGCCATGGCGCAGTATAATAAGCTCAGGATCGCCAAGCAGCGCGACAATCTGCTGTTCTTGGCGAGCAAATGGGACGCCATCTGCAATCCGGATGATCCCCATGCGAATTTCTCGGACGCAACCGCCATGCAAGCGGTCGACCGAGTCCGCGATTGGACCTCGTGGACGCAATTCCTGAACATTGACGGTTTGCGCCCAGGTGCGAAAGTCTTCACACCCTATTCAGCAGCAAGGGTTAACAGGAACGGCGTGATGACAGTCGGCGGTCAATACGCCGAAGTGTTCGAACAGTACAATCGGACTATTTGGAATTGGCTTTACGGTAACATGACCGAACGTCCGTTCTCTACGAGAGAGCGGCCGATTCTATTCGAAGATGTCGTTCCGCGCCCGGCCACGAGTATTTCTCTCTATCAGAAGGCAGCAGGATCTCTGCTGTTTCTGTTTCAGCGAGAGCCCAAGGATCATGAGTTCCATCGATGATCGTCACGCTCTTCGATACGATCGGCGGACATCGAGCATACAATGTTCGCAATTCCATACCAGGAATTGTCGACGTCGACTATGATGAAAATTTCGAAAGTCAACCGATTTTAGACCAGGCAACATTTGTCATGCCGCGCCTTTCTCAAGGCGTTGTAGTCATATCCAGATATCTTCAACGTAGCGCTGTGATTACATGGATAGGTCTCTACAGGCCATTGCCGAATCATTTGAATAGACGTTCCGGTGATTATTTTGGATCTGGAATCTTCATCGTAAATTCAACGATCTCTGGGCCATTCGTCATCAAGATCTTGGACCGATTGCTCGATCAAGTCGAACGGGGCATGCGGCGCTATCAGCTCGATACATGGAACGACCGAGCGGCTTACGATGAGGCTCTCGACAAATCGCCCGACTTGAAGCGCTTGGCCGACGAGCTCGAGGTCCGGCATTCTCTTCGCGGGCTGAATCCGTCGAGCAGTGAAACCTGCGCGGCAAACCCGGAGGAGATCAAGCAGGATCTCGGCCATTTGGCCGAACACGCGCAATCCGACGATGCCTTTCGTAAATATCGGCGCCTGTTCATTTTTCGGGACGAAGCGGCACTCGATGCACTCGCCAAGGGCTCCATGTCTTGGTTCCGCCCGGACCGGGACGGTTCCGCGCCAGGCGAATCGGTCAGGGCGCAGCAGGTGCCGATCAGCGATCGGAGCCCACAGCCTCGTTTGGACTGGTCTTCGCAGAACGCACCGCCGCGTGGCCGCTCATACGAAGCGCGCTCGGAGGACGATCAAGCCTATGTCGACGCGCCGAGGAAACCCTGGATGTCCAGAGGCACGCTGTCCGTGATTCTCGGATTGCTGAACACGGCAGCCCTCGCCGGGCTGTTCGGTGCGTTGTACCTCGGCGCCTTCGCTCCAAGGGAACCCGATCTTGCGGTGAAATCCGATCCGCCGCACAAACCCGAACTCGTCGAAGAGGGTCTTCGGACGAACGATGCCAAAGCCGAGGACACGCCGCCGAAGCCGCTGAGCGATGTGAGTCCCATTCTATCGGAGGCCCAAATCAAGAGCTTGCGCGAGATCGTGGAAGCGATCGGGGCCGACAACTGTTCTCAGAAGCCGTCCTGCGTCAAACGTCAGGTCGATATGGCCCGCGACATCTTCCGTCAGCCCACCAATCCGAATGCGGGCAAGCCTGGCTCCGCGGCCAAGTCGAATTGACGAGCCCGCCTCTGGCATCGCGGCTTCGCCCGATCGCACGATCTCTTGCCCCGTTCAGGCCGTCGAGCCGACGAACGGGCCGCCGGTGGATCGATTCCAGCGGATGGTTCCGGGCTGTCGGAGGAGGATCGATCCACTAGCGACGGAGTGGTGGACCGACGCCAATCCGGGAATCCGGTTCTTCTCGCGTTGCAGGCCGGAAGAGTTCGGCATGTTTTGGCCGCAAATCCGGGTGAAGCGTCGCCGTGGTACCGCGGCATTCGGCGGTGGGGAGGTGGTCGCCTCGGGGCCTCGCGCCTTGCGGGCGGCAAGCTCCGCCGATACGACTTGCCCGGCCCGCCGCCCCGTGCCGCCCTCCAAGCCGGTTCGAAGTTCCCAGCCCCGTTGCGCAAGCTCCCCCTCGTCCTCGCATTCCTGATGGCGCTGACCGGCGCGCTCGGTCTCAGCCTGCCCGCGCAGGCTGTCGAGGCCGTGCGCGTGACGCTCGACGCTCCGGCGATCGATCTGACGCCGATGATCGAGCGTTATCGCTCCGATGGCGATCTCATCCAGATCTCGACAGCGCCAGGCAAGGACGGGATCGTGCGGCGCATCGTGGTCAAGGCGCGCGAGGCTGGCGCCCGGCCGGACTGGATGGTGTTCGCGCTCACCAACGACACCGACGAGCAGATCGACCGACTGCTCGTCGCCCCGCATTTCCGTCTCGTCGGCTCGGGCCTGATCTGGCCCGATCTCGGCAGTTCGCGCATCGCAGCGATCACCGCGAGCGAGGGCATCCGGCCGGACCGCGAGGAGAGCCTCGATGCCGACGAGTTCCGGATCACGCTCGATCCCGGCACCACCGTCACCTTCGTCGCCGAGCTGAAGGGGCCGAACGTGCCCCAGGTCTATCTCTGGGACCGCGACGCCTACCAGAAGAAGATCAGCGGGCTCACGCTCTACCAGGGCATCATCATCGGCATCGCCGGCCTCCTGGCCTTGTTCCTGACCATCATCTTCGTGGTTAAGGGCGCGATCATCTTTCCGGCCGCGGCGGCGCTCGCCTGGGCGGTGCTCGCCTATGCCTGCATCGATTTCGGCTTCTTCCAGCGCGTCTTTCCGACGACCGAGGTGATCGAGCGGGTCTACCGCGCCTCGGCCGAGGCCGTGCTCGGCGCGACGCTGCTCGTCTTCCTGTTCGCCTATCTCAACCTGTCGCGCTGGCACGTGCGCTACAGCCACGTCGCCTTCTTCTGGCTCGCCTTCCTCGCCGGCCTCGTCGGGCTCGCCGCCTTCGATCCGCCGGTGGCGGCGGGCGTGGCGCGCATCTCGATCGCGGCGGTGGCTGGCGTCGGCCTGCTGCTGATCCTCTACCTGGCCATCCATAACGGCTACGACCGGGCCATTCTGCTCGTGCCGACCTGGCTGCTTCTGCTGTTCTGGGTCGTCGCAGCCGGCTTCACCATCACCGGCCAGATCAGCTCGGATCTCGTGCAGCCAGCCTTGATCGGCGGCCTCGTACTGATCGTGATGCTGATCGGCTTCACGGTGATGCAGCATGCCTTCGCAGGAAGCGGGTTGAGCCACAGCCACGTCTCCGACACCGAGCGGCGCGCGCTCGCCCTGACGGGCGCGGGCGATATCGTGTTCGATTGGGACGTGCCGGGCGACCGTGTCTTTGCCGGGCCGGAAATCGAAACGCAGCTCGGCCTGAAGCGCGGCACGCTCGAAGGCCCGGCCTCGAACTGGCTCGGTCTGCTCCATCCCTTCGATGTCGAGCGTTATTCGGCCGCGCTCGACACCGTGATCGAGGAGCGGCGAGGCCGCATCGTCCACGATTTCCGGCTGCGCTCGCAGGCCGGCCCCTATTACTGGTATCGGCTCAAGGCGCGCCCGGTCATCGGCACCGATGGCGAGGTGGTGCGCATCGTCGGCACCATCGCCGACGTCACCGAAGTCAAGACCGCGGAAGAGCGCCTGCTGCATGATGCGGTGCATGACAGCCTGACCGGCCTGCCGAACCGCGAATTGTTCTACGACCGTCTCGATTCCGCTCTGGCGCTCGCCGGCCAGGACCAGCGTCTCAGGCCCGCGGTGATCGTGCTCGATATCGATCGTTTCAAGACGATCAACGACGCGATCGGGCTCTCGGCGGGCGATTCGATCCTGCTGACGCTCTCCCGCCGGCTCGGCCGGCTGCTGCGCCCGCAGGATACGCTGGCGCGCGTCGCCGGAGACGAATTCGCCGTCATCCTGCAATCCGAGCGTGAGCCGGATCGCATCCTGTCCTTCGCAGAGATGATCCGGCGCACGATCGCGACGCCGATCACCTATGCCGATCGCGAGGTGTTCCTCACCGTCTCGGTAGGTGTCGCCCTGTTCGAAGCCGGGCCGGTGAAGCGCGAGGAGGTGTTCAAGAACGCCGAAATGGCGATGATCCAGGCCAAGCGCGGCGGCGGCGACAGAACGGAAGTGTTCCGCGCCAACATGCGCACCGAGCGCACCGACCGGCTCATGCTCGAGAGCGATCTGCGCCGGTCGCTCGAGCGCGGCGAGATCAAGGTCCTGTTCCAGCCGATCGTCCGGCTCGAAGACCGGACCGTGGCTGGCTTCGAGGCGCTGCTGCGCTGGGATCATCCGAAGCTTGGGCGGATCTCTCCGACCACCTTCATACCGATCGCCGAGGAAACCGGCTTCATTGTCCAGCTCGGCAATTTCGCGATCGAGCGTGCAGCCCTGGAACTCGCAGCCTGGCAGCGCTCGCTCGATGTCGATCCGCCGATCTTCGCCTCGGTCAACGTCTCGTCACGCCAGCTCCTGCGGCACGACCTGCTCCACGACGTCAAGACGGTGATCGCACGGACCGGGGTGCTGCCGGGCTCGCTCAAGCTCGAATTGACCGAGAGCCTGGTGATGGAGAACCCGGAATACGCCGCCCAGATGCTCGCGCGGATTCACGAACTCGGCGCCGGCCTCTCGCTCGACGATTTCGGAACGGGCTATTCGGCCCTGTCTTATCTCCAGCGCTTTCCGTTCGACACGATCAAGATCGACCAGTCCTTCGTGCGTCAGATGGGCGACGGTCGGACCGTGATCCTGCGCTCGATCATCAAGATGGCTCAGGAACTCGACCTGGCGATCGTCGCCGAAGGTGCGGAAACGGAAGAAGACGCGCAGGCCCTGCAGGAACTCGGCTGCGATTACGCCCAGGGCTTCGTCTTCGGCGAGCCCATGACCGTGCTTCAGGCCCGGCAGCTCGTCGGCGCTGCACCCGAGGCGGCCTGAACGATCGACGGATCGGCCGCCAACAGGGCACAGAGAGTTCCGAGCAGCCTCTCCGAGCGGACCGGCTTCTGGTGGACCTGGAGGTCGGGACACATCTGCCGCATCGCACGCGGCGGGATGCCGGCTGTGCAGACGAGGATCGGTACACCAGCGGCAAGCAGATAGGTCGCTGTCGGGGTGACGTCGCCATCGGCCAGGTTGAGATCGAGGATCGCAGCATCGACCGGCTCGCTTGCCAGGGCCGCGAGCGCGTCTCGGTTCGTGCGGAACGGTCCGACAACGAGCCCCTCGCCGCTTTCGACGATGTCCATCAGGTCCATGGCGATGAGTACTTCGTCCTCGACGATCAGAACCCGTCTACCATTCAGCATGATTGCTCCTTCGGGCGTGGCATTCGAACGACGCGGCACCCGATCTCGGCACGAAAAATCACAATTCGCGCTAGTCGGATCTGCAACTCGGTACAATCGAGCCAAAGACCCGACAACATTGGATAGTATTCAGACCGTCTACTCTATCGCATAATGAATAAATCGTCTACAAGTTGTGTTTTATAGTGATTTTATCCCCGACAATATCAGAAATTAACACAAAGTTGGCCGCGAAGCATCGCGACGAGATACAATGCAACTTGAATACGATCGCGTCAACAGCTTGACAGAAGAACAAATCGCGAAACACGAAAACGTTACGCAAGTCAGGCAAACGACCGGCCGGCTGGTCCCCGAGGGTCCGATTAAGTCTCCCTTAACCATGTTCCGACCAAGTTCTTGCCAGGATGCAGAGATTTCCCGGGACCGCTCCGGGGAGGCACGGCGGAGGCGATTGCGATGCTCGAACCGGCTAGGCGAATGGGTGGCGGACAAAGTTCCGACGCGGTGCGCCGCCTGATCGCGCGGCCGATTCGCATGCGGGTCGCTCAGGTCGGCGAAACCCGGCGTGCGGAGTCGCCGGCTCCGGCCGAAGCCCGGCCCGTGTCGTCATCCGAGACGCCGACCGCCGACACGGATTCCGGTCGCTCGAATGCCGAACTGCTGATCCTGAAAGCCGTGCTGAAGTCGGAACGACGCGAGAATGCAAAATTGCGGGCCTGCCTCGGCTTCGACAAGGAGGACGCGGCACTCGGCGACGAGGCGCGCGCCATGCGCAACCGCTGGGCGGCGCTCGTCGACAAGCTGCTTCACGAACCGCGCTGATCGCGGCCTCCCGATCGCCCGATCGACGGATCGCCGCAGGAGACGGTCATGAGCGCCCGCTGCACGCTCTTCGTCAACGGCAAGGCCGTGCGCGTCGCCTCTGGCGAAACGCCGCTCGAAGCCGCCGTGGCCGAAGGCATGATCCTGCCCGCTTCCGGCATTCACGGCACTTCAGTGCTCGGCCAGGGCGCCGCGCCGGCCGCGCGCCGCGTTCCACCGCGCGGGCAACGCGCCGGCGCCGTGAGCCTGCCCACGCCATCCGGCGAACAGGTCGTGCATGCCGATGGCGGCGCACCGCCGGCCATCGTCCGGCGCACCGGGTCTATCACCGAGATCGTTCGGCTCAGCCCGAGCATCGTCCAGGCGGTGGTGACACTCGCCAACCCGCTCTCCTACACGCCCGGCCACCAGGTCGAGTTGCACGTGCCCGATTGCCCGCCCGTGACGGTGACGCCGTCGCTGCGCGTCGACGGTTCCGCCGAACTGAACGAACTGGTGTTCTACCTCGGCGTCGAGGCGGGCGTCATCGCAGGCTCCCTTGCCGGCGCGATCGAACTCGGCCAGCCCGTGGTCGTGCGAGGCCCGGTCGGAAACGGCTATTATCGCGCGGGCGGGGGGCGGATGGTGCTCGTCGCTGACGAGGCCGGCTTTGCCGGAATCTGGGCGATCGCCAGGGCAGCCCGCTACATCGAACCGGCCCGCGAGCAGACACTCATCGTCGGCGCCCGCGATCCGCTCGACCTCTATATGGGCCCGGCGATCGACTGGCTGCGGGCGACCGGTGTGCCGCGCATCGTCCTCGTCGCCGATCGTAATCGGCAGCGCCCGCCCGAGGTCCGCCCGGGCCCGCTGACCGCGCATATCCCGATGCTTCGGGCAAACGACGCGGTCTATGTGTCCGGCCGCGAGGCAACGGTCGGCGCGGTCCAGGTGCTCGCCGCGAGCGTCGGTGCGCGCTGCTATACGATCCCGCTCGACGCAACACTATAGATCGCCTTGGACCAGACTGGGTCCAGTGACGAATTCAACTTGGTCGGCGCATCAATCCATGCTCTTGGCAAGGCGTTCGAAGCATCCGCTATCGACACGTCCCCTCCAAGTCTGGGCATCGCGATGCGTCTGTTACCATTTGCCATACTCGCTTCTCTGATACTTGGTGTCGCGAACGTGCCGCAGACCACCTTGGCCGCCTGGAGCGAAACGGGCGGCAGCAGCGTCGCTGTCGAGGCGAAGCCCAAATTCAAGATCGACCGTCGCAGCGGGCGTGGTCTCTGTACGGTCAAGGCACCCATCAATCTTCTCGCTGCGCCGAAGGCCGGCAGCAAGGTGATCGACTCGTTCCCGAGCGGCGGAATCATGACGTATATAGGCGATGTCCCGAAAACGGACTTCGCCTATATTCATCCTTGCAACGCTTGCGAGCATGGTTACGTGAACAAGGCGGATTTTCTTAGTAAGATCACTGACTGCACTCGATAGCACCAGTTATCGAAGCCGATAAGCCGCGCAATCCCAGTCGGTCTCTGTCAAGCCTCTCGCCGTCAGGCCACCTTCACCCGCCAGATCTCCTCCGCGTATTCGCGCATCGAGCGGTCCGAGGAGAACCAGCCCATGTTGGCGGTGTTGAGGATCGCCGTGCGCCACCAGGTCGCCGGCCGGCGCCAGGCCGTGTCGATCTCGCGCTGGACGCGCCAGTAATCATCGAAATCGACCGTGATCAGGTAGCGATCCTGGTAGCGCAGCTCATCGACGAGCTGGGAGAAGCGGCCGGTCTCGTCCGGCGAGAATTTGCCGGAACCGATCGCATCGAGCGCCGCGGCAAGCCGGGGCGAAGCTGCGATTGCACGCTGCGCATAGGCATACTCGGCCGAACGGGCCTGCA
Source organism: Methylobacterium sp. (assembly GCA_044227265.1). Classification (GTDB taxonomy): domain Bacteria; phylum Pseudomonadota; class Alphaproteobacteria; order Rhizobiales; family Beijerinckiaceae; genus Methylobacterium. Next base: position 80,605 of record JBGAFL010000010.1, read on the forward strand.
CGCCGGCCGCGTCGAGGCCGAAGATGAAGATGTTCTCCGGCCCGACATGGTCGCGGATCTCGATATTGGCGCCATCGAGCGTCCCGACCGTGAGCGCGCCGTTGAGCGCGAGCTTCATATTGCCGGTGCCCGAGGCCTCCATGCCGGCCGTCGAGATCTGTTCCGAGAGATCGGCTGCCGGAATGATGCTCTCGGCGAGGCTGACGGAATAGTTCGGCAGAAACACCACCTTGAGGCGCCCGGCCACATCCGGATCGTCATTGACGGTGCGGGCGATGTCGCCGGCGAGCTTGATGATGAGCTTGGCCTGGACGTAGCTCGGCGCCGCCTTGCCGCCGAAGATTTTTACGCGCGGCACCCAATCCTTCTGCGGGGCCGCCTTGATCGCCTGATAGAGCGCGACGGTCTCGACGAGGTTCAGGAGTTGGCGCTTGTATTCGTGGATGCGCTTGATCTGGACATCGAACAGGGCGGCCGGATCAACCGCGATGCCGGTGCGTTCCGCGATGACCCGCGCGAGAATCCGCTTGCGGGCGCGGCGCATGGCCGCGAAGCGCTTGCGGAAGTCCGGGTCGTCGGCATGGGGGACGAGGCCGCGCAGGGCGTCCGGATCGTCGAGCACCTTCTCCCCGAGCGTTTCGACCGCGAGCGCCGTCAGTTCGGGATTGGCGTTGTGCAGCCAGCGCCGAAAGGTGATGCCGTTTGTCTTGTTGACGATCTTTTCCGGCTCCAGCGCGTGGAGCTCCTTGAACAGGGTCGTCTTCAAGAGCTCGCTGTGCAGAGCCGAGACGCCATTGACGCGGCGCGACCCGTAGAAGGCGAGATGGCCCATCCGCACGCGCTTGCCGTGTGATTCATCGATCAGCGACACCGCCGCGATATGGGCGGCATCACTGCGGCCCTGCTTGGCCTCCTCCTCGAGATGCATCCAGTTGATCAGGTAGATGATCTGCATGTGGCGCGGCAGCAGCCGCTCCATCAGCGCGACCGGCCAGGTCTCGAGCGCCTCGGGCAGAAGCGTGTGGTTGGTGTAGCCGAGCGTGTTCGTAGTGACATGCCAGGCATCCTCGAAGCTGAAATCGTGCTCCTCGAGCAGGATGCGCATCAATTCGGGCACGGCGATCGCGGGATGCGTGTCGTTGAGCTGGATCGCCGCGTGGTCCGGCAGGGAATGCAGGTCGCCGCGCTCGGTCAGATGACGCCGCACCAGATCCTGCAGCGAGGCCGAGGTGAAGAAGTATTCCTGCCGCAGACGCAGTTCCTGGCCTTCGGCCGAAGAATCGCTCGGATAGAGCACGCGCGAGATCGATTCCGCCCGAGCGCGCCCCGCGACGGCCCCGACATGATCGCCCGCATTGAACCGGGCGAGCTCGACCGGCGCATCGGCCTCGGCCTTCCACAGCCGCAGGACATTCACATGGCGGCCGCGCCAGCCGACCACGGGGATGTCGTAGGCGACGGCGTTGACCGTCTCGGCGGGCTGCCAGTGGCGGCGGACCTGCTCGCCTTGCGCGGACGTCGCCACATGGCCGCCGAATCCGATCCGGTAGGTCGATTCGGGGCGGGCGAATTCCCAGGGGTTGCCCTCAGTGAGCCAGGTTTCGGGCGCCTCGCGCTGCCAGCCGTCGTCGAGGCTCTGCCGGAAGATGCCGTGATCGTAGCGGATGCCGTAGCCGATCGCCGGGATCGAAAGGCTCGCCATGCTCTCCATGAAGCAGGCCGCGAGCCGCCCAAGGCCGCCATTGCCGAGCGCGGCATCGGGCTCGGCCTCCTCGACATCGGCGAGCCCGACCCCAAGGCTGCGCAGAGCCGCCTTCGTCGTCTCGACGAGGCCGAGATTGTTCATGGAGTCCGAGAGCAGGCGCCCGATCAGGAATTCGAGCGAGAGGTAATAGACCCGCTTCTCGGGTACCGCACCGCCGCTCCCGTCGTGACAGGCATCGACGATGCGGTCGCGCAAGGCGAGAGCCGTGGCCGCGAACCAATCGCGGTCGCGCGCGCTCTCCGGCGTCTTGCCGAGCGCGTAAACCAGCTTCGCCCGGATCGCCTCGCGCAATTCGACGACTGGGTCGCCGTTGAAGAGCTTCTCCTTGGCGAGCAGACGGATCGAGGCGGATTCCTTGGCCGTCTTCGCGTTGGGCGAGGCAGCGTCCCTGCCCTCGCCTGCCCGCTCGGCAAAAGCATGTACGTTGGTCAGCACCATGTGATCCCCCATCGTCGGAAGGCGGGATCCCCGTGGCGCTCGCGTTTCTTGTGACGGCGATCGGCCCCGGGTCCCTGTTCCGGCTTCGACTGTCAGACTAGGGTCCGGTGGAAGGATACGCACATATGGCGCAAGCCCGGTGCCGGCACCCCTGTGACTTCCGCGACACAGTGTCGTGATAGTGTGAAGCCATTGATAAGGGAATGCCAGCGCGCGCTTGAAGCATCGCTGAACGGCACCAACCGCTGCCGCGCTTCCGAAACCATGGTAAGCGCGCGATGAAATGCCGGCGCGCTGCGCGACCCGGCACAGGATCATTTGACGAGCGTTTCAGGATTCCATCGAGGAGACCCGCATGTCCGAAACGGTCTGGTGGAAGCGCGGCACGGTTTACCAGATTTATCCGCGCTCCTTTCAGGATTCGGACGGAGACGGGATCGGCGACCTGCGTGGCATCACCGCGCGGCTCGACTATCTCGCCTGGCTCGGCGTCGACGCGATCTGGATCTCGCCGTTCTATCCCTCGCCGATGGCCGATTTCGGCTACGACGTCGCTGATTATTGCGGGGTCGATCCGCTCTTTGGAACGCTCGAGGATTTCGATGCGCTCGTCGCCGAGGCGCATCGGCGAAAGCTCAAGGTCATCCTCGATTTCGTCCCCAATCACAGCTCGATCGAGCATCCCTGGTTCCGGGAGAGCCGCGCCTCCAAGGACAACCCGAAACGCGATTGGTACATCTGGCGCAATCCGAGGCCGGATGGCGGTCCACCGAACAACTGGCTCTCGAATTTCGGCGGGCCGGCCTGGAGCCTCGATTCGACGACCGGCCAATATTACTACCACGCCTTCCTGCCCGAGCAGCCCGACCTGAACTGGCGCAATCCAGCCGTGCGGGAGGCCATGTATGCGGCCTTGAGTTTCTGGCTCGGGCGCGGTGTCGACGGGTTCCGGATCGACGTGATCTGGCACCTCATCAAGGATGAGGAATTTCGCGACAATCCGCTCAATCCCGGCTTCGTCCCCGATCTGCCCGAGATCAACCGCTTCGAGCAGGTCTATTCCTGCGACCGGCCGGAAGTGTTCGACATCGTTGCCGGGATGCGCTCCGTCCTGCGCGCCTATGGCGAACGCGTCCTGATCGGGGAGATCTACCTGCCGATCGAGCGGCTCGTCGCCTATTACGGGGAAGACCTGTCGGGCGCCGACCTGCCCTTCAATTTCCAGCTCATCCAGACGCCCTGGCAGGCCGATGCAGTCGCCGCGCTCGTCGAGGAATACGAAGCCGCACTGCCAGAGGGCGGTTGGCCGAACTGGGTGCTCGGCAACCACGACCGGCCGCGCATCGCCGCGCGGATCGGGCAGGCCCAGGCCCGGATCGCCGCGATCCTACTTCTGACGCTGCGCGGCACGCCGACGCTCTATTACGGCGACGAGATCGGGCTCGGGCCCGTCGCCATCCCACCGGATCGCGTCCAGGATCCGTGGGAGCGCAACGAGCCCGGCCATGGCCGCGATCCCGAGCGCACGCCGATGCAATGGGATGATGGGCCGAAGGCGGGCTTCACCAGCAGCGAGCCATGGTTGCCGATCAGCGACGACCATGAACGCCGCAACGTCGACGAGATGCGCGACGATCCGAATTCGATCCTGACGCTGTATCGCCGCCTGCTCTGGATACGGCGGGACCACACTATCCTGGCTTGCGGCGGATACCGCACCGTGGTGCTGCCGACCGAGACGAGCCAGGAGGTTTTCGCCTATGAGCGGTTCGAGGGCGGCGCGGTCATCCGCATCGTCCTGAATTTCGGCGGATCCGACCGAGACCTGCCGCTGCCCGAGGGCACGCGCTGGAGCGTCCTGTTGTCGACGCGCTCCGGCCGCGCCGGCAGCCGCGAATCCGGCATCCTGCATCTCGGCGCCGACGAGGGCATCGTTCTCGCCCCCATCGGCTGATACCGGATCGCGCCGAGCTCAGGCCGCCGCGATTTCAACCTAGACCCATGGCGGGATTGACCCGCGGCCTTCACAGGCGATGTCCGCCACCGCCATGGAAGCCGCCACCAAAACCACTGCCAAAGCCGCCGAACCCACCTGCCATCGGGCGCGGTGCCGGGCCATGGCCGAAACCTGGACCGCCACCAAAGCCCGGACCGCCTGCGAAGCCTGGGCCGCCCCCGAATCCGGGGCCATGCGGCGGGGGCACCACCAGGACGGGCTGGATGGCTCGTCCGGCATATCCCGGCCAGCCATAGCCCGAACCGATGCCGTAATAGGCGCCGGGCGTCGGCAGGCACTCACCCCAAAAGTTGCGGTACCATCCGATTCCGCAGCCATCCGCCGCTTGGGCGCCCTCGGTCGCGGCACCCATCACACTGGCGGCGATGATGGCCGCCCCTAAGAATTTCCACCGCATGTCGGCCTCCATTTGCTGACGGCCAAGCAATGCACGGCCAGGCTTGGCCGATCCGGGCATTCGGAAACTTCATGCGGCGGTCAGGCTGCGTCCATGATCGCGCCACCCCGTGCCCGCGCGAGGGGACGAGCGCGCCGTCAGCCTTCCCGCACCAGGATCAAGGTCGCGAGCGGCGGCAGCTTCAGGTTCAGCGAATGGCTGTGCCCGTGGCTCTGCCAGCCTTGCGCCTGCTGGCCGCCCATATTGCCGACATTCGAGCCGCCATAGCGTTCGGCATCGGTGTTGATCGCCTCGCGGTAATAGCCGGGCGCCGGCACGCCGATGCGGTAATCCTCCCGCACCACCGGCGTGAAATTCGAGACGATGACGACCACCTCGCCCTCGTTGCGCCCCTTGCGCGCCCAGGCGATCACGCTGTTGTCCTGATCGTCCGCGACGAGCCATTGGAAGCCGGCGGGCTCGAAGTCACGCTCGTAGAGAGCGGGCGTCGTACGGTAGACGTGGTTCAGATCGTGGATCAGATCCTTGAGGCCACCATGCAGGGGATCCTCGAGCAGGTGCCAGTCGAGCGATTGGTTGTGGTTCCACTCGCGCTCCTGGCCGAATTCGCCGCCCATGAAGAGGAGCTTCTTGCCGGGATGGCCCCACATGAAGCCGAAATAGGCACGCAAATTCGCGAATTTTTGCCAGCGGTCGCCGGGCATCTTGCCGAGCAGCGAGCCTTTGCCGTGGACCACCTCGTCATGTGAGAGCGGCAGGACGAAATTCTCGGAGAAGGCGTAGAGCAGGCCGAAGGTCAGGTTGTGGTGATGGTATCGGCGGTGGATCGGATCCTCGCTGATGTATTTCAGCGTGTCGTGCATCCACCCCATGTTCCATTTGAAGCCGAAGCCGAGGCCGCCCGTATAGGTCGGGTGCGAGACGCCCGGCCATGAGGTCGATTCCTCGGCGACCGTGATCGTGCCCTTTGCGTGGCTATAGGTCGCCTCGTTGGTCTTTCGCAGGAAGTGGATCGCGTCGAGATTCTCGTTGCCGCCGTAGCGGTTCGGGATCCACTCGCCGGCGCGGCGCGAATAGTCGAGATAGAGCATCGAGGCCACCGCATCGACGCGCAGACCGTCGAGATGGTAGTGCTCGAGCCAGAACCGGGCATTGGCCGCGAGGAAGGTCGAGACCTCGCTGCGGCCGAAATTGTAGATGTAGGTGCCCCAATCCTGGTGGAAGCCCTGCCGCGGATCGGCATGCTCGTAGAGATGCGTGCCGTCGAACTGGCCATGCGCGTGGGCATCGAGCGGGAAATGGCCCGGAACCCAATCGAGCAGCACGCCGATCCCGGCCTCGTGCGCCGCATCGACGAAGGCTGCGAATTCCTCGGGCGTGCCGAAGCGGCTCGTCGGCGCAAAGAGCGAGACGGCCTGGTAGCCCCATGACCCGTCGAACGGGAATTCGGTGATCGGCAAGAGCTCGATATGGGTAAAGCCGAGGTCCTTGACGTAGGGGATCAGACGCTCAGCCAGTTCCTTGTAGGTCAGGAAGCGGTTGCCCTCCTCCGGCACGCGCATCCACGAGCCGAGATGCACCTCGTAGATCGACATCGCGACATGGCGCGGGTCCTTCTCGGTGCGCGAGTCCATCCAGGCCTTGTCGTGCCAGACGGGCTCGGCCGGTCCGTTGAGAACTGAGGCCGTCTCCGGCGGGTGCTGCGCGCGGAAAGCGAGCGGATCAGCCTTGAGCGGCAGGAGCGTGCCATCCGGCCCGCGAAGCTCGAATTTGTAGCTCTGGCCGGCCTTCAGGCCCGGCACGAACAATTCCCAGACGCCGCCATCCTGCCAGAGCCGCATCGGATGCCGCCGGCCGTCCCATTCGTTGAAATCGCCGACGACGCTGACCTTGCGGGCATTGGGCGCCCAGACAGCGAAACGGAAGCCGTCGATCCCGTCGAGCGTGACGGGATGGGCTCCGAGCAGACGGCAGGCGACGTTGCTGCCGATTTCTCGCAAGGCGGGGAGATCTTCGCGCGCGATCGAGGGGCCGAAGCCGTAAGGGTCGTGCCTGCGGCGCTCGCTGCCGTCCCAGAGCGCAACCTCGATCTCATAGAGCGGTCGGCCCTGGCTCTCGACCGTCGCGACGTAGAAACCGTCCGGGTGGACCCGCTCGAACGGGATGCGTGTCTTCCCGACAAGCAGGGTCGCGCTCTTCGCTTCAGGCAGCAGGGCACGCACTTCCCAGCGCCCCGGGGCAGTGAGATGCGGGCCGAGTACCGAGAAGGGATCACCATGGTCGGCCGCCATCAGCGCCGCCACAGCATCGGAATGGACGGAAGAGCCGCGCGGGGCCGCCGCGTGTGACGGGACCGCGCCGGCCAGCGCATCTTGGGCGTGCGGGGCCGTCAGGGTGGGAGAACCGGCTGGTACGGAGGCAGGTCGAGCGGCGGAGTCTCGGGACGCAAGGCTCGCGGAAGCGCCCTTCGGCGCGGCCACCAATTTCGCGACTTTCTCGTCCACACCCGTCATGCAGGCTCCTTTTCGGCTCAAGCGCGCTTGGCTTCATCTAGAATGTTGAGAACCCCTTTGGCGGGGATTTCGATCCAATCGGGCCGGTTATTGACCTCGTAATCGACCTCGTAGAGCGCCTTGGTCAGCAGGCTGAGCCGCAGCAGGCGATCGTAGGTCTCCGGGTCCGAAACGGCGGCGCGGCTGCCCGCGACGGCATTGGCGTAGCCGTCGAGGAAGGTTCCGTCGATCATGCCGCGCCAGGCGATCGCGGCATTGCGCGCCCGGTCCTCGCTGTCGCTGAAGCGCAGGGCGATTTCCCGCACGACCGTCTCCGCGCCGTAGGCGAAGGACCGCAGCATGCCAGCAACGTCGCGCAACGGCGTCGACTTGATCCGGCGCTCATCGACGGGCCGGGTCGGCTCACCCTCGAAATCGACCAGGACGAGATCACCCTTCGAGGCAAGAACCTGGCCGAGGTGGTAATCGCCGTGAATGCGCGTCTTGTAGGCGCCGATCGGCCGGCGTGCTGAAAGTTCGGCAATCAGCGCCTCGACTTCGGCCCGTCGTCCCGCCAGCGCCTCACTCGCGGAACCTGGCACCCAGGCCGAGATGGCCTCGAGCCCGCGATAGGCCCTGTCGGCCTGATGCCGTGCGTCGTCCGCGAGCCGGTCGAGGTCCTCCTCAAGGAAGGGCTCGGCCGTGAAGGCCTCGTCCTGCGTCTCGCTCGCGAAGGCGAGATGCATCTCGGCGGTGCGCCGTCCGAGTAGTTCGGCCCAGCGCAAGTGATCCTTGAACGCCTCCTGCGGCGTCGGCGCCTCGCTTTCTGGCGCGAGCACGACTGTGTCGAAATCCCGGCGCAGGCCCTCGAGCATCAATGTCCAGGCATCGCCCTGGTTCGGTACGAAGGCTTCGAGCATCGCCAGGGCGGTGCGTGTGCCGTCCGGTCCGACATGCTCCAGGACGCCGAGCAGAGCGGGGATGTTCGGGAACTTCGCCTTCTCGGTCAGGAACCGCCCGACCTCGACGGCGGGATGCACGCCAGACTGAAGCCGCCGCAGCAGCTTCAGCATCATCTTCGAGCCGATGGCGACAGAGGTGTTGCTCTGCTCTGCCGAAAGGCGGCGCACCTCGCTCGCATCATAGGGGACGGAATGGTCGTAGGCAGAGGTCGTCGTGAATTCGAGCCGGCCGGATTCCGTTTCAATGGTCAGGCCGTCGCGCATGGCTTCAGCGATGACGACCGGGAACGGGTCCGAGGCGACGGCATCGTAAAGTAGGCCGGTTTGGGGTCCGCGGCGAACCCGCGCGACAGCATGATCCAGCAGATTTTCGTCCTCGCGCCTCTCCTCGACCGCGAGCGGCACGAAGTAATCCTGGTGCTCGCCATTCGAGAGCGTGACGGTGACACGCGGCAGCAGGTATTTGCCTTCGCCCGAGCCATCCTTGACCGTCGCGCTGTCGACGACCTGCACCGACTTGATGCGCGTACCCTTGGCTCCGAACCAGCGGCGGCTGCCGATGAAGGGCGGCGCGACCGTGCGCTCGAAGGCGACGCGCTCGCGGCCAGCCATCAGCGTCTCGACACCGCCGGTGAGCACGAGCGTGAACAGTTCCGGCGCGAGCGGCTGCGGCCCGACCTGACCGGTATTCTGGGCGCTCAGCGAGAACCAATAGAAGCCATAAGCCGGCAGGGTGAGGAGATAGGGCAGATCGCCGATGGCCGGGAATTCCGTGCCCCCGGTCAATTCGATGGGGATCGCCCCGCGCAAATCCGACAGGTCGAGCTGCACGGCCTGCGGCGCGCGCGAAAGATTGGCAACGCAGAGAATGCGCTCGTCCTCGAATTCTCTCAGCCAGGCGAGCACCTTGCGGTTCGCGGGATAGAGGAACTGCATCGCGCCGCGCCCGAGCGCGGTCGAGTTGTTGCGGATCGCGATCATCCGCCGCGTCCAGTTCAACAGGCTGTTCTGCGACTGGGTCTGCGCCTCGACGTTGCGCGCATCGAAGCCGTAGGTCGCGTCCTGAACGGCCGGCAGGAACAGCCTCTGCGGGTCGGCACGGGAGAAGCCGCCATTGCGGTCCGGCGACCATTGCATCGGCGTGCGCACGCCGTCGCGGTCGCCGAGATAGATGTTGTCGCCCATGCCGATCTCGTCGCCGTAATAGAGCACCGGCGTGCCGGGCATCGACAGCACGAGCGACTTCATCAGCTCGATCTTGCGGCGATCGTTCTCGAGCAGCGGCGCGAGGCGGCGGCGGATGCCGAGATTGATGCGGGCACGGCGCTCGGCGGCATAGAACGACCAGAGATAGTCGCGCTCCTGCGCGGTCACCATTTCGAGCGTGAGCTCGTCGTGGTTGCGCAAGAAGATCGCCCATTGGCAGCCCTCGGGAATCTCCGGGGTCTGGCGCATAATGTCGGTGATCGGGTGCCGGTCCTCGCGGGCGATCGCCATGTACATCCGCGGCATCAGCGGGAAGTGGAATGCCATGTGGCATTCGTCGCCATCACCGAAATACTGCGCGGTTTCCTCAGGCCACTGATTGGCTTCGGCGAGCAGCAAGCGGTCAGGATACCCGGCATCGAGCGCAGCGCGGATCTTCTTGATGACGGTATGCGTCTCCCAGAGATTCTCGCAGTTGGTGCCTTCGCGCTCGACGAGATAGGGGATGGCGTCGAGCCGCAGGCCGTCGACGCCCATGTCGAGCCAGTAACGCATCACCTCGATGACGGCTTCGAGCACGGCCGGATTGTCGAAGTTCAAATCCGGCTGGTGCGAATAGAAGCGGTGCCAGAAATATTGCTTGGCGACCGGATCCCAAGTCCAGTTCGAGACCTCGGTGTCGAGGAAGATGATACGCGTATCGCCGTATTTCTCGTCTGTGTCCGACCAGACGTAAAAGTCGCGCTCGGGCGAGCCGGGCGGAGCCTCACGGGCGGCCTGGAACCAGGGATGCTGGTCCGAGGTGTGGTTGATGACGAGCTCGGTGATGACACGCAGGCCGCGCTCGTGTGCCGCCTCCACGAACTTCCGGAAATCCTCCATCGTCCCGTAGGACGGGTTGATCTCGCGGTAATCGGCGATGTCGTAGCCATCATCGCGCAGGGGCGAGGGGTAGAACGGCATCAGCCAGATCGCGGTGACGCCGAGATCCCGCACATAGTCGAGCTTCTGCGTCAGGCCCGCGAAATCACCGATCCCGTCATTCGTCGAGTCGAAGAACGACTTGACGTGGATCTGGTAGATGATGGCGTCACGGTACCATTGCGGATCGCTGCGATCGATCATCGCGTCGCTGCCTCATCAGGGTTCGAGGGCATCTCTCGGCGCTTCCGGCCCGGGTCCTGCGATCCGGCTCGAAGGCGGTAGCGGCTTTGGCCGCTCTTCTTGGTCAAAGCACGACGAATCCGTCGTTCGCACGGCGCCCGGCTTACACGGGCACCGCTAATGCGCAACCCGCCTCGGCCGCCTGAGGCGCCAGATCACGGCGGAACGCTCTGCCGGGTCGAGCGCGATGCGGTGGGTCTTGCCGCGCAATTCGAACTTGTAGCCGAGCAGAAGGTCCTCGACATCGACGGCACCATCATCCGGCTCTCCGAGCAGCCAGAGCGGCACCTGGTAATCGCATTCCTGGCGGCTGCGCGGATCGAGATTGACCATCACGAACACGCAATTGTCGCCGTCCGGCGAGAGCTTGGCAAAGGCGATGACCTGGTCGTTATGAGCGGCCGTGAAGGTGATGTTGCGGAAATCCCAGAGCGCGGGGTTGTCGCGCCGGATCCGATTGAGCGCGATGACGTGCTCGCGGATATTGCCGGGCCGGTCATAGTCCCAGGCCTTCAGCTCGTATTTCTCGGAGTCGAGGTATTCTTCCTTGCCCGGATAGGGCGCGGCCTCGCAGAGTTCGAAGCCGTTATAGATCCCGTAGACCGACGAGAGCGTCGCGGCGAGCGTCGCGCGCACGATGAAGCCCGCCCGCCCGCTCGTCTGGAGATAGTACGGGTTGATGTCGGGCGTGTTGGCGAAGAAATTCGGGCGGTAATACTCACCCATCTCGCCGGCGAGTTCGGTCAGGTATTCGATCAGCTCCCACTTCGTGTTGCGCCAGGTGAAGTAGGTGTAGCTCTGCTGGTAGCCGGCCTTGGCGAGCTTCTTCATCATCTTCGGCCGAGTGAAGGCCTCGGCGAGGAAGATCACATCCGGATAGCGCGCATTCACCTCCGCCAGCATCCACTCCCAGAACGGGATCGGCTTGGTATGCGGGTTGTCGACGCGGAAGATCCGCGCGCCGAGCGCTGCCCAGCCGAGCACGATGTCGCGCAGTTCGATCCAGAGCGAGGGCAGAGCCCCGCCGTAGAAATGGACGTTCGAGATGTCCTCGTATTTCTTGGGCGGGTTCTCGGCGAATTTGAGCGTGCCGTCGGGGCGCCACTCGAACCATTCGGGGTGCTTCTTGATCCAGGGATGATCGGGCGAGCACTGGATCGCGAAATCGAGCGCGATCTCCATGCCATGGGCATGGGAGGCTGCAACGAGATCACGAAAATCGTCGAGCGTACCGAGTTCGGGATGGACGGCCTCGTGCCCGCCCTCCTCGGCGCCGACGGCATAGACCGAGCCGACATCGCCGGGTTGCGCCTTCAGCGTATTGTTCTTGCCCTTGCGGTTGGTCCGCCCGATCGGATGGATCGGCGTGAAATAGAGCACGTCGAACCCGAGTTGCCGGATCTCGGGCAGCCGCCGGATCACGTCCTTGAAGGTGCCGTGCCGGTTCGGGTCACCCGATTGCGAGCGCGGAAAGATCTCGTACCAGGCCGAGAACCGGGCCGCGAGCCGGTCGGCGATGACCGGGATCCGCACCGGATAGCGCGAGAGATTGACCTTTTCGGAGTTGCGCCGGACGAGGGCGGCGGCCTCGGGCGCCAGGATCTTGTCGAGGATGCGCGGCGAGCCCTCCTGCTCCGCCGCGAGCGAGGCGACGAGGGCATTCAGCCGCTCCTTGTCGTGGCCACGGGCGAGATCGGCAGCGTTCTGGACGAGTTCGACACCCTCGACAGTTTCGAGGCGCAGGTCGAGACCGGCATCGCGCTTCTTGAGCGTGTCGCGGATCCAGGACGAGAAGGAATCGCGCCACGCCTCGATCGTGAATTCGTAGCGCGCATTGCGCTCGAGGGGGAATTGGCCCGCCCAGCGGTCGTTGTCGAAAAAGACCATCGGATCGCGCCGCCATCCCGTCTCGCCGACGACGCGCGATAGGATCGCCGCTTCGATGATCTCGTGCCCATCCGAGAAGATGTCGGCTTCGATCCGCATGCTCTCGCCGACGATGCGCTTGACCGGCGAGCGGCCGGCATCGACCAGCGGCGCGACCGCTTCGATCACGACCCGGCCGCCGCCTTTCGGCTCGCTCGATTCCGGCGCTGCCAGCGCGGCGGGCGCTTGCGCCGATAGAATGCGAAGCTCTCCGGGCTGGAGGTCGACACTGAGGCCGGGGCGGAAGGCGATCGGCTCGATCACCTCGGGCGTGCGATCGACGAAGGCCCCGAGCCTTCCCCCGGTCCGCGCGATCAGCGGTCCGGTGTCGACCGGAACCGGCGCCTTGCCCGGATTGTACAAGAGCAACGTACCGTGCTTAGCCGAAGCCGGATGCCCGGTATCGGTGCGAAACAGCGCGACATAGGGTGCGTCCGGCGCCGAGATGCGGGCCTGCGCTCCCTCGACATTGACCGCCGGCAACTCAGCTTTCAGCCGGTTGATCGCGGCGATGTAGCCCGAAATGTCGATGCCCGTATCGTGCTCGCGCGCGTCGGGCGTGGTGTCGACGACGTGGACGGCGCGCCGGTAGCCCCACTCATAGCCGATCGGCAGCAGGATTCCGGAGGAATAGAAGGCAGCAAGCGCGTAGCGCGTCTTCAGAACCGCTGCGACCTCCTCCTTGCCACCGCCGATCTGCGCGGCGAGCCGCGGCATGTCGTGGTTCTCGGGAAAGGCGATCGAGGGCGCGATGACGCGCAGCCGCTCATATTGCTCGAGAGCCCAGGGCGCCTTCAGATCCCACCAGGCGAAGGAATTGAACAGAAAGTCGAAGCCGGCTTCAGCGGTCGCCTGCGCCTCCTCGAAGGTGCAGCCGAGCGTCTCGGCAGCGAACAGAGTTCCCGGCACGCGGTTCTTCGCGAAGGCGATCAGCACGCGCCAGATTTCCGCCGGCACCTTGTAGGCGGCGTCGCACCGGAAGCCCCGGATGCCGAGACTTTGCATCCGGGCGATATAGGCATCGAACAGGCGCGTGAGATCGTGCCTGGCACCCTCCGAATGAAAATCGAGTTCGATCAGGTCTCCCCAGACCGTGACCTTGCTCGGATCGTCGGGATCGACCGCGCCGGGGCTCACGAAGCGGCCATCCGCGTCCCGCACGAACAGCTCCGGCCGCTCCTGCGCCAGCTTCGCATTGTCGGCCGTGTGGTTGATGACGAGATCGCTCATCACCGAGATGCCGTTCGCCTTGGCCACCCGGCAGAAGCGCGCGATCTGCTCGTCATCGGGCGTGCCGTCGCGATCGCGAAAGCGCTCGTCGAGGCGATCGGGATCGGCGACGGCGTAGAGGCTGCGCGAACCGCCGGTCTGGTGGAACGGATTGAGGTAGACCCAGTCGAAGCCGAGGCCCGCGATCCGCGGCAGTTCGGCGCTCCAGGCGGAGACCTTGCCGACCAGCAGCGGGAACAGGTTGTAAATGCGAGGGCCCGTCGCGCGAGACGACAGCCGAGCCGGAATCTCGAGGTTGTTCGCGGTAGCCGGCTTTGCGGCTTTGGTCGGGCTCGTGGGTGCGTTCATCCGTTACTCCATTGAGGACACGGCAATCTCGATGGGGCTCTACGGCGTAGCGGTCAGGCGACGCGCCGCAGGACCGCAAAGGGCAGCGTCGCAAAAAGGTGGCCGAGATCGAGCTTGCCGCCTTCGGCACGCAGTTCGTTGGTCTCGAAGAGATCGTGCCAGCGGCTGCCTTCCGCCACGCTGAGCATCGTCCCCTCGTACGGTGTGCCGGACCATTTGCCCTCGGCACATAAGTTCGCGAAGAGGCGAGGCACGGCAACCAGCAGGTCGCCCTCGCCTGTCGTGGCATCCGAGCGCAGAAAGGCCAGCACGTTCCCGGCACGGTCGCCCCGCGCCTCCAAGGCCGTGTAATCGGCATCGGCGTAGAAATTCGGGCGCTCAGCCCTGTCGGCGAGGAGGCGGGCCAAGGTCGCCTGCTTGATCCGCCCGTCCGTCCAGTTTGCGAGACCTTCGGAAAAGCCGCCCTCCCGGGTCAAGGCCTCGGCCCGGGCGGCATAATCCACCGGGCGGCGATTGTCGGGATCGACGAAGGAGAAATCCCAGAACTCGGTGCCTTGATAGACGTCCGGAATGCCCGGCAACGTCACCTTCAGAACGCTGCGCCCGAGGCCGCCGATCATGCCGAGCGCGGCGAGCCGACGCGCGACCGGCCTCAACCGTGAGACGAAGGGAGAGCCCGGCGCGAACAGCCGACCGAACAGGGCGTGGACCGCCCCCTCATAGGCTTCGTCGATATTCACCCAGCTCGACCGGCGCTTGCCCTCACGAAGCGCTTTCTCCGCATAGGCATCGAGGCGCTCCCGGAAGCTCGCGATTGCCTCGGCATCGTCCGCCTCCAGGAGTTCCAGCGGCCATGCGCCGAGAATGGCCTGCAGGAACATCCACTGATCGTTGGCATCGGGCGCTGGCTCGTCCTCGATCGTGTCGACGAGCGGCACGGCGATCTCGCGCCAGATGTCCCAGGCTCTGGCGCAATCCTCGATGAGTTCGGACAGAGCGAGCAGGCGCGAGCGGGCGTCCTCGCCACGCTTGGTGTCATGGGTCGCGGTGGTGATCAGCGCGTTCGGCCAGTCGCGGGCGCGCGCCGCCTGCAAAGCATGAAATTGAGCCGGCTCTATACCGTAATCGCCCGGGTCTCCGCCGACCTCGTTGAGCGCCAGCAGCGGCACGTAGCGGTAGAACAGCGTGTCCTCCAGGCTCTTGGCCATGACCGGGCCGGTGAGCTGCTGGAAGCGGCGGCGGAAGCGCAGGATGACGCGCGGCTCGGGCCGGCCCGGGCCTGTCGTGTCGATCCGCCCGAGCAGCGCGCTCGCAGCGAAGTCGTGCACGGTGCGGTCTGGCAGAGCGCTCCAGCGCTTGGCCTTGCGCACGGCATTCTCGATCAGCGCGACATCCTCGGCCTCGATGTCGCTCTCGTCGAGATCACCCGGAAGATACGAGCGGTAGGTCGGAAACCGCGCGATGATCTCGATCAGCGCCCGGCGGATCGCATTGAGCGAAAAGTCGCGGGTACGCCGATCGGCATCGGCGATCTGCTTGAGATCGGCCGTCAGAACCTCGAGTTCGCTGGCAAAGCTAATCTCGAGAATTTCCGCTTTGGCGGCCCGCAGCTGGAAGCCGTAGGGCTCGTCGACACCGGTCATCCATTCGTAGAAGCGCTCGATCTTGGAGCGACTGGCCCGGTCGACCAGGATGCCGTCGAGCTGGTTGAGCACATCGTAGCCGGTGGTGCCGGCCACCGGCCAGGGCCGCAGCTTCTCGCCTGGCTCAAGAATTTTCTCGACGACGACGTAGAAGCCCGGCCCGATCGCGGCCTGGAGCGCGCGGGCATAGCTGAGCGGGTCGGCAAGACCATCGATATGATCAATGCGCAAGCCGTCGATGCGCCCTTCGGCCACGAGGCGAAACAGCAGGGCATGCGACTTCTGGAAGATGTCGGATTTCTCGACACGCAGGCCCGCGAGCGCGTTCACGTCGAAGAAGCGACGGTAATTGATGTCGCTCGAAGCGATCCGCCAATGCGCCAGCCGATAGGATTGCTGTTCGAGCAGACGATGCAAGGGCCCGAATGTGTCGGGATAATCCTTGTTGCCGTTCAGAAGGTGCAGCGCCCGATAGATGGCGGCGGCGATCTGCGGCGAAGCGCGTACGGCCTGGGCAAGATCCCGCTTCAGGCACTCCGCCTCTTCGGGGAAGGCGCGGCGGCGCTCCCAATCGGTCTCCTCGCCCATGCCGCGCAGGCGCTCGCTGATCGCGAGGACGTCGTCTCCTCGCCCATGCCACGCAAGCGTTCACTGATCGCGAGGACGTCAGCGGAGGGGTCGTCGCCAATCTCGCCGAGCGCGGCGAGCGCCCGGTTGAGGATGGTCGGGTATTGCAGCGGGCAGATCGGGAATTGATGCTCGTAGTGCCAGACGCTGAAGGCCCCGGCCTCCTCGTCGAATTGCAGGTCCAGCAGCCCTTTCTCCAACGCCTCGCCGTAGCGCTCGCCGAGGAAGGGAATCACGAGCTTCCCGTTCGCGCCGAGCCGTTCCCAATCAATGTCGAAAGCGTGGGCGAAGGGCGACAGGCCGCCCCACTCCAGCACCGAGAGCCACCAAGGATTGTCGGCACCGCCGACGCCCATGTGGTTCGGCACGATGTCGAGCAGCAGCTTCAGCCCGTGGGCGTGCAGCGCATCGGAGAAGCGCAGAAAGCCCTCCTCCCCGCCGATCTCCGGATTGATCTGCGAATGGTCGACGATGTCATAGCCATGGGTCGAGCCGGGCCGCGCCCGCTGCAGCGGCGAGGCATAGACGTGGCTGACGCCGAGCTTGGCGAGATACGGGACGATGGCTTCCGCGTCACTGAAGGTGAAGCCTTCGTGGAACTGCAGTCGGTAGGTCGCCCGCGGCGGCGCCGAGGCCAGCCGTGCCGCGCCGGAACGAGGTCCGCGATCCTCGGCGGCAAGTGCAGCGGCGAGCTTTGCGAGCGGGCCGCCGGGCGCAGCAATCGCCTCGAGGCTCCGATCGAGCTTTCGGCGCCAGTTCGGATGCCCCTCGGTCGAGCCGGGCACGTTGGCCTGGCTGAGTTCCGAGACGACATCCTCGTATTGCACGGCGGTCAGGATCGAAGGCGCCCGCGCGAG
>JBGAFL010000089.1:0-12626 GCA_044227265.1 Methylobacterium sp.
GCATGTCCTGTGACCACGAAGCCGTGCGAATTGGCCAATTGCTGGATACGCCTCCGCAGGCTTTCAAATCGCCGCGTAGGGCCACGGAACAGATCGCCGATTGCTCGTCGGCGCAAATAGGTCAGCCGGCGACGGCGCAGATGCTCGGGCCGATCGTGCTCGAGGTGGCAGCGCGGGCACCAGGCGGCGAGATCGGCATCGCCGTTTCAGCGTGGGTCATGCCGTTGCAAATCAGCTGAGCGGGTGATGTCGAGGCGAAGGCCCCTTGCTGTTCCTCATAGGCATGTGTACTCTTTCAAGGGGTACACATGTGAAAGAACACCGCATGCCCCGCACGGCCGTTGACGATAACAAGCGGATGAACCTACGGGTGTCTCCTGAGGCAAAGGCGAAGCTCGTCCGCGCCGCCGCTTTGCGCAACACTGATCTCACCAACTTCGTCACGCAATCGGCCCTCCGCGAGGCCGAAACAGTCATCCAGGAAGCCGAAGTGATCCGGGTGTCGGAGCAGGACCATGAGCGGATCCTGGAATTGCTGGAGAACCCGCCCAAGCCCAACGCGAAGCTGCTCGCGGCGGCCAAGGCGCTGCCGGATCTCTGATGGCGCTTCCCGGGTGGCGTGAAGAGCCGATCGCCAAAGACCATCCGCGTGACAGCTTCGATTGTGGCGATGCCGATCTCAATCGCTATCTGCAGAGGTTCGCGCGCCAGAACCACGAAAGCGGCGGCTCCAAGACCTTCGTGGCGATCGGCGAGACTGACGGACGGATCCTCGGCTTCTACAGCCTTGCCCCGGCCGTCGCGCGTTATGACCAGACCCCTGAAAGCATCCGGAAGGGTTTGTCTCGCCATGACGTGCCAGGATACCGGCTCGCGCGCTTGGCGATTGACGTCAGCGTGCAGGGCCAGGGTCTCGGTGGCCAGCTCCTGCTCAGCGCAGGCAGGCGTTGCCTTCTAGTTGCTGGCGAAGTCGGCGGCGTCGCACTCTATATCGACGCCAAGAATACCCGTGCCGCCCGCTGGTACGAAGGCTTCGGCGCCCTTCGCCTGGGCGGGGCATCGGAACACGGCTCGACGATCGCCATGGTGATCTCGCTCAAGACGATCGCCTCGGCACTCGCGGCCGTCGGCAAGCAATGATCGAACAGTCCAAGCCTCATCCGGATCGCGCGGATGGACGGCATCATGGAGACCGTCCCCGTTGAGGTGGTGGCTGAGCGAGCGCGAAATGCATTCGTCGACGAAGAACCTCACATCCTCCGCCGTGTCGGCACGGGTCGGCCGACCGGCGGGTGGGTCCGGCCGTAAAGCTGTGCGGCCTCGAAGGCGCGGCGGGGAATGTCCGGGTAATCGTCCATCAGCGTGTCGATCGTGCCCCCAGAGCTCAGGCGGCCATAGATCGCGCCGACCGTCAGGCGGGTGCCCTTGATCGCGGGCCGCCCACCTTGGACGCCGTCGATGGTTTCGATGAAGGCATCCCGATCGGCCGCATAGCGCTCGGCGCGCTCTATGGCGGAAGCCGCCAGCATGCCCAGTCGCAGGATGACTGCTGGTGCGACCTCGATCTCGGCCGTCCGGAGGGCCGACGGCGGCAAAGCGGCCAGCCTACGGGCGACGACTTTCTTATCGTTGACGCTCAGGCGCCGCCCCAGCGACTTCACGGCGGTCGCGAGCACGACCGCATGGAGCGGTAGAAGCCGGCGTGCTCCGCCAGCCCCGCGCCCCGCGCCGAAGACCTTTTGTTCGAGGGCTTTTTCGACGACAGTCCTCGGCGCATCGGCCAAGGCGGCGACTTCATTCGGGGTCAGAAGAGCACCGCTCATAATCTACTCCCTGCGGGGGAATAATTAGAGCTTGGGGTCCGATAGGATAAGGCGAATTGGTATCCCACAGCCACCACGACGTAGGAGGATGCGAGCCAGATCAGGGCAACGCCGGCCGCATCGACGAACAACAGGACGAGCGCGATCCGGGCGCCGCCGATCCGATCAGGCCCTTTGACCACGAAGCCGTGCGCATAGGCCATTGGGCAGATGCGCCGCCATAGATTTTCAAATCGCCGGGTAGGTGCCGAGGAACAGGTCGCCGATGGCACGCCGGCGCAAATACGTGAGCCGGCGCCGGCGCAGATGCTCGGGGCGATCGTGCTCAAGATGGCAGCGTTGGCACCAGGCGGCAAGATCGGCATCGCCGTTCCGGCTGGGATCATGCTCACGATGACAGGTCGCCAGGATCGGCACCGTCAGCCGCGCGCTCGACAGATCGGGCATCTGCCGCAACGTCTGCCCCCGGTTCGTTCGCCAAGCTCCGGCCTGCGCATCCCACCAGCTCCCGTCGTCGAGGCAGACGATGAGGTGTCCGTGCGGCCGTCCACATCGCTCGCAGCGTCCACCCGCTCGTTCGAAGCGGATCACTGCCGAGAGCTGCGGCCAGTCGATCGGATAGAAATGGCGGAGTTCGCGGCGGATCGGCACGAGCCGTCGATATCACCCACGCCAACGGAAAGATTCCCCCTGCCGCTACATAATTTTCTCCCGCCAGGGAGGGATGTGGCGCGGCCGAACGTCCGTGCCATGCCTCGTTAGATGGTCGCCAGATTCGACATCCTCGACGCGAACGTTTGGGCGTCAGGGCACGGCATCCCGACTTCGAATCATATGCCTCCATTTGAACGCAGGGTCTTTCTGGCTCCGTCCTCTGCGTCTGTCATAATTGGATGGAAACGGATGGACAAACAGATGTGAGCTCGGCATGACATTTCCGGATGGAAATGGATGAAGTAATGGCGGGCCTCGACCTATCGACCCTGCGGATCACGCCGGAGGTCCTGTCGCTCGTCGCCGAGGTCGATGAGTTCAAGGGCCTATGGCGCGCGATCGGAAAGATCGCGCCCGAGCGCCTGTCGCGCCTCCGTCGCGTCGCGACGATCGAGAGCATCGGTTCGTCGACACGCATCGAGGGGGCGAGCCTCAGCGACCGCGACGTCGAGAAGTTGCTCTCCAACCTTGCGATTGGAACATTCGCCACGCGCGACGAGCAGGAGGTCGCCGGCTATGCCGCGGTGATGGAGACCGTCTTCCAGTCGTTCAAGGTCATTCCGCCGACCGAGAACCATATCCGGCAGCTCCATCGCGACCTGCTCGCGCACTCGACCAAGGACGAGCGCCACCGCGGCGAATGGAAGACGCTCGCCAATCATGTCGAGGCTTTTGACGCTGACGGAAGAAGCCTCGGCGTGGTCTTCGCCACGGCGAGCCCGTTCGGCACTCCGCGGCTGATGGCCGAACTCGTCGAATGGTTGCGTGCCCAGGAGGAGAATAAGCGACTCCATCCCTTGCTGGTGATCGCCGTCTTCGTCGTGGTGTTCCTTGAGATCCATCCATTTCAGGATGGAAATGGCCGTCTATCCCGCATCCTGACGACGCTCCTCTTGCTTCGCGCCGGCTATGCATATGTTCCCTATAGTTCGCTCGAGAGTGTCATCGAGCAGAGTAAGGAGGGCTACTATCTGGCGCTTCGCCGGACCCAAGGCACGATCCGCACAGCCACGCCGGACTGGAATCCATGGATCGTGTTCTTTCTGCACGCGCTCCAACGCCAGAAGCGTCGCCTCGAAGCAAAGATCGAGCGCGAGCGCGTCATCCTCGGCGCGTTGCCCGAACTCTCGGTTGCGATCCTCGAACTGGCGCGAGAGCGCGGGCGCGTCACGGTCATGGAAGCGGCGCGTGTGACAGGCTCCAGCCGCAACACCGTAAAGGACCATCTGAAGGCGCTGACCGAAGCCGGCCATCTGGTTCAGCACGGCGCCGGCCGCGGCACATGGTACGGCCTCGCCTGATCACGCGGAGGGGAGGGCATTGGTTGCGGCGCTTCCCGTTGTGGAACGTACGCGGCTCCCCGGGCTGGGGCAGGGGAGCGCCTCCTCCGGATGCCGGATTCCCTCGGGTGGGGCGCCTGAATCGCCACGGAAATCCTCGTCCCTGAAGCCATGCCGCACCCGCACGGCCTCTCTCATGGGCTTGTCTAGCCGGGGGCGGCTTCGCCTCGTCCGGTATGACCGCAACGGCATCGCCGGGTTTCTTCCCCGCCGCCTCTGCGAGCGGCTCCTCGCGGACCCGCGAGGGCGCGGCACGAAGCTCAGAAGAGGACCACCACCATGGCGACCATCGGCACCTTCATCGAGACGGAGAGCGGCTACACCGGCGAGATCACCACCCTGACCATCCAGGCCAAGAAGGTCGCCATCGTCAGCCAGCGCCGCGAGAACGACAACGCCCCGAGCCACCGCCTCTACCTCGGCAGGGCCGAGATCGGGGCAGCTTGGGCCAAGCGCTCCAAGGAAGGCCGCGACTACCTCTCGGTCAAGATCGACGATCCGAGCCTGCCGGCTCCGCTCTACGCCAACCTCTTCCAGGACGAGGACGGCAAGAGCCACTCGCTGATCTGGACCCGCTCCAACGGCCGCCGGGACTGACCCCGGCTACTCCGTCCCGCCCGGTTCGCCGGGCGGGGCTGGATCACCCCTCAAGGAGCACCGGAATGGCTTTCGCTTTCGACACTCTCGGATATTCTAAGACCCTGCGTGAGGCCGGCATCCCCACCGAACATGCCGAGGCCCACGCCGAAGCGGCCCGGGAGTTCATCATGCACGAACTCGTCACCAAGGAGGATCTGCGCGTCACCAAGGAAGAGCTTCGCACGGCGATCGACCTGCAAACGCTCCAGATGACCGTGCGCCTCGGTGGCCTCGTCGCGGCAGGCTTTGCCGCCTTCGCCGCCCTCATCAAGCTGACCTGATCGGCTTCGGCCCCGCCCGCTGATCCGGGCGGGGCCATTCCACTGCTTGGAGTGAGAGGAGGGCAGGGGACGCCACGACGGGTTGATGGATCGGAGAAAGGCTCCGGCGCCCGTCGCGAAAGCGATCCCGATGGCCAAGAGCTTTGGCAGAACGTCCTCCAGCAAGGCCGCGGCCCGCACCGAGCGCGTCGACCTCTACAAGCAGATCACCGAAAGGATCATCGCCCAGCTCGAGGCCGGCTCCGTACCGTGGGTGCAGCCCTGGGGCGACGGTCCCGGCACCGCCGGTGTCGCCATGCCCCGCAACGGCGCCACCGCCAGGGCCTATTCGGGCATCAACGTGCTGCTGCTCTGGCAGGCGGCGATCGACAACGGTTTCCAGGTCCAGCGCTGGCTAACGTTCCGCCAGGCCCTCGGCCTTGGCGGCTGCGTGCGCAGGGGCGAGCAGGGCACGCCCGTCGTCTATGCTGACCGCTTCACGCCCGACGACGAGCGCAAGAGGGCCGAGCGCGACGGTGACGAGGCGCGACAGGTCGCGTTCCTGAAGCGGTTCACGGTGTTCAACGTCGCGCAATGCGACGGCCTGCCCGAGGAGCTGACGACACCGCCGGCGCCGCCGCGCCAGGATCTGATCGAACCGCGCTTCCGCGCGCTGATGGAGAATAGCGGCGCCAGGATCATCTTCGGCGGCTCCATGGCCTTTTACCGGCCGGCCGACGACGTGATCGTGATGCCGCCTCCGGAAGCCTTCCACGAGCCGGTGAACGTCCACAGGACGGCAGCGCACGAACTCTCCCACTGGACTGGCGCGGAAACCCGCCTGAACCGCCTGATGAAGACGACGCAAGGCTCGCCCTGCTACGCGCGCGAGGAACTCGTCGCGGAAATTTCCGCCGCCTATGTCTGCGCCGCGCTCGGCATCGTGCCGACCGTGCGCCATGCCGACTACATCGCGACCTGGCTCGAGGTACTGCGCGAGGACGATCGCGCGATCGTGCGCGCCGCCTCCCAGGCCAGCAAGGCGGCGGATTTCCTCCTCGCCTTTCTAGCCGAAGAGGAGGGCGGCACTGACGCCGCCGAGGGCGAAGCGTCCGACGCGCCCGCCGCCTCGGCCGAGCCCCGGCGGGCCGCGTGATGCGCTTCCGCCGCCGGCCCCGGCCCGAACCTTACGAGGATACCTCGCGCAAACGCGCGGCTTATCTCCGCAAGCAGCACCTCGAGCGCGAGGCGCTGCCGCTCTTTGCCGCGGTGATCGCCGAGCGCCAGATCACCGCCGACGAGGAGATGATCCACCGCGCCGTCCGCTGGGACGAGGCCCAGGCCGCCACGCGCCGGCAGCGGGCCGGCGCCTGGCACCGGGCGCGCGCCCGGCTGTTCGCCTTCGACGCGCCCACACGCCTCGTCATCCGGGATCTGTGGCGGACCTGTCCCTATCCGGCCGATCCGTCCTATCTGGCGGACCTCATCCACCAGATCGCGCACGGCCGGATCGATCCGCACCGGCCGCCCTGGCGCTCACCTCAGCCCTTGCGGCCGACGACGACCCCTGACCCGGCACGCTTCGATGCCGCCTTCCGCCAGATCGGGCAGCGAAAGATCGGCGGCGGCCCGAAGACAGTGCCGGCCGACGAGTTCCTGTTCGTCGGCAACCTCGGCTCGGGCATCCTGTTCCTGACCTCGCGCGTGCGGCCCTGCGCACCGAACGAGAGCTTCCACACCTCCTCGAACCACCGCCTGCGCGACAGCCATGTCGGCCGCGCCGGCCACTGGGTCGAGATCACCGTGCGCGGGGAATGCTCCGACGCGGACCTCGCCCTGATCGAGCGGCTCGCGCGCGCCGCCGACACAAGGCCAATCCTGGTGCGACGGGCCACTGACAGTTCGACTTCCACCTCATCCAGCAAATCCATGATATATGGATTTCACGGATAGGAGCCGGTGCCATGCGCACCTTCACCACCGTCGATCTCAATAAGCAGGTCGGCGAAGTCACCGACGCGGCGCAGCGGGCGCCGGTCGTCATCACCCGGCGAAGCAAACCCCGGTTCGTCCTGATGAGCATGGAGCATTACGAGTCGCTGCGCGGCAAGGACGATCCCCGCCGCGCCTTCACGATCGACTCGATGCCGGCCGACATTCGGGAGGGACTGCTTCGCGCGGCGGACGCCTACGAGCAGGAGTATGGCGGTGACGATTGAGCCACCCGAAACCGCGCACGTCGTCCGCTACAGCTTCCTCTGGTCCCGCGAGCATGACGGCGGCGAGCGCGAAGGGCGAAAGGCTCGCCCGGTCTGCCTGGTGATACCGCTCGACGTGAGCGAGGGGGCCGTCGTGGTCTTCCCGATCACGACGCAGGAGCCCTTGCCGGGCCGCAACGCGGTTGCAATCCCCGACACCGAACGCCGGCGCCTCAAGCTTCCAGGAGACCGGCCCTGCTGGCTGATGCTGGATGAGGCCCACAGCGACGTCATGCCGGGCTCCTACCATCTGGTGCCGATCGAGACATGGCCGCCGCGTTTCGCCTATGGCCGTTTCAGCCCCGCCTTCATGCGCGTCGTTCTTCGCACGCTCTCAGGGCTGATCCGATCGCGCCAGGTTCGCATCGTCGAGCGTGAACGCTGACGCCTGTCGGCGCTCAGCCATCCTCCGGCATCATCACCGCGAACCAGGGCAGGCGCTCGCGCTGCCCGGTGGCGCGCAGGTGCCGGACCCAGCCGCGATGGTCCGGATAGACGCTGTTCCCGCCGCGCCGCCCGCAAGCCGTGCAGCGCAGCCGCCGGCCGACCTCGTTCATGTCGAGCTGACCGGGCAGCGCGATCTCCCCGGCCGGGATCTCGGCCATATGGAAGCAATACGGAGGGCCGCAGCGGATGCTTAAGGCGAGTCCTGCCTCGTGGACCTCGCCGAGCAGGATCGGCGGCAGGGGAGGGCGGGGCATGCGCCATCCTGGCCTGAGAATGAACCACGAACAAGCTCCGGCCCGGCCGCCCCTTAGAGTCAGAGGGACGGCAACGCGGCGTGAGGGTTCGACAGGTCGAGAGAATGTCTTCCGGCCGCCCTCGCGGATGTGAGCAGCCACAATGGGCGAGTACGTGATGACCACCGTGACGATCGGCGGCACCGTCCCGCACGACGTCATCGAAACGGGCCTGGTCGAGGCCGTCGCCGAGCATTTTCGAACGCTCGAGGATTTTTCCGATCTCGGCGAACTGATCGAGGAAGCGCTCCTCGAGGGCACCTCCGTGACCTTCCAGGGCGAGTGCAACTGCGGAAAAACCGACAGCCTCGACGCCTATTGCCGCCGGCACGGCCTTTCCTACCAGCGCGCCTGGACATCGGCGCTCGGCCAGTTCGAGGCCGGCCTCGAATATTGGCGCCCCGGCATGAACCAACCGGCCGAGGAAGCCGCCGACGAGGGCGGCGAGCCGGTCATCACCCTGCGCGAGCTCAGGGCGTTCCAGCGCAAGCGCGGTACCACCCTCGCCAAGCTGGTTGCCCGCATGTCGCGCGCCTCGGCGCTCGCCGTGCCGCCGCTGGCGATCACGCCCTCGGCCGGCAGCAACCCCGCCTGATCCGTCCCACCGCGTCCGCTCCCGGCGCAGAGAGCCAGAGAGCAGGCTTTGGCCCGAGCGAGGGCTCGTGTGATCGGGAGAGTGGCTCCCGGTCGCCCTTACCCTGAAGAGGATTTGGATATGACCGCGTCGAAGAAGACGAAGATTACCCTGGCGGCTCCGATCGCCATTGCGTTCGACAAGCTCGTGCTGTCCCAGGCAAACGTGCGCCGGATCGCACAGGGCCAGACCATCGAGGACCTGGCCGACGACATCGCCCATCGCGGCCTGCTGCAATCCTTGTGCGTGCGCCCCGTCCTCGACGAAGCGGGCGAGGAGACCGGGACATACGAGGTGCCTGCCGGCGGCCGGCGCTTCCGCGCGCTCGCGCATCTCGTGAAGACGAAGCGGATGGCCAAGACCATGCCCGTTCCCTGCATCGTCCGCGAGACCGGCGCCGCGATCAGCGCGCAGGAGGACTCGCTGGCCGAGAACACGATGCGCGAGCAGCTCCACCCGCTCGATCAGTTCCGTGCGTTCCAGAGCTTGAGCGAAGCCGGAATGAGCGAGGCCGATATCGCGGCGCGCTTCTTCGTGACCGAGACCACGGTGAAGCAGCGGCTCAAGCTCGCCTCGGTCAGCGACACGCTACTCGCCGCCTATGAAGCCGGTAAGATGCAGCTCGAGCAGCTGATGGCCTTCACCGTCAGCGACGATCACGCCCTGCAGGAGCGCGTCTGGGATAGCTTCACCAAGCGCGGGAGCGGCTATCACCCGAACGCCTACAGCATCCGACAGGCCCTGACGCAGGACGCTGTGCCGGCCCACGATCCGCGCGCCGTCTTCATCGGATTCGACGGCTACGAGGCGGCCGGCGGCACCATCCAGCGCGACCTGTTCAGCCAACGCGGCGAGGGCTGGTTCCAGGATGCAGCCCTGCTGGACCGCCTCGCCGAGGAGAAGCTCGGCGAGGCCGCCGCACCGGTGATCGCCGAGGGCTGGAAATGGGTCGAGATCGCGCTGAACCACCCCTATGGAGCCACCACCGGCCTCATCCACCTGCCCACCGAAAACCGCCTCAGCGAAGAGGAACGCGCCGCCCTGGCTCAGGTGATCGAGGAGTACGACGCGCTGAACGAGAAATACGAGGACGCGCGGGACGACCTGCCCGAGGACGTCGACGCGCGCCTCGCCGAACTCGAGCAGCGGATCGCCGAGTTGGAAGTCGGCACAACCGTCTACAATCCCGACCACATCGCGTTCGGCGGCGCCTTTATCAGCCTCGACTATGACGGCAGCGTCAAGATCGCGCGCGGCTATGCCCGCCGCGCGGATGTGCCGGCCTCCAAGCCGGACGACATGGATGGGAGCGATGCCCCCAGCGAGTCCGGCTCGGCCTCGCCAGGCACCCGCGCGATCGAGAACCCCGATCGAAGCTGGACCGCGATCATCGACATCGGCGGCGCCCCAGCCGCGACGCCGGCGCCCGAACCGGAAGAGGAGGGCGATCGGCCGATCACCGAGCAGCACCGCATCGAACTGACCACCTATCGCACCCTGGCCCTGCGCCAGGCCGTAGCCGACGATCCGGAGGCGGCCTTCATCGCGGTCCTGCACGCCATGGTGATCCGGGTGATCGTCAACTCCCACAAGGCGAGTTCATGCCTCGAAGTCGTGACCCGTTCGAGCCTGCCCGACCAATCGGTCAAGGAACTCGACGCCTTCGCGCCCGCCATGGCCCTGGATGCCCGGCGCGACGCCTGGGCGAAGCGGCTGCCGGCCGATCATGGCGAGATCTGGGGCTATCTCATCGACCTCGAGCCGGAAGCCCGCACCGACCTGTTCGCCCTCTGCGCCGGGCTCAGCGTCAACGCGATGCACGATCCTTACAACCGCCGGCCCGATGCGATCATGCCCGCCAACGACCTCGCCGCCCTGGTGCGCCTCGACATGACCCAATCGTGGGAGGCGACCGCGGCGAACTACTTCAATCGCGTCACCAAGACCCGCATCCTGAAAACCGTGCGCGAGGCGGCCGGCGAGCACAAGGCCGTGCTGCTCGAGCCGCTCAAGAAGGGCGACATGGCTCGCGAGGCCGAGCGGATGCTGGCCGGATCGGGCTGGCTGCCCGAGCTGCTGCGCACGCCCGGTTTGCATGACGAGGGCCACGACCCGGCTGTTGCCGAGCCTCCGGCGGTGCCGGTGCGGAGCGAATTGGAAGAGGGGAGCGAAGCGTTGCCGGCCTTCCTGTGTGACGCCGCCGACACTGAGGAAGCCGCCGCCGAGGAGGATCTGGGAGCCTCCGACTACGGCGTTGCCGCCGAATAGCCCTCGATCCGGGCATCGGCTTCCCGGCTCAACGCACGGCGCTCGGTCCGGAAGCGCCCCAGCCAATCGGCTGGGGTGCCTTCGACAATGGTTCCCGTAAGCCTCGCGTGATGAACGAGCCGCCGCTGCGCACAACCAGCCCGCGATGCCAGCAGAGCAAGAGGGCTTCCGAGCGCAGATGACGCTCGAGGTTGAGGAGAAAGGATCTCCGGCCCGGCGTCGCCGCAGCCAGGAGCCGCCTCATGAACCTCCCTGTACTTGTCCGCGACCTCGACACCGCTCTCCCGTCGACCGGCGCAAACGCGACCTGCCTGGTGTCGGCCGGAACCGCTCTTTCCGAGCAGCTCGCCGAGGGCCGGGCGATCGGTGCCTCTTCCCTGCGCCTCGCCATGGAGAGCGCCTGTGGCGGTTCCGACGCCGAAGGCCGCTGGATCTGGAAGGACGCGCACGAGGCCGCTGAGATCGCACAGGTGCTGTTCCTGCGCCGGTTCTGGCCGGCGATCCGCGCCAAGGCCGGAACGCCCGCCGCCCGCCTCGCCATGCTCGCGCGCATCGCCGGCCTCCTACCGACACAGACCCGGCGCTCCGAGGAGAGCCAGGCCCTGCAGCAATTTTCGACACCGCTGCCGCTCGGCTTCATCGCCGCGGTCGCCGCTCGGATCACGCCGGCCGATATCGTGCTCGAGCCTTCGGCCGGTACGGGCCTCCTCGCCATCCATGCCGAACTCGCCGGCGCTCAGCTCGTTCTCAACGAAGTCGCCAATACCCGCGCCGGCATCCTGCGCGCGCTGTTCACACAGGCTCCGCTCACCACGTTCGACGCCGAGCAGATCCACGACCGCCTCGATCCGGCGCTCATCCCGAGCGTCGTGCTGATGAACCCGCCCTTCTCGGCCTCGCCCCGCATCGAGGGCCGCCACGCGGCGGCCACCGCCAATCACCTGCGCTCGGCCTTCGCCCGGCTGACGCCGGGCGGACGGCTCGTCGCCCTGACGGGTGAGAGCTTCGCGCCCGAGCGTCCAAATGCCCGTGATGCCTTCACGCGGCTCGTCGAGCGCGGCGCCCGCATCGTGTTCTCGGCCGGCATTGCCGGCGCCGCCTACGCGCGCCACGGCACCACGATCGACACGCGCCTGACCGTGATCGACCGTGCGCCCGCCGGCGAGTCCGGTGCGATCGCGCAGGCGCATGGCGTCCTGCCCGACCTTCCGGCCCTTCTCGCGGCGATCGAGACCGAGCTGCCGGGGCGCATGGTCTCGGTCCTGCCCGAGCGCTCGATCGCGGTCGCCGCCCGCGCTCTGCCCGGCTTCACCCGCCGCATCGCGCCGGCTGCCGCCGCCGCGCGGCCGGCGCCGCGCCCGCAGCCCATCGAGGAGGCGGGCGAGGAGATCGCCTACACCGCGATCGAGTCGCTGCCGGAGACGCTGCACGCCCCGGCCGCGCTCTACGAGCCCTATGCGCTCCAGACGCTCGCCATCGCCGGCGCCAAGCCGCATCCGACCAGGCTCGTCCAGTCGGCGGCCATGGCCTCGGTCCGGCTCCCGGCGCCGACCCATCGGCCCTGCCTGCCGCCGCGCCTCCTCAGCGAGGGTCTGCTTTCCGACGCCCAGCTCGAGACCGTCATCTATGCCGGTGCGGCCCATGACGCTCACCTGCCGGGCTGGTGGAGCGTCAACGAGACCGCCGACCAGCTCTCGGCCGCGACCGAAGGCGCGGACGGCGCTGTCCGCTTCCGCCAGGGCTTCTTCCTCGGCGACGGCACCGGCGCCGGCAAGGGCCGCCAGGTCGCCGGGATCATCCTCGACAACTGGGCCGGAAGTAACGAAAGGCCCATTTGATACGCACAAGCGGACAGACCGGGAACGGAGTGAACGTCAGGCTGCTTCGCGCAACTCTCCTGGGACGGCCCTGAGCGACCTCATCCCGTCATGGTTTTCCGTCATATCGCGA
>JBGAFL010000011.1:0-92788 GCA_044227265.1 Methylobacterium sp.
GAAGGCGAGGAGATCGCTGACACGCCGGCCGACAAAGCTGTCCCCAGCTTCGCCTTCGGCCTCGACGACGCCCGAAAAGTGGAAACCGGAGGCCCCAAGTTTCTGCTCGTCGATATGGCCGGCGTTTGACCGGCTCGGATTGCCGCGTCGCTCCGCGATCGCAAGCTGTCGGCTGATGATAGGGGTGAGTTGCAGGCGCAGGCCCCGTTCCAGCACGGCACGGATCACCCCCAACGCCGCCCGTCTCAGCGCAAACGGGTCCTTGCTCCCGGTCGGCTTCTCGTCGATCGCCCAGAATCCGACCAGCGTATCGAGCTTGTCCGCAAGCGCCACCGCGATCGAGACAGGGTCGGTCGGCACGCGGTCGGTGGGGCCGAGCGGCTTGTAGTGCTCCTCGATCGCCGCGCAAACGCTGACCGGTTCGCCCTGCAAAGCCGCGTACTTCCGCCCCATCAGTCCCTGCAACTCGGGAAACTCGCCGACCATCTCGGTAACGAGATCGGCCTTGGCGAGCTTTGCCGCGCGCTCGGCGAGAACCGCATCGGCGCCGACCAGCGGGGCGAGTTCCTTCGCCAGGGCCGCGATGCGGGCGATGCGCTCGCCCTGCGTGCCGAGCTTTTCGTGGAAGACGATGGAATCGAGTTTCGGCAGCCGGTCTTCGAGACGGATTGCCTTGTCCGTCTCCCAGAAGAATTTTGCGTCGGAGAGCCGGGCGCGCACCACGCGCTCGTTGCCGGCGGTTATCGCGATGCCGCCGTCGCTGGCTTCCAGGTTCGAGACCAGGATGAAGGCGGGGGCGAGGGGCGCTTCCCCTCCCCCTTGCGGGGAGAGGTTAGGGGTGGGGGTGGCTCCGGATGAGGCTCCTGCTGTGCCTCCTGCATCACCCCCCTCCGAGCCGGCCTGCGGCCGGCCCACCTCCCCCGCAAGGGGGGAGGAATTTCGCAGCACGAAGCATTTCTGATTGGCGCGGATGGTGGCGCGGATCGCCTCGGCCGGGATGTCCAAAAAGCTCTCGTCGAAGGAGCCCATCAGCACGACCGGCCATTCGACGAGCCCGGCCACCTCCTCCAGCAGGCCCTCATCCTCGACGAGGTCGAGCCCGCGCGCGAAGGCGAGATCGCGGGCATCGTGCCGGATGATGTCCTTGCGCCGGTCGGCATCGAGCACGACCTTGGCCCGCTCCAGCGCCTGCACATAATCGGCAAAGCGCCGCACCTCGATGGTGTCCGGCGCGAGAAAGCGGTGGCCGCGTGTGGTGTTGCCGGCAGCGATGCCGTCGATCGAGAAGGGCACGATCTCGGTCGACTCGGTCTCGGGGCCGAAGGTGGCCAGGATCGATTGCAGCGGGCGCACCCAGCGTAAGGATCCAGGCTTGGCCGAGGCCGCGCCCCAGCGCATGGATTTCGGCCAGGGGAAGCTCCTGATGATCTGCGGCAGGATCTCTGCGAGCACGTCGATCGTCTCGCGGCCGGGCTTTTCGATCACCGCGAGGTAGAACTCACCCTTCTTCGGATCGCTGACGGTCTTTGCCTGATCGAGGCTCGTCAGCCCGGCGCTCTTGAGAAAGCCCTGCACGGCCGCATCCGGCGCGCCGACACGCGGGCCCTTGCGTTCTTCTCGCACGGCCTCGCCACGCACGGGCAGGCCGGCAATATGCAAAGCGAGACGGCGCGGCGTCGCGAAAGCCTTGGCGCCCTCATAAAAGAAGCCGCGCTCGACCAGGGCATCGGTGACGAGTTTCCGGAGATCCTCGGCCGCACGCCTCTGCATGCGGGCAGGGATTTCTTCCGAGAGGAGTTCGAGAAGCAGGTCGGGCATGGGCGCGGGCATAGCCGGGCGGTGACGTGGCGTCGAGATGGTCCATCGCCGTCATCGCGAGCGTTTAGGCGAGGCGACCCAGGGTCGCGCCAGTGCTTGCGGATGTGGCGCTGTGGATTGCTTCGCTTTGCTCGCAAAGACGGAGGAGGCAGTGCAGGGAACTGCGTCAGCCGATCTTGCCGCCGCCCTTGCGGGTGATGGCGACGACCGCAGGGCGCGGCGGGGTGTTCGGATCGAAATCCGGCCAGCGGGTCGAGGGTGAGTCGTAGCGGGACATCACGGCATCGTCGTCCGAGGCGCCTGGGTGCTGCACGGCGACGAACAGGGTCTCGTCATCCGGCGTGAAGCAGGGCCCGCAGAGCTCCGCGCCGATCGGCACCTGGAAGAAATGGCGCCCGGTGGCGCGGCGCGGGCCATCCGTCTCCAAGGCCCAGAGGCCGTCGGTGCGGCCGGTATCATTGCGGGAATTGCCGTCGGTCGCGATCCACAGCCGTCCACGTCCGTCGAACGCGCAATTGTCGGGCATCCCGAACCAGCCATCCGGGCTGGTATGAGAGGAAAACGTCGATCGCAACTCGGGCTTGGCCGGATCGCCGCAGGCGACGAGCACGTCCCAGGCGAAGGTCTCGGCCGCCTGGTCACCGCCATCGGGCCGCAGCTCGATGATATGGCCGAACAGGTTCTTCTCGCGCGGGTTGGCGGGGTCTTCTTGTTCGGACGTGCGCTTCGAGTTGTTGGTCAGAATGACGTAGACGAAGCCGGTTTTGGGATTCGCCTCGATATCCTCCGGTCGGTCCATCGGCGTGCCGCCGAGGAGCCGTGCCGCCCGGCGCGTTTCGATCAGAACGTCGGCCTGGGTTTCGAAGCCGACATTGGCATTGAGCCCATTCGATCCATGGATGAGCGGCAGCCATCGGCCGGTCCCGTCCTCGTCGAAACGGGCGACGCTGAGCACGCCGTCATCGAGTAGATCGGCATTGGCGGCCCGGTCTCCGGGCACGACCTTGCCGGTGCTGACGAAGCGGTAGACGCGCTGGAAGCGCTCGTCATCGCCAAGATAGATCACATAGCGGCCATCGCCGTTGACGATGCCCGCCGCGCCCTCGTGCTTGAAGCGCCCGAGCGCCGTGCGCTTCTTCGGCACGGATTGCGGGTCATGCGGGTCGATCTCCACCACCCAGCCGAAGCGGTTCGGCTCGTTCGGCTCCTTGTCTAGGGCGAAGCGATCGTGGAAGCGGCCCCAGCCGAAGAAGGGCGCGCCGAGCCCCATGCCCCTGGCATTGCGGGTCTCGTCATGCCCGTCCGGCAGCGCGCCGGTGAAGTAATAGTGGATGTTCTCCTCGCCCGAGAGCCAGGTGCCCCAGGGCGTGATGCCGCCCGAGCAATTGTTGATCATTCCGAGCACCTGGCGTCCGCTCGGATCGGCGGAGGTACGCAGGCGCGGATGGCCGGCGGCCGGGCCTGTGATCGCGATCGGCGTCTCGGCCGTGATGCGGCGCGTGAGGGCTGAACCCATCACTGGCTTCCATTCCGCGCCCTCGCGGGAGAGTTCGACGACCGAGCCGCCATGCGCGGCCATCTCGATGGCGATCTGCTCGGCGCTGAGCGCCATCAGCGCGGTCTTGCGGTCTGTCGCGTTCAGGCCCGCGAACATCAATTCGCCGATCGTGTATTCGTGGTTGACGACGAGCAGCGCGCGATTGCCGGATTCGTCGAGCGGGATGAACCCGACGAAATCGTTATTGTAGCCGAATTGCCGGCGCTGCTTCTCGGCGCTCTGCGCAGCCGGATCGAAGGCCGGTGAATCGGGAAACAGCGGATCGCCCCAGCGCAGCAAGATTTTGGACTCATAGCCCTCGGCGACGTGATGGGTCTCGTCGACGCCGGCCGGCAGTTCGGGGAAGGCGAAGGCGGACGTGCCCGGCGCGGCCGTCTCGGCTTTCGCCTCATGCAGGCCGGCGGTCAGAGCCATGGCGGCGAACGAGCCCCGCATCAGATCGCGGCGGCTGAGGCGTTTGGCAATCAGCTCATCGAGCGACGGCGAGACCGAATCGAAATCGTGCGACATGGCAACCCGTGGAAATCGTAGGCGATCGACACGCCTAAGACCGTTCCGTGTTGGGGCGATGACGGTCCTGTCAGCTTACTGCAGCGGCGCTGACAGCAGCTTGACGAGTTCCCAGGTCTCCTTCTTCAGCGACCGCACATCGGCGATCAGCCATTTGCCGTTTTCCTTGACCATGTCGTAGCGCAGGTCCTGCGGCGAAAAGTTCTTGAAGAGCGCCTGGACCTCCGCCTTGTCCTCGCTGGCGGAAAGCGCCTTGAGCTTCAGCGTCTTCTCCCACTTCGGCTCGGTATCCTGGCCGTTGACGTAAAAGGCGAAGTCGAGCCGGCCGATCTCCCGCTTGGCCTCACGCTGGTCTCTCTCGTAAAGCGCACGCAGTCGTTTCGCGTAGAACTGGACCGCGTTGATGTCGTCCTTTTTGTAGAACGCACGCACCGTCTCGACCGGGTCAGTTGCGGATTGGGCGAGGGCGGGGGAGGCGAGACTCGCAAGGCAGAAGGCGAGAAGGATAGCCCGCATTGCTATGTTCCTGGTCGTGCGAAGCCTGTTCGCCGAGGCAGCGCTTCCGCCCCAAGCCGGGTTCTATACTTCGGTAGAAGAACCGCCCACCAAATTATAGTAAACAGCGGTTTCCTAAAATTTGGACGCAGGTTGCTTTTTCGAAAGGGAACCACGCGCTGTAATCCCGGGGCGCTGCAGGCGAACCCTGGATCAAGAACCGCCGAGGCGTCTCATTTGAAACGCTGGGCGGCTCTGGATACCGGGTTCCGCTTCGCGGCCCCGGCATGACGGTGACCGCGCAACCATCGCTCCGAGGAGGCGCCTCAACCCGAACTCCGCCTTGAAACTACGCCGCCCCTCCACCTGCCGTCTTCAGCCACGCCGCGCCGCAGGCTTTCGCCAGTTCACGCACGCGCAGAATATAACTCTGCCGCTCGGTCACCGAGATCACGCCGCGTGCGTCGAGCAGGTTGAAGACGTGGCTGGCCTTGATGCACTGGTCATAGGCCGGCTGCGCGATGCGGTGCTGCTCGTTCTCGTTGGCCGGCGCGCCGGCGTCGAGATAGGTGCGGCAGGCCTTCTCGGCGTCGGTGAACTGGCGAAACAGCATCGCCGTGTCGGAGGCCTCGAAATTGTGCCGCGAATATTCCTGCTCGGCCTGCAGGAAGACATCACCATAGGTGACCTTGTCCTCGCCCTCGCCGCCGTTGAAATTGAGATCGTAGACGTTCTCGACGCCCTGCACATACATGGCGAGGCGCTCCAGTCCGTAGGTCAACTCGCCCGCGACGGGCGCGCATTCGAAGCCGGCGACCTGCTGAAAGTAGGTGAACTGGCTCACCTCCATGCCGTCGCACCAGCATTCCCAGCCGAGGCCCCAGGCGCCGAGCGTCGGGCTCTCCCAATCGTCCTCGACGAAGCGGATATCGTGCAGAGCGAGATCGACGCCGATCGCTGCGAGCGATTCGAGATAGAGTTCCTGCAGGTTCTCGGGGTTCGGCTTCAGGATGACCTGGAACTGGTAATAGTGCTGCAGACGGTTCGGGTTCTCGCCGTAGCGGCCGTCTTTGGGCCGGCGCGATGGCTGGACATAGGCCGCTTTCCAGGGCTTGGGGCCGAGTGCTCTCAGGGTCGTGGCCGGATGGAAGGTGCCGGCGCCGACCTCCATGTCGTAGGGCTGCAGGATCACGCAGCCCTTGGCCGCCCAGAAGCGCTGCAGCGTCAGGATCAGCCCCTGAAAGGAGCGTGTGGGCGCGAGGTCGTCGCTCGGCATCGGGCGGATCCAAGGAGTTCGAGGAGCCGGCAGCGTTTAAGAGCGGGCTCGAACCTGTCAAGCGAAGCGCTGAGTGCGCAGCCTCACATCGGACCGCAACAAAATCGATCAGACCGGGAACTGCAAAGGTTGCTGCCAAGTTAAGGCGGCAACAACGGTCAAGCTTCGCCGGAAGGCGATCGGGAATAGCGGCAGTCAGGTCATGAGCAACGGATTTTCGAGCAAGGGTTACGTTTTTGCTGCGGCCATCGCAGCCGCCCTCGTTGCGACGCCGATGGTGATCGGCGCTTCGAATGCGCTCGCGACGCAGGATCGCACCGACGTCGTCAGCATGTCCGCCGCTGTGATGCCGGTCGAGGTCATGCCGGTCGCAGCCCCGGCCGTCGAGACCTGCACGCGCAAGGTTCGCGTCGTCTATAGCGGCTATGGAGCGGGGTCGGCCTGCGCTCAGGCGGCTCGCTGAGTATTCACAGACCGTAGCGGGCCCAGGCGGCCCGCTCCTCGATCGCGCCGATCCAGGCTTCGGGCGTCGCGGCACCGATCTGGCCCGGCGCCGCGCGGCGAAGGATCCGCGCGATCAGAGGGCTCTTCTGTTCGGCGATCATCCTGAGATCGACTTTTTCGCCGTAGCGCTCGCGCAGCACGCTGCGCGCGTCGCCGAGCGCGTCGACCATCCCGAGCGCGAGCGCCTGCCGTCCGCTCCAGACTGCGCCGGTGAACAGGTTCTGGCTCTTGTCGAGCTTGGCCCGGCGTTCGCTGACGAGATCCGTGAACAGGGCCTGCACATCGGCCTGGATCGCCGTGAGCCGGGCAACATCTTCCGGATTCTCGGGGCGGAACGGGTCGAGCATCGCCTTCGCCTCGCCCTGCGTGTGCACCCGCCTCTCGACGCCGATCCGCTCGATCAGCTTGTCGAAGCCGAAGCTCGCCGAGACCACACCGATCGAGCCGACGAGGGAGGCTGGGTCGGCGATGATCTCATCGGCGGCGCAGGCGATCATGTAGCCGCCCGAGGCCGCGACATCCTCGACGAAGGCGAAGACGGGCAGCTTCTTTTCCTCGGCGAGCGCCCGGATGCGCCGATAGATCAGATGCGATTGCGCGGCCGAGCCTCCCGGCGAGTTGATGACGAGCGCGACCGCGGAGAGCCGCGGCATCGCGAAGGCGCGCTCCAAACTCGGTGCCACGGTCGCGATCGAGAGACCCTGCCGCAGCGGCGAGACCGCGCCGATGGCGCCATTGAGCCGCAACACCGCAACGCGCGGACGCGGCTTGCGCCACCGGGCCGGCAGGAAACGCCGGAGGAAGTCTATCGGCGAGGATGAACTCGGCATGATCGAAATACGTCCAGGACAGGCCGCTCTGTCGAGACGAAAGGCAGGCGAGCCGAGCGAACCATTTCGGGTGTCCAACCGTTCCTGGCAACACGCCGCGCGAACCGCATGCGGCGATCCGCACAGGCGTGTGCGTATGATGTGAGGGAACGACCAATGCAGAAATTGCGATGGATGGTCCTTTCGCTCGGCGTGCTGTTCGGCGCGTTCGGGCTGATCTCGACAGTTGAAGCGGCGCCGCTACCGAATTCGGCGATTGTCACGCGCGGCGTCGATGGTGGCGTCGTGCAGCAGGCCCGCTGGGGGCATGGAGGCTGGGGTCACCATGGTGGTTGGGGCCACCACGGGGGTTGGGGACACGGAGGCTGGGGTCACCACGGGGGTTGGGGGCACCGAGGTTGGGGGCACCGAGGTTGGGGACATCGCGGCTGGGGCTTTGGTGGTTGGGGCTATCACCGCCATCACCACTATCGGCCGTGGGGTTATCGCCGGCATTATTGGGGCTATCACCGCCACCACTATCGGCCGTGGGGCTACCGCCGGCATTATTGGGGCTACCGGCGCCACTATTATCGGCCGTGGGGCTATCGCCGGCATTATTGGGGCTATCACCGCCACCACTATCGGCCGTGGGGTTATCACCGGCACCACTGGGGTTACCGTCGTCGCATCTTCTGGTAGTGCGCCGGAAATGCTCGACCTTGCGGGATTGCGAAGGGGCTTAGGCTCCTTCGCTCACCTGCCTCAACGATGCGGATCGCATCGCTGAACCGTGGAATGGCGATTCGCGAACATGGATCGCGCCGGGATGTCGTAAGGGTGCGGCGGATGCATGCCGTTCGAGCGGCACCGCTTCCAATTTTCTCACTGGCGTTCGGGCTCTATGTCCCGATCGAAACTCTGCGTACTGCGCCACAGCCTTTCGCGCCATCGTGAAGCGTCGCCGATCGAACCAATTCAGCCGGGCGTCGTTCCTGTTCCGCGCCGCCGAGCCTGTCCGATTGGCGTCGTGTCTCGATTCGAGAGCCGGACAAGTCAAAAAGGAGGCGCGACGAATGCGCTGGATTCGATGGATGATCGTCGCGATGGCGATGGCGGGCGGCATGGTCGGCCTTTCGGCCACCGCGAGTGCGGCGCCGCTGCCGAATACCGCGATTCTGGCCCATGAGGCCGGCGTGACGCGGGCGAGCCCCGCCCAGTTCTTCATCTATAGGAGGCGGCCGTTTTACGGCTACGGCTATCGTCGCCGCTACTACGGTTATCGCCCCTACTATCGCCCCTATTATGGCTACCGCCGTCCCTATTACGGATATCGGCCGTACTATCGCCGCCGGTTCTATTGGTAATCCGCAATCTGACCGCCAGGGTCAGAACGTCTCGCCTCTGTGAAGGGCCTGAACCTCCGGCGTAAAGGCACCGGAAGCGTCGTGGAGGACGAGCGGCGGCAAGAGCGAGAACCTCGCCCTGCTGCCCTTCACGGCGCTGATCAGCACGCGGATCGCCGGCTGATCGGCTCTCGCATGGACGGGGCGGACGGCGATGGCGCCGAAGCGTCTGCCCATCGCGTCGAGGCATGGCGGCAGGTGGTCCGCGCGATGGATCATCCCGAACGCGCCGCCCGGGCGCAGCAAGTCGCAGCAGCTTCGCAGCCATTGCTCGAGGCCGTTTTCTCCCAATACATTCTCGCCGAACCCATGCGCGGACGCCTTGCCCGGATGAGGTGAGGCACGCTGGCTGCCCCGCTCGAAGAAGGGCGGATTGGTCACGAGGCAATCGGCCAGCCCGGAAACCAGCCCCGATGCGGCCCGCTCGCGACCGGGCGCGAGTACGTCGGCCTCGCAGATCCGCGCTCGCTCCGCGAGGCCGTTCGCGGCGGCATTGGCCCGCGCCATCTCCGCGAGCTCCGCAGACTTCTCGACGAGAACCACACGGCAATCGGGAAACAGGCTCGCATAGGCCAGGCCGACGGCTCCGGTCGCCGCGCCGACATCACAGAGCACCTTGCCGGGCTCCGGCGACAGCAGGCGAGAGAGTAGCACGGTGTCGGTTCCGGCGCGGTGTGCGCCGCGTGCTGGCTGCAGCAGGCTGAGACGTCCGCCGAGCCAGAGATCCGGCTCAGCCGGAGACGTCATCGCGCAGCTCCGCGGCGAGGCCAGCATCGGTGAGGATCCGCCGTGCCTGGGGGCCGAGATCGTCCGGCACCAGCAGGCGGCGGGCGAAAGCGCCGATCGAGCCCTCCATCAGGCTCATATGCTCGTCCGCGACGAGAACGGGAATCTCGGCCTGTTCGAGCAGGGATCTGGCAAAGCCGATCAGGACGATGTCATTGCTGCGGATCAGTTCGACCACGGGCTGGACTTCAATGCTGCGCGCCCGGACAGGGGCTTCCCGCCCTTACCCTATTTGCCCGCGCTGGGGAGGGCGACGTGCCCGGAAAGGCTGCGGTTCGTCGCCGCGACGGGTGCAGCGGCATACGATCCTCGCAACGCTCCTGCGGCGCGGGCGGTGTTGCCGAGCCGCGTGGCGCGTGCGAAGGCTCCCGGCATAGTTGGAGACTGGGCTGGAGACTTGGAGTCCCGCGTCTCCCGATATTCGGAGGCACCACGCTTGGGCGTCGTCGTATCCCTCGATGAAACGCGCGCAGACCCGGAAGCCGGCCTGAGCGATCTCGTTGCCCTGGTCGCAGGCGGCATGGAGCGCGTCAACGCGATGATCCTGTCGCGAACCGGCTCCGAAGTCACAATGATCCCGGAAGTTGCCAACCACTTGATCGCCTCGGGTGGCAAGCGCCTGCGCCCGATCCTGACGCTCGCCTGTGCCGATCTCTGCGGCTACCGCACCGGAGACGGCTCCGTGAAGCTCGCCGCTGCCGTCGAATTCATGCACACGGCGACGCTCCTGCACGACGACGTGGTCGATGAGAGCGACATGCGGCGCGGCCGCGTCGCCGCCCGCATCAAATGGGGCAATGAAGCCAGCGTGCTGGTTGGCGATTTCCTGCTCGGCCAGGCCTTTCGCATGATGGTCGAGGTCGGCAGCCTGAGGGCGCTCGACATCCTCTCCGTCGCCGCGACCGTGATCGCGGAAGGCGAGGTGATGCAGCTCACCGCCGCCAAGAACACCGAGACCAGCGAGGACGAGTATCTCGCCGTCATCCGCGGCAAGACAGCCGAGCTGTTCGCGGCGGCCTGCGAGGTCGGGCCTGTCCTTGCCGAGCGTCCACGCTCCGAGCAGGCGGCCTGCCGCTCCTACGGCATGAATCTCGGCATCGCCTTCCAACTCGTCGACGACGTGCTCGATTATGGCGGGGCGAGCGCCACGCTCGGCAAGAACACGGGCGATGATTTTCGCGAAGGCAAGATCACCTTGCCGATCGTGCTGGCCTTTCGGCGCGGCTCGGAAGAGGAGCGCGCCTTCTGGCGGCGCACGCTCCAGGATGGGAAGGTCGAGGACGGCGATCTCGAAACCGCGCTCGCGATCCTGCGCCGGCACCGGGCGCTGGAGGACACGATCGAGCGCGCGCGCCATTACGGCGCCATCGCTCGCGATGCCCTCCAGCTTTTCCCAAATGGCCCGATGAAGCAGGCTCTGCTGGACGCCGTCGATTTCTGCATCGCGCGGGCGCATTGAGGCGCCAGCGGACGGCACTCGTGACCATCATGAAGAGGCTTCTGGATCAAGTTGTGTCTCGATCTCGGTGATTGGGTGAAAGGTGGGTGAATAATAATAAGATCTTGTAGCTAATGTCAGTGTTCACGATCGGACGTGAATAGACAAGAGACGTTTGCCTGCTGGTTGCCCTCAGATCGTTCTCACGAGTAGCATAAGTTAGTTGTGTATCTTAGATCTGAGCATTGGAGCGATTGTCGATATTTTTTGTGTTAAAAGCAGAATAAAAAATTATACCTGAGTTGTGTGCGCCAAGTAGATCATTTTGATTGCGGCTATTTATGATATTTGCCTTGAGCTGCCACCATCCAGCGGCACGTCACGGTTGTGCGGAGAAATTTAATGTGTGGACCTGCCGAATGGCAGGTGAATTTGCGCGTTTATTGATCGAGTAAATGGAGAACAAGCTCGCCGCCTGGTATAGCAAGCTGCGGCTTGGCTTTGATTATGTGCTGGCACTCTGGATCATTATCCGCTAGTTGAAAACGACGCAGGCGAGATGTCTAAGATGCAAAACGTCGATGTGTTCATATCTCACAAGCTCGAAGATTTGGCGAAAGCGCGTCAACTCAAGGGGCGGATTCAGCAGTGGGGATTTTCTTGTTATATTGATGCTGATGATGAAACGTTACAACATATTACTAACCCTAAACTGCTTGCAGATAGAATAAGAACACGACTAAGAACGTCTCGCTGTTTGCTTTTTGCATTTACACCAGTTTCATCTAAATCAAAGTGGATGCCATGGGAGCTTGGATTTTTTGATGGCCGCTGGTCGCAGAATCAAATTGGACTGTATAACTTAGATGAAATTGAAATAGATTTTGCAAATATTGAGAATACAAATGATAATTCTCTCAGTTTTCAAGAATATTTACGTATATATAAGTTGGTTAAACTTGAATATTTGCGCGAATTCATTCAAGAATGTGTCGCAGCCAAATCGCTCGCGAACAGGGCTGATGTAGACGCGGACCGACTCGCCATGATGATCGAAGGCGCGGCCCGGGACCCGTTCCGCTTCTATGTTGGTTGCCTGCAGTATGGGCTCGGCCTGCAGCGTGCCATGCTTGCGTCAGCTCCGGTGCAAGCGGCGTTTGGAAGTATCGTGGCTCCCCTAGATGAGATGTTAGCCCAAACCGCAGGTGCTCTCGATCGAATTCGTGACACTGCATCGGGTCAGAAATACCAGCTTCCGGTATTGTTCAACGTGGCCGACTATGTTGGGTCCGTGCGCGATTTGCATGAACGAGGTATACAGCAGTTATCTGCACCTAAATGAATCATCTATGCATTAAATATTTCGTGAATTATGATATAACATTATGCATTTTTGCTATTTGCTCACTAAATGTTGTTTCTATATCAATATAGAAATATTACGAAGAGGTTTAGTGGCGCTATTAGCCAAATTGTATGTATATTAATATTTATTATGACACGGTGTCTACTTGATTTTAATTGAAATAATCTTGAGTCGTTGACTTAGTAATAAGCATTGCTTTTCTGATGCTTAGCGTGATACGAGAGAAAAGCTAGTGAACGGCGATGAAAACAGTAAAAGATCTTAAAAATCCGATCGCTACCGTAACTCCGTCGCCTCGATCCACCAATTCGGCGTCGCCACTCTGATCGCATCGGCCGCGAAGCGTGCGGCATCGCCGCTTTCAAAAATCGCGAACACCGTCGCGCCGGAGCCTGACATCCGGGCCAACCGGCAGCCGGGCTGTGCACGCAGGGCGGCGAGCGCGTCGCCGATCACCGGAGCGAGGCTGAGGGCAGGGGGCTCCAAGTCGTTGCGGGCGGGCAGGATCGCGGCGAGAACGCCATCAGTATCGAGGCCGCTGGCGATCTCGGGATGTGCGGCTCCCGGCAGCGCCTGCCCGACCTGAAGCCCGAGCGCCTTGAAGACCGGAGCGGTCGAAACCGGCACGCCGGGATTGATCAGCACGGCAGGCAGCGGCGCGAGGCCGAGCCGCGGCCCCAACTCTTCGCCGGCCCCGCGCATCATGCGCGCGCTGGGGGCAAGGCAGACCGGCACGTCGGCGCCAGTCGCGCGGGCCGCCGCGTAGAGGGCCGGGTGGTTGAGCGGCAATTCGTTCAGCTCGGCGAGGAGACGCAGGGCGGCTGCCGCATCCGACGAGCCTCCGCCGATCCCAGCCGCGACCGGCAGCCGTTTCTCCAGATGGAAGGCGCCCGTCGCCAAACGCGGCAGCGCAATCGTGAGATGGCGGGCGGCGCGCAAGACGAGGTTGTCGTCGGTCGGCCCGGCTGGACCCGCCGTCGGGCCCGTGACCTCTAGACGGAGCGGGCGGCCCGGAATCAGCGTCAGCGTATCCGCAATGTCGGCAAAGGCGACCAGGCTTTCGAGCATGTGATAGCCGTCGCTCTCGCGGCGGCCGAGGACATGCAGGGTCAGGTTGATCTTGGCAGGCGCCTGGGTGGTGAGGGACACGGACGCTCTCGAACTTCGGCCACAGGCGAGCAGTTGTCCGCGAAACAACCTCATCCTGAGGTGCCCGCCTCGGCGGGCCTCGAAGGAGGGTTCCAGGGATCATAGGGACAGCTGGAAGTCTCCTTCGAGGCCTCCGCTGCGCTTCGGCACCTCAGGATGAGGTCGGTTGGATTGGATTAACCGGCGTTCCCTTCGGGCGGATGCGCTAGCCGCCCGGCTTCTTGTCGGCCGCGCCCGGCGGTTCCTCGGGGGCCGGAGCACCCTTCGGCAATTCCGGATTGTCGGGATTGTGCGGAGCCGCGACTGGGGCCGGAACCTGCTCGGGCTGGGCAGAGACGAGAGGCGGATTTTCGGCGGTCTCGGTCGGCTTCTCGGGCTCAGGCAGGCCGTCCTTGAGCTTGTCGTTGATCTTGGCAAGATCATCCGGCTCAGGGTTCAGGTCCTTGGCATGCTGCCACTGGAACTTGCCTTCGAGGCGGCGGCCGGTGCGCCAATAGGCATCGCCGAGATGGTCGTTGATGGTCGGATCGCCTGGCTTCAGCTCGACCGCCTTCTCCAGCTCGCGTACGGCGTCATCCCAACGCCCGAGCC
The DNA here is from genome assembly GCA_044227265.1 of Methylobacterium sp. Lineage (GTDB taxonomy): Bacteria > Pseudomonadota > Alphaproteobacteria > Rhizobiales > Beijerinckiaceae > Methylobacterium. Next base: position 13,707 of record JBGAFL010000011.1, read on the forward strand.
GGAAATAGGCCCAGCCCAGGCTGTCGATGATCATGCCGTCGCGCGGCGACAGGTCGACGGCCTGTTTGAGCATCTTGAACGACTCGTCGATGTTCATCTTCCGGTCGACCCAGGAATAGGCGAGGTAGTTCAGCACCTGAGCCTTGGCGTTGGGCTGGGTCGGGGGAACGAGGGACAGCGCCTTCTTGAGGTCAGCCTCGGCCTTCGGCCAATCGCCGGCGCGCTCATAGGCGGTGCCACGGAAGTAGAAGAGCGTCCAGTTGGCTGCCTCCTGATCCGCAGGGATGAGGCCGATTGCCCGCGTATAGGTCTCCACCGCCTCGGTGTATTTCTTGCGCGAGCGCTGAACGTTGCCGAGCGCCGAGATGACGTCGATGTTGTCGGGATAGGCTTTCTGGACTGCGTCGAGATGCTGAAGGGCCTCGTCGCCACGGCCGAGCTGCTCGAGATTGAGCCCGATCTGCAGATCGGCATTGAGCTTGAGCGGCGAACCTGCCGGGATCTGGGCATAGGCCTCGTTTGCGCGCTCGGTCTGCTTCATGCGGTCGAGCGTATCGGCGAGCGTCAGCCGGGCGATGCCGTGGTCCGGTGCGAGATAAAGCGCGAGGCGCAGATAGACGACGGCCGGCAATTCGTCGCCCTGCGTCGACCCGGCGGAGCCGAGGCCGTAGAGCACTTCGGCGGCGCCTTCCTGGACGTTGTTGATCAGCGGTCCGAGCGTCTTGCCGGCCCTGAGCTTCTCGAGCGCGTCGGCGACGATCGGATGGCGTGGGAGCACCTTCTCGAATTCGGAATAGGCGGCGATAGCGGTATCGGTCCGGCCGGCGGCCGACTCGAAGCGGGCATAGGCGTCGACGATGCGCAACGTGTTGCGATCGGCATCGTAGGCCGCCTTCAAGCGTCGCTCGGCTTCGGCCTTGTCGCCGACGAGATTGGCGATGAGCCCGGCATGGTAGTCGCGGAAGACATTGAAATAGCGCTCGCCGCGCAGCCGGTTGATGGTCTCGATGGCGCGCTTGCCGTCATTGGCGCCGGCATAGGCCCAGGCCGTGAGCAAGGTCGCGGTCAAGTCGGCGGCGGCGCCCCGGCCGCTGCGGGCAAAGCTCTGGCGCGCGGGAACGAACTGGCCGGCCTTGAGCTGGCGCACGCCGAGCGACAATTGGGCGAGGCCGCTCGACCCGTCGCGGGTCGCCAGCCGCTCCGCGGCGCGGAAGGCGTCGGGCATCGCACCGTCGGCGAGCAGCGAAACGAAGGCGCGCTCGAGGAGTTCGGCGTTGCGCGGATCGCCCTTCACGGCCTCGCGGTAATAGCTCGCGGCGGCCGAGGTGTCCTTGGCGGCGCCCGCGATATAGGCCGAGAGGAAATTCCCTTCGAGCGATTCCGCCGGCTCGTATTCCGAGATCCGCGTCGATTCTCGCGGCTGGGCGGCCGCCGCCGAGAGGCTGGCGGGGACCGAGGAGGCGATGAGGAGTGCGAGTGCCGAAAGCGTCTGTCGGCGGGCGGCGTTTCCGAAAGTGGTCACCAGTCACGGCTCCTTCGCGCGCCAGTGGCAAACCAGCGCCGATTTGGCGGGGGACACTGAACCGATCCCGCCGCTATCGCAAGCCACGAAGGCAAGGCGAAAGGATGGCGTGAGCGGTTTCGCACGCGCCCGAAAAAAGTGAAGTCTTACAGGTTCGTGTAGTTGGGACCACCCGGGCCTTCGGGCGTCTCCCAATTGATATTCTGGTTCGGGTCCTTGATGTCGCAGGTCTTGCAGTGGACGCAGTTCTGGGCGTTGATCTGAAAGCGTACGCCATCGCTTGCCGACGCATCCTCGACCCATTCGTAGACGCCGGCCGGGCAGTAGCGGCCGGAGGGCCCGCCGAACACATCGTGCTCGGAAGTCTTCTGCAACTCCATGTTCCGCACCTTGAGGTGGGCCGGCTGGTCCTCCTCGTGGTTGGTGTTGGAGAGATAGACCGAGGACAATCGGTCGAAGGTCAGCTTGCCGTCCGGCTTCGGGTACTTGATCGGCGTCACTTCGGAGAGCGGCTTCAGGCAGGCATAGTCCGGCTTGCCGTGGGAGAGCGTGCCGAAGACCGAGGCATTCGCCAGCGCGTTGGTCCACATGTCGAGCCCGCCAAGGCCGACGCCGAGTAGAGTGCCGTATTTCGACCAGAGCGGCTTGACGTTGCGCACGGGTTTGAGGTCGCGCCCGATCTCGCTGCCGCGCCAGCCTTCCTCATAGGCGGTCAATTCATCGCCCTCGCGGCCCGCGGCCAAGGCCTCCGCGATCGCCTCGGCGGCCTGCATGCCGGACAGGATCGCGTTGTGCGAGCCCTTGATGCGCGGCACGTTCAGGAAGCCGGCCGAATCCCCGACGAGGCAGCCGCCGGGGAAGACGAGCTTGGGCACCGATTGCCAGCCGCCCTCCATGATCGCCCGCGCGCCGTAGCCGATGCGCTTGGCGCCCTCGAACACGTCGCGCACGAGCGGATGCGTCTTGAAGCGCTGGAATTCCTCGAAGGGCGAGAGCGTCGGGTTCTCGTAGTTGAGATGCGTGACGAAGCCGACCGAGAGCAGGTTGTCGTCAAAATGGTAGAGCCAGGAACCGCCGCCGACGCGGTTGCCGAGCGGCCAGCCCATGGTGTGGCGCACGAGGCCCGGCTCGAACTTGTCAGGCGCGAGCTGCCAGAGCTCCTTCACGCCGAGCCCGTATTTCTGGAAGTCGCTGTCCTTGTTGAGCTTGAATTTCTCGATCAGCGTCTTGGTCAGTGAGCCGCGCGCGCCCTCGCCGAAGACCGTGTATTTGCCCTTGAGCTCCATGCCGCGCGTGAAGTCGTCACGCGGCTCTCCATCCTTGCCGATGCCGAGATCGCCCGTGGCGATGCCCGTCACCGCGCCCTTGTCGTCGTAGAGCACCTCGGAGGCTGGAAAGCCCGGATAGATCTCGACGCCGAGCGCCTCGGCTTGCGCGCCGAGATATTTGGTCAGGTTCGAGAGCGAGCCGACGAACTTGCCGTGGTTCGACATGAAGCCGGGGAACAGGACGTTCGGGACCCGGACGCCGTTGGCGCTCGTGAGGTAGAGGAACTCGTCTCGCTGGACTTCCGTCTTGAGCGGACGCTCGGGGTCATCGCGCCATTCCGGTAGCAGCTTGTCGAGCCCGATCGGATCGACCACCGCGCCCGAAAGGATATGCGCGCCGACTTCGGAGCCTTTTTCGACGACGACGACGTTGATCTCCTCGCCTTTCTCGGCCGCGATCTGCTTCAGGCGGATCGCGCTCGCGAGGCCGGCCGGCCCCGCGCCGACAATCACGACATCGAAATCCATGCCTTCACGTTCAGGCAAAGCCATCCGTCATCCTCCGAGGCCCGAAGCCAGGTTCCGCTTCTGCAGGAAACGAGCTGCGGTGCAGCACAGATATGGTCAAGATTTCTCTCAACCCATTCCAAACTAGAAAGGCAAGCGCGATCGGGTAGCAAGCGGCCGGCACATTGCCGGCTCATGAGAGCCATTCGGGCGCGCAGTCTTGCGAAAGGCGTTGTCCACAGCCTGCCTTCGCGCCACAACGCAACCATGACCGCATCAGCCGAAAAGGCCGAGCTCATCGCGCTGCTGGATTTCCATCTCGAGGCCGGAGTCGATCTGGCTCTCGACGAGACGCCGCATGATCGTTTTGCCGAGGCCGACGCGGTGGCGAGACCCCGCGATCCGCCGAGGATCGCGACGCCCCAGCCGATCGATCGACGGCCCGATCCGCAACTCCAGGAAAGAGCGAGACTCGAATCTCCGCCGCAGACCTTCGGCAAGGCCGCCGCGGCAAGGCCCGAGGAGGCCGCGGGCGATGCGCGGGCTCGGGCGGCACAGGCGGCCTCGCTCGATGAGCTCGAAGCGCTTATGCGCGGCTTCGAGGGCTGTACGCTGCGGTTCACCGCCAAGAACCTCGTCTTCTCCGACGGCAACCCGCAGGCCCGCGTCATGTTCGTCGGGGAGGCGCCCGGCGCCGAGGAGGATCGCGTCGGAAAACCCTTCATGGGCCGCTCCGGCCAGTTGCTCGACCGGATGATGGCGGCGATCGGCCTCGACCGGTCGAGCGCCTACATCGCCAACATCGTGCCCTGGCGCCCGCCGGGAAACCGAAATCCGACGCCACAGGAAGTGACGATCTGCCGGCCCTTCATCGAACGACAGATCACGCTTGCCAATCCCGAATACCTGGTCTCCCTCGGAGCTCCCGCGACACAGACCCTGACCGGTACCAAAGACGGTATCCTGAGAGCGCGCGGCCGCTGGTTTCCCTACCGCCTCGGGGATGGACGCGAGATCAAGGCGCTCGCGACGTTGCATCCGGCCTATCTGCTGCGCCAACCCGTACAGAAGCGCCTTGCCTGGAGAGACTTCCGCATGCTGAGAACGATGCTGGACTCGGCGCCCTGATCGACGACGCAGGTTCCTGAGCGGAACCGTCTTTTCGGCCGGGTCATTACTGAGGGAAAAGCGGCAGAGCCTGTGCCGCCACATGGGACGGTGACGGCCATGCGTTGGGAAGATTTCCGCAGTTCGGACAATGTCGAGGACCGGCGCGGCGAGGGTGGCGGCGGCGGAGGCTTCGGATTTCCCGGCGGCGGTGCCGGCGGCCTCGGCATCGGCACCATCATCATCCTGTGCATCATCGGCTGGGTCACCGGCATCAACCCGGCCGTCCTGATCGGCGGCGCCGAACAGGTCATCGGTGGCGGCGGCCGGCCGCAGCAGGAGCAGGTCGATCCCAATACCCAGTCGCGCCGGCGTGCGCCGCCGACCGACCAGATCGGGAAATTCGCCGCGGCGATCATCGGCAATACCGAGGATGTCTGGAAGACCGTTCTGCCCAACCAGACCGGCCGGCAATACACGCCGACCACCTTGGTGCTCTACCAGGGCGGCACGCGCTCCGGCTGCGGGCAGGCGCAGGCAGCGATGGGGCCGTTCTACTGCCCGCTCGACAAGAAGGTCTATCTCGACACGAGCTTCTTCTCGGACATGCAGCGCAAGTTCGGCGTCAAAGGCGATTTCGCCTATGCCTACGTGATCGCGCACGAGGTCGGCCACCACGTCCAGGACATTCTCGGCATTCTCGGCAAGGTGCAGGGCCGCCAGCAGGCGGCGGCGAGCCAGGGCGAGGCGAACCAGCTCTCCGTGCGGATCGAATTGATGGCCGATTGCCTCGCCGGCGTCTGGGCCAAGAACTCGAACGACAAATGGAATTCGCTCGAACAGGGCGACATCGAGGAGGCTTTGCAGGCCGCGAACGCCATCGGCGACGACCGTCTGCAGGAACAGGCGCAGGGCTATGCCGTCCCGGATTCCTTCACGCATGGCTCGTCCGAGCAGCGCATGCGCTGGTTCATGACCGGCTACAAGAGCGGCCAGACCCAGTCCTGCGACACGTTCCGCGCGGCGAGAGGCTGAGGGCGGCCCTGATCACGGCAGAGGCTCGGGAATGACGCAGGCCGAATGGAGCGCGGTCGACGGCTACATTGCCGAGCGGCTCTTGGCACCGGATGCAATCCTCGACGCGGCGCTCGCGGCCAATTCAGCGGCGGGACTGCCGGCGATCGACGTCTCCCCGACGCAGGGCAAGCTGCTCCATCTGCTGGCGCGGATGAGCGGCGCCCGCCGCATCCTGGAGATTGGCACGCTCGGCGGCTACTCGACGATCTGGCTCGCCCGCGCTTTGCCGCCCGGCGGTATCCTCGTCACGCTCGAAGCCGAGCCGCGCCATGCGGAGGTGGCGCGGGGTAATATCGCGGCCGCGGGCCTTGCGGACCGCGTCGATCTGCGGGTGGGGCCGGCGCTCGAGACCTTGCCGCTTCTCGAAGCCGAGGGCGGCGACCCGTTCGATTTCGTCTTTATCGACGCCGACAAGGAGAGCAACGCGGAGTATCTCGGCTGGGCGCTGAAGCTCGCGCGTTCCGGCACCGTCATCATCGGCGACAACGTCGTGCGCAGCGGCGGCGTGACGGACTCGGCGAGTACGGATTCGCGCGTGATCGGGACCCGGCGGTTCTTCGATCGGATGGCGAGCGAGCCGCGTCTCTCCGCAACCGCGATCCAGACGGTCGGCGACAAAGGTTGGGATGGCTTCGCGATCGCCGTGGTCGAGTAGTCGGCAACGGACGGGCACCTTTCAGATGATGCCGACATCCCTGCATACGGGCGGCTCGTTCTTCGGGCTGTCGGGCCGTGGCGATTGCGGCTCGCTCATGCCGCCGGCTGCGTTCCGGGGTGGATGGAATGTCAGTGGAATGCTGACGGTCAACGGTCTGGCGCGCTGTAGGTCAGGCGGAGGTGGAGGCGCCGGACTGGAGTCTGCGACGGCGGCACGTGCGATACGGTCGAAGACCATGACGCCGGAACTCCGCTCGATATTGACGTTGCCAAGGCTGCTGTCGGCGCCGATCTCGAAAACCACTAGCGCGGTACGAGGCGATGTCGGGCGCCCCAGCCCGTTCGGGTAGATGAGATGGCAGCGAATGTGTTCGGCGAGGTCGCGCTGCCATTCCGCCAAACTTTCCGCTCGGCCCGTGCCGCTGCCGAGCATTGCGATAGCCGCGAAGATCAGGGCAGGGGTCATGACGCTCGGCATTCGGCCGGTCCGCCTCTGCCTTTCGACGAGATGGGCATATCCCGTGCGTGCGACGGAAAATCGGGTGGGTTCGCTACTCCACCCGAGTCCAGCCCTGCTGCTGCAGCCTTTCCTGCGGCCGGAAGCGGGCCTTGTAATCCATCTTGCGGGAACCCTCGACCCAATAGCCGAGATAGAGATAGGGCAGCCCGAGATCGCGCGCCCGGCGGATGTGATCGAGGATCATGAAGGTGCCGAGCGAGCGAGCCGATTCATCCGGCTCGTAGAACGAGTAGACCATCGACAGCCCATCGGCGAGCACGTCGGTCAGGCAGACCGCGACCGGCGCGCCATGCCCGCGCCGGGTGATCGCGCTATCGGGCCCGCGGCGGCGATAGACCACGAGATGAGTGTCGACATGGCTATCCTCGACCATCATCGCATAATCGAGCACGGTCATGTCGACCATGCCGCCGTCGCCGTGGCGCGCATCCAGATAGCGGCGGAACAGGGCGTATTGGTCGGAGGCGGGCCGGTTCGGCTCCGGTGTCCCGATCAGATCGGCGTTGCGCTGCAGGATGCGCTTCTGGCTGCCGGTCGGCTGAAAATCCCGGACGATGACGCGCACGGAGACGCAGGCGCGGCAGGATTCGCAGGCCGGGCGATAGGCGATGGTCTGCGAGCGGCGGAAGCCGCCCTGCGTCAGGATCTCGTTGAGGTCGCGTGCCCGCCGCCCGACGAGATGGGTGAACACCTTCCGTTCCTCCTGGCCCTCGAGATACGGGCAGGGGGAGGGAGCCGTCAGGTAGAATTGCGGAGTGTCGCGAGGATGGCTCGTCACGCCGTTTGACGCCTTGGGGTCGTTGAGGACGCGAGACGCCGCCCGCAAAGACCTGAGTGTAGCGCCATCCCGGCGGCGCTCAACCGACTTCATGTCGCGTGGAGCAGGTTTCGGGCCAGTTGTGTGCCGGCGCGTGACCGCGCGCTTGACAGGGCGATCACCGATACGTGATCGCCCTGATCAGGATGGCTTACGCCTTGACCACTGCGAGGCCGAGCAGCAGGTCGTGGCCGAGCCGGCGATCGGGACGCAGCAGGCCGAACAAGATGTCGACGCACCAGATCACGAAGGTCGAGATCGCGACATAGAAAAGCAGGGCATGCACGCCCGCCGTCACCCAATCGACCGGCCGGCCGCTTTCCGGCGCGACGACCCGCAGGCCGAGCATCCGCATGCCCCAGGTGCTCTGTTTGCGACCGCCGACCGTGATCGCGCTGTAGAGAATCCCGCTTGCCGCCAGGACCGGGAACAAGGTCCAGGCCAGTCCCAACGTCAGAACGCCCGCGAGAAAGATCAGCGTCGCCAAGAAGGTCGTGAAGCCGAAGATGAAGACGATGTCGAGCAGATAGGCGAAAAACCGCGTGCCGAGGCTCGCCCGGACATAGGGCACCGGAACAGAGCCGGCATAGCCCGGCATGTCATAGCGTTCCGCATAGCCAGGCTGTGGGTTCAGCATTCTTTTCCGCTCCGTGGGTTCGAGAACCACAGCAAAAACGTAGGAAGTCGGGTCGGCGGTTCCAAGAGGCACAGCGAGAACGGTCAGATCGATTTCGGATAAAGCTCAAGCTCTGCAGGGCAGCCGGCTCGGGCGTCGCTAATATGTCCGGCTTATCGAGCGGCTGGGTCGGAAGCCTCCGCCTCGGGCGTATCGAGAAAATAGCGTTTGAGCAGATAGACCGAGGCACCGGTCACGGGGCCATCCTCCGTCGTCACAGAAACGAGGTTCGCGCCCGGTCCGAATCCGCAGATCACCCACCGCGCCTTGGTCGCCGCCTCGGGACGTCCGCTGAGCCGATAATCGACGCGGATGCTGTCTTCGGCGGGGCCGCTGCCGACGCGAAGCAGGTTGATCTTCGAATCGGGCGGCACGAGCGCGGGCACCGCGCGCCGGCACAGCGCGGCTCGGCGCGCGTCGACACCGCTTCCGCATTGGGCGAGGAACGATGCCATGGCGGCGACCCCGAGCATCACAAGGGCCCCGCACGCCCCACGGAACAGGTCACGCAATGGCGTTCATGCGCTCGGCAACGCGCGGCGCGTAATAGGTCAGGACGCCATCGGCGCCCGCGCGCTTGAAGGCGAGCAGGCTTTCGACCATGGCGCGCTCACCATCGAGCCAGCCATTCCGGGCGGCAGCCTCGATCATCGCGTACTCGCCCGACACCTGATAGGCAAAGGTCGGCACGCCGAATTCATCCCTCACGCGGGCGATGACGTCGAGATACGGCATGCCAGGCTTGACCATGACCATATCGGCGCCCTCGGCAATGTCGAGCGCCACCTCACGCAACGCCTCGCGGCCATTGGCAGGGTCCATCTGATAGGTGCGCTTGTCGCCGACGAGCGCCGCCTTGGTGCCGATGGCATCGCGGAATGGGCCATAGAAGGCGCTCGCATATTTGGCAGCGTAGGCCATGATCTGGACATCGCGATAACCGGCTCGGTCGAGGCCCACACGGATCGCGCCGACACGCCCGTCCATCATGTCGGAGGGAGCAATGATGTCGGCCCCGGCCTCGGCCTGGATCAGGCTCTGTTCGACGAGCACGGCGACGCTCTCGTCGTTGAGCACCGCGCCGTCTTCGAGCAGGCCGTCATGGCCGTGGCTGGTATAGGGATCGAGCGCGACATCGGTCATGATCCCGACCTCCGGCACGGCCCGCTTCACGGCGCGCACGGCCCGGCAGACGAGATTGTCGCGATTGAGCGCCTCGCTACCACGCGCGTCGCGCAAAGAAGGCTCCGTGTAGGGGAAGAACGAGATCGCCGGGATTCCGAGGCTCGCCGCGCGCTCGGCCGCCCGCACGATCTCGTCGACGCTCAGACGCTCGACGCCCGGCATCGAGGCGATCGGTTCACGTCTTCCCGTTCCCTCGACGACGAAGAGCGGCCAGATCAGATCGTCGCGCGTCAGCTGGTGTTCGCGCACCAGCCGGCGCGACCATTCCGCCTTCCGGTTGCGCCGGGGCCGTTGGGTGATCGCGAGAGGCACCGCTCCCGGCGCAGCCTCGCACGCGGTCTCGATGGCGAGCGGGCGCGGAGTGGCATGCGACATCGGGCACTCGGATTTCTGAACCGGCTATCGGCCGGCGCCCTAGCACATTCGCATGCGCTGCAGAAACGGGATCGCCGGAAGATGGGCGAGCCAGCATTTGCTTGCCTGCGCTCGCGAACTCTCCCGATTGACGGCCGGCCTGAGACTGCGTCTAAGCGCGCACCGGGAGACTTGAGCATGACGGACCAGGCGGAGCCCGAAATCCTCTTTGAGCGGCGTGGTGCTGCGGGCCTCATCCTGCTGAACCGGCCGAAGGCGCTCAACGCCCTGACCCTGCCGATGGTGCAGGCAATGGACGCGCAGCTCCGCGCCTGGGAGACGGACGAGGCGGTGACCCGCATCGTGGTGCGCGGGGCCGGAGGCCGTGCCTTCTGCGCCGGCGGCGACATCCGCCAGATCTACGAACTCGGCCGGGCCGGCCGCTTCGACGAGACCGTCGCCTTCTGGCGCAGCGAGTACGAACTCGACGCCTATGTGAAGCGCTATCCGAAGCCGTATGTCGCGCTGATCGAGGGCGTGGTGATGGGCGGAGGGGTCGGCATTTCGCTGCATGGCGACGTCCGGGTGGCATCCGAAAAATACCTGTTCGCGATGCCGGAAACGGCGATCGGCTATTTTCCCGATGTCGGCATGACCTACGCTCTGCCGCGCCTGCCCGGGCATACCGGGACGTATCTCGCGGTCACGGGCGCCCGTATCGGCGCCGGCGACGCGCTCGCCACGGGGCTTGCAACGCACTTCTCCAAAGCTTCCGATTTCGACGCGATCATCGAGGGCTTGAGCGCGGGCGGCGCGATCGAGGAGACGCTCGCAGCATATGCCGCGCAGCCGCCCGAGCCCGGTCCGCTGGTCCGCGAGCGCAGCCTCATCGACGAGTGCTTTTCGGCGAGCACGGTCGACGACGTGCTCGGCCGGCTTGCCGTCGCGGCCTCCGCGCATTCGCTGTTTGCCACCGAGACCGCCAACCTGATCCTGTCGCGCTCACCGACCAGCGTGCATCTGGCATTCGAGCAGATGCGGCGCGGCGGAGCCTTGAGTTTTCCCGAGGCGATGCTCACCGAATACCGCCTCTGCACCCGCGTGATGCGCGGGCACGATTTCTACGAGGGTGTGCGCTCCGTCGTCATCGACAAGGACGGCAAGCCGGACTGGCAGCCGGCCAAACTCGACGACGTCGACCCCGCATCGATCGCGGCAGCGTTCGAGCCCACCGACGGTCCGGAGCCGAATTTTGGCTAAGGACGGCATGGCGGTGCGAGGCCTCGCCAAGGCCGGCGCCACGCGCGACGGTCGTGGCCGCGTCGGCAGCGGCGAAGGCGCCAATGATCGCATCGAGCGCGTCGTGCGCAAGCAGACCCATTGGGACAGCGTGCTCGTCTGGTTCATGCGCATCGTTGCGCTGGCGTGGGTCGGCAAGGGGATCCTGACCTGGGCCGAGATCGTCGACGTGCTGCCAGGTGTGCGTCCCTTCGAAGCAGGCCCACCGGGCCGGCAGGCGGCGATCGTCTATTTTGCCGTGATCGACCTCGCTGCGGCTGTGGGATTGTGGCTGACCACGGCCTGGGGCGGAGTGGTCTGGCTGCTTGCCGCGACCAGCACCATGACCTTGGCGCTGCTTACGCCGCAGTTCGTTCCGCTGCCGATAGCAGTCATCGTCGTATTGGCAAGCATCGTGCTGCTTTACTTCATCCTGTCCTGGCTGGCGGCGCGCGAGACCCAGTAAACAGGCCGTTATTTTATTCGTTTCATTTTGCATTTACCGAATCCGGTAAATCACAAATTCATCCTGTCGCTTAAATCGCCTTTCATCCGTTGGCGCCAAGTTGTCGACATAAGCGGGGCCGTACCAGCGCGGCACCCGGCAGAACAGACGAGGCGTCCTATGAAAACTCAGTCCGCGAAGCGCGTCGAGGCCGGTCCCGAAGCCGAGGGCGCTTCTGCAAACGGCTCCTATCTGGAGGCCTTGCATCTCGTCGAGCGGCTGCATCGCCGCCTGCTCGATGTGATCAAGGACGAGTTCGAGCGTCGCGGTCGGGAAGACATCAACAGCGTCCAGGCGCTGCTGCTCTACAATATCGGCGACAAGGAGCTCACCGCGAGCGAGTTGCGCAGCAAGGGCTACTATCTCGGCTCGAACGTCTCCTACAACGTCAAGAAGCTGGTTGAAGCGGGCTATCTCCACCACGCCCGATCGAAGCTCGACCGCCGCTCGGTGCGGATCAGCCTCGCCGGCAAGGGCCGCGAGGTGCACGAGATCATCCGCGGGCTCTACGAGAAGCACGCCCGCACGATCTCTCCGATCGGCGGAATCTCGAACGACGATTTCTCGAGGCTCAACCAGGCGCTCGGCCGGCTCGAGCGATTCTGGACCGATCAGATTCGCTACAAGCTTTGAGCCGCGTTCGCGCGACCAGATCGCTCAAGGATCGAGCCGAGCTTGGGGAGATGCGTGACGGACGGGTCGCTCGGCGGCCCGTCCGTTGCCGTTTAGACGACGGGGTCCGTCCAGACATGAGAAAGGGCGCCACCCTTCCGGGTGACGCCCTCGAAGCTTTAGCGAGGCAGTGCCGCTCAGTTGAACGTGTCGATCTCGGCCGACTCGTAGCTGGTGACTTCCATGCCGACGCAGATTTCCTGAACGATGGGGGCAGACCACTTCATGGTGTTTCTCCTATTGAACATGCTTGTGAGAACGTGAGGGGCTGGCCGTCGCGGCCGGCGTCAGCTCAGTTGAACGTGTCGATCTCGGCCGACTCGTAGCTGGTGACTTCCATGCCGACGCAGATTTCCTGGACGACCGGGGTAGACCACTTCATAACCAGTTCCTCCGTGCTTCGATGCCCAGTACATAAGCAATGTGTTGGGCACAATTCAACTGGGCACCAGACTTATATTTCTCACAGATGGGGCCGCATCCGGGTTGCCCTTCCGACCGGAATCCGGTGCCGGAAATTCTATAGATATTCCAATGGGATCAAAGCGCAAAGGGGCGCGTCGAGCTCATTGTGTCGCACCATGCGAACCGGGTGGGGAAGGCGCGCTCGATAATCTGTCCCGTTGACATGTAGGTGCTTAGCGCAAGGTCATCTTCCGAGAAGGCCCATTCCAGATTGCTTGATTGCCCCGGAAATCATACCGCGATGCAACATTCTGCGTGGCGAGGTCAAATTTCGTCGTGTAGATAGTCTGGATCGGGGCGGACATTCCGGCACTCAGGAGATCCAGATCATGTCATTCATCACCCGCGTTTCGATCCTCGCGATCACGGCCGCCCTGGCGATTCCGGCAGCAACGGTCGGCCCTGTCCTCGCCAAGGGTGGCGGAAAAGCCGCGTGGGTCATCAAGGCCCTCGATACCGACAAAGATGGCACGCTCGACCTCAAGGAGGTCCAGGCTGCGGCGACCGACGCCTTCACGAAGGCCGATACCGACAAGGACGGTTCGGTCGACACTAAGGAACTCAAGGGCCGTCTCAGCGCCGACGACCTCAAGGCCGCCGATCCGGACGGCGACGGCACGCTCGACGCCAAGGAATACTCGGCCCTCGTCGAGTCGCTCTTCAAGAAGGCCGATCCGGACGGTGACGGCACGCTCGACGCCAAGGAATTGAAGTCCAAGGACGGCAAGGCTCTGATCAAACTCCTGAAATAAGTCTGGGTCGGGGGCGCGGTCGCGCGCCCCTCACCCTCCGCCCTTGCGCGCCGCCAGCAGGATGCTGGTCTCGGAATTGGCGATGCCTTCCGTCTGGCGGATCGTGCGCAGTAGCGCATCAAAAGCGGCGAGCGAGGGGGCCTCGATCTCCGCCACGATGTCCCAGCGCCCATTCGTGGTGTGAAGCGCGCGGATCTCCGGCAGCCCTGACAGGCGCCGGATCACGTTCTCGCCATGGCGCCCATCGACCTCGATCAGCGTTACCGCCCGCATAGCCGCCGATTCGGGATCGCGGCGCAACTGCACCGTGAACCCGACGATCACACCATCGCGCACCAGTCGATCGAGCCGGGCCCGCGCCGTCGCCCGCGTGACCCCGAGATCGGTGGCGAGTTTGGCAATGGGCAGCCGGGCATCGGTGCGCAGCAGAGCGATCAGGCGTCGGTCGAGATCGTCGAGCATCGCAGCCATTCCGGTCGGTGAAGCTTGCCAAAATGCGCAGTTCACTGCGCGTATCGGCCACTTATTCGTCTGGCCACCATACGCTTCGAACTGTCATGCTGGAATTGCCAAGAGCCAGAGAGGTGGAGCGTGACGCGCTATATCGGTGTCGGCGAGATGGCGGCCCTGATACGCCGCGAGGGGCCGGAAAAGGTCCTGCGCAAGCTCGCCTTGTATCTGCGCACCGATTTTGCTCGCTGGCCCGAATTCGATCTCGCTCCGCGACCCGCCAGCCATTCGCCGCTCGGCGTGATCGAACTGATGCCGGTGGCGGATGCGAAGACCTACGCCTTCAAGTTCGTCAACGGCCATCCCGGCAATCCGAGCCAGGGCAAGCTCACGGTCGCGGCCTTTGGCGTACTTGCCGATGTGGCGACCGGCTATCCGCTCCTCGTCTCGGAGATGACCATCCTGACCGCCCTGCGCACCGCTGCGACCTCGGCGCTCGCCGCGAGCCTGCTCGCACGGCCGGACAGCCGCTCCATGGCGCTGATCGGCGCTGGCGCGCAGGCCGAGTTCCAGGCGCTCGCCTTCAAGGCCGTTCTCGGCATCGAAGAAATCCGCCTCTACGACATCGATCCGGCCGCCATGGCGAAGGTGAGAGGCAATCTCGAAGGCAGCGGCCTGCGCATCCTGCTTGCGGATTGCGTCGCACAGGCGGTGAGGGGCGCCGACATCATCACCACGGCCACCGCCGACAAGACGCGCGCCACCATCCTGACGCCCGATCTCGTCGCACCCGGCCAGCATATCAATGGGATCGGCGGCGATTGCCCCGGCAAGACCGAGTTGCATGCCGGCATCCTGGAGCGGGCCCGCACCTTCGTCGAATTCGAGCCGCAGACGCGGATCGAGGGAGAGATCCAGCAGATGCCGGCCGCCTATCCGGTAACCGAATTGTGGCGCGTGGTGACGGGCGAAGCCCCTGGTCGCGTGGCGAACGACACCATCACCCTGTTCGATTCGGTCGGCTTCGCTCTCGAGGATTTTTCGGCGCTGCGCTGCATCCGCGATCTCGCGGGGGCCGGACGCGAGCTCGACCTGGTGCCGCAGGTCGAGGATCCGAAGGACCTGTTCGGTTGTCTTGCCCAGAGCGGACCGGCAGGGCTCGGTCGGGCGGCTTGAAGCCGCCCGATTTACGCATTCTCCGCCAGCACCGCCTGCCGCTCGAACAAGGCGCGATACGCGCCGTCCGGCGCGCGCAGTAGGGCGTCGTGCGGGCCATCTTCGACGATGCGGCCATGCTCGAACACCAGGATGCGGTCGAGCGCGCGCACGGTCGAGAGCCGGTGTGCGATCACGATCGCAGTGCGTCCGTGCATCAGCCGCTCCATCGCCTGCTGGATCAGCGCCTCCGATTCCGAATCGAGGCTCGATGTCGCCTCGTCGAGGATCAGGATCGGCGCGTCGGCCAGGAAAGCGCGTGCCAAGGCGACACGCTGACGCTCGCCGCCCGAGAGCTTGACGCCGCGCTCGCCGACCAGGGTCGCATAGCCCTTTGGCAGCCGCGCGATGAAATCGTGGGCGTTGGCGAGCCGCGCCGCGCGCTCGATTTCCTCGAGGCCGGCCCCGGGCCGCGCATAGGCGATGTTCTCGGCGAGCGAGCGGTGAAACAGCACCGGCTCCTGAGGCACGATCGCGATCTGCGCTCGCAATGAGCCCTGGCTCGCCTGCGCGACGTCCTGCCCGTCGATCAAGATGCGGCCGCCGCTCACGTCATAGAGCCGCTGGATCAGCTTGACGAAGGTGGTCTTGCCCGAGCCAGAACGGCCGACGAGGCCGACGCGCTGCCCTGCCGGGATCGAGACCGAAAAGTCCCGATAGAGCGGCGTCGCGTGACTGCCGTAGTGGAAGTCGACGTGCTCGAACCGAATCGCTCCGCCGCTCATCGCGAGCGGGCGCGCATTCGGTCGGTCCGCGACCCCGAAAGGCTCGGATTCGAGATCGACCAGTTCCTCGATCTCGTTCACGGCGCGCTGCAGGTGGTTGATGTGGGCGCCGACCTCGCGGAGGTAGCCATGCAGCACGAAGTAGGTCGTGAGCACGGTCGCGACCTCGCCGGGGCTCGCCGCCCCGCTCCACCACAGCCACAAGGCCAGGGCGATGATCGCCATGCGGAAGACCAGGAGAAGCATGAACTGCGCGGTGCCGCTCCAGATCACCCGCATCCAGGTGCGCCAGTTGCGCCGGTGCCATTTGGCGAAGGCGCGCGCCAGCCGGTCGTCCTCGCGCGTTTCCGCGCCGAACGCCTTGACCACGGCATTGTTGCCGATCGCATCGCTGAGCACGCCGCCGAGGCGCGTATCCTGCGCGTTGGACAGGGCGGCGGCTGGAGCGATGACGCGCGTCGCCAGGAGACTCGATAGGAGGACGTAGACGAGCGCACCGGCCCCGATCAACGCACCCATCGTCGGCCAGATCGCCCCGAGCACGACCATCGTGCCGAGCATCGCGACGAGGCTCGGAAACAGCATCAGGAGCGTCGTGTCGTTGAGCCCGTCGAGCGCCCACATGCCGCGCGAAATCTTTCTGACCGTCGAGCCCGAAAAGGTACTCGCGTGCCAGTCGGTCGAGAGGCGCTGAACGCGGTGGAAGCCGGCACGCGCGACATCCGACATCATGCCGAGCGTCAACGGCACCACCAGGATCCAGGAGAGATGGCGGAGCAGCACGGTCGCGACGCCGAGCGCGGTCATCGCGGCGAAGGCAGAAAGCGCTCCATCGAGCGCCGCCTGCCGATCGGCCTGCGTCAGAGCATCGATCAGCCGCCCGGCAAACAGCGGCAGGAACACGTCGGCGAGCGTCGCGCCGAGGACCGCTCCGGCGAGCGCAAGCACATTGCCGAGGCGAGCGCGCCAATGGCGCAGAAGGAAGGCGAGGATACGGGCGATCGCCGTACCGCGCCGAGTGGACCGCGAAGTCATGGTGCCGTTCCGGCGAGCTTATAGCGCCGGCTCTTCAAGGGAGCCGCGTCGGGGCGCGAGGGATCCCGGACTCAGGCTCGAATGGATAAAATGGGGTGTTTGGATCCGCCGCAGCCTTGGGCGTGCTTTGGATCGGGGGCCCGAAGCGCCCTATCGGTCGCTGGCCGGAGAGATGACGATCAACACTGTCATGCAGCCTCTCCCCTGTTTGCGTCGGCAATACACGTACGTCGCAGCGACGGACGAGTTACCTAGCAGCACCGAGGTTGATTGACAATTTCGGAGGCATTGCGCCGGACGAGACCATAGATTGCAGTCGGTGCGGATATGCCTATAGCCAAACGCCGCCACGCCGACGCCAACCCGGTTGCATCCCGCCGCCATGCACGAACAAAACGAGCCACCCCTCGTCGCGATTGCTTGTCAGGGGGGCGGAAGCCATGCCGCCTTCGGAGCGGGGGTCATTCATCGGCTTCTGGAGGACCTCGGTGACAGATTCCGTCTGGCGGCTTTGAGCGGGACCTCGGGCGGCGCGGTCAACGCGTCGCTGGCCTGGACCGGCCTGATCCAGGGCGGAGATGCCAGGGGGGTGGCCTTGGCACGCAATAGGCTGCGCGGAATGTGGACGGCGCTCGGCGCGAGGGAATTGCCCGACGTTATCCGCAACCTTTGGGGCCAGTTCTATCTCGGACTGCCCTTCACCTTCGAAGTCAGCCCCTATGAATGGGATCTCGGTGCCGCGCGCGAGATGCTGGCCCTGCTCGAGCATTGGCTCGTCCTCGAGGACATGCCGAAGGATGCGAAGCGCCTCAATGACCCCGCGCTGTTCGTCGGCGCGACGGATATCCGCCAGGGCATCTCGGTCGCGATCGGCGGCGACGGCCACACTGTGGCGCGCACCAAGGGCATCACCTATCCCCACGAGCCTTTCGGCTACGAAGACGTGATGGCCTCGATCGCGATTCCACCGCTCTACAAGGATGTTGAGCGACGCGGCACCGCCTTCTGGGACGGTCTGTTCAGCATCAACCCGCCGATCAACGTGCTGACCCATCTCGAACCGCGGCCGGACGAGATCTGGGTCATCCAGATCAACCCGCAGATCTCGATGCACAAGCCGATCTTCATGCGCGACATCGCTGACCGCCGGAACGAATTGAGCGGCAACGTCTCGATGAACAAGGAACTCGACATGATCGAGTCCGTGAATGGGATGATCGCGGCTGGGCACCTCGCGGGCACGCATTACCGGCCGATCGAGGTGCGGATCATCGGCATCGAGGAGGCAGATCCCGGCCTCAACCTCGCCTCGAAATTCGACCGGGATCCGGCTCTGCTCGGGCGTCTGTTCGAATTGGGGCGCAGCCGCGCACCCGGCTTCTACGATGACGATTCCCGTCGGGCGGCTTTCGTTCAGCGCCGCGCGAAGAAGGTCCCTCCAAAAGCTTGAAGCGAGCGATGGAAAGCCGTCAGTGGGCACCGACCTGCACATGCTCCGGCCGAAAGCCGAGGCCGAGCAGGCGGGCGGGAATCCGCTGCAGGATCGGAAAGCGGTTGATGAGCCGCAGGAAGGCCGGCGCCTTGATCGGACCGCCGGTTTCGTCGAGCACGCGGGCGACGATCTGGTTTTGCATCATGAGTTGGAGCCGCTGCGTCATCTTCGCGGGCGGCAGGCGGCGCGCCTGGACGCGAGCGAGGTCCGCCTCGCTCAGGTGACCGCTGCGAAGCGGCTCGGTCAGGATGTTGGCGGTCGCGACGGCATCCTGAATTGCGATGTTGATGCCGACACCGCCGATCGGCGACATCGCATGCGCGGCGTCCCCGATGCAGAGCAGTCCGGGCCGGTACCAGCTTTTGAGCCGGTCGACCGTGACAGTCAGGAGCTTGACGTCATCGAAGCTCGCGATTTCGCCGACCCGTTCGCGCAGGAACGGCGCGAATTCGGCGATGCCCTCCCGGAATGCCGCGAGGCCCTTCGCGCGGATTGCGCCATCGCTCCCTTTCGGAACGACCAGCGCGCATTGCCAATAATCGCCGCGATCGAGCGTGACGAGAAGGCGCCCGCGGCCGAAGCGTCCGCCAGACACGTTGTCATCGTCCGGCAGCCGGGACAGCCGGAACCACAGCACGTCCATTGGAGCGCCGAAGGTCTCCCGTTCGAAATCGCCACAATCCCTGATCCGCGAATGGCGCCCGTCCGCCGCGATCACCAACTTGGCGCAGATCTCGACCGGCCCCTCGGGCGACATCGCCCGGACGCCGGTCACCGCATCCAGCGTTTCGATCAGGTCGACCGCCTCGGTCCGCATCAGCAGTTTGAAGCCGGGATAGCGGCGCGCCTCATCGGCCAGGAAATCGAGGAAATCCCATTGCGGCATCATCGCGATGAAGCGGTTCCGCGTCGGCAGATGGCCGAAATCGGCCATGCGAAACACCTCGTTGCCGACGAAGGCCGAGACGTATCCGATCTTGGTGTGCGGCAGCGCGAGGAATTTATCGCGAAGGCCGAGTTCCTCCATCACGTCGAGGGTGGAGGGATGGATCGTATCGCCGCGGAAATCGCGCAGGAAATCGGCGTGTTTCTCGAGGATGACGACATCCAGGCCCGCGCGGGCGAACAGAAAGGCGGCCATCATGCCGGCCGGGCCGCCGCCGACGATGCAGACCTGGGCCGAATAGGTTGCTACGGCCGGCCTTCTCTCGTCCGACAAGTCATTGCCTCCTCGCCGATCACGATCCCGACGGTGATGCCGCCTCCAGCAGGCCCATCGCATCAGCGACGGAGCGCCGGCGAATCTCGGCGCGCCCTGGATCGCCGTAACGCCTCTCGAGATGGTGCGTTCCCTGTGGGGTCGCCAGGGCGAGATGTACGAGGCCGACCGGCTTTCGTGCGCTCCCGCCGCCAGGGCCGGCAATGCCCGTAATCGCGACCGCGATCTCGGCTTGCGAATGGGCGAGCGCTCCCTCGGCCATGGCCTGCGCGACGGCCGCGCTGACCGCGCCGTGTTCGACGAGCACAGCGTCAGGAACACCGAGCATCGCCATCTTGGCCGCGTTCGAATAGGTCACGAAACCGCGATCGAGGACTGCCGACGAGCCGGGGATCGCCGTGAGCAGGGCTGCGACCAGCCCGCCCGTGCAGGATTCTGCCGTCGCGATTCTCACGCCCGCCGCTGCGCAGCGCCCGATCAGGACCTCGGCCCGGGCGATGAGGGCGGGGTCGTCGATCACGAACGCCTTGCGGCCGTCTCGGCCTCGTCATCGACCTCCGAGCAGATCTCGGGCAGCCGGACCGTGGCGGCGGCCTGTGCGGCAAGGCCCTCGGCTCGACCGACGAAGCCGAGCTTTTCCGAGGTCGTCGCCTTGATCGAGACGTTGCAGAGCGGCACGCCTGCAATCTCAGCGATGCGCGCGCGGATCGCCTCGCGATGCTGGCCGATGCGCGGAGCCTCGGCGAGGACGGTGATGTCGAGATGGTCGATCTTGCCGCCTTTCGCGCGGATTAGCCCCACGGCATGGGCGAGGAAGCGGTCCGAGGAGGCGCCGCGCCATTGTTCGTCCGAGGGCGGGAAATGAGTGCCGATATCGCCATCGGCGATCGCGCCGAGCAGGGCGTCGGTCAGCGCGTGTAGCACGACATCGCCATCGGAATGGGCGAGCACGCCGCGATCGGCCGGGATCTTCACGCCGCCGAGCCAGACATGGTCGCCACTCGTGAAGGCGTGTACGTCGAAGCCGGTGCCGAGGCGGGTGACGTAAGTGATCATGGACGTTCCAGAAGTGGTCATGGACGTTCCAGATATGGGAGCATGGCGCGCGGAAAAGGTGCGGTCCGCCTCGATCAGGTCCGAAGCCTGCGTGATCTTGCGGTTATCGGCATCGCCCTCGAATACGACGACGGGAAGCCCGGCCCATTCCGCCAGCGCGCCATCATCGGTGAAGCCGTCGAGGCCCTCGCTCTTCGCCCGGCGATGGGCCGCGATCAGCGTCTCGAAGTCGAAGGCCTGCGGGGTCTGCACGGCGCGCAAGGATTCGCGGGCGGGCGTCTCCTGAACCCGGCCGATGCCGGGCTCGATCGCTTCGATCCGCTTGATCGTGTCGGTCACGGCAAGGCCGGGCACGGCGGCGCCGTATTTCCGGCCGGCCGCGACGGCGCGTGCGATCAGGTCGGTTGCGATGAAGGGGCGGGCGGCATCGTGGACCAGCACGAGATTCGGAACGTGCTCGGCTTTCGCCAGGGCTTCGAGCCCGGCATGGACCGATTGCTGGCGTGTCGCGCCGCCGTTCACCGGCTCGGCGATCTTGCTGCGGTGTGCGGGGTCGAGCTCGGCAAGACAATCGCGATAGAATGCCGCGGCATCGGGCGCGATGACGGGCTGGATCAGGTCGAGCTCCTCGTGCCGACAGAGCGCAGAGAGCGTGCGGGCAAGAACCGGCAGACCGCCGACGCGGCGGTATTGCTTGGGCGTCTCGCCGCCGACGCGCAGTCCGCGCCCGGCCGCGACGACGATCGCGGCGGTCACGGGCCTCGCTGCGGGCTCGGACATCAAGGGGCCTCGTTGATCGGTTTGAGAAGCGGTAGCGCTCATAAGCGGTGCCTCGCGTGAAGGCAAACCCGCGCGGCACTTGCATTGAACCTCGTTTGTCTATTTATTGTGCAGAATGTCGGCTGACCATTATTTGAGCGCTCTCGGCGCGTCGGAGCGTCCTTCGACCCTGGCACCGCCGGTTCTGCTCGCGCCGCTTTCGGGCGTCACCGATCTCCATCTGCGCCGGATCGCCCGCCGACTCGGTGCGAGCGCCGTGGTCTCGGAAATGGTGGCCGCCGCCGAATTCGCGCGCGGGGAGGCCGAATCGCTGTTGAGGGCCAGCGGGGCCGGCCTGTCGCCGCATGTTGTCCAGCTCGCTGGCTGCGGGCCCGAACCGATGGCCGAAGCCGCGCGGCTCGCCGTCGGCAGTGGCGCGGACGTGATCGACATCAACATGGGCTGCCCGGCCAAGACCGTGACGGGTGGCGCGGCGGGCTCGGCGCTCATGCGTGTTCCCGATCATGCGGTACGCCTGCTGGCCGCCGTGCGCGAGGCTGTCTCCGTGCCCGTCACCGTGAAGATGCGGCTCGGCTGGGATCGCGACAGCCTCAACGCGCCCGCCCTGGCGCAGCGGGCCGAAAGCCTCGGGCTCAACGGCGTCACGATCCACGGCCGCACACGCCAGCAATTCTACAAGGGTGAGGCGGACTGGTCGGCGATCCGCGCGGTGGTCGAGGCGGTCCGCATTCCCGTTTTCGCCAATGGCGACGTCAGCAACCTCGCTCAGGCCCGCGCCTGTCTCGCAGCGTCCGGCGCGGCCGGCGTGATGGTCGGCCGTGCCGCGATCGGGCGACCCTGGCTGGTCGGGGCTTTGGCTGCTTCCCTCGCAGGCCGCGAGGTCTCGGCTCTCACGGCGGAGGCGCGGGCCGCGATCGCCTGCGAGCATTACGACGGCCTTCTCGAGCTCTACGGTGTCGCGATGGGCGTGCGGCACGCCCGCAAGCATCTCGCCGCCTATGTCGAGCATGCCGGCCCGGCTGCCTTGAGCGCTGCGGAAAGGACCGCGCTTCTCACGACGACCGACCCCGTTCGGGCCCGCGACCTGCTGCGCCAGGCATTTCGTGAGGACCGGACCGCCTCGTCTCCCACGAAGGCGGCCGCCTGACTGCCATGGCCAATGGATCGAACCATTCCGCGAGAAACCTGCCGACCCCGGAGGCGGTGTTCAACGCGCTTCCGCTGCCCGTCCTGACGATCTCGGCTGATGAGCGCATCCTGCAGGTCAATCACGCCGCGGAGATTTTCTTCGATGCCTCGGCGCGCCTGATGAAGCGCGGCCGCCTGCGCGACATCATCCCCTTCTCTTCGCCGATCATCGCGCTCGTTGCGGAAGTGCGCAGCCGGCGCTCCAGCGTCAGCGAATATCGCGTCGAACTCGTTCAGCCGCGCAGCGGCCAGGAGCGCAGCGTCGACGTGTTTGCGACCCACGTCGACGAGGGTGATCACGTCGTGCTGATGCTCCAGGAGCGGACCATCGCCGACAAGATGAACCGGCAGCTCACCCATCGCGGCGCGGCCCGCTCGATGGTGGCGCTCGGGGCGATGCTCGCCCACGAGATCAAGAATCCGCTCGCCGGCATACGAGGCGCCGCCCAGCTCCTCGAGCAATCGGGCGTGGAAGAGGACCGCGTCCTGACGCGCCTGATCTGCGACGAATCCGACCGTATCGTGCGAATCGTCGAGCGGATGGAGCTGTTTGGCGAGGAGCGGCCGGTCGAGCGCGGGCCGGTCAACGTCCATGGCGTGCTGGACCAGGTGAAGCGCTCGGCCCAGTCCGGCTTCGCCCGTCATGTCCGCTTCGTCGAGAATTACGATCCCTCGCTGCCTCCAGTGCTCGGCAATCGCGACCAGCTCGTCCAGGTCGTTCTCAACCTCGTGAAGAACGCGTCCGAGGCGATCGGTGCCGATACGATCGATGGCGAGATAACCCTGTCCACCGCATTCCGGACCGGCCTGCGGTTGCAGGTCCCGGGCTCGACCGAGCGCGTCAGCCTGCCGATCGAGCTTGCGGTGCGCGACAACGGACCCGGCATCACGCCAGACCTGCTGCCGGACCTGTTCGATCCCTTCGTGACCACCAAATCGCAAGGTTCCGGCCTCGGACTTGCATTGGTGGCCAAGATCGTCGGCGATCACGGAGGGATCGTCGAATGCGATCCCGTGCCGCGCCGAACGGCTTTCCGCATCCTGCTTCCCATGTCGAGTTCCCGCGACGGGCGGGCCTCGAACACGGGCCCATGAGACCGGAGCTCAAGTCAGAGAGCCATGCCGAACGGCAATATCATTGTCGCGGACGACGACGCCGCGATACGGACGGTGCTCAACCAGGCACTGTCGCGGGCGGGCTATGAAGTCCGATCGACCGGCAACTGCGCCACGCTCTGGCGCTGGGTGGCGCAAGGGGAGGGCGATCTCGTCATCACCGATGTGGTGATGCCGGACGAGAACGTGTTCGACCTCCTGCCGCGCATCAAGCGCGTGCGGCCGGAACTGCCGATCATCGTGATGAGCGCGCAGAACACCTTCATGACCGCGATCCGCGCCTCCGAGCGGGGTGCCTACGAATACCTGCCCAAACCCTTCGACCTGAAGGAGCTGATCGCGATCGTCGGGCGGGCCCTGTCCCGGCCGCGCGGCCCGGCGCCGGCCAATTCGGGAGCCGAGAACGACGACATCCCGCTGGTCGGCCGCTCACCGGCGATGCAGGAGATCTACCGGGCGCTCGCGCGGCTGATGCCGACCGACCTCACCGTGATGATCACCGGCGAGTCGGGCACCGGCAAGGAACTCGTCGCACGCGCCCTGCATGATTACGGCCGCCGCCGCACCGGCCCCTTCGTGCCGGTCAACATGGCCGCGATCCCGCGTGATCTCATCGAATCCGAATTGTTCGGCCACGAGAAGGGCGCCTTCACCGGCGCGTTGCAACGCTCGGCAGGCCGCTTCGAGCAGGCCGAAGGCGGCACGCTCTTCCTCGACGAGATCGGCGACATGCCGATGGAGGCGCAGACCCGGCTTCTGCGCGTGCTCCAGCAGGGCGAATACACCACGGTCGGCGGCCGCGTGCCGATCAAGACGAATGTCCGCATCATCGCGGCGACCAACAAGGACCTGCGCGTCTCGATCCAGCAGGGGATTTTTCGCGAGGATCTGTTCTTCCGCCTGAACGTCGTGCCGTTGCGGCTGCCCGCCCTGCGCGAACGCTCGGAGGACGTGCCCGACCTGATCCGCCACTTCTTCGTGCTGGTCGAGCGCGAGGGCCTGACCCGCAAGATGCTCGACGCGGAGGCGACGGAAAAGCTCAAGCGCTATCGCTGGCCGGGCAATGTCCGCGAACTCGAAAACCTGGTGCGCCGTCTCGCTGCGCTCTACCCGCAGGAGACGATCACCGGGCCGGTCATCGAGGCCGAGCTCGAAACCCTGCCCCTCGCCCAGCCCCAGACCGGGAATTCCGGCTCCCGCAGCAAAGGCGGCGGCGATGGCGAGACCCTCTCCGGCGCGGTCGAGCGGCATCTCGCCGACTATTTCTCGAACTACAAGGACACGCTGCCGCCGCCCGGCCTCTATCATCGCATCCTGCGCGAGATCGAGGGCCCGCTGATCGGCGCAGCGCTCGCGGCGACGCGCGGAAACCAGATCCGCGCGGCGGAATTGCTCGGCGTCAATCGCAACACCTTGCGCAAGAAGGTGCGCGATCTAGACCTGCAGGTGTTCCGCGGCGCGCGCTGAGCGCGCCCGGTCGGCGGACGCACGGCACGTAACCAAACGGTTCATCGTCGCCCTCCAGAGGTGAAGGAGGCGCCGGGACGGCTTCCATATTGCTCATTGTGGGTCTCGGGCGTGCACGGCGCCGCTGGGGTTCTCACGATGGCACGGCAGTCGCAGATACCGTCTCGTTTCGAAGCGCTCGATGCGTTGCGCGGCATCTGTGCGATGCTCGTCGTCTTGTTCCACATCCCGATCTATCACGCGCTCAAGGATTTTAGCGGTTTCGCCAATCTGCAGGCCTGCGTGGACGTGTTCTTCGTCCTGTCGGGCTTCGTGTTGAGCCACGCCTATGGCGGCAACCTCGTGCACGAGCAGGACATCCGGCGCTTCGTCTGGCGCCGCTTCGTCCGGCTCTGGCCGCTCCACGCCTTCATGCTCGCCGTGTTCATCCTGTTCGAGGGTGCGAAGTATGCCTATGGGCAGGTCAATCCGGCCTTCGGAATGGACGCGATGCCCTTCTCGACCGGGCACAGCTTCTATGAAGTCCTCACCAACATCCTGTTCCTGCAATCTTTCGATCTGCATCCCGACATGAGCTGGAACGGTCCGGCCTGGAGCGTTGCCGTCGAGTTCTATCTGTCGATTCTCTTCGCGATCGTCCTGGCCTTCTGGCCAGGTCGTTCGCGCACGATCTTCCTCGGTCTGGGGCTTTTCGCGGGGCTGCTGCTCTATATCGCCTCGCCGGACAAGTTGTTCGTCTCGACCGATTTCGGCGTGCTGCGCGCGGCGCTCGGCTTCTTCTTCGGGTGCCTGATCTACGATCTGCGCGTCCACACGCCGGAGCGGCTGACCATGGCCGGGAGCCTAGAGACGGCAACGCTCGTCGTGCTGATCGGCCTCGGATTGACGGTCCAGCCAGGGCCGACCCAGTACCTCTTCCCGATCGCCTGCGCGCTGCTCGTCTATGTCTTCTCGTTCGGGCAGGGCCCCGTCTCGCAGCTGCTCCACATGCCGATCTTCCAGCGGCTCGGCCTGTGGTCGTACTCGATCTACATGATCCACACGCTCGTCTTCCAAGTGCTGAAGACGGTCGCGACCTTCGCCGAGAACAAGACTGGTCTCGATCTCGTCGGCTGGCACAAGGCCGAGAAACTCGTGCTGATCGGTACGCCTTCTCAGGCCCTCGTTCCGGCACTTGTCCTCTGCGTCCTCCTCGTGCTGCCCTTCGCCGCCCTGACCTATCGCTTGATCGAGAAGCCCGCGATGGATCGGCTCAACGACCTATTGGGCCGGGCCCCGGCGAGGGGAACGAACCGCAGCGCGCAGGCGGAGATCGTGGCTCGCGCGCGAGTCCGAGCGCGTGCGGCGGTGGGGTGAATTCTGGGCCGGCCCGCTGCTCGGGCAGTCGAGTTGAGACCCTGTGTCGTTCCCACGAAATCGCGGGCGATCATTTCGGTCTCACGCGGATCGCCAGAACGGCGTGCTGCGAGCCTGCCTGTTCGGCGTGCCGCCTGATTCAACCGTTGCTGCGCAGGAGGACGGTTGTCGAGCAACCCTGCATCGTTGTTGAGCAAGAATGCGTTTTCGTGCTGATTCGTATTAGTTTCGCCACACTGTGATGGCTCTGCATCAGCGATGCCGCTGATGCGATGGTCCAAGAAATCGGCTGCCCCCGAGGTGGAGCCTGGTTATGCCGGCGCGACGGGTCTGGGCACCGTGCCGCGCGGTCCCGGCTGGATCGGTGCGGCGGTCGTCGGGACGGCCTTGCTCTCGGCGACCGTCACCTTCCTGATCCTCGCGCAGCTGATCCAGGTCGTGACCCCGACACGCAATCTCGGGGTGACGCTGCTCGCGATCAACGTCGCGCTCGTTCTCAGTCTCGTGGTGGTGATCGCCTGGGAGGCGCGCGTCTTCCTGCATGCGAGGCGTACCAACGCGTCTGTCGCGCGGCTCCACAGCCGAATCGTCGGCCTGTTCAGCCTGATCGCGATCCTGCCGACCATCCTGCTCGCGGTCGTCGCGTCCGTGACGATCGATCGCGGATTGTCGCTCGGCTTCACCGACCGTGTGCGCGATGTGGTGCTGAAATCGGTGCAGGTGGCCGATGCCTATCAGGAGAACCAGTGCCAGTCGCTGGCCCGCGAGATCCGGCTTCTGACGGACGATCTGACCCGTGCCCGGCCGCAATTCGACCAGAACCGGGAATGGTTCGAGAATTACATGACCTCGCGGGCCCAGGCGCTCGGGCTGCCCATCGCCAAGATCATGCGCGGCCCCAACGATGTCGTCGCCCGGGCCCAGATCGACGTCCTCAAACAGACGCGGCTGCCCTCGGTCGCAGCCTTCGAAGATGCGGCGAAGTCGAACGACCCGATCTGCCTCCTACCCAACGAGGGCCGTGTCTTCGCCGCGCTCCTGCGCATGCCGGCCTATGACGATGCGGTGCTGCTGGTACAGCGTGAGGTCAGCCAACTCGCGATCGACTTTCCGGCCGTCTCGCGTGCGGCGGCAGGCGAATATCTGACCTTCAATGTGCTGCGTCAGCAGATCCGGAACGCCTTCGCCTCCGTCTTCGTGCTGATCGCGCTGATCACGCTGCTCTCGGCGGTCTGGTTCGGCCTGAGCTTCGCCAACCGCTTCGTGGAGCCGATCCGCCGGCTCATCAACGCGGCCGATCAGGTCGCCTCGGGCAATTTCTACGCGCAGGTCCCTGCCAAACGCAGCGATGGCGATCTCGCCCATCTCGGCGAGAGCTTCAACAAGATGACCCTCGAGCTGCGCCGCCAGCATGACGGCCTCACGGCCGCGAGCAACCTGATCGACGAACGCCGCCGCTTCACGGAGGCCGTGCTGTCCGGCGTCTCGCCGGGGGTGATCGGCGTCGATTCCGCCGGACTGATCACCATCACGAACCCCGCCGTGCAGCGCATGCTGGGGCTCGATGCCGGCGCACTCGTCGGCAAGCCGCTGACCGAGGTGGTTCCCGAACTCGCGACCCTGATTCCCGAGACCTGGGGGCGCCAGCGCGCCCTGCAACAGCAGATCCAGCTGAACCGGAACGGGCGCGAGCGTACCATCGCCGTGCGTGTCACCAGTGAGAAGGCGCAGGATGGCGCGCGCGGCTATGTTGTTACGCTCGACGACATTACCGATCTGGTTTCGGCGCAGCGCACCTCCGCCTGGGCCGATGTTGCGCGGCGCATCGCACACGAGATCAAGAACCCGCTGACCCCGATCCAACTCTCGGCCGAGCGCATCCGGCGCAAATACGGAAAGGTCATCACCGCCGACAAGGAAGTGTTCGAGCAATGTACCGCGACGATCGTGCGCCAGGTCGACGAGATCAAACGCATGGTCGACGAATTCTCGTCCTTCGCGCGGATGCCCAAGCCCGCGATCACGCGTCAGGATCTCACCGAGATCACCAAGCAGAACCTGTTCATGCTGCGCATGGCGCATCCCGACATGGACTTCCCATTCGCGTCGGAGAATGCGGGACCGTCCGAGCGGGTCGAGGCTGCCTTCGACGTAAGATTGCTGTCTCAGGCCATCACCAACATCCTCAAGAACGCGGTCGAGGCGGTTCAGGCCGTGCCCGAGGACGTTCTGACGAAGGATGGAGCTAAGGGCCGCGTCGCCGTAAGGCTCCTGGTCGAGGAAGGCTTCGCGGTGATCGAAATCACCGATAATGGGAAAGGCTTCCCTGCCGAGGGACGCCAGCGCCTGCTCGAGCCCTATATGACGACGCGCGAGGGGGGGACGGGCCTTGGTCTGGCGATCGTCAGCAAGGTTCTCGAGGAACATGGCGGCGGGATCGAGTTGAACGACAACCCGGAAGGGCGCGGAGGGCAGGTGCGCCTGAAAGTGCCGCGTGAAGTCGGTGCTGCGCCGGCGACCGCCCCAAACGATCAGAAGCCGAACGACAAGCCTAGGGAGAGCGCGGCGGCCGAAGCGCCGCGCGTCGCGGAGATGCAGTCATGAGCGCCGATATCCTGATCGTCGACGACGAGGCCGACATCCGTGACCTCGTCTCCGGCATCCTCGACGACGAGGGCCACCGGACCCGCACCGCCTCGAGCTCGGACGAGGCCCTGGCCTCGATCGAGGGGCGGCGGCCGCATCTCGTCTTCCTCGACATCTGGCTGCAGGGCTCGCGCCTCGACGGGTTGCAGGTGCTCGACGTCATCAAGGCGGGCCATCCAGACCTGCCGGTCGTGATGATCTCCGGGCACGGCAACATCGAAACCGCGGTCGCGGCGATCAAATCGGGCGCCTACGACTTCATCGAGAAGCCCTTCAAGGCCGACCGGCTGATCCTCGTCGCCGAGCGTGCGCTCGAAGCCTCACGCCTCAAGCGCGAGGTGCGTGACCTCAAGGCACGCTCCGGGCAGGCGAGCCGGATCGTCGGCGGTTCCGTCGCGATCAACCAGCTTCGTCAGACCGTCGAGCGGGTCGCGCCGACCAATGCCCGCGTGATGATCTCGGGCGCGCCGGGCTCTGGCAAGGAACTCGCCGCGCGCACGCTTCACGCGGCCTCCGTGCGCGCGAGCGGGCCTTTCGTCGTCATCAACGCGGCGACGATTACCCCTGACACGATGGAAGCCGAGCTGTTCGGCGTCGAGGGCGGCGAGGGACGTGGCCGACGCGTCGGTGCGCTGGAGGAGGCGCATGGCGGCTCACTCTATATCGACGAGGTCGCTGACATGCCGCGCGAGACGCAGAGCCGGATTCTGCGCGTCCTCGTCGACCAGAACTTCCAGCGAGTCGGCGGCACCACGCGCGTCCACGTCGACGTGCGCATCATCTCTTCCTCCTCGCGTGACCTGGCGCTCGAAATCGCCGAAGGACGGTTCCGCGAGGATCTGTTTCATCGCCTCTCGGTCGTGCCGATCCGCGTGCCATCGCTGTCCGAGCGGCGTGAGGACGTGCCGGAACTGATCTCTTTCTTCATGGACCAGATCTCGACCGCGACGGGTTTGCCGCGCCGGCGCATCGCCGAGGATGCGATGGCCGTGCTGCAATCGCACGATTGGCCGGGCAACGTGCGCCAGCTCCGCAACAATGTCGAACGCCTGATGATCCTGACGCAAAGCGACCCGGACCAGGAGGTGACCTCCGAGATGCTGCCAACGGAGGTCGGAGCCCTGGTGCCGACCACGCCGAGCGGAGCGGGTGGCGAGAAGCTGATGAGCCTCGCCCTGCGCGATGCCCGCGAGATCTTCGAGCGGGAATACCTCGTCGCGCAGATCGCGCGCTTCTCCGGCAACATCTCCCGCACCGCCGAATTCATCGGCATGGAGCGCTCGGCGCTGCATCGCAAACTGAAGTCGCTCGGCATCGGTCCTTAAGATTTAGAGTTCAGCAGGACACGCCTGCGGCAGGAAGGGGAACGCCCGCACGTGGTCGAACGCTCTCCGTCCGATCAAATTCGACCCCGTCGCTTGCGCCAAAACACCTGGGTGCAAGCGGGCTGCAACCTGGTGTTCTGTCGCGACAAGCGTGGCAGGCCTCTTGCGTTGCAAGATACTTCGCCGTGTAATGGCGGCGGCTGGGGATCGGTACCTGAATTTCGGGGGCGTTAGCGATCCGCAGTGCCAATCAAGAGAACCCGTCATCATCGGCGGGCACAATGAATCAAGGATAAGAATAAATGGCGGGCGAGCGCGCACAAAATCTGCAGGACACGTTTCTCAATCACGTTCGAAAGAACAAGATTCCCTTGACGATCTTTCTCGTCAATGGGGTCAAGCTCCAAGGCGTCGTGACCTGGTTCGACAACTTCTGTGTGCTTCTTCGCAGGGACGGGCATTCGCAGCTCGTCTACAAGCATGCGATCTCGACCATCATGCCGGGGCATCCGGTGCAGTTGTTCGAGCCGGACGAATCTGCGCCGGAAAAGCCGTGATCGCGAATCCCCGCGAAGGTCCGGATTTCCTGGGCCTTGCCTTGGGACCGGTGTGAAACGTTGCCGCCGCGCCGATATGGCGGAGAGTCGCGGGATCGCCGGATTGCGATGAGCGACCCATTTACGCGAGATATCCATGAGTGAATCCCGGCTTGCCGGTGAAGACAGACTGCGGCGTCAAGCCGCGCCCGAAGGCGACATTGCCGCGGCGACGCGAACTCTGGTGATCGGCCCCTATCTCGCCCGCCCGGCGGAGAGGTCGTCCGGCCGCCCGGCGGCTTTGCGCGCGCCTGAGGCACGGCTCGACGAGGCAGCCGGTCTTGCGGCCGCGATCGATCTCGACGTCGCCGAGGCGATGGCGCTTTCGCTGCAGCGTATTCGTCCCTCGACCTATCTCGGCAAGGGTCGGGTCGAGGAACTGGCCGGGCTGATCGCTGCGCAGGAGGTCGGCCTCGTCGTCATGGATTGCGCCCTGTCGCCGGTGCAGCAGCGCAATCTGGAAAAGGCCTGGGGCGCCAAGGTCATCGACCGCACCGGCCTGATCCTCGAAATCTTCGGACGCCGCGCCGCGACCCGCGAGGGTACGCTGCAGGTCGAGCATGCCCATCTCGCCTACCAGAAGGGTCGGCTGGTACGCTCCTGGACCCACCTCGAACGCCAGCGCGGCGGCTTCGGCTTCCTCGGCGGCCCGGGCGAAACCCAGATCGAGGCCGATCGCCGCCAGATCCAGGAGCGGATGACGCGGATCGAGCGCGATCTCGATTCCGTCGTGCGCACGCGAGGGTTGCATCGACAGAGCCGGGCGCGGGTTCCGTACCCGATCGTCGCTTTGGTCGGTTACACCAATGCCGGCAAGTCGAGCCTGTTCAACGCGCTGACCAAGGCCGAGGTCAAGGCGCAGGACATGCTGTTCGCCACGCTCGATCCGACGGCGCGCGCGACCAAGCTGCCGCACGGCGAGACCGTGATCCTCTCGGACACTGTCGGCTTCATCTCGGACCTGCCGACTGCGCTGATCGCGGCCTTCCGCGCGACGCTTGAAGACGCGATCGAAGCCGACATCCTGCTGCATGTGCGCGATGTTTCGCATGGTGATTCGGAAGCACAGGCCGAGGATGTCGAGGAGGTCCTGCGGGAACTGGGCATCGAGGGGCAAGCCGAGCGGATCATCGAGGTCTGGAACAAGGCTGATCTGCTCGATGCCGACGAGCGCGAGCGCTTGGCCAATCTCGGCGCCCGTAGCGGGGCATCCTCGCCGGTCCTCGTCTCTGCCCTGACCGGGGAGGGACTGCCGGCGTTGATGGCTCGGATCGAGGAGCGGATCGCCAAGGCGCGCGCGACCTATGAGGTGACGATCGGCCCGGAGGAAGGCGCCGCGCTCAACTGGCTCTACGAAAATGCCGAAGTGCTGGACCGGCGTTCGGAGGCGGGTGGTGTGATGCATCTCTCGATCCGCATCGCGCCGGAGAAGGAGCCGCGCTTCCTCAACCGGTTCGAATCGGCGCATCGGATCGCCTCTGGTGCCTCGACGCGCCCCACCGAGCCGGGCACCGCGTGAGCCCGGGGCGGGAGCCGTCGATCTCGATAATCAACTCCGCGTAATCCCCGAGCTGAATCGCCGCAACGATCGGTCGAGCAACTCCTGCTGGAGTAGCTTCGCAACCGCAGCCGCGTGAATTCGCAAATTCCGCCGCGCATGACGCCGGCCGTCTTATCGGCGCGGGCATCAATTGCCGCGCTCAAAGCCACTGCGCCACTGCGCATTTTTCAGATTTGCACTTGTCAGCTTCGAAGCCTAGCCGGCAAGATAATTCCCGCAGCGGGAATGCCAGGAAGACGTGTGCGGGCGCCCCCAAGCCGCGGTGGCGGGTGCCACAGAGCGACCGTCAGATCGAGGAGATCGTGAATTACGGGCAAAAGTGGTAGAAATGATCGGGCAAAAACGGTAATCGATATGCACCGTCGCAACAGCTTGCTGCGATCCGAAGGGCAATGGGAGGAGTCTCGTGAGGCAGGGGCGACCTCCCGTCCTCTTGATGGTGCTTGTCGGACTCCTGCTCGTTCTCGCCCTGCTCGTCATGCCGGCCGATTTTCTCAGTTCCGCAACGGTTTCGGAGCTGAGAGACTCGCTCGGAACCAAATGGCGGACTTTACAGCTGCCGCAGGAGACGGAATCGGGCCCGGGCGCGCCCACATCGATGCCGGCCGAGGCGAATGCCGATGGCGACGTGACTCGCCCGCACCTCGCCGCTGCGCAAAGGACGTCCGTGGAGGGTGGACGCGTCGTCGTCCGGCTCACGGACGAGGATCGCGAACGGATCGGGGTCGAGACCGCGCGCCTCGCGCCCAAGGAACACCGCATCGAGATCCAGGCTTACGGCGGCGTCCTTGATCTCGCGCGGGTCACCGAACTCACCAACTCTTATGCCGCCGCCAAGGCGCAACTCCAGACTGCCCAGGCCAAGGTCGAAGTCTCGCGCAACGCCTTTCAGCGGGCACGCAACCTCGGGCAATACGCCACCCAGGTCCAGGTCGAGACTTCGGAGGGCACCTTCCAGACCGATCAGGCGGCGCTCGCGGCGGCCCAGTCGCAATTGCGCACCCTCGCCGCCACCGCCCAACAGGAATGGGGTCCGGTGATCGGGCGTGCGATCGTCGAGCGGTCGCCCGAGATCACCCGGCTGATCGAGCGGACCGAATTCCTGGTCCAGGTCACCTTGCCACCGGGCGAGACGCTCAAGGAGGCGCCGGGGGTGGCATTCGCCGAGGTGCCGCCGCAGAGTGAGCGGGTCGCGCTGCGCTACGTTTCACCGGCGACGCGAACCGATCAGCGCATCCAGGGCATCAGCTTCTTCTACACGGTGCCCGGCGATAGCGGGCTCCTGCCGGGCATGAGCACGCTCGCCTTCATCACCTCGGAGCGTCGCGCTACCGGCATCGCGGTGCCAGAATCGGCCGTGGTGCATTGGCAGGGCGGCGCCTGGATTTATCGCGGCGTCGGCGATGACGCCTTCACGCGCCATCCGCTCAATCTCGATGCGCCGATGGCCGACGATTCCTATGTCGTGGGTGATCTCGACGAGGAAACCGAGATCGTGGTGAGCGGTCCGCAAGCCGTCCTGTCGGAGGAACTGAAGAGCCAGCTGGCGGCCTCGGGTGCCGTGGATGACGATTGAGATGCACGTCGCGTCCAGCAATCGCGGCCGGCCTTAGCAGGGTGGGCCGGCATGTATCATGAGCCGGTGCGACGGCCCCCGGCGACGGGAGGGCTGCAGGGCGCTCTCGTCGGGCTAGCGGTTCGGCGTCCGGGCATCGTGCTGGCGATGGCGCTCGCGCTGCTCGTCTATGGCCTGCTCGCCCTCCAGGATGCGCAATTCGACGTCTTCCCGGAATTCGCGCCGCCGACAGTCACGGTGCAGACCGAGGCGCCGGGCCTCAATCCCGAACAGGTCGAAATCCTGGTCACGCAAACCGTCGAGGTGGCGCTCAACGGTTTGCCGGGCTTGGCGACGATGCGCTCGAATTCGATCCAGGGCCTGTCGGTCATCACGGTCACCTTCGGCGCCGGCAGCGACATCTACCGCGTCCGCCAGCTCGTGACGGAGCGGCTCGCAGTCGTCGCCGGGCGGTTGCCGCAGGGCGTGCTGCCGCCTTCGATGACGGCGCTCACCTCCTCGACAGGTACCGTCCTCCTCGTGGGGCTGACCTCGCCGACACGCTCGCTGATCGACCTGCGCACCATTGCCGATTGGCGCGCGCGGTTGCGCATCCTTGCCGTGCCCGGCGTCGGCGAGGTGCTGGTCTATGGCGGCGATCTGCGCGCGTTCCAGATCGAGGTCCGCCCCAACGACCTGATCCGGTTTCACATCGGCATGAACGATGTGCTGACGGCGGCCCGCAAGGCGACGGGCGTGCGCGGGGCCGGCTTCGTCGACACCGTGAACCAGCGCATCACGCTGCAGACCGAGGGGCAGTCGCTGACCCCGGAAGAGGTCGCGCGCACGGTGGTAGTCAACGAAGGCGGGGCCAGCGTCGTGCTGGGGGACATCGCCAATGTCGTCACCGCCCCCGAGCCGCCGATCAGCGCCGCGCTCATCGACGGCAAGCCCGGCGTGCTCTTGATGGTCGGCGCGCAATACGGCGCCAACACGCTCGAGGTGACTGAGCGGGTCGAGGCTGCTTTGGCCGAGCTGCGACCGGGCCTGGAACGCGACGGCATCGTGCTCCATCCCGACCTGTTCCGCCCGGCGACCTTCGTCACGCAAGCCAACGGCAACGTCATCCAGGCGCTCGTCCTCGGTGGCGTCCTGGTCGTCGTCGTGCTGTTCGTCTTCCTGTTCGATTGGCGCACCGCGATCATCAGTGCCGTCGCCATCCCGCTCTCGCTGATCTCCGCGGTCTTGGTCCTCAAGATCCTCGGCGAGAGCCTCAACACCATGACGCTCGGCGGATTGGCCATCGCGATCGGAGAGGTCGTCGACGATGCGGTGATCGGCATCGAGAACGTGATGCGCCGCCTCCGTGAAAATGTCCGGTTCGGCCGCCCGTTGCGCGACCGGCAAGTGATCCTCGACGCGATCCTCGAAGTCCGCTCTTCGGTCGCCTACGCGACCTTCGCGGTTCTGCTCGTCTTCCTCCCCGTTCTGGCTCTGACGGGCGTGGCCGGCCGGCTCTTCGGGCCGCTCGCCGTCGCCTATATCCTCGCAGTCCTTGCTTCCCTCGCCGTCGCTCTCACCGTGACGCCCGCCCTCGCGGCGCTGCTTCTCGCCGACAGACGCGACCTGCCGGAGCGCGATCCTCCGATGATGCGCGGCGCGCGCGCCATTTACACCCGCCTTCTGGAGCGATTCGACCGGCGACCGCGCCTCGCCATGACGCTTGGCTTGCTGGTGACGCTGGGCGGCGCGGCCTATGCGCCGTTCTTCGGCAGCGCTTTCCTGCCCGAATTGAAGGAGGGCCATCTCATCCTTCACATGGCGGCCGCGCCCGGTACCTCTCTGCAGGAATCGATCCGGCTCGGAGAGCGCATCTCGCAAGGGCTCAAGGCGGTTCCCGGCGTGCGCTTGGTCGCTCAGCAGGTCGGGCGAGCCGAGGCCGGCTACGACGTCGCCGGAACGCATTACAGCGAGATCCATGTCGATCTGACACCCGGCCTCGACGGGGCGGGGCAGGAGCGGGCTGAGGACGGCATCCGGGCCTTGATGGCCTCGACGCCCGGCGCCCATTTCTCGCTCAAGACGTTCCTGACCGAACGCATCGAGGAGACGGTCTCGGGATTCACGGCCCCGGTCGTGGTCAATGTCTTCGGTTCGGATCTCGACCGGATCGAGACGGCGGCCCGGGATGTCGCCCGCGAACTGTCCGAGGTGCGCGGCGCGGCGGACGTGCAGCAGCGCTCGCCGGCTGGCCTGCCGCAGATCAACGTGTCGCTCCGGCCGAACGACCTGCGCCATTGGGGCCTCGACGCGATCGATGTCCTCGAGGTCGTGCGCACGGCCTATCAGGGCGACATCGTCGGGCAGGCCTATGAGGGCAACGCGGTCTTCAACGTCATCGTGATCCTCGACCGTGCCACCCGCTCGCGCCTGTCGAGCATCGGCGCGATGCCGCTGCGCACGAATAGCGGAACCTATATCCGGCTCTCGCAGGTCGCCGATGTCTACGAGACGTCAGGGCGCTATCAGGTGCAGCATGCCGGCGCCCAGCGCGTTCAGTCGGTCACGGCCAATGTCGAGGATCGCGACGTCGCCTCGTTCGTCGACGCGGCAAAACGCAAGATCGCACGCGAGGTGAAGCTGCCGGCGGGTGTCTATATCGGATTTGAAGGCGCCGCCGAGGCGCAGGCGCGAGCTCGCCGTGACCTCTTGATCTATTCGGGGCTTGCCGGGCTCGGCATCGTCATGCTGCTCGCGATCGTCTCCGGTTCGCTCAGCAATCTAGCCCTCGTCCTCGTCAACATGCCCTTCGCCTTCGTCGGGGGCGTCCTCGCGGTAGCCTGGACGGGAGGTGTCGTCGCACTCGGCTCGATCGTCGGCTTCGTGACCCTGTTCGGCATTTCCCTGCGCAACACGATCATGATGATCGCGCATTACGGGCATCTCGTGCGGGTGGAGGGGCGTGCGTGGGATACAGCCACGGCAGTCGAGGGGGCAGGCGATCGGCTGGTGCCCATCTTAATGACTTCCGTCGTGACTGGGCTCGGCCTGCTGCCGCTGGCACTCGGTGCCGGTGAGCCGGGTCGCGAGATCGAAGGACCGATGGCTTTGGTGATTCTCGGAGGACTCGTGACTTCGACGATTCTCAACCTGCTCATCGTGCCGACACTTGCCCTGCGTTACGGACGGTTTTCGAAGCCGGATTTGTGATCTTGCCTATAGGTTTCGTTAAGTACGAATTCCTGTCCGAAACCGTCTTCGGCGCCATCGGTCCGGTGACCGGATTCGCGCCGAATCTGTAGGTCATTCAGGTGTATCGGCAATTTCCGCAATCTAGTTCGCACTCTCCTGATTGATCCTCCAACCGCCGCTGCATTTTGCTGTTGCGCTCGTGCGCCCGTCACGTCCTCA
Source organism: Methylobacterium sp. (assembly GCA_044227265.1). GTDB lineage: Bacteria > Pseudomonadota > Alphaproteobacteria > Rhizobiales > Beijerinckiaceae > Methylobacterium. The sequence goes on from JBGAFL010000011.1 coordinate 51,262, forward strand.
CATTGTAGCATCTTCATCGTAGAATCGGCCGTCTCGGGAGCTGTCTTCGATGTGTTTCATCGTAAAGGCGGTGGAGACGGCAGATGTACGGAATAATTCTCTTGATTTCCGAGATGCATTGGATGATCTTGTGGTCATCGGGGCTCTCAGCTGGACCACAGGTATGGCAGTCGAACAAGACACATCGAACAATGATTTCGTCACGCTCGCAGGCGACATCGTTTCCGCGTATGTTTCCAAGAATTCTCTCCCAGCTGCCGACTTGCCGACCTTGATCGGAAGCGTGCACGCGGCGCTTGTTGGATTGAGTGGGGCGGTCGAGCCGAGCGCAGCGCCCGAGACTGTCGAAAAGCCGAGTGCCGCGCAGGTTCGCAAGTCGATTACGCCGGATGCCATCATCAGCTTCATCGACGGCAAGCCGTACAAGACGCTGAAGCGGCATCTCGGGACCCATGGTCTCGACCCGCATGCTTATCGTCAGCGTTTCGGGCTGCCGAGCGATTATCCTATGGTTGCGCCGAACTACGCCGCTCAGCGCTCGGCGCTGGCCAAGTCGATCGGTCTCGGTCGTCCGGGCGGGCGTATCAAGGCCGAGGAAAAAGGGCGCACGCGCCGCAAAGTGGCCTGACGCGCAAGCTTTTAAGCTTTACTTGACATGAATGCTCGGCCGCGTGCGGTCGGGCATTTTTTCTTGTCGGCATTGTTTGTGATGGATCGCGCGAGCATTGCGCGTCATCACCTCAGAATTCGGCATGCAATCGTGTGCCGAAGAAATCAGCCGGTCCGCGGTCGCGATTGTAGGCCGGATTGGCGACGTGCTGGTAGTCGAGTGAGAGCCTGACTGCATCGGTCAGGCACATCGAGTAATAGGCCTCGATAGCGCGCTCGGGAGCGTAACTGAGGCGTCCGTCGCCGATCACCAGCCCGAGTCCGCCCTGAGCGAAGAAGTCGCGATGGGCCGGCGAAAGGCCGTTTTGCACCGCGCCGAGACCGATCGTGTCGTCCGGCCGCCCCCATGCATTGCCCGCGAGAGCGACGCCGCCCGAGACCGAATTGTCGATATCGGTGAAGGACAGGCTCTCGGTCTTGCCGTCATTGGCGCTGACGCGGGCGAAGACGCCGAGATCGTCGGTGATCGACTGTTCGAGATTGACGTAGAAACCATTCTTCCGACGCGGGGCGCGAGTTGCTTCCACGGCATCGTTGACGTCCGCGAACAGGCCGGCCTGCGTCAGCGCCAGGGCATTACGATAATCCGCCACGTTTCCCACGTGGGAGACCAGCCCTAAGCGCAACTTGCCCGGACGGTCGAACACAGGAAGAACGTAGCGCTCCTCCAGTTCGATCGTCGCGCCGGCGCGCTCGAAGATGCGTGGATCGAGCACGTTGCTCGCAGGCTCCTTGGGAACCTGGGTATAGGCCCCGCGCATTGCGAACTCGGCGCGGTTGTATTCGACCATCACGCCTTGGGTGTAGCCCGGCAGGTTGGCCGGGAAATCGTAGCCGCCGGAGGCCCAGAGTCCCCAATTCATGAAATCGACGCGGGGGTCACGCGCATAGGCGTTGTTGTCGAAATAATCGCTCATCGCGAACTTGCCGGCGACGATCGTGATCCGCTCGATGTCGCGCTGCCCCGCGATGGAATTCGGGCCGTCGACCACCTCTTCGGTGCCACCGCCGAGGCCGAAGGTCTGACGCAGGAAATACCGCTCGGAGCGCAATTTGGGGAAGGGGGCACCGGCCTTCTGTGCCTCGCCGTTGACGAAGCCGGCAACGCCAAGCGTGCGCGACAGGCCGAAACCCTGGCTGAATTCAGGATTGTAGTAGAGTTCGGTGCCCTCCAAGAGCTTGAAGCCGAGATAGGCCGTCGCCGTGGTCGTCGCCTGCGCCTGATGCGGCACCAGGCTCTGCTCGCCGCTATAGGGGGCGTGGAAGCCGGTCACGCCCTGGTTCACGAACGTCGCCTGGCCATGCAGCGAGTAGCGACGCGGATCGAGTTCAGCCGGCGCCTCGCCGCCAGGTAGTGCGAGGCCCTCCGGATGCCAGGCGAGACGCGCCATCATCTCGTTGGCTACGAAATCGCTTCGGGTCGAAACTCGTCCACCCCCTGGCACAGGAACGGTCCCGAGCAGGTATCGGTCGCTCTCGCCGAGGTCGAGGTAGCGGAAGTCGAGACCAAGCGAGAGATGCGGCGTGATCGCATGCTCGAACCCGGCGCCGAGCGCGAATCCAAGGAAGGAGAGATCGCGCCGTGCGCTCGCAGCCAGGCCGCCCGTCGGAGCCGGATAATCGGCGAACACGCGAGCATTGGCGCCCGCCAGCCCGGCGCTGGCGTAGACCAGATTGCGATCGAAGGCGTAGCCGAGCCGGACGCGTGCGGTGCAGAACCAGTCCGTCTTGGCGCGAATCCAGGGAAAGGCGGGATCGGTGCCCTCGTCCTCGAGACCCCGTACGTCCGCGCGGATCGGACGCTTGAGATTGGCGCCGACGAGGTCTGCTTCGATGCCGTAGACGTAAGGCCCGCTCTGCCAGTTCCAGCCGGCGAGCAGACCTCCGACCGCCGTCGTCGCGTTGCGTCCGAGATCGTCGCGGCCGGTCGTATCGCCGGTCTTGAAGGCCGGGATGCTGCGGTTGCCGACGGTGGTCGGCCCGAAATTGAACGTGCCGAACGACGCGCCTGCGCTGCCCTGGAGGCCAACATAACCACCCGACCAGTCGATCGCGGCGACCGCGATTGGGACCGGCGTCAGATCGGCGGCTCGCGCCGCGCCGATCGAGAACCCGCACGCCGCGAACAGGGCGCCGAGGCTCCCCTTGCGGCGCCACAGCTTCCGGGTTCCGTGCCACGTGTGATTTCGAATGCCCGACAAGAGGTCCGGTCCCGAGCCCCGGACGCGAGCAATACCGATCGCTCCGCGCGCAGCAATCGCGTCACGCGCGATCGCCGATCACGGTTGCGAATGCGTCACAATGGAAGGGGAGCGGGATCGATGACGGACGGAACGGTCTGCCAGCAAACAAACCGGCATGACGATGCACGCAGCGGCGCGCAGAAAAGATTCATATTCACGAGTCGAGCCCACCCTTGCTCGAAGCAAGCGGTGCTGTATGCAGGGTCAGCCTAGACCCCCATCAAGGATAGGCATCGACTTGAGGGCGCTCCGGTAACAGGGCGCCCTCTTTCGGTTCGGGGCTTGCCCTACCGGATCAATTGCCGTCCTGGCTGGCCGGCGCCGCCGACTTTGCCGGCTTCGGTCCAGATGCTGAATTAGCCGCCTGCTGATTCACGTCGGGAACCTTGGTCCAGGTCTGCGAGCCGCACAGCACCTTCATCATGCATCCCTGCACGTTGAGTTCGGCTGCGCTCTGACGCTCGATCGTGACCTGATAGACCTTGCCGGAATCGGCGTTGTAGATCTCGCCGGTGAAGCCATCCTCTTCGGCCTGCAGGTTGCTCATCAGCTGAAGGCCGATCATCGGCCGCGAGCGCTTCTTCGGGTCCGGGTTTTTCGCATCGGTGCGCGGCGTGCCGTCATCCCAGTTCGGGATGCGCAGCCAGACCACCTTGCCGCAAACATTCGTGCCGCCCGGCCCGCAACGGTCGACGCGGATCTTCGCGCGGCCATCCTCGGTGAGCCAGGTCCCGGATGGGTCCTTCGGCGCAGCGCAGACTGCCGAAGAAGCGGCGAGGGCGGCGAAGATGACGGTAGATCTCAAAGCAAGACGCATGAACTGGTCTCCTGTGCTCGGCCTGGAGCAGACTCGACGGGCGGACCCGGCTTGACGGCTGCCGCCAACAACCGCGTTGGGCTGCAGGGACACCTGAGGACATCAAGCCAAAGCAATTCGGCGAATTTTCGGCAGTGTGGCCAAGAAGCCATGGCTGCGGGCTCGCCGCGCTGGTTGAGACCCTCCCGAAGCGCAGCTATAAGCCCGGCGCATCAGCCGTTTACGGCACGAACTTGTCTTTCCAGAAGAACCAGGACCGATCATGGCTACCGAGCGCACGTTTTCCATCCTCAAGCCGGACGCCACGCGGCGCAACATCACTGGGGCCGTCAATGCGCTGATCGAGGGCGCGGGCCTGAGCATCGTCGGCCAGCGCCGCATTCGGCTGAGCCAGGCACAGGCCGAGCAGTTCTACGGCATCCACCGCGAGCGGCCGTTCTTCGGCGAACTCGTCGAGTTCATGACCTCCGGCCCTGTCGTGGTGCAGGTGCTCGAAGGCGAGAACGCGGTCGCCCGCTATCGCGAGGTGATGGGCGCCACCAATCCTGCCCAGGCGGCAGAGGGTACGATCCGCAAGACCTTCTCGGAATCGGTCGGTGAGAACACCGTCCACGGCTCGGACAGCCTCGAGAATGCCGAGATCGAGATCGCGCAGTTCTTCACCGCGGCCGATATCGCCCTTTGAGGATGAGGGTCCCGTCGCCGCGGTCGCATTCCTGCCACACTGTGGCTCTGCGGCCCTAGCGAAGCAGTGCCGTGGAGAGCGATTCACCATATGTCGTCGAATCGCTCCCGGACCTGACCTCAATGCGCCACGCTCTCCCGCGTGCCGGCCGCTTCATGATTGCGGCCGGTCTCGTTGCCTTGCTTGCTGCCTGCAATGCGCGAGGCGGACAATATGCCTCCCTGTCCGACTATACGCCCGATCCGGCGCTGAAGACCGCCTCCAAGAGCAATCTGAAAAGCCGGGTCAGCCACGCCTGCGTGGTGACGCAGGCGCGCTTCCAGAAGGTCGCCGAATCTGCGGTCGAGCAGCCCTGCGGCTGCTATGCCGATCGGACGATTGCCAGCCTCGACAAGGGCGAACTGCAATCCTACCGCACGACTGGTTATTTCAACGATGGCGCCCGCGCCAAGGCCTTCGGTGCGCTCGACGCCTGCAAACTGCCTCGGCCGGTCTGAGCAGCAAGGGTAGCTTCGTCGGGGACAATCGGGCGCCGCCTGCCTCCTCAGCGCCCACCCTTCGCATCCCTGTCATGACGCCGTGATTAGGCTCGCGCCTTTCAGCGCGAGATGATCGAGGCATGACCGAATCTTCCCCCTTCAACGGCTCGTTCGACGCGATCCGGCAGGCGATCGCAGACGATTTCGACGAGGAACTGGAACTCGAGATCGAGGAAGAGCGCCTCGAGCGCCTTCACCAAGGCGAGGAGGCCCGCAGTCCGGGCCTCGACCGCAAGACCTATTTCCGGGAGTTGATCCGGCTCCAGCACGAACTGGTCTACCTGCAGGATTGGGTGCAGAAGGAGAAGGCGCGCGTCGTGGTCGTGTTCGAAGGACGCGACTCGGCTGGCAAGGGTGGCGTCATCAAGCGCATCACCCAGCGCCTCAATCCGCGCGTCTGCCGGGTCGCCGCACTACCGGCGCCGAACGAGCGCGAGCGCACGCAATGGTATTTCCAGCGCTACGTCGCGCATCTTCCCGCTGCCGGCGAGATCGTGTTGTTCGACCGCTCGTGGTACAACCGAGCCGGCGTCGAGCGCGTGATGGGCTTCTGCACGGAGTCCGAGTACGAAGAATTCTTTCGCTCCGTGCCGGAATTCGAGCGCATGCTGGTGCGCTCTGGGATCATCCTTCTGAAATACTGGTTCTCGATCACCGACGCCGAACAGGAATTTCGCTTCCGCATGCGGATCGAGGATCCGCTCAAGCAATGGAAGCTCTCGCCGATGGATGTCGAATCGCGCCGGCGCTGGGAGGACTACACCCGCGCCAAGGAGACGATGCTGGCGCGCACCCACATCCCCGAAGCGCCGTGGTGGGTGGTCGAGGCTGTCGACAAGAAGCGGGCGCGCCTCAATTGCATCGGCCACCTACTCGAGCAGATTCCCTATCGCATGGTCCCCCGGCCGCCGGTCGAGTTGCCGCCGCGCGTCCATCACGAGGATTATATCCGCAATCCGGTTCCGCACGACATGTACGTGCCGGCGAAATTCTGACGCGCGCCGACAAGGCCCACGCCCGTGGCGCGTAAGGCGGCCCTTCGGCGCGCGCTCGTGGCGCTGGGCCTCCTGGCGGCCTCGGGCTGGGCGGCTTCGGCGCAGGACGCCTTGCCGTTCTTCGCAGAGTTTGGGGGCGCCGGCGGCGATCCCCAGACCGCCGTCGCGCAATCGCAGACATCGGACCGGGTGTCGCTGACGATCGACAGCTCGATCCAGTCCGCGCTCGGCCCCTATGGCGATCCGTTCGGTCTGCGTGCCTATCTCGCAGAGCGCGGAATCACCTATGTCGTGACCTACATCGCGGAAGGTCTGGCGAGCCCGCATGGTGGGCTGCGGCGCGGCGCCACCTTTGGAGGGCGTCTCGATTCCGGTGTCGATATCGACCTCGAACGCTTTGCCGGCTGGACCGGCGCCCTATTCCATACCGATTTCTTCGTCATCCACGGCCAGGGGCTGTCGCGGAAATTCGTCAACAACCTGACGACGGTGAGCGGCATCGAGGCTTTGCCGTCGGTCAGGCTGTTCGAACTCTGGATCGAACAGCGATTTCTCGACGACACGCTTTCGCTCAAGCTCGGCCAGATCTCGGCCGATACGGAATTCGCCATCGCCCAAACCGGCGTGGTGTTCATGAATGCCGGCTTTGGTTGGCCGAATATCGGGGCAGTCGTGCTGCCAAGCGGCGGTCCGATCTACCCGCTGGCGACGCCGGCCGTCCGCGTGAAATACGCGCCGAACGCGAACCTCTCGATCCAGGCCGGCCTGTTCAACGGCGACCCGGCGGGCGTGCCGACCTTAGTCGAAAACATCGATTCGCAAATTCGCAATCCCAGCGGGACCGATTTCCGCGTGAACGACCCGCCGCTCGCGATCGCCGAGATCGCCTATGCCTACAACATCGAGCCCGATGCGGCTGGTCTGCCCGGCACTGTGACGCTCGGCGGCTGGCACCATTTCGGCCGGTTCGCCTCGCCGCGATTGGATATGGTCGATGGGCGGCTCCTTGCGGACCCGACCGCGAGCGGCATCGCCCGGCGCTTCCGGGGCGATGACGGAATCTACGGCATGATCGACCAGACTCTGTTTCACGAGCCCGGCACCGCGAACGAAGGCGCCAGTGCCTTCCTGCGGCTCTCGGCCGTGCCGGGCGACCGCAACCTGGTCGACCTCTATGTCGATGCCGGCATTGCCTATAAGGGGCTCCTCCCCGGCAGGCCCAACGATACGCTCGGCCTCGGCCTGATCTACTCGCGGATCGGGCCGGCCGCGCGGGCCTTCGACCGCGACAACCTGATCTTCGGCCAGGGCAATGCCCCGGTGCGCAGCAGCGAGGCGGTGATCGAACTCACCTATCAGGCCGAAATCATGCCCGGGTTCACTATCCAGCCGGATGTCCAATACGTGATGCGGCCCGGCGGAGGGCTCGAAACCGCGGACGGGCGACGCCTGCACAACGCGGCGGTGTTCGGCCTGCGGACGACGATCAATTATTGAGATCAACGGCCGTTGACCTCAATTCTTCTTGCTTTCGGCCGTTGGCAAATTGCGGCCGCACGTCGCCGCTCGTGCGGTGGGCGCCCTTGACCGTTCGTGGTCAAAGGCCACGCATATTACCCAGCGGCTCATTCGCGCGGAGCGCGGATGCCGAGCGTGCGGATCAGGACGAAGGCACCGAGCGCCGACACCGCCGCGATCGCGATGGCGATCAGTGAGCCGTGATTGTGATCGGCGAGCGGCAATTCCGTGGTGTTCATGCCGAACAGGCCGGTGACGAGGGTCGGCGGCAGGAACAGCGCGGTGAGTACCGACAACGTGTAGAGCTGCCGGTTGGATTTCTCGGCAAGGCTTGCCGCCAGTTCCTCCTGCAACAGCCTGCTGCGGTCAGCGAGCACGACCATGTCGCGGTCGAGCGCATCGAGGCGCTGCGCGATCCTCTTCGCAGTCTTCTTCGCAGCCGTCGGCAATTCGAAACTTTCGTCGCTCGCCTCCAGGCGGTGGAAGACCGACCGCAGGCCGAGGAGTTGACGATGCAGCCGCACGGCGTCCCGGCGGATTGGGCCGAGGCGGCGCCTGTCGCCGCGAAAGCGCCGTTCGAGGATATGGTCCTCGATGGCATCGAGTTCGTCGGCAAGCCGGCCGCCGGTCGCCGTCATCGATGCGATGACCTGACCGACCAGGATCTCGAGCAGGACGATCGGCGTTGAGACGTTGCGGCCCTCGGCGGCCGCCTCGCGCGTCGCCTCCGGTCCGAGAATCGGGTGGTGCCGCCCGCTGATCAGAAAGCGCTGGCCCATCACGAAATGCAGGCGCCCGCCCGCATCGGCGTTGGCCTCAGGGCAGAAGGCCCGCACCAGATCGGCGACGACACCGCCGACGAAACGATCCTCAACCTCGATGCGCTGGTGCGGATCATTGGAAAAGGCCGCCTCGGCCAGATGTTTCGGCCCGAAGGTGCCGTCCGTAATCAGCCTCGCCACACGGCCGTCATTCAGGTTGAAATGCAGCCAGAGGAAGCCCTCGCCGAAGGTGCCCGGCATCGGCACCGGCTCGGCATGGCCGAGGAGCCGACCGATTCCGGTTTCGTCGAACTGCATGGCCCAGAGCAGGCCAGGCAGGGCGGGCTCTTCGCTCAAGGCATGGATCGGTGTGTGCTCGTTCATGCGGGCCGATCCCTGCAAAGTCGAAGCCGCACCCGATCGGATGGGATCGGGCGCGACTTGCCATGATCAAACTGGCGCGCTGCCCCCAAGCAGCGAGACGCTCAGAACAGATGCGAGAAGATGAAGTAGAGCGTGCCCGACAACAGCATCGCGACCGGAAGCGTGAGCACCCAGGCCATGAGCAGATTGCGCAGGGTGGCGATCTGAAGACCTGACTTGTTTGCCGCCATCGTACCGGCAACGCCCGAGGACAGCACGTGAGTCGTCGAGACCGGCAGGCCGAGCCCGTCAGCCGCACCGATCGTCGCAGCGGCAACGATCTCGGCGGAGGCGCCCTGCGCGTAGGTCAGGTGGGTCTTGCCGATCTTCTCGCCGACGGTGACGACGATGCGCTTCCAGCCGACCATGGTGCCGAGGCCGAGCGCGATGGCGATCGCCACCTTCACCCAGAAGGGGATGAAGCGCGTGGCCTCGTCGAGGCTGCCCTTGTAGGCCTTCAGCGTGTCGACCTCGGCGGCCGACAATTCGCTCTCCTTGTCCTTCATCAGGAACCGGATCGCCTCGGAGGCGAGATACATGTCGTTACGCGTGTTCTGTACGGCCTCGGCCGGGATCTTCGCGAGCGAGCCATATTGCCTCACGGCCGCGTCGATCTGCGTCACGAGCACGGCGAGCGAGGGATAGGTGCCCCCTTCGATCTTGTGGGCCGAGACATAGGCCGTCACTGCCGGGCGCGGGTCGCCGATGATGCTGTAGCCGGCGCCCTTGGACGCGATGACCGTGGAGGCGGCCTGCGACGTCGCCTCGAACTTGGCGATCGCCGGTGCTTCCATCGTGCGGTTGAGGGCGTAGGCGGTTGGTACGGTACCGATCAAGATCAGCATGATCAGGCCCATGCCCTTCTGACCGTCATTCGAGCCGTGGAAAAACGACACGCCGGTGCAGGTCGCCACGAGCAGGCCGCGGATCCAGAGCGGAGGCGGCTCCTTGCCCTTCGGCTCCTCGAACAGAGCGGGGTTGCGAACCAGGAACTTGAGCGCGAGGAACAGCGCCCCTGCCAGGACGAAGCCGAAGATCGGCGAGAGCAGCAGCGAGTAGCCGATCTCGGTCGCCTTGCCCCAGTCGACTCCGGAAGTGCCCGAGCGGCCGTGGAGCAGGGCGTTCGCGACGCCGACGCCGATGACCGAGCCGATCAGTGTGTGGGAACTCGAGGCGGGCAGGCCGAAGGCCCAGGTGCCGAGGTTCCAGATGATCGCCGCGATCAGCAGCGCGAACACCATCGCGAAGCCGGCGCCGGAGCCGACCTGCAGGATCAGTTCGACCGGCAGGAGCGAGACGATGCCGAAGGCGACCGCGCCCGAGGCCCACATCACGCCGAGGAAGTTGAAGAAGCCTGACCAGACCACGGCGACGTTCGCCGGTAGCGAATGCGTGTAGATCACCGTCGCGACCGCATTCGCGGTGTCATGGAAGCCGTTCACGAATTCGAAGGCGAGCGCGATGACCAGCGCGACGAAGAGCAGGATGTAGGGAAGGTAGGTGACGATCTTGACGCCGGTCGCGTCGATGTCGACGTGGATGCTGTAGGCGACATAGAGCAGAGCCCCGGCGATCGCCGCCAGGAAGGCAATGATGGCGAGGGGCGATTTCCTGCTCTCGAGGTCCGGACGAGAGTCCGGCCGGCCCGGTGCGGGGCTGACGAGCCCCGGATCGAAGCTGCCTGCAGATGAACCCGACATGTTTTAATCCCTGCAATCGCACAAATGCGATCAGTTTTTTGAGCCAGAGCAGGGTTCGATGACGGAGCCGTGACACTCCTGCATGCCCGCTCTGCCCTACGAACCGCTTTTTTCGAATGCCGGGATTGTGAGGACTGGACGGCCTGTGCGGAACTAAAAGAGCGGCCGAACGTCACATGATCGCGCGTTGGGAGAAGCCGCAACCGGCTTCGAATCCGCACCGACTTCGTTTATGGATGCAGTATGACGCCCGTGAGCCGCTGCTTGTCCCGGATCGATGGTGCCACCGCCGCGCTCGATGCGGCCGTCGCCCCCCAGATTGCCGGAATGCTCGACGAGTTGGAGGCCGCCTATCATCGGCCGAGCGATCGGATCGTTGCCCTCGAGGCGGTTCTGCAGGAATTCCGCCGGACGCGGCAAGCGAACGACTCACGATTCGAGCGGTTTCTGCGTCTTTCGGTCGATCGCCGTCAGAGCCGGCTGGCTCGCCGAGGGCGTGTGACGGTCTCGTGACGCCCGCACTCTGTGTGTTGTGGCCTCATGGCTACAGCCTGCGCGACAGGGTATCGTTAGAGACGCCTCAGTTCTTTCCTGAGACCAAGAACCACCTGAAGGCGCGTTCCTCTGCGGAGGGCGCGTCTTTTTCTTTGTCGAGAAGATCAAAGCGAATAGTCGGCTCCCTGATTACGAAAGCCTATATGCGAGAATTTTGCAACTTCTCGCGCCAGAGATGAAAATCTATTCAATTCTCGATCGGCGCACGTGGCAAATTCATCGGCGTCAAAACGGCTCAAAGAGAGTGCAGAGCGCCTTTGGCTGGTGACGAACTTGGGCCGAACACCACGCGCTCCCCGTCGAGTCGGGCCCTGCCGCTCGCGACCAGTTCCAAGGCTTGCGGATAGAGCCGGTGCTCCTCGACAATCACGCGGTCTGCGAGAGTGTCTGGATCGTCGCCTGGCAGGACCGGAACTGCCGCCTGCGCGATGATCGGGCCGGCATCGAGTTCGGGCACGACATAATGCACCGTGCAGCCATGCAGGCGCACGCCGGCCGCCAGGGCCTGCGCGTGGGTGTGGGTTCCGCGGAACAGCGGCAGCAGCGAGGGATGGATGTTGATCATCCGCCCCGCCCAGGTCTCGACGAAACCATCCGAAAAGATTCGCATGAAACCGGCGAGGCAGACGAGTTCGACCCCGGCCGCGATCAATTCCGCATGGAGCGCGGCATCGAAGGACGGCCGGTCGGCGAAGCTCTTGTGATCGACGACCCGCGTCGGAATGCCGGCCGCTTCCGCCCGCGCCAGGCCGCCCGCCTCGGGACGATTCGAGAGGACAAGCACGATCTCTGCTGGGAAACCGGGCGCCTGCGCGGCCTCGACAAGCGAAACCATGTTCGAGCCGCGTCCCGAGATCAGGATCCCGACGCGGAGTTTTCTCGTCGCCTCGCTCACAGCGCGAGATGGCCGCTGAACGTCACGGGCTCCGCGCCGCGCTCGGTGATGCGCCCAAGCGCGACCGGCGCCTCGCCAGCCGCCTTCAGCACGCCGGTGACCGGACCGACCGCCTCGGCATCGACGACGAGGACCATGCCGATCCCGCAATTGAAGGTGCGCAGCATCTCGCGCTCGGCCAGATGCCCCTGGGCCGCCAGCCAGCCGAAAACCGGTGGTACGGCGATCGCCGACAGATCGATCTCGATCCCGACGCCGTCGGGCAGGACGCGCGGCAGATTGTCCGGAAATCCACCGCCGGTGATGTGCGCAAGCGCCTTGATGCCGCCGGCCTGTTTCAGCGCCGCAAGCAGCGGCTTCACGTAGATCCGCGTCGGGGTGAGCAGGGCCTCGCCGAGCGTGCGGCCGGGCTCGAACGGCGCCGGCGCGTCCCAGCCGAGCCCGCTCAACGTGACGATGCGGCGCACCAGCGAAAATCCGTTCGAATGGACCCCGGAGGAGGGCAATCCGAGGACGACATCGCCCGCTGCAATGCCCGGGCGTGGCAGCAGGGTGCCACGCTCGGCAGCGCCGACCGAGAAACCTGCGAGGTCGTAATCCTCTCCGCCGTAGAGGCCCGGCATCTCGGCCGTCTCGCCGCCGATCAGCGCGCAGCCGGCTAACTGGCAACCTTCCGCAATGCCGCGGACGATGTCTGCGCCGATGCCGGGGATGAGCTTCCCGGTCGCGAAATAGTCGAGGAAGAACAGAGGCTCGGCGCCTTGGACGATGATGTCGTTGACGCACATCGCGACGAGATCGATGCCGATCGTGTCGTGGCGCCCGGTCTCGATCGCGATCTTGACCTTGGTGCCGACGCCGTCATTGGCCGCGACCAGGATCGGATCCTTGAAGCCCGCCGCCTTGAGGTCGAACAGCCCGCCGAACCCGCCGATCTCGGCATCGGCGCCGGGCCGGCGCGTCGCGCGCACCAGCGGCTTGATCGTCTCGACCAGCGCATTGCCCGCGTCGATATCGACGCCGGCCTGCGCATAGGTGAGCCCGTTCTGTCCCTCGCCCGTCATCGGCGCTCCGTCACGATTGTCCGCTGCCTCTCTAGCGAGCTTTGCGCCGGATCAAAGCACTTCGGGCCGAGAATCCACCGCCGGACGTTTAGGACGTCTTCGTGAACAGGGTCGTGTATAGCGCCTCCGAGCGCGCCAAGGCCCTCATCCGTGAACATGACGGACTTCGCCTTGCTGCGCGGATTCTCGATCATGCCCTTCGCGTGAAGGCGATCGAGTGCGTCCCAAGCGAAACCTTTCCAGGCGTAAAAGTTGTCGTGCAGCGTCAGCCGGAGGAGGCCGAGCACGGCATCGTCGAACTTGTCCTCGTCCTCCTGCATCGGGATGCCTTCTCCAGACAGCTGCCCGCGCGCCGTCAACCCGCGTCCGAAGCCCTACACCTGTCGCCGCGCGGGTTGACCGTCGGAGGGAGCCTGCCCACTCTCCGCCAAAGAATCGCAATCGAACAGGGAGCCCCGATGCGGACCAGGGCTATCATCGGGTTCAGCCTGCTCGCTGCCGTCATCTTCCTGCTCTACGCCCTGCGCGAGGTGATGCTGCCCTTCGTCGCGGGGCTGGCGCTCGCCTATCTGCTGGATCCGCTCGCGGATCGACTCGAACGGTTGCGGTTCAGTCGGCTCGCCGCGACCCTGATCATCCTCGCAAGCTTCGTCGTCGGCCTCGTCGTCGTGCTCATCATCGTCGTGCCGCTCGCAGCCGGGCAGATCTCCGAACTCGTCAAGACGCTGCCGGGCATGGTCTCGCAGCTTCAGAGCATCATCGTCGAGCGGGCGGGACCGCTCCTGGAGCGCATGGGCGGAGCCAAGGTCGTAAACGACCTGAAGGATTCGGTCGGCTCGCTCGTCGGGCAGGGCGGGACCTATTTCCTGGCCTTTCTCGGCTCGCTCTGGACCGGCGGGCAGGCCCTCGTCTCCGTGATCTCGCTCCTCGTCATCACGCCAGTCGTCGCGTTCTATCTGCTTCTCGACTGGGACAAGATGATCGCTACGCTCGATGGCTGGGTGCCGCCGCGCCATCGCCCGACCGTACGCCGGCTTGCGGGGGAAATCGACGGGGCCGTGACCGCCTTCCTGCGAGGGCAGACCCTGGTCTGCCTGATCCTCGGCACGTTCTACGCGATCGGGCTGTTCTTCGTCGGGCTGAATTTCGGTGTGCTGATTGGCATGATCGCCGGTTTCCTGACCTTCATCCCCTATGTCGGCACGCTGACCGGCTTCATGCTCTCGCTCGGCGTCGCCCTGGTGCAATGGTGGCCAACGAGCGACTGGGTGCATATCGGGCTGACCATGGCGGTCTTCGCGATCGGGCAGTTTGCCGAGGGCAACATCATCTCCCCGAAGCTTGTGGGAGATTCGGTTGGGTTGCACCCGGTCTGGCTGATGTTCGCGCTGCTTGCCTTCGGCTCGCTGTTCGGCTTCCTCGGCCTGATGCTGGCCGTGCCTGTCGCGGCGTCGATCGGCGTCATCGTTCGGTTCGGCATCGAGCGCTATCTGGAGAGCCGGCTCTATCGATCCGAGGAGCCGATTCTCTTGCCGAGAAACGAGCCGTGATGCCTGCGAATCCGCCTAGAAGCGACGGTGGATCGCCAACACTCGCCGGGGCATGATCTGGTCCATGCGCGACACAGCTCCGCCAAAGCAACTTACCTTCGACCTCGCCCTCGATCCGCGATACGGCGCCGAGGATTTTCTGGTCAGTCCTTCGAACGAGACGGCCTACGGCCTGATCGAAGCCTGGCCCGATTGGCCCGACACCGCGCTGTTGCTCACCGGGCCGCCAGGAAGCGGCAAGAGCCATCTCGCCTCGATCTGGGCGAGCCGGGCGTGCGCCTGGACTGTGTCCGCGGCGGAAGTCACGGATGAGCGTGTCACCCATCTGATCTCGAATGGCGCGCTCGTCATCGAGAATGTCGACAGTCGTGAGGGCCGCGACGAGGCGGCTCTGTTCCATCTGCTCAATCTGGGGCGTGAGCGGCGGGCATCGATCCTGCTGACGGCTTCCCGCCCCGTCGAGGCCTTCGGATTGAGCGTCGCCGATCTGCGCTCGCGCCTGCGCCTTGCGCCCGCCACGACGATCCTGCCGCCGGACGACGCCTTGCTGCGGGCGGTGATCGTCAAGCTGTTCGTCGATCGTCAGCTTGTGGTGGACCTCAGCCTCGTCGAGGCTTTAGCCTTGCGCATCGATCGTTCGCTCGCGCGTGCCCGGGACGTCGTGGCGGAACTCGATCGGGAGGCGCTTGGCCTGCGCAAGCGCATCACGAAGCCACTCGCACGCTCCGTGCTGGACCGGCTCGACCAGCTCAACGAGGAGAGCGACGCAGAGGCCGAATGAGGCCGGCCCGCGTGGAGCCGCGCTGTCATGAAACTGTCAAACAGTGCCGGGCGACCCGTGCTAGAGGCCCGAGATAAGAGAGACAGGGGAACATCGTTGCCGGAATTGGAATCGGACGCGACCGTCCTCGACGCGGAGGCGATCGAGGCGGAGGAGACCAGCCTCGCTACCGAGCGCGGCGTGCGCAGCGAAACGGCGCGGGCACGCACGGCGCGGGCGGCGCGCATCCTCGCAGCCGAGAAGGCGGCCGAGAAACCGAGTGACGAGGCTGCGCAAGACCCCGCTCATGCCACGCCGGAAGCCGCGCGCGAGCCGGTCTTGGAGGCGGGTCGCCACCTGCGTCACTCGCCCGAGCGCTTCGTCAATCGCGAATTGTCCTGGCTACAATTCAACCGGCGTGTCCTCGAGGAAGCTTCGAACAAGACCCATCCGCTGCTCGAGCAGCTTCGCTTCCTTTCGATCTCGGCGAACAACCTCGACGAATTCTTCATGGTGCGCGTCGCCGGCCTGCACGATCAGGTCCGCGCTGGCCTGGTCGTGCCCTCGCAGGATGGGTTGTCGCCCTCTGAGCAGTTGCTGCGCATCGTCGCCGAGGTCTCGCGCCTGGCGCTCGACCAGCAAGAGCGCTGGCGTGCCCTACGCAAGGAACTCGAGGTGGCCGGCATCGCGCTGGTCGATCCTTCCGAACTGTCGGAAGCGCATGTCGCCTGGCTCGACGACTACTTTCTGCAGCACATCCTGCCGGTACTGACGCCGCTGGCGATCGACCCGGCCCACCCATTCCCCTTCATTCCGAATCTCGGCTCGACCATCGCGCTGATGCTGGTGCGCCCGCGCGATGGCCGCACCCTGCGCGCGCTGATCCGCCTTCCTGCCATGCTGGAGCGCTTCGTGCGGCTGCCTGATGCTGAGGGCGATTCCACCACGCGCTTCATCGCTATCGAGCAGGTCATCGTGCGGTTCACGAACCGTCTGTTCCCCGGCTACGCCGTCAAGGGACAGGGGGCCTTCCGGGTGGTGCGTGATTCCGACCTCGAAATCGAGGAGGAGGCCGAGGACCTCGTCCTGCATTTCGAGAGCGCGCTGAAGCAGCGGCGACGCGGCGTCGTGATCCGCCTCGAGATCGAAGAGGGCATGAACGAGGATTTGCGCGCCTTCGTCATGGACGAACTGGAAATCGCCCAAGACGAGGTCTTCCTCGTCGAGGGCATGCTGGCGCTCAACGAACTGTCGCAGATCGTCTCGATCGACCGGCCCGACCTCAAATTCAAGACCTACAATCCGCGCTTTCCCGAGCGCATCCGCGAGAGCGGCGGCGATGTCTTCGCGGCGATCCGGCAGAAGGACTTCATCGTCCACCACCCTTACGAATCCTTCGATTCGGTAGTGCAGTTCCTGGCCCAGGCCGCTCGCGATCCCAACGTGATCGCGATCAAGCAGACGCTGTACCGCACCTCGTCCAACTCGCCGATCGTGGCCGCGCTCGCGGAAGCTGCCGAGGCCGGCAAGTCGGTCACGGCGCTCGTCGAATTGAAGGCGCGCTTCGACGAGGAGGCCAACATCCGCTGGGCGAAGAACCTCGAGCGGGCCGGTGCGCAGGTCGTCTTCGGCTTCGTCGAGCTGAAGACCCATGCCAAGCTGTCGACGGTGGTGCGGCGAGAGGGCGAGAAACTCGTCACCTATTGCCATGTCGGAACCGGCAACTACCACCCGATCACCGCCCGCATCTACACGGATCTGTCCTTCTTCACGGCCGATCCAGCAATTGCGCGCGACGTCTCGCGCATCTTCAATTTCATCACCGGCTATGCCGAACCGGCCGAATTGGAGCGCATGGCGGTCTCGCCCCTGACGCTGAAACCGCGCCTTCTCGCGCATATCGAGGAGGAGATCGGGCATGCCAGGGCCGGAAAGCCGGCGGCGATCTGGATCAAGTGCAACTCGCTCGTCGACGAGCAAATCATCGATGCGCTCTACGATGCCTCGGCCGAGGGCGTACAGATCGATTGCGTCGTGCGCGGCATCTGCTGCCTCCGGCCGGGCGTGCCGGGTCTTTCAGAAACTATCCGGGTAAAATCGATCGTCGGGCGCTTCCTCGAACATGCCCGCATCTACGCCTTCGGCAACGGGGCCGGGCTGCCGCATCCCAAGGCGACCGTCTACATCTCCTCGGCCGATCTGATGCAGCGCAACCTCGACCGGCGCGTCGAAGCGCTGTTGCCGATTTCCAACCCAACGGTCCATCAACAGGTTCTCGACCAGATCATGCTGGCGAACCTCCTCGACAACCGCCAGAGCTGGCGTGTACTTGCTTCTGGCGCCAGTGAACGGATCGGCCCGGCCGAGGGCGAGGAACCTTTCAACGCGCAGAAGTATTTCATGACGAATCCGAGCCTGTCCGGGCGCGGCAAATCGTCGAAGAAATCGAGTCCCCGCGCCCTGAGCCGCCGTGCTCACCGCGCCTGACCGAGAGCTGCATGGGTCCGATCCGGCCGCATTTGACGCTCGCTCATTCTTCCGAGGAGCCGGCTTTGGCAGGGCTCGCCCCGGTCGCCATCATCGATATCGGTTCGAATTCAGTCCGGCTCGTCGCCTATGACGGCTTGGGCCGCGCGCCGACGCCGCTCTATAACGAGAAGGTGTTGTGCGGCCTTGGCCGCAATGTCGTCTCGTCCGGCCGGCTGAACGAGGACGCGGTGCATCGGGCGATCGCCGCGCTCGCCCGTTTCAGGATCCTCTGCGACACCATGCGGGTCCGCCAAGTCTTCGTGCTCGCGACGGCCGCTTCCCGTGACGCCGAGAATGGCCCGGCCTTCATCGCTGCAGCCGAGCGCACCCTCGGGCAGAAGATCGAGCTGCTCTCCGGACGCCGCGAGGCGGAATTGTCGGCGCTCGGCGTGGTCGCGACCGTTCACGCGCCGGATGGCGTGGTCGGGGATCTCGGCGGCGGCTCGCTCGAACTCGTGGATGTGCGCGGGGCGACGGTGGGGCAGGGCGTGACCATGCCGCTGGGCGGTCTGGCGCTGCAGGATCTCTCGGGCGATTCGCCGAAAAAAGCGCGCAAGATCGCCCGCGAGCACCTCAAGAAGGCCGAGCCGCAGCTCGAAACACTCAAGGGCCGGACCTTCTATGCGGTCGGCGGTACCTGGCGTTCGCTTGCCAAGCTGCATCAGGCCGAAACGAAATATCCGATCCACGTCATGCACGGCTACTCGGTCGAGCCGTCGGACGAGCTCAAATTCCTCGGCATGGTCGAGGAGAGCGAGACGGCGACGCTCGAGGATGTCGATACGATCTCCGAAGCACGCCGGCCCCTTCTCGCCTTCGGCGCGGTCGTCCTCGACGAGATCATCCGCCTGGGTCAGCCACGCCAGGTCGTCGTCTCGGCCGGCGGCGTGCGCGAAGGGCTGTTGTACGAGCAGCTCGACCGCGAGACCCGGCTGCTCGATCCGCTGATCGTTGCGGCGCAGGATTTCAATGTGCAGCGCGCCCGCTCGCCCGGCCATGCCGAAGAGCTGCGCGAATGGACCGACCACTTCATCGAGACGCTTGACGGGCCGGAAACAGCCGACGAGCGCCGCCTGCGCCACGTCGCCTGCCTCTTGTCGGATATCGGCTGGCGGGCGCACCCGGATTACCGCGGCGAGCAATGCGTCAACGTGATCGGCAATGCCGCCTTCACCGGCATCGACCATCCCGGCCGGGCCTATCTCGCTCTGTCAGCCTATTTCCGCCATGAGGGCCTGTCGCCGGATAAGGCGAGCGAGAAGCTTCGGAGCCTTGCCGGGGCACGCCTGTTCGAGCGCGCGCGGCTCGTCGGCGGCCTGATGCGCGTCGCCTTCCCGATCACCGCCGGCATGGAAGGCTCGCTGCGCCGGACCTCGATTGCGGTGGTCGGCGGACAGGTCGTGCTGACGATCCCCGAGGCGTGGCGTCCGCTCTCGGGCGAGCGCCTGCTCAATCGGGTGCGCGGTCTCGGCCGGATGTTGGGTCTCGACGGTCGCATCGCGACCGCCTGATTCTCACGGCCGGAACCCCTCGAACACCATCTGATCGGCATGTGCCATGGCGATGGCCCGCTGGGCTTCGTCGCGCACCGTCCAGGTCATCACCGGCAACAGTCCGAGTAGCCGGCAAAGATAGGGCGGCCCGGAGGGCAGGTCGCCGACGCGCCAGGACAGGAAATCGGGCCGAGTCTCGTGCAGGTGCAGGAGATTGGCGAGGACGTGGCGAATGCTCGGCGGCAGGCTCGCATAGGCGCCGTTCTCGCGCTCGCCCTCGGCGATGATGCCGCGGGGCCGGTCCGGGGCCAGCGCGATCAGCGCATGGACGGTGCGCGGATCGAAGGATTTCAGCGCGATTGGTCCCTGGTATTTCGACACGATGTCGGCCACGCGCCGCGTCAGGGTGAGATCGCCGGAATATCCGGTCTTGATCTCGATGATGAGCGGAGTGCGCCCGGCGATCTTGCCCAAGAAATCGGTCAGCGTCGGGATGCGCTCGGCGCTCCCGCCGACCGTGAGAGCGGCGAGTTCTTCGACCGTGCGCGAGGCGATTGGCTGGCTCGCCTGAGTGAGCCGCCCGAGATTCTCGTCGTGGAACACAATGGCCTCGCCATCGGCGCTCGGCTGGACGTCGCATTCGATCGCGTAGTTGCCGGCAATCGCAGCCTCGGCGGCCGCGATCGTGTTCTCCGGGATGCCGGCCGCACGGTCGTGCAGGCCGCGATGGGCGATCGGGCGGGCGGTCAACCAATCGGGCGCGTTGATGGCCATCGCCGCGCTCACTTCACCGCGAACATCGCCTCGACCTCGACGGCGGCATCGAGCGGCAATTCGGCGACGCCGATCGTCGAGCGGGCATGGCGGCCCTTGTCGCCGAGCACCTCGACTATGAGATCGGAGGCGCCGTTCATGATCGGCGCGAGGCCGGCAAAGCTCGGCACGGCATTGATGAAGCCGCCGAGCCGCAGGCAACGCTCGACGCCGTGATCGAGATCGCCCACCGCCGCTTCGAGTTGGGCTAGGACGTTGAGAGCGCAGAGCCGCGCCGCAGCGATTGCCGCCTCGGCCGAGACTTCGGCGCCGAGCTTGCCCTTGTGGGCGTCGGCGATCTTGCCGTCCGGTCCAAGGCAAATCTGGCCGGAAATGATGACGAGATCGCCATGCCGGACGAAAGGCACATAGTTCGCCACCGGCGCGGCGGCTTTCGGCAGGGTGAGACCAAGCTTTTCCAAGCGCTCCTTGATGGTGCTCATATGCGTTTTCTCTCCCGAGATGGTTGTCGATCGTTCGGGCGCCTATGAACACGGGCCGTAGTGCCTACGCAACAGTTCCGAGGTCCCGCGATTGACAGCAGGGGTGAATTCCCTTCAGAGAACGCGCGCGTGCCGCCCGTCCCCGAGGCGGCACTTTGTTTTCGATGAGGCTCGCGATGGATGCCATCGCAGGCCGCCACGGAGATCGCAGGCCGTGACATCCGCCCTGCTGCCGACCTATGCCCGGGCGCCGCTCGCCTTTGAGCGCGGCGAAGGCGCTTGGCTCGTTGCCGAGAATGGCGAGCGCTATCTCGATTTCGGTGCCGGCATTGCCGTGAACGGGCTCGGCCACGCGCATCCGCATCTCGTTGCGGCGTTGACCGAGCAGGCCCAAAAGCTCTGGCACACCTCGAACCTGTTCCAGATCCCGCAAGGCGAGCGCCTCGGGCAGCGCCTCGTCGACGCCACCTTCGCGGATGTCGCCTTCTTCGCCAATTCCGGCGCGGAGGCGAACGAGGCGGCGATCAAGATGGCCCGCAAGTACCATGCTGCGGGCGGCCATCCCGAGCGCTACCGGATCGTGACCTTCGAGGGCGCCTTCCATGGCCGCACGCTCGCGACCATCGCTGCGGGCGGACAGGCGAAGTACATCGAGGGCTTCGGCCCCAAGGTCGACGGCTTCGATCAGGTCCCGGTCGGCGATTGGGATGCGCTCGAGGCGGCGATCGGGCCGGAAACGGCCGCGCTGATGATCGAGCCGATCCAGGGCGAGGGCGGCGTCCGCTCGGTCGGTAACGACACCCTGCGCCGGTTGCGCGCGCTCTGCGACGAGAAGGGCCTCCTGCTCATCCTCGACGAGATCCAGACCGGGGTTGGCCGCACTGGAAAGTTCTTCGCCCATGAATGGGCCGGCTTCCGGCCGGACATCATGACGGTGGCCAAGGGCATCGGCGGCGGCTTCCCGCTCGGCGTTTGCCTGGCGACGCGTGAGGCGGCGCGCGGCATGACGGCCGGCACGCATGGCACCACCTTCGGCGGCAATCCGCTCGCCATGGCGGTCGGCAATGCCGTGCTCGACGTGATCCTCGAAGACGGCTTTCTGGAGCGCGTGCGCCAGACGGGTCTGTTGCTGAAGCAGCGGCTCGCTGCGCTCGTCGACCGCCATCCGCGCATCTTCGCCGAGATCCGAGGCGAGGGTCTGATGCTGGGTCTGCGCCTC
Organism: Methylobacterium sp.; assembly: GCA_044227265.1. GTDB lineage: Bacteria > Pseudomonadota > Alphaproteobacteria > Rhizobiales > Beijerinckiaceae > Methylobacterium. The sequence goes on from JBGAFL010000011.1 coordinate 72,933, forward strand.
AACGTACCCAATACCGATTTCACCGCGGCCGCCCGGGCGCGAAAACTGCTGGTGATCCCGGCTGGCGACAATGTGGTCCGTCTCCTCCCTCCGCTGATCATCGGCGAGGAGGATGTGGCCGCCGCGTTGCAGAGCCTGGAACAGGCGGCCTCCGATTTGGAAGCTCAGATCCGGGGAGCGGACTGAAGCATCGGCCCGAAAAGTGGATTCCGGTTTTCGGAAAAAGCCGATGCCGGAACAATGAGCTAGCGCATCGTCCTGGATGAACTATCCAGGACGATGCGCAAACGACGATTGCGACGATGACAGCGAACACGAACGGAGCCGGGCACAGCGTCCGGCATTTCCTCGACCTCAAGGATTTTTCCGGAGCCGAGCTGCGCCGGGTGCTCGACGAAGCGGCTGCGCTGAAGCGCCTGCGCGTCAAGGGTGGCCCGCAGACCGAGCGCCCGCTCGCCGGCCGGACACTGGCGATGATCTTCGACAAGCCCTCGACCCGCACGCGAGTCTCGTTCGATGTCGCCATGCGTGAGCTCGGCGGCGAGACCATCATGCTCACCGGCAAGGAGATGCAACTCGGGCGCGGCGAGACCGTCGGCGACACCGCCCGCGTGCTGTCGCGCTATGTCGATGCGATCATGATCCGCATTCTTGATCACGGTTTGATGCTGGAACTCGCGCAGAATGCCTCGATCCCGGTGATCAACGCTCTGACCAAGGTCTCGCACCCCTGCCAGATCATGGCCGATGTGCTGACCTTCGAGGAGCATCGTGGGCCGATTCAGGGGCGCACGGTGGCCTGGTCCGGCGATGCCAACAACGTGCTGGCGAGTTGGATTCATGCGGCCGCGCGGTTCGATTTCACTCTGAATGTCGCGGCGCCGCCGGAACTGGGCATGCCGCGATCGCTGGTGGATTGGGCCAAGCGCGAGGGTGCCAAGCTCAACTTGACGAGCGATGCCTTCGAGGCCGTCGACAAGGCCGATGCCGTCGTCACCGATTGCTGGGTTTCGATGGGCGATGATGACGAGCATTACCGCCACAACCTGCTCTCGCCCTACCGAGTCGATGCCAAGCTGATGGCGGCCGCGGGCAAAGACGCGATCTTCATGCATTGCCTTCCTGCTCATCGCGGCGAGGAGGTGACGGCGGAGGTGATCGACGGGCCGCAATCGGTGGTGTTCGACGAGGCCGAGAACCGGCTGCATGCCCAGAAGGGCATTTTGGCTTGGTGCCTGGCCTCGGTGTAGGCCTGAGCGCCTGCGTCATCGGCCCCAAAGGTGGGAACTGACTTTCGAAAAGCGGCGATGAAACAGTGGCCTATGGCATCGGACCGAGCCGATTTTCAGTCCGATGCCGGAGTGACCAGAATCGACGCTTTGTCCTTCCTGGTGAGGTCCTCTGGAGGGAACGCACTCCGGCCGCTTTGCAGCAACGGACCAGCGAAAGCAGACGATCGCTCTATGCGACTTGTTCAACCCAACGTCGAAAGACGCCTATGGTGTCGGAAAGATCGAGCGGCCCGCAGAACGCTTCGAAAGTTCCATCTTTGACATGGGCGACCCACCAGCTTCCGGTGTGCTGCCACTCTTCCAAGTCGCTACTTGGGTGGCCATAGGCAACGTCCTCGAATGCTCTGCCTTCGAGCGAGGTGCCGATCAATTTGATCTTGAGCGACCAGCCGGGATTATCGAGCGTATCGATCTTGATCCCGTAGGAGTGCTCCCAAACGCTGTTGCATTGGGCCAGATACCACCGGTTCAACCAATTCAGATTGTCGTCGCTCATGCTGGGAGCATCGCCTTGCCGAGCCGAGTCCGCAATCGAGAACCGATAGCTCCCATATGACGGCAATGGTCAATCGTAAGCGGCACTTGGCCACGGCTACCGAGCGTCGGACGTTGATCAAAGAAGGCCCTATCGGAATTGATTGTTCCGGCTCGTGGAGTCGTGCGAGACCGGGGCCACTTGAGCCGGGCCGGCCGCCGCCCCATCTGACCAAGCGTGTCCGTGAAGGATTGCGTCCTTTGAGTGCTCCCCGCCTCGCGCGACGCGTGGCAGACATCGCCGCGATCGGTCTCACGGCCGGGCTTCTTGCCGGCTGCGGCGGGTCCATGCGTCCGGACAGCGCGGTGCCGAGCTTCTATCTCCCGCTGACGACCGCGAATGCCTCGCTCGACACGGCGGCGGCGCGTGACATGATCTCGGCCTATCGGCGCGCGCGCGGCGAACCGCCGCTGACGGTCGATCCCGACCTACAGCGGCTCGCCGAGACCGAAGCCGCATCCATGGCGCTCGCCGACCGCCCGAGCCAGAGCCAGACCGTGCGTGCGGCGATCGGCCGTCTCGGCTATGCCTCGCCCGGCGCCAATCTCTCGGCAGGCTATCACACTCTGGCCGAGGCTTTTTCGGGCTGGCGGGACAGCCCGCCGCACAATGCGGTGATGCTGTCCCCGGATGCCACCCGCATGGGCATCGCGACGGCCTATGCGCCGGGCTCGAAATACAAGGTGTATTGGGCGCTTCTCGTCGCAAAGTGATTCGGCCTCCCCGTGGCTCGGGTCACGGCCGTAAGGTTCCCCCCGGCGTCGGCGGCGATTCCGAGAGCAGTGTCACTGTCACCCTGCGATTGGCCGCGAGATAGGGATTGTCGGGGTAGAGCGGCTCGGTATCGGCCTTGCCGGCGACCGAGGCGAAGCGGTCGTCGGGCAGGCCGCTGCCTGCCAGGATCTCGCGCACGCTGATTGCTCGGTTCGCCGAGAGTTCCCAAGGCGGAGCCGGGGCCTGGCGGCCGGGCCGCTCCGTCGCCGTGAAACCCGTCACCGCGATCCGGTTCGGCAGTTTCGAGATCGCGACCGCAATCCGTTCCAGAAGGCGGCGCGTGCGGTCATGCGGGCGGCTCGATCCTTCCGGGAACATCGAGCGCCCGTCCTGGTCGACGATCGAGACGTCGAGACCCTTCTCGGTCGGTACGATGACGATGTTCTTCGAGAGTTCGGCGATCTCCGGCATGTCCTGGAAGGCCTGCCGCAGCGAGGCGACCGCCAATCCGAAGGCATCCGCACTCCCGCGATCCTGGATGCCCTCTTCGAGCACGCTGTCCAAGCTTGGTGGCGTGGTGCGGTCCGAAGCACGCTCGGGTGGCACGTCGCGCAGGAACTTGAGCTTGTCCGCGGTCGGCAGGCCCTCGACCTCGATGATGCCGGCGAAGCGCGATTCCTTGTTGGTGCCGAAAGCGTCGCGCATCGCGCCGGCCACGGCCTGCAGCTTCTTCTGGTCCTGCGTCGAATAGGCGGCGATCATGACGAAGAAGCTCATCAGGAGCGCCATCAGATCGGCAAAGGTCACGAACCAGCCGTGACCGCCATGCGCCCCGCCGCGCTTCTTCTTGGCCATGGCGCGCTTCCGTCAGCTCACGCCGCCTCGGCGGCGAGTTCTTCGCGGTGGTTGTGCGGCAGGTAGGCGATCAGCATCTCGCGCACGAGCGTCGGGCTCTTCTGGTCGCGGATCAGCAGGATGCCGTCGATGATGAGCGAGCGCGACACGTCCTCCTCCTCGAGCTTGACGTGCAGTTTGTCGGCGAGCGGCAGGGTGATCATGTTGGCGATCAGCGCGCCGTAGAGAGTCGCCAGCAGCGCGGTCGCCATGGCAGGGCCAAGCTTGGAGGGGTCCGACATGTGGGCGAACATCGTCACCATGCCGAGGATGGTGCCGATCATACCCCAGGCCGGGGCGCAGTCGCCGAAGGCACGATAGATCTTCGAGCCCTCGTCGAGATGCATCAGGAAGTTGTCGCGGTCACGTTCCATCGTGTCGCGGATGAATTCGCGGTCGTAGCCGTCGGCGATGTAGCGGGCGCCCTGTGCCAGGAATGGGTCGGAGATCTCCATGTTCTCCAGCGCGATCGGGCCGGATTTGCGCACGACGTCGGCGATCTTGGTGATCTCTTCGATCAACTCTCGTGGCTTCACTGCACGCATGGAAAATGCGAAGCGCAGGCCCATCGGCACGCCGTGCAGGATCGTCGAGAAGGGAAAGCGCATCATCGTCGCCATCGTGGCGCCGCCGAAGATGACGATCAGGGCGTGCTTGTCGAAATAGGCGCCGAAATCGCCGCCATCGATCATGATCAGCGTGATGACGACGCCGAAGCCGCCGAGCAGACCGACACCGGTTGCGAGATCCATGACGCGACGCTCGATCCCTGCCCGCGAACGACGCGGGTATCGCCTCCATCTGTAAAAAATCGTGCTGAACGAACCGTAAAGGACGGCGCGGAAAAAGGATTCCGCTCGTCAGCCCTCGTTCAGCAGCCCCATGACAAAAGCCAACCCATGCGAAGGGGCTACGTGCGCAAGCGAGGCCGTAGCCCTATATCGCGCTGGGAAGAAGTTGGATCGCTCCATCGTGGTCGCCGGGGCGGGCAATGGGGACGCGGCAATGTCGATGATTCGTCTTTACGCACGGGTCATGAGCCTTCTGAAGGACGACAAGTGGCTCGCGATCGGACTCGTCGGCGCGAACGCGCTGCTCGCCATCGCCGCCTTCGCCGAACCGCTCATCATGGGCCGCATCATCGACGCCCTGACGCACCTCGCCAGCGGCTCGAATGCCTTCGCGACCATGGTGCCGCTGCTGGCGGCCTGGGTCGCCTTCGGCCTGTTCACGATCGGGGCGGGCGTTGCCATCGCCCTGCATGCAGACCGGCTTGCCCACCGCAACCGGCTCTCGGTGATGGCCAATTATTTCGAGCACGTGCTCGATCTGCCGATCGCATTCCATTCGACCAACCATTCCGGCCGCGTGCTCAAGGCGATGCTCGAGGGCACCAGCGGCATGTCCTGGCTCTGGCTCGGCTTTTTTCGCGATCACCTCTCGGCCCTGGTCTCGCTCGGCGTGCTCCTGCCCTTCACGCTGTTCGTGAACTGGCGGCTGGGCGCCATTCTGGTCGTGCTCGTCCTCGTCTTCGCGGCGCTGACCTCGCTGGTGATGCGCCGCACGCTGGTCCTTCAGGACGAAGTCGAGCGCTATCATTCGGGTCTTGCCGCGCATGCCTCCGACGCGATCGGCAACGTTGCCGTCATTCAGTCCTTCACGCGCGCCAAGGCGGAGAAGGAGGCGATGAACGGTATCATCAACAACCTCCTGGCAGCACAGATTCCGGTGCTGTCATGGTGGGCGCTGGCGGCGGTGGCGACCAAGGCCTCGGCCACCATCACCATGACGGCGATCTTCGTCACGGGCATCTATCTGCACCAGACCGGCTCCGCGAGCGTCGGCGAGATCGTCGCCTTCATGAGCCTTGCCACCATGCTGGTCGGCCGGCTCGACCATTTCGTCAATTTCGTCAACGGCCTGTTCCAGCAGGCGCCGAAGATGCGCGAGTTCTTCGAGATCGTCGATACGGTCCCGGCCGTGCACGACCGGCCCGGCGCGCTTCAGGTCGGCCGCTTCGAGGGCGAGGTCGTATTCGAGGATGTCGGCTTCTCCTATGACGGTCGCCGCAAGGCGCTCGATGGCGTCTCGCTCACGGCCCGTCCGGGCGAGACGATCGCGCTCGTCGGCACCACGGGTTCGGGCAAGTCGACGACGCTCGGCCTTCTGCATCGCACCTTCGATCCGAATAGCGGTGCGATCCGCATCGACGGGACGGATATCCGCGACATCCAGCTCGCTTCGCTGAGGCACAATATCGGCGTGGTGTTCCAGGAGCCGATGCTGTTCGCGCGCTCAATCCGCGAGAACCTGCAGGTCGGCCGGCCGAACGCGACCGATGCCGAAATGATGGACGCACTGAACCGCGCCCAGGCCGGCGAGTTCATGGCTCGCCAATCGGGTGGGCTCGACACGATCATCGGAGAGCGTGGCCGCTCGCTCTCGGGCGGCGAGCGCCAGCGCCTCTCGATTGCCCGGGCGCTGTTGAAGAATCCGCCGGTCCTGATCCTCGACGAGGCGACGAGCGCGCTCGATGCTGCGACGGAGCGTAAGCTGCAGGGTGCGCTCGAAGAGGTGATGAAGGGCCGCACGACCTTCGTGATCGCCCATCGGCTCGCGACGATCCGCAACGCGGACCGCATTCTCGTCTTCCACGACGGCCGAATCGTAGAATCCGGCACCTTCGACGAACTCGTCGCCCAGGGTGGGCGCTTTGCCGATCTCGCCAAAGCGCAGTTCATGGCGGCGCAGGCCGAAGCGGGGCCGGCGCCTGCGGCCCTGGCGGCCTGATACAGCTTCGGACCGCCTTCACGATCCCGATTGCTGGACCTGGCGGGCCTTCATCCGTGCCTGCAGGTAGGCTCGTCGCGCGGCGATCACGGTGCCGTTGATCTCGCCGCCGAACAGGAACATCGCCGCCAGCCAATACAGGAACACCAGGAACACCATGGCGGTCGCGAGGCCCCCATAGGTCGAGGCATAGGCATTCGAGAAGCGGTCGAGATAGAAGCCGAAGCCGAGGCCGGCGAGGAACCAGAGAAGCATGGTGACGCCGATGCCCGGCAGCACCGAGAGAATCGGGCGACGCCCGGCTGCCACGTATTTGTGCGCGATCACCAGCACGAAGGCGATCAGGACCGCCGTGACGCCGATCCGGCCGATCGTGATGGTCAGTTCGAGCGGTTCGAGGCCCGGCACGAACAGGATGACGTTGCGCCAGATCAGCGGCCCGAACACCACGAGAAGCGCGAAAGCGAGCATCGCGAAGGCCCCGCAGATCACGTAGCCGATCGATTCGAGCCGGGTCAGCCACCAGGGCCGCATTTCGCGCAGGCCATAGGCGCGGTTGAGGCCGACCCGCAGCGACTCGACGCCCGAGGACGAGAAATACAGGGCGAGCAGCGCGCCGATGGTCAAAACGCCGCCGCGCTGTTCGGTGAGCACGCGATGCACTTCGTTGGCGATCGGCTTTGCGATTTCGCGCGGCCAGGCATCGAAGATCAGCGTGCCGGCTTCATCCGCGAGCGATTTCGTGCCGAACAGGCCGGCGAGCGCCGCAAGCAGGATCAGGAAGGGGAACAACGAGGTCAGGATCGAGAGTGCGATGTGGCTCGCGATCGCCCAGCCGTCATGAGCGACGAACCGCTGGGCGGCGACGACGCCGATATCGAGGCTTTTTCGCAATGGTTTCAAGCGGGAAAGATCTCGATTGTTCCGATGTGGCGGGTGGCCGATCCTGCCATGCGGATGCCCGCTTATGACGGGTTGAGCAAGGTGAGGCGGTCGAAGGCTGGCGGCTGAATCTGCATTCCGACGGCGTACCGGCGTCGTTCCAGACACGCCAAAGGTGTGATCCGGAACCCACACGTGACGCGGTGGTCCCAGTCATCAATTCCGGGTTCGGCTGCGCGGCTCCGGAATGACGCCGACCGTTCAGAGAATGCTCGGCAATCCGGCAACTGCCAGAATTGGGTCCGCTCGCGGCCGCTTGCCATTGCCTCGGGGCGCGCAAATGGCGATTGGCTGGCCCGATGAGCCGCACCAATGCCAAACGAACGTCTTCGATCGGGACATCGGCGGCCCCCGTCGTCTTCGTCCTGATCTGGGCCAGCGGCTTCGTCATGGCCCGGTTCGTCGCGCCGCATGCCGAACCGCTCGCCTTCGTCGCGATACGGATCGTGCTGACGGTGCTGGCGCTTGCTGCAATCGGCATGGCGCGCGGCATGCCATGGCCGAGCGAGGCTCGGGTCTGGCGGGATGCGCTCGTGGCGGGAGTGCTGATGCAGGGCATCTACGTCGCCGGGGTATTCTGGTCGGTCCATCGCGGGTTGCCGGCAGGAATCGCGGCGCTCGTCGGCAGCCTGCAGCCTCTGCTGACGGCCGCGCTTGCCGGGCCGCTGCTGGGCGAGAGGGTTGGATCGCGCCGCTGGGCCGGTATCGGGATGGGGTTTCTCGGTGCGGGGCTCGTCCTGGCTCCGAAGCTCGGCTCCGTCGAGCCTTCAGGCATCCCGCCACTCGCGCTCGGCGTCTGTCTCTGCGCGATGCTGGCGATGACGCTCGGCACGCTCTGGCAGAAGCGTCAGGCAGCCGGCGCCGATCTTCTCGCCAACGCGACCATCCAGTTCATCGGCGCCGCCTTGCTGATGGTGCCGGTTGCGCTCTTCGCCGGCGATTGGCAACTCGATTGGGGGGCGCCGCTCGCCTTCGGTCTCGCCTGGTCGGTGCTGGTGAATTCGGTGGCGGGCATCCTGCTGCTGATGGCCCTGATCCGGGCGGGCGCAGTCGCCGGCGTCGCCTCGCTGCTCTTCTTGGTCCCCCCAGTCTCCGCCGCGATGGCCTTTGCGATTTTCGGCGAGGCACTGAGCCCGGTCCAGATCGCGGGAATGCTCGTTGCGGCCGCCGGCGTCGCGCTGGCAAAACGCTATTGAGGGCACGCCTTGATCGTGTGGGATCGCCGATTCGAGGTCAAGAAAGCTCTGTCGTGGCGCCAATCCTGTCTGTAATGAGCCCGGGAAACGAATTCACGAGAGAGTGACTCATGGCTGCCAACCCCGCGCCCAACGCTGACGCCGCTCCCCAGGATCTGGTCGCTCTCGCCCGCGATGCCGCCGTATCCGCCAAGTCCCTGGTCGCGGCGGCGACCGAGAAGGTGCTTGCGCGCGTGGTCGGGCCGGAGGGCAAGATCGATTCGGCCAAGTTCGAGCAGGAGCAGCATGCCGCCCACGGGCTCGCCTGGCTCGCGACTTATGGCGAGGCGGTGAGCGAACTCGCCGGCTATGCCGAGCGGCTGACCGAAGGCGATCGCTTCGGCGAGACGGAGAAGCTTCTCGTGAAGATCGGCATCGGCGAATATCTCGACCAGATGTTCGGCGGCATTCCGATGAGCCAGGGCGAGATCGTGCGCCCGACGAGTTCTCTCGGGTTCTCGACCGACGAACTCGCCAAGTATCGCACCGATGCGGTCGCGGCGATCATTGCCATCGGCAACACGCCGGCCAACCGCGCGGCGCTCGTTGCCAAGATCCGGGAAGGCGGCGGCGCGGCGACGATCGGCGATTCCGGCCTCGATGAGGATATGGAGGCGATCCGCTCCGAGATGCGCCGCTTCGGTCAGGCGGAAGTCGTCGAGCAGGCCCAGAAATGGCACCACGACAACCTCTACATCCCGATGGAGATCATCGAGAAGATGGCCGAGCTTGGCGTGTTCGGCTTGACCATCCCCGAGGAATATGGCGGCATGGGCATGCCCAAGGCCGCGATGTGCGTGGTCTCGGAGGAGCTCTCTCGCGCCTATATCGGTGTCGGCTCGCTCGGCACCCGCTCGGAGATCGCGGCAGAGCTGATCCTCGGGGGCGGCACCGAGGAGCAGAAGCAGCGCTTCCTGCCCCGGCTCGCCTCGGGCGAGATCCTGCCCACCGCCGTCTTCACCGAGCCGAATACCGGCTCCGATCTCGCCTCGCTTCGCACCAAGGCGGTCAAGGACGGCGACGTCTGGAAGATTTCCGGCAACAAGACCTGGATCACACATCCGGTCCGCGCCGACATCATGACGGTCCTGGTTCGCACCAAGCCCGAGGAGAAGGGCCATAAGGGCCTCTCCATGCTGATCGCCGAGAAGCCACGCGGCTCGGACGAGGATCCGTTCCCGGTCCAGGGCTTGACCGGCGGTGAGATCGAGGTGCTCGGCTATCGCGGCATGAAGGAATACGAGCTGAGCTTCGAGAATTTCGAGGTGCCGGCCGCCAACCTTCTCGGCCAGGTCGAGGGCAAGGGCTTCACGCAGCTCATGCAGACCTTCGAATCGGCCCGCATCCAGACGGCGGCCCGCGCCATCGGCGTCGCGCAATCGGCGCTCGACATCGGCCTGCGCTATGCCGAGGAGCGCATCCAGTTCGGCAAGGCCTTGATCAACTTCCCGCGCGTTGCCGACAAGATCGCGATGATGGCCGTCGAGATCAACATCGCGCGCCAGCTCTGCTATTTCTCGGCCCGTGAGAAGGATGAGGGCAAGCGCTGCGATCTCGAGGCGGGCATGGCCAAGCTGCTCGGCGCCCGCGTGGCCTGGGCGGCGGCCGACAACGCCCTACAGATCCATGGCGGCAACGGCTTCGCGCTCGAATACACGGTGAGCCGCGTTCTCTGCGACGCGCGCATCCTGTCGATCTTCGAGGGCGCGGCGGAAATCCAGGCGCAGGTCATCGCGCGCCGGCTGCTGGAGCAGAAATAAGAGGCCTTGCTGGATCAGTACGAACAGCATCCCTCGCCCCGACCGAAGTCGGGATTACCCGATTTCGGGGTAGATCATACGGATCTCGGGCAAGCCTGAGATCCGTGCGGGGAGTGGGGATGCGCCGAACTGAAGTGCGTTGAGTCAAGAGCTGATCAATACGGGATCATGCTCATGACGCTGCTGAGGTTCATGCCGCCCATCGACATGCGCGACATCCCGGCCATGTTGCCCATGCCGCCCATGCCGCCGCTCATCTGATTGACGCGGTTCATCCAGTACATCGCCTGAGCCATCTGTGATCCGCCACGGCGTCCCATTCCGGCGAAGGACCGGGCTGAAGAAGCCGGTCGAACGCTGGCATTTCTCGCTGCTGGCGTGCGGACATAGACGTAGCGATAGATGATGCGCTGCCCGCCGGCCGAGCGCTTGGCCGGGACGTCGACGACCCGCAGGGGCTCGTGCGCGGCCGGACCACGCTTCGGCCGTTCGGTCTGGGCAAGGATCTTCAGTGGCGGGGCCTCGGCGACTTTCGCTCTGGGCGTGGCGATGACCTTGGGTTCCGCCACGCGCCGCCTCTCGGGCGCAGGCTCGGCTGCGACCTTGGTCGGCGCGCCGCCCTCAGCATCGTTCATGGCATCCCGGCAAGCCGGGCTGACATTCGCCCTCTCGCGCCGCATGCAGGCGGTGATCGCGGGAATGCTCGGAAATTCCGATGCGCAGAGACGATACGCGTCCGGTCCGCAGGCAATGCGCTGTTGAGCCGTGCCCTGTGCGAGGGCCGGTCCAGCGGCAAGCAGCGGAAGGGACAGCGCAAGGATCGGAGTGAGTTTCATCCTCGTGCCTTTCTGTCTTCGATATCGGAACGGAGCCTCATCGGGTGATGAACGGCTCCGCCTCGAGTTCTTTCGGGGCCCGCCCGGGAGCCGGTAGTGAGCGCGAGCAGGATGCATCAGCGCCAGGACTTGCACAAACAATCTAGGTCGCAAGTCCTTGGCACGCACGAGCCTGTGAACAGACAGAGCTCCGCCCGCCGAAGGGTGCCACCGCGCAAGGCGCGTCGCCCTCGTTCCCCAGGACCTATTTCGTAATGATCACCGCGACGGGATCGCTCGAAGGAAATGTCTCTTCCAGCCCCTCGTCGAGACGTTCGTCCAGCTCTTCCTTGCTGTTCTCGACGATGTCTGCGTCGTGTTGGTGAGGCACATCCGCCTCAGTGGAGTGTTCGCCGCCTGCATTGTGCTGGGGGTTCGATATCGCCGCCATGGCATCCCTCCTCGGCAGCCGGGCTCGTGCATCGCGGGCGCAATGCGCTCGCATGGCCAACGCAAAGGAAGAGAGAGGGTTTCCCGATTGGTCAGGAAGCGGCGTGGGCGGCTTTGCGCAGCCTTTGTTCCGCTGCCCGGGTCGGCACGGCGGCCTCGCGCATCACTCCATCATACACCTGCTCCAGCCGGTCGAGGTGCGAGGCGAGGCTGAGCGGGGCCGACCAGTAGCGCTCATAGGCGGCGCGGGCCATGCGCTCGGTCAGGGCATCTTCACTGAGGCGTGTCAGATGCGCGGCGAGCGCGGCCGGATCGCCGGAGCGGAACAGGAAGCCGTTTACGCCGTCCTCGACCGCCTCGCGGCCGGCGCAGGCATCGCTGACGATGGCCGGGCAGCCGCAGGCCAAGGCCTCGTAGACGGTGAGCGGCTGGCCTTCGTACCAGATGCTCGGGAAGACCAGCGCGCGGCTCGTCCGCATCAGCGCCTGCACCTCGGCCGGGTTCTTCCAGCCGAGCATCACGCTTTCCGGATAGCGCACCTTGAGTTCCTCGGCGCTCGGTCCGTCGCCGACGAAGACCGGGCGGACGCCGGCCAAGCGCGCGGCCTCGGCGAAGATCGGTGCGCCTTTCTCGGTAGAGATGCGCCCGACGAACAGGAAATCGCCCGGAAGGCCATCGCGAAAGGGCTGCTGCTCGACCGAGATCGGGTTGTCGACGCGGTGGAAGACGGTGCCAGCCGGCATCAGCGGCGCGACCACGCGTTCCTGGAGGGTGCTGATCGTGATGATGTGGCGGAATAATTCCGGCAGGCGCGCGACATGCTCGAGCCCGAGATGGCGCACCAGCCGCAGGACCTTGCGGGGATAGGAGCGGGCATCGCAATTCGTGGTCAGGCAGGAAACCGACATCGGCGTGCGATGGCAGATCGTATCGGCCGGGTAGTCGTAGAAGCCGCCATTCGGGCAAATCAGGAAGTATTCGTGCATCGTGTAGAGGCAGGGCAGGCCAGCCTCCTCGATGGCCGGCCCGATCGAAGGCGAGAGCGCCTTGGCGAAGGCGTGGACATGGACCAGCGTGTCATGCGCTTGGTAGCGGGCGAGTTCGGTCCGCAATGTCCGGGCGGCCTTGGCGTTCCAGATCGCCTGAGCCGCGAAGGCCAGCTTGTTCGTCGTCGAGGCGATGTCGTCTTGGTCGAGGCAGACCACCCGGATGCCGGCCTGTTCCAACCGTGGATCGATCGGGGCGACAGCGGCGAACACCGTGACCGCATGGCCACGCGCCTGCAGGCCGAGCGCGGATTCGAGCGCGACCTTGGCCTGACCGCCGTTGATATGGGCGTGGTCGAGTACGAGGACGATCCGCATGGCCTGTCCCGATCGAAATTCCGCAAAGACCGGGCATGTTTACCGGGTGGCAGTTGATCGCGCGTAAATCTGCGCGGGAAGACCGAGAGACCGGATAAGCGCCCATGCATGTCGTCATCCTGGCCGAATTCGCCGTGGCGAGCGGCGGGGCGGAGAAGGTCGCGGTCGAATCGGCGCGCGGGCTCGCCGAGGCCGGGATCGACGTCACCTACATCCAGGCGATCACCGGGCCGGCCGATGCGCTGCTCGTTCATCCGCGCCTGACGCGAATTTGCCTTGGGCTCGACGACGTCTGGAATCTGCCGGCCTGGCGCGGCGCGCTCACCGGTATCTGGAACGGGGCCGCCGCCTCACGGCTGAAGGCTGCGCTCGATTCGCTGCCCAAAGCCCCGGACCTGATCCACCTGCATCAATGGACCCGAGCGCTCTCGCCGAGCGTGATGCCGGTGCTGGTGGCCCACGGCGTGCCCGTGGCGATGACGCTGCACGAGTACTTTCTCGCCTGCCCGAACGGGCTCTATTACCGATTCGACCAGGGTGAGCCCTGCGCGCTGAAGCCGATGTCGGCTTCCTGCCTGACGGCCGCCTGCGATCCAAAAAGCCGGCTACATAAATTGGTTCGCGTCGGGCGCAAGGCCGCGATGCGGGTTGCGCTCTCCGGCCGTCGGCTCGACGTGATCCATGTCTGCGATGCGAGCGTCGAGCGGATGGGTACGTTGCTCGAACCCTACGATCTGCGCCACCACCGCATCGACAATCCCGTGCGCACGCCGAGGCGTGATCCTGCCGACCCCGCAAAGGGCGATGCAATCGCCTATGTCGGAAGGCTGACGCGCGAAAAGGGCGCAGACCTCGTCGCCGATGCCGCACAGACGGCTGGAATCCCGGCTCTATTCGTCGGTGCCGGACCGCTCGAATCGGAATTGTGCGCACGACCGGGAATCGAACTGATCGGCTGGCAGAGCCCGGCCGAGGTCGAGGCTCTTCTGAGGAGACGCGCTCGCGCCCTTTGTGCGCCTTCGCGCTGGTACGAGACCGGGCCTCTCACCGTATACGAGAGCCTGGCGCAGGGCATCCCCGTGATCGGTTCGACGCGATCGGGGGCGGCCGAGAAGATCGTCGACGGACTCAATGGATTCGCCGTCGCGCCGGAGGTATCGGCCCTGTCGACCGCCTTCGAAGCCTTGAAGGGCGATGCCCTCGTGGCGCGTCTCGGGCAGGCGGCCCATGCCCGCTACTGGGAGAAGCCGATGACCCTGGCAGCCCATGCCGGAGCGCTGGTCGACCTCTACGGCAAGATGCTGTCGGAAGCCGATTCGTGCCGCCGCGGCGTACCGACTCGGTCCCTCACGCCTGACGCGATCGTCGAATCGGCCTGACATCTGCAATGCTTCGCAAGCTGACAGATTCCGCATTGTGTCATGATTTTTCGAAGCCGGATTGTCCGCCGAGGTCGAGTTGATCCGCCGAGGTGGACAGATTATCGTTTCCCTATCAAGAGGATAAGCACGTTGTTGGCGAGCCCGAGCTTGGCCACTCGATCGCCTTGACTTCCATATTGCACTGCAACATATTGCTGACAGGTCACGAGCCGCTGACGGGCGCGACCGTTTTCGAATAGATCAAGAGGAGAGAATTTTGGCTACGCAATCTTTCGAAGTCCCGGCTGAGCTTCGCGATTTCGCCGACAAGAGTGTCGCGCAGGCCCGTACCGCCTTCGGCACCTTCTTCAGCAACGCAGTGAAGACCTCCGAGCAGCTGCAGAGCACCACGACCAGCGTTCAGTCGACCCTGCACGAAGTCTTGCTGAAGGGTCTCGACAACGCCGAGAAGAATGCCAACGCTGCGTTCGATTTCGCGCAGAAGTTCGCCAAGTCCAAGGATTTCAAGGAAGCTTTCGAGCTGCAGTCCGAGTTCCTCAAGAGCCAGTTCGCCACTCTCCAGGCGCAGGCCAAGGATCTCGGCAGCATCGCCCAGAAGGCCGTTCACTAAGTACAAGTCGCTAGACCGAGGCCAATCGGTCTCGGTACGCGTTGAAGCGCGCGAAAGCATCTCCTCAGCGACCCCGCGGCCTCTTGAGGCGCGGGGCCGCACGAGGGCCGAAAAGACGCTAATGTGAGATCGGGACGGTTCCGGTCGCCGTCTTTTCGAGACGTATCGAGACGGACAGGGAGTTTGAGCGATGGCCGAGAGCACCGAGGGGACGCAACCGCCAGTGCGGAAACCCAGCGCTACGGCCGCGTCGAGCGAGTCGAAAGCGACGAAGGCGACGGAGAAGACCGCCGCCCCGAGCAAGGCAGCCGATGCGCCGATCGCTCCCGCGAATGCCAATACTGCGCCCGCACAACCGGCGCCGGCGCTCGCGAAGGCTCCTGCTGTGAAAGCGGCGGCCGCGCCAGCGGAAAAGGCTCCGGTCGCTGAGGCTGCGCCGGCAAAAATCGGGCCCGCGCCGGCAAAACCCGAAGAAAAGAAGCCTGCTCCTGAGCCGGCTAAGGCCGCGCCGACCGCCGCCAAGCCAGCGCCGAAGGCGGCAGACCCCGCACCGGCCTCTAAATCACCGCCCGCTTCCGAGAAGCCGGCCGTCAAGGCCCCGATTCCTGCTCCGAAGCCGGTTGCAGCCAAGGCGCCCACCCCCAAGCCCGCGCCGGAACCTGTCGCTCCGCCGACGCCGGTCTTAGCCAAGGCGGCTCCTGCCAAGGAACTTCCGGCCAAGGAAACCAAGCCGGCCGCTCCGGTACCTGCTGCGGACGCGATCCCGGTGCCGCCCAGCAAAGCTCCGGAACCGGTTCTTGCCGCAGCCGAGGTCGTGCCTGCGCCGGAGAAGGTTGTCGCCGCTGTGGCCGACGAGGTTCCGGAAGCTGCTGCGGCGGCGAGAGAGGCAGCCACGCAGGTCTTCGCGAGCCTGAATTTCTCGGCGCCTTACATCGGTTCCTCGGCTCAGCTGACCGAGATCAACAAGACCGTGCTCGCCTTCGTGCGTGGTGAGAGCGAAGCGGGGCTCGCCCATTTCAAGGCGCTGTCCAAGGCGACCAATCCGGTCGACGTGATCCGCCTCCAGTTCGGAGAGATCCAGCGGGCGGCCGATGCCTCGCTGAACTGTTTCAGTGCGATTCTTCGCAGCGCGTCGCAGTTCGGAACTTCGCGCAAAAAGTGAGCGAATGCGCGAGCCTCTCGCGCGCCGCTTCTCGGATGGCTACATACCCGGACGCTTCGACAGCCTTCGGGAGGCCGCCATGCTTCGTTCGCCCTTCACGCCCGCGCGCTCGACCGCGCGGGTCTGTGTCCTGATCGCCGCAGCTGCCGCATCCGGGCTCGCGCCGTGTTCGGCGCTCTCGCAGATGGCCGCGACGCCTGAAAAAGCGATTCCGCTTTCGAAGGGCGAGATCCAGCTGTCCTTCGCCCCGGTGGTGAAGCGGGCCGCGCCCTCCGTCGTCAATGTCTATGCCTCCCATGTCGAGAAGCGCTCCGCGCGCTCCAGCGCCATGGAGGAATTCATGCGCCGCTTCTTCGGCGAGGACATGCCGGGGCGCGGGCCAGGCGGAAATTTCGGTGATCGCGCACAGCGCTCGCTCGGCTCGGGTGTGGTGGTCGACGAATCCGGGCTGATCATCACCAACAACCACGTCATCGAGAACATGAACGAGGTCCGGGTCGCGCTGGCAGACCGGCGCGAATTCGAGGCGAACATCGTCCTGCGCGACACGCGCACCGACCTCGCCGTCCTCAAGATCAAGGCCCCCGGCGACGTCCATGCCATGCCGATCGGCGATTCCGAGCATCTCGAGGTCGGCGACTTCGTGATCGCGATCGGCAATCCCTTCGGCGTCGGGCAGACGGTGACGCAGGGCATTATCTCGGCCCTGGCCCGCACCCAGGTCGGCTCGTCGGACTACCAGTTCTTCATTCAGACCGATGCCGCGATCAATCCGGGCAATTCGGGCGGGGCGCTGGTCGACCTGCAGGGCCGGCTCGTGGGAATCAACACGGCGATCTATTCGCAATCGGGCGGCAGCCACGGCATCGGCTTCGCGATTCCGGCGAGCATGGTGCGTGCCGTGGTCGAGACCGCGAAGAATGGCGGCAGCACGGTGCGGCGCCCCTGGCTCGGCGCCACCGTCCAGCGGGTGACGCCCGATATCGCCGAGAGCGTCGGCCTCGACCGCCCGAGCGGCGTGCTGGTCGCCAGCATGCAATCCAAGAGCCCTGCCGAAGAGGCGGGCCTGAAGCGCGGCGACGTGGTTTTGTCGATCGATGGACAGCCGGTCGATGACCCCGAAGCCTTCGGCTACCGCTTCGCGCTCAAGGGCATCAGCGGGAGCACGAGTTTCGCGGTCCAGCGCGGGTCCAAGCAACAGGTGATGAATATCAAGCTCATGCCGGCCCCGGAGACTCGGCCGCGCGACGAATTGAAGGTCAAATCGCGCACGCCGTTTTCCGGCGCGACACTCGTGAACACCTCGCCGGCCGTCGCCGAGGAGATGCAGATCTCGCTTCCGGACGATGGCGTTGCCGTCACTGCGATCGACGAGAATTCCATCGCCGCGCGCGCCGGCTTCCGCAAGGGCGACGTCATCATTGCGATCAACGGCAATACGATCACCTCGACCAAGGACCTCGAACGCGCCACGCAGCGGAATTCCGGCATGTGGGAGGTCTCGATCAACCGCGGCGGCGAGGTGCTGACCTCGGTGTTCGGGGGCTGACCTCAGTTCCAGGGCCCTGATCGCGGCGCTCCGTCCTGACGAGACGCCCAGGGCGCGTCGCGGAACCCGCCAGGGGACGGATTCTGGCCGCCTGCATGGCCCATGGCGCCTGCCAATTGCCGGAGCGCCGCGACGCGGTTGGCCGTGGCGGGGTGGGTCGAGAACAGGTTGTCGATGCCGCCGCCAGCCAGCGGGTTGATGATGAACATCGGCGCCGTGGCCGGGTGGCTTTCGGCAGCCGGGTTCATGATCCGGTGGACGCCAGCCTCGATCCGCTCCAGGGCCGAGGCGAGCCCGAGCGGGTTGCCGCAGATCATCGCGCCTTCGCGATCGGCTTCGTATTCGCGCGAGCGCGAGATCGCGAATTGCACGATCATCGCCGCGAAGGGCGCGAGCATGGCGGTCGCGATCGTCACCAGTGGGTTCGGACGATTGTCGCCGCGCCCGCCGAACAAGAAGCCGAACTGGGCCAGGGTCGCGATGGCGCCGGCAAGCGTCGCCGAGAGCGTCATGGTCAGCGTGTCGTGATTTTTGATGTGGGCGAGTTCGTGCGCCATCACGCCGGCGATTTCGTCACGGTTCAGCGAGCGCAGCAGGCCGGTCGTCGCCGCGACGGCCGCGTTCTGCGGGTTTCGGCCGGTGGCGAAGGCGTTCGGCTGGTCGCTGTCGATCAGGTAGACGCGCGGCATCGGCAGGTTGGCGCGCTGCGCGAGGTCCCGGACCATGGCGACGAGGTCGGGCGCGCTCCTGTCGTCGACTTCATGGGCGTTGTAGGCCGAGAGCGCGAGGCTGTCCGAGCGCCAATAGGCGAAGAGATTGGTCGCGGCCGCGATGACGAGCGCGATGACCGCGCCGCGCCCGCCGCCGAGCACCAGCCCCACCGCGCCGAACAGAGCCGTCATGCCGGCGAGCAGGATGGCAGTCTTGGCGTAGTTCATCGTGTTGGTAATCCGGGCTGGCGAGACCGTGAAAATGGGGCCGCTTGGCCGGGTGATAAAGGTGTGATCCGTTTCCCGATTATCTCGACAGCGGGGCTAGTTCCGCCTCTCCCCGCACGCGGGGAGAGGACCGAATGCACCTCGTCGTGCATTCGGTGAGCGAAGGCGAAGCCGAAGCAAGGGTGAGGGGGCGATTCCGGATGAGGCATGTCCTGCGACTGCCCCTCACCCTCGGCTGCCGCCTCGCTTTGCCGAGGACAAGCTCGGCAAAGCCCTCTCGCCGCAAGCGGGGCGAGGCGATGCGCACAGCTTCAATAAACAATCTATAGTTGCGTCAATCTCAGCCGGTTCTGACCGACTTCTTTGCCCGAACCTACGTATCACCCCTTCGTCGCGATGCGCCGGCCCCATTTGTCGATCTCGGTCCTGCAGGCTCGGCAGGTCGCGCCGCCCCAGAGCGCCTGGTTCAGCGAGCTCGGCACGCGGATGACCGGCATGGCCACCCCGCAGGCCGGGCAACTCTTCGGCGACAGGGTGATGCCCCAGCGGGTCTTCTCGCGGGTTCCCCGCAGGATCACGGAGCCTGCATAGGTGAGACCGGTGAGCAGGCCGGCGAGAATGAGAAGCGAAATCGTCGTGGTCATGACCGAACCTCAATGCGTCGATCGCGGATCTTGCGATCATCGGCATTGCGTCGCCCATGTCGGTGTTGCCCGGCACGACATCCACGTCCTTCGCCGCCAGCAAGGCTTGCGGGGCCGTCCCGGCTCGGCCTTGATGCGGCATGTCCGACCTGTTCGCCTCCGCCGGCCTTGAGAACGATGTGCCGCGCCCGCTCGCCGACCGCCTGCGCCCCAAGACGCTCAGTGAGGTCGTTGGCCAGGAGGCGCTGACCGGGCCGGACGGGGCGCTGACGCGGCTCCTCGGTTCTGGCACGCTCGGCTCACTGATCTTCTGGGGGCCACCCGGCACCGGCAAGACCACGGTGGCGCGCCTGCTCGCGCGCGAGACGGACCTGCATTTCGAGCAGATCTCGGCGATCTTTTCCGGCGTCGCTGACTTAAGAAAAGTGTTCGAGGCGGCGAGGAAACGCCGGGCGACGGGGCAGGGCACCTTGCTCTTCGTCGACGAGATCCACCGCTTCAACCGCGCCCAACTCGATGCCTTCCTGCCCGTCATGGAGGACGGGACGGTGACGCTCGTCGGGGCGACGACGGAAAACCCCTCCTTCGAATTGAACGCGGCCCTACTCTCGCGCGCCCGCGTGCTGCTCTTCCGGGCGCTCGACGAGGCGGCGATCGCAAAGCTGCTCGCCCGCGCCGAGGACCTGACGGGCCAGCCGCTGCCGCTCGACGAGGAAGCCAGGGGCGTTCTCGTGCGCATGGCGGATGGTGACGGGCGCGCTGCCTTGACGCTGGCGGAGG
>JBGAFL010000012.1:0-92322 GCA_044227265.1 Methylobacterium sp.
CGAGACAGCGCCAGCGATAGGATTGGCGCCTCAGCGGCCGCAGCGGATGACCGTCGTCCTCGATCTCCTCAACAATGACAGCCGCACGCGGAGCAGCGCGGCGACGGCGCGTCCACGCCATCCGGAGAAGGCGAATCGGCTCGACACGCCGATCCAGCGCAAGCCCGATTGGATCCGCGTCAAGGCGCCAGGCTCTCCGCAATGGGCCGAGACCAACCGCATCGTGCGCCAGAACGGTCTCGTCACCGTCTGCGAAGAGGCGGGCTGTCCCAATATCGGTGAGTGCTGGGAGAAACGGCACGCCACCTTCATGATCATGGGCGACACCTGCACGCGGGCTTGCGCCTTCTGCAACGTCCGCACCGGGTTGCCCGAGGCACTCGATGCCGACGAGCCTTCACGTGTCGCCGATGCCGTGGCGAAGCTCGGCCTGCATCACGTCGTGATCACCTCGGTCGACCGCGACGATCTGATGGATGGCGGTGCGGAACATTTCTCACGCACGATCGCTGCGATCAGGGCCGCGAGCCCAGTCACGACTATCGAGATCCTGACTCCGGATTTTCTGCGCAAGCCGGGTGCACTCGAAGCCGTCGTCGCGGCACGGCCCGATGTGTTCAACCACAATCTGGAAACCGTGCCCGGCAAGTATGTGACCGTTCGGCCCGGTGCGCGCTATTTCCACTCCCTGCGACTGCTCCAGCGCGTCAAGGAGATCGACCCGACCATCTTCACGAAATCGGGTATCATGGTCGGCCTCGGCGAGGAGCGGAACGAGGTCGTGCAGTTGATGGACGATCTGCGCTCGGCGGATGTCGATTTCCTGACGATCGGCCAATATCTCCAGCCGACCCGGAAACATCATGCGGTGATCCGCTTCGTGCCGCCAGATGAGTTCAAGGGCTACGAGACGACGGCCTATGCCAAGGGGTTCCTGCTCGTCTCGGCGACGCCACTGACACGCTCGTCGCATCACGCGGGCGAGGATTTCGCGCGGTTGAAGGCGGCGCGGCTTGCAAGGTTCGACGCCAAGCCGGCCGCTGCGAGCCTCTGATGCCTTCGTTCCGGATTGCGCGGCATGTCCGCCACTAGGGGGCGAACGGCACTCGGGTCGTCGTCGCCGAAATGGGAGTCGGCTACAAGGCGATCCGCGAACGCTTCACCACACGGGTCACGTTCGACGAGCCGGCCTTGCGGATCGTAGCCGAGTACGTCGATGGTCCCTTCCGGCATCTTGAGAACCGCTGGGCTTTCAAGCCGGCCGTCGATGGCGGCTGCGAAGTCGATTTCTTCATCACCTACGAGTTCAAGAGCTTCGCCCTCGGGCTGCTCATGGGCAAGATGTTCGACAAGGCTTTCCGCAAGTTCACCGATGCCTTCGAGAGCCGTGCCGATCTCGTCTACGGCGCAGCTTGAGAGCCGGGCGAGACGGTCCGGTATCCGCCCGCGACCCCTATAGATTCACGCAAGTTTCGGTTGAGGCGAGCGCTTCGCGACATCGCGAACGGCTTTCCGGCCGCGCTTGCGATGCGCGGAACGTCACAGACTGAACGGCGGGACTGAGTAGCCTTGTGGCTATCGTTCAGCCGACGTTCAACCCAGTGACTGCGCCATGAACCTCACGATCGACGACACCACTCAGCCGCTCGAAGAATGGGCGCGCGATTATGGAATCCCGTGCAAGCTGATCCGCTCGCGGCTACGCCGCGGGTGGAGTGAAGAGCGGGCGGTGACCGAGCCGATGCCGGTCTGCCGTGGCCAACGCCTCGAGCCCGACGCCATGCACGATCTGCCGCCAGCCTTGCAGACAGCGGACGCGCCCGCTGCTCGGTTCCTGCCGCCGGTGCGGGGGGGCGTCAACGGTGGCGATCAGGTGCGCGAGCGCAGAGTGTACAAGGTTCGCGGCTTCACTCATGACGGCAAGACCATGAGCGTACGCCAATGGGCCGAACACCTTGGCATCAGCGTTCAGGCGATGCACGTCCGCCTCAAGACCAAGACAGGTGACGAAGCCTTCGCACGGCCATTCGAAGGCTGGCTCAAGCGCCGCTCTTGATTGCTGTTCACTGGCAAAGGGACGGCTATCGCACGTGGTGCCGATCCCCAACCCGAGGCGGCAATGGGAGACGACAGGTCAGTGCCATCCTTGAAGCGGTCCGCCTGACGAAGGTTTTCCGCGCGGGCAATCAGCACGATGCCTGCGGCGATGATTTTGATGGGGCGCAGTTACCAAGAGGTCGATGCCTCATCTGCAAAGCAGAAGCGCTCGAATCGTTTTCGCGTGATGACTTTTGCAGATAGAAGCCGTCCTTCGTCCGATTGCGGCGAATAAATTTGCGCCATTTCTTATTGAATGTGCGGAATGCCTCTGTTTCCACCAATTCGGTTAGCTTTTTTGAAACCCGTGTGGCCGAAACATGCGGTTCGATTGAACCCGGCGTGGAGTAGCCTGCCGTGCAATGCCCTCGGCGCACACCGACCCATCCCCGGCCGATGTCGCGGCTGAGGATCGTGGCCTCACGCTTCAAAGCCGATAGGCGCGGCGCGACCATGATCGAATATACGCTGATGGCGTCACTCATGGCTCTTGCACTGATTGTTGCTCTGCCGTTGTTCAGCAATGCAACCAAGAATCTCTTTTTGAATATTGCGAACTCAATGCCAGATTCTCAGTAATTCTACGGTTGTGTTGATTTAATTTGAACGTCTTGCACTGGCGCCGGTCGTTTAACAACGCTGGTATTCGTCTCCCAACGCGCCGGTCACCGATCAGCGACCGGGTGACCTTGAGGTCGCCAGGAATATCAGCATGGCTCGCTAATCGGCGTGAGGTATGACGGCGAGGACGAGCGCCTGCTGTTCCCGTTATTCCGACGAATATCATCAAAAGCGCGCTAACGCGAGATCAGGGGAAGCTAGCCAGATATTAGAAATTTCAGAGACGTGTCGCCCCTGCAAGACTATTTTGTCTTGCCAGAGGTCTTGTTAGCCTCAGTCGCTTTTGTTCTTTGGGACGATTTCACTTCGTCACGGAGATTGCTCTGGGCGGACCCTGCCTGCGGCAAACTCTCGGCAGCTTTTCCGGCGTTCTGTGCGCTCCAGAAGGCGTCGAAGATGTCCTGCATCGCCTTCACGTTCTGCTCCTGGACCTGCATTCCGGTCTGTAGCATCTCCTGCAAGCTGTCGAACGAGGCTTCGCTGGCCGCTGGTGTTGAAGGTTTTTCCGGAGCCGGAGTTGGAGGTGGCACGGGCGCCGCCGCCGGTTGCGGAGGAGGTATCACGAATGGCATCGGGGCTGCCGTCCGCTCGGTGTTAGGTCTGCCATTTCCCGATTCAGCGCGTTCCTTGCTCTTGGCCGGCGGGCTCAGGAAGCCTTCCATCCAGTCACTCCAGAAATTCGCGACGGGATTCCCGATCGGCTCTGGAGGAGGAGCCGGTCTTTGCACGACCGGCGCCGCCTGTTGTGGCTGGTTGATCATAACGTGAACGATGCCGGCCACGATCATGCCGGCCATCACCGGAAGCATCTGTTTGAGAGCTTGTGTCCCGATGCCGCTCGCGGCGGCGGCTTGCTGTAGAACGGCCTGGCTCACCAGCGGCGAGCCGAAGAGCTGCCCGAACAGCATATCGGGCTGCATGGGAATCTGAGGCTGCGCCACGCCATACGGATTTGGCGCCATGAGACCGAGAAAGCGTCCAAATCCAGTCGGATCGCTCGTCGCGCTGCGTTGCAGGCCCATGGTCAGCGCCGGCATGAGGGCTTCCATCGCCCGTCGGGTCTGGTCTTGCGACAGGCCGAATTGCCGTCCGAATGCCTGCAGGTCTGGCCCACCCTGGCTTTGCATCATGTCGAACATGTTGAACATGGTGAAAAACCTCACGCCACCGTGACGAGAGAGCCGGCGCGGGCCGCCCTGCGCTCCCGGGAGAGTTCGGAGCCTCCCACTGAAATCTGTCGCATTGTGGCAGCACTTACCAGCGGCAACCGCTCCGGTAGACGACATTCTTCAGGATATCGGCATTCCGCCACGAATCTGTTCGCGTGGTGCGGCCATTTGCATCGATTCCGGCCGAGCCGTGCTCGCAACGCGGTTCGATGCCTGGGAAGGGCTCCGTGCCGTCTTTGCTCGGGTTTCGAGTTGGGCGACCGTCCGATAGGCGAGAATAAGTCCTGTCAGTCCGAAGGCGAGCGAGCCCGCGCCGATCCCGGCGATGACGCCGCGCGGTCCGACCAGCGCGCCACCTATGAGCGCTGGTGGCATCGTACCCAGTGTCGCCCGTCCCCAGTTCAATCCTGTCGATAGAAGCGGGAAGCCGAGATTGTTGAACGATGCGTTCGAAAGGAACAGCAATCCGTTGAAGAACCAGATCGGTCCGCTCACCAGACAGAAAAACTGGAACAGATCGGCGGCGACGCCTTCGAGTTCGAACAGGCGGGTCAGCGGTCCGCGGCAGAGAACCAGGGCCGTCCAGACGGTGAGAACATAAAGGGCGCCGACCACAGCGCCGTCTCGCAAGACCCCCCGCATCCGATCGAACCGGTGCGCCCCCCAGTTCTGGCCGAGTATCGGACCGATCGCGCCCGACATTGCGAACAATCCGCAGAACACGACTGGCGCCAGCCGGTCGATCACGACATTGGCTGCGATCGCCGAGGTTCCAAAGCCGGATAGGGCATGGGCGACGAAGGCGCTCGCCACCGCCGGAGCGAGATTGGTCAACACCGCCGGCAGGGCGATCCGAAAAACCGTACCTGCATCGCCGGCCATCGCCGACAGGCTCGGACGTCCGAGCATCCGGTAATGGCGCACCCCGATCCAGCCGACTGCCAGAAATGTCGCACGGGCAAGGCAGGTGGTGATCGCGGCGCCGTCCACACCGAGCCCCAATCCGAAGATCAGGATGGGATCGATGATGGCTGTGACGATGGCGCCGCCGAGAGTCACGTTCATGGCCGCGCGCGCGGCGCCGATGGCACGAAGCAGGCCGGAAAACAGCATGCCCGGCCCCATCAGCAGGTTGGAGGGCAGAGCGATCCAGAGAAACCGTCTGGCGACCGGCAAAGTCTGCGCATCGGCCCCTATTAATGCGAGCAGAGGATCGAGCAGGATCAGCAGCACCACGACGAGGGCGCCGGAGACGACGAGCCCGTGCAAGGTAGCCGAGGTTGCGAGCCGTCGCGCCTGCGCGGTGTCTCCCGCTCCGGTCGCACGGGAGACCAGCGCGCCGGCAGCGATCATCAGGCCGATATTGATCGCGATCGCGAAGAACTGGACGATGGCGGCAAAGCCGACTCCCGCCGTCAGCTTCGGATCGCCGAGCTTCGACACGTAAAGCAGCGAGAGCAGGTCGACGACGAAGATCGCCATAAGGCCGGCCGCGCCTGTGCTGCTCATCACCACGACATGGCGCAGGATCGAACCCGAGACGAACCGCGCGGCGTTCGATGGTTCCGGTGCCTCCCCGTCAGGTGTCCTGGCCTCGTCAGGCATCCGGGCCCGCTTCCTCGGGTTCCAAGGTCCTGATCGCGGCTTCGCGCCGTTCCGTTTCAATCAGGCCGCGTGTTTCGGCGCTGAGAGCACGCGAGGGGCGCTGCGGGGCGGTCAGCGGTTCGGGCTTGAGTTCCGTGGTTCCACGCATCCAACTGGTGCCGTCGGGCAGCGCGCCGGCCTGTTGCAGAACGAGGCGTGCGACGTCGCGCTTGCGGACATCGTCGACCACGCGCGCGGCAGCCTCCGGTCCGAGGCCAAGTCCTTCGAGCGCGGCCCGGCCGAAGGCGAAGGCCGATTCGAGCGTCTCACGAATTTGAAAATCGACATCGCGATTCATCAACTCGACGGCATGTGTGCGGTCATAGGCCCGCAAGTACGTCCGTACGTTGGTGAATTCCTCGTGCACGATGTCGACGATCTTGGTGGCAGCCTCCTGATCGTCGATGCAGACACACACCAGTTCGGCGCGGCCGATACCGGCCGCGCGCAGAACATCGAGACGCGTGCCGTCGCCGTAATAGATGCGGAAGCCGAAGCGCGAGGCGTTGCGGATCATCTCGACATCCTTGTCGATGACGGTCACCCCGATTCCCTCGGCGAGCAGAACCTGCGTCAGAATCTGTCCGAAGCGGCCGAACCCGATGACCAGCACCCGAGCATCGGTGGTCTCGACGACGTCCGGAGCCTGCTCGATTCCCTTCGGCCGGCGGGCCAAAGCAGCGTCGAGGGCCTTGGCGGCAATGGGGCCGACGACCATGGTCAGAGCCGACAGGGCCACCGAGAAACGGGTCGCGGTCGGATTGAGCAATTCGAGTCCGGCGGCGGCCGGCAGGATCACGAACGCGAATTCGCCGGCCGGCGCGAGAACCGCTCCGCCCCGCACCGCGTCGAGCCATGTCGAACCGAACAGCCGGAAAAGGACGGCGACGAGAGCGACCTTGATGAGAATCGCCGCGGCGGTTGCGCCGAACAAGGCCGGCCATTGCGTTACCACAAGGCCACCATCGATCGACATGCCGACGCTCATGAAGAACAGACCGAGCAGCATTCCGCGGAACGGTTCGATATCGGCTTCGAGCTGGTGGCGGAAATTCGACTCGGCGAGCATCACGCCAGCGAGGAAGGCGCCCATCGCCATCGACAGGCCGACCTCTTCCATCAGCAGCGCGGTGCCGAGCACGACGAGGAGCGCCGCCGCCGTCATCACCTCGCGGCCGCCCGATGCGGCGAGCAGACGGAAGAACGGATTGAGGCCGTAGCGGCCGACCAGGACGACCGCCGCGATGCCGAGCCCGGCAATCACCGTCGATCTCATGGCGCTCTCGATCCAGCCCGTTTCCGGAGCGCCGCCGGCCGATGCCAGCAATGGCAACATCGCCAGGATCGCAACGACCGAAATGTCCTGGAACAGCAGGACGGCAAAGGCGCGGCTGCCATAGGTCGTGCCGAGATCGCCGCGCTCTTCGAGAAGCTGTAACGCCACGGCGGTCGCCGACAGGGCGAGCGCGATGCCGATGACGGTCGCTGCGGCTGGAGTTAGGCCGAAAGCCGCGGCGGCTCCCGCGAGCACCAGGGAGCACAGAGCGAGTTGCGCAGCGCCAAGCCCGAATATGTCCCTGCGCATCGAGACGAGCCGGGAGATTTCGAGCTCCAAGCCGACGATGAACAGCAGAAGAACCACGCCAATTTCGGCGACGCTCGCTGCCGATTCCGGGTCAGGAATCAACGACAGGCCGAATGGTCCGATAACCAATCCGGCGAGGAGATAGCCGAGCACCGCACTCTGACCCAGGAGCCGCACGATCGGTACGCCGACCACGGCCGCCGACAGGAAGGTCAGGACCGGCGGAAGGAAGCTCGCATGGTTGGCGGCGTTCGCCATGACATCCTTGGCTCAAGTTCGCTTCGGCAGCGGCTCCCCTTAGCGTGCGATGGTGGTCTGCGCGAGCATCATCCATGCGATCGGCGTCACCGTGCCGTTCCTGGCGCGGGGGTCACGCCGCGCGCTTTTATGTGCTAGGCAGTGACCATAAGGGGTGA
The DNA here is from genome assembly GCA_044227265.1 of Methylobacterium sp. Classification (GTDB taxonomy): domain Bacteria; phylum Pseudomonadota; class Alphaproteobacteria; order Rhizobiales; family Beijerinckiaceae; genus Methylobacterium. The sequence continues at coordinate 7,533 of JBGAFL010000012.1, forward strand.
TTTTCAACCGGCCGACCGGTTGACAGTCACGCTCACGCCTCTCCACATCCAGCGGATCATGAGCGCAGACACCATCAACCTGACCGCGGACCCGGACCGGGTCCTCCAGCCCGCCGTGACAGGCGAGAAGCCCCCCTTGGAGATCCTGCTCTGCGCGCCACGTGGCTTCTGCGCAGGCGTGGTTCGCGCGATCGATGTGGTCGAACGCGCGCTCGCGCTCTACGGGCCGCCGGTCTACGTCCGGCATGAGATCGTCCACAACAAGTACGTGGTCGAGACGTTGAAGCGCAAAGGCGCGGTGTTCGTGCGCGAACTCGACGAGGTGCCCGATAGCGGTGCGCCGGTCGTGTTCTCGGCTCATGGCGTTGCCAAGACCGTCCCCGCCAACGCGAATACCCGCGGCCTGACCACGATCGATGCGACCTGTCCGCTGGTGACGAAGGTGCATCGCGAGGCCGAGATCCATCACAAGCGCGGACGTCATGTCCTTCTCGTCGGCCATTCCGGCCATCCCGAGGTCGTCGGCACGATGGGCCAATTGCCCAAGGGATCGATCACGCTCGTCGAGGATGTCGATCAGATAGCGGCGCTCGAGGTCGTGGATGCGGCAAATCTCGCCTGGGTGACGCAGACGACCCTCTCAGTCGACGATACCAGACACATCGTTGCCGCGCTCAAGGCGAAGTTCCCGCTCATCACCGGGCCGCACAAGGACGACATCTGCTACGCGACGACCAACCGCCAGGAAGCGGTCAAGGAGGTCGCGCCGCAAGTCGATGCGCTGATCGTCGTCGGTTCTTCCAATTCCTCGAATTCGCAGCGCTTGCGCGAGGTCGCCGAGCGGGCTGGCTGCCCGATCACCAGGCTGGTGCTGCGCGCGGAAGAGATCGATTGGGAGGCCTTCGGCAATATCCGGCGCCTCGGACTGACAGCCGGTGCCTCGGCACCCGAGGTGCTGGTCGAGGAGATCATCGACGCGTTTGCGGCGCGCTACGAAGTGACGGTCGATCAGGTCTCGGTCACGATCGAGGACATGTCTTTCCCGCTGCCGCGCGAGTTGCGGAGCGAGGCGGCCGCCTAGCGTTACGGATCGCCAGGAAGGCGGGAGCAGGGGCGCCTCGGCGCCCCTTCGTTTTGGACAATGCGTATGGAACGCGACCGGAGGACCGGCATCCTTGGCCGTCTACACAGAGGTATCAGACGAGGCCCTGAGTGCCTTTCTCGCCGACTATGATCTCGGTAGTCTGCTCTCCTACAAGGGCATCGCGGAAGGCGTCGAGAACACCAACTTCTTCCTGCACACCACGGCCGGATCCTACATTCTCACGCTCTACGAGAAGCGCGTGCGTGAGGAGGATCTGCCGTTCTTCCTCAACCTGATGGGGCACCTGTTCCGGCGCGGACTTGCCTGTCCGCAGCCGATCCGCAACCGGCGCGACACTGCGCTGGGCCGCCTCTGCGGCCGGCCGGCCGCCATCGTAAGCTTCCTCGAGGGGGTCTCGGTACGTCGGCCGAATGCCGATCATTGCCATGCTCTCGGCAAGGCGCTCGCGGGCCTGCACGCGGCCGGTGCCGACTTTCCGATGCGAAGGGCGAATAATCTTTCGGTCGAGGCCTGGGCTCCGCTTTTTGCTCAGGCCGAAGCACAGGCCGATTCCGTCGCGCCCGGCCTTGCTGCGCGGATCGAGGACGACCTCGCCTTTCTGACGCGAGCCTGGCCCCGTGACCTGCCGAGCGGCGTGATCCATGCCGATCTCTTCACCGACAACGTATTCTTCATCGGAGACGACCTGTCCGGTCTGATCGATTTCTATTTCGCCTGCACCGATGCCTTCGCCTACGATCTGGCGATCTGCCTCAACGCTTGGTGCTTCGAGCCGGACGGGACGTTTCACCGCGACATGGGGAGCGCCATGATCGCCGGGTATGAATCGAAGCGGCGGCTCGCGCCGAGCGAGGTCGAGGCCTTGCCGATTCTCGCGCGCGGCGCGGCCATGCGTTTCATGCTGACGCGCCTCGTCGACTGGTTGAACGTGCCGCCCGGTGCGCTCGTCCGGCCTAAGGATCCGCTCGAATACGACCGGCGACTCGCATTCCATCGCACGGCGCGATCTGCCGAGGATTACGGGCGCCAGGGTTGAGCGCCCTCGGCTGCATCAACTTTGGGCCGCCGCCCTGCAACGGGCGAGGGGCCCCGGAACGACGAAAGGCGAAAGTTCGAGCCTCGAGGATCCAGGCCCCTTCGAGCAATCGTCAGAGGACCTTCAGCAAAGCCTCGGCGCTCGAAGCCTCGGCCTTCGATGGCGTATCTTCGACGTTGAGGACTTGCACGACGCCATCGTCGACGACCATCGCGTAGCGCTGGGAGCGCGGCCCGAGGCCGAATCCGCTTCCGTCGAGTTCGAGCCCGATCGCCTTGGCGAATTCGGCATTGCCGTCAGCCAAGAACTCCAACTCCTCGGCGCCGCTTGCGGTCTGCCAGGCCTTGAGCACGAAGACATCGTTCACCGCCGTCACCGCGATCGCGTCGATGCCGCGGTCGAGGATCTCAGACTTCTTGGCGACGAAGCCAGGCAAGTGGTTCTTGTGACAGGCAGGCGTGAATGCGCCGGGCACTCCGACCAGCACGACGCGACGTCCCTTGAACAAGTCGTCCGTGGTCTTCGCTTCCGGGCCATCGGGGCCGTTTACGCGAAATGTGACCTGCGGCAGATGATCGCCAACCTGAATGGGCATCGCGCCTCTCTTTCGTCAGCCTTCGCCCGGTCGATTGCCAAACAGGCAGGCAATCGCGGGATCGCTATTTTTGGAATGGAGGCCCCGTCTACCGTGGCCCCCGAGCAGTGTCGAGGCGCGCTCGAGTTGCTTCTGCGAGACCGGCGCGTGCGACCATGTTTGCATGTTGGACAATGCTGGCACGGGAGCTAGCATGCACAGATGGCGACCCGCTCTCTCTCGTCCACATCAATGCCAGGTGAACCCGGCTACCTCGACGGACAATTTCTCGTTGCCATGCCCGGCATGGGAGATGATCGATTCGCGCGCACGGTCATCTATCTTTGCGCCCACTCGGCGGACGGGGCGATGGGCATCATCGTCAACAAGCCGATCGCCGATCTCAGTATGCCGGATCTGCTGATGCAGCTCGACGTTGCCCCGGAGACGGATGCGATCCGATTACAAGAACGAGTCGGGCACATGCCCGTGCTGATGGGCGGACCGGTCGATGCCAAGCGCGGCTTCGTGCTGCACACCGATGATTTCCACATCGACCAATCGACCCTGTTGATCGACGACGGTATCTGCCTGACGGCGACGGTCGAAATTCTGCGCGCCATCGCGGATGGCCGAGGCCCGGCCAGTGCCGTGCTGGCGCTTGGCTATGCCGGTTGGCAGAGCGGGCAGCTCGAGAACGAGATTCTCGCCAATGGCTGGCTCAATTGCCCGGCCGATCCGGATCTCATCTTCAATCCTGCGCTCGACAGCAAATACGAACGCGCCTTGCGCAAGAACGGAATCGACCCGGCCATGCTCTCCGCAACGGCGGGCCGCGCCTGACACGACGGCGCCGGGCCCAGCCGGAACTGGCCCGCCGCGCGATCGGCTTCCTCAGACCCCGTAATAGTCCCGATACCAGCGAACGAAATTCGGGATGCCGATCTCGATCGGCGTTTCCGGGATCGCGCCGACCAGATCGTGCAACAATTCCGTTCCAGCCTCGGTGCGAGCGACATCGCCCGGGGGAATCGGTTTCAGCCGCCGGTCGGCCTTCTTCCCGAGTGCCTGCTCCAGCGTGTCGATCATCGCGTCGAGCCGGACCGGGCGACCGCCGCCGATATTCACGACGCGGTAAGGAGCTACCGGGCTGAGGCTGTCGTGCTCCGAGATGGCGCCGCGATCTCCGGGAAGAGGCGGGAGCTTGTCGAACAGGCGGCGAACACCATCGACGATATCGTCGATATAGGTGAAATCGCGCTCGGCCTTGCCCTCGGCGAAGACCTCGATCGGCTCGCCCGCCAGGATCGCTCTCGTGAACAGGAACAGCGCCATATCCGGTCGTCCCCACGGGCCGTAGACCGTGAAGAAGCGCAATGCCGTCGTCGGGATCGAGAACAGGTGCGCATAGGAATGCGCCATCGCTTCGGTGCCGATCTTGGTCGCCGCATAGAGCGAGACCGGGGTCGCGGCGCGGTCGGTCTCGCGCGATGGCCGGTTCAAACCGGTCCCATAGGCCGAACTCGTCGACGCCATGAGCAGGTGCCGGACGGGATAGGCGCGCACGGCTTCCAGCAGGTTTGCGGTGCCGACGAGATTTGCCTCGATATAGGCCTTGGGATTCTCGAGGCTGTATCGGACGCCGGCTTGGGCGGCGAGGTGTACAACGATGTCGGGCCGCGCTCCCGCGACGGCGTCGAGGAGCGCGCCAGGGGTTTCCATGCGCGCGTCAATGGGTTCGAACCCACCCATCGTTGCGAGATCGGCATGTCGCGCGTGCTTCAATCCGACGTCGTAATAGTCGGAGAAGCCGTCGAAGCCGGTGACCGTGTGCCCCTCGGACAACAAGCGGCGACACAGGGCGTGCCCGATGAATCCGGCCGAGCCGGTCACAAGAACTCGCATCGTCATCCTTCCCTCAAAGTGCCCGGCGTCAGTGATCGATTCAGCGACTTTCCTTGATGGAAGGTCCGAAGCGACGCCAGTTCACGTCTTTGCAAGCAACTTGGCTTTGTGTGCTGCCCGTTACGGTCCATCAAACGATGCATATCGCGGGCGCTGAATGCGTAACCTGTGCGAAATAGGGTCTTCTGCGCTAGGGGCTTGTTTGCTCGGGCAAGAACCCCAGTTATAACAGCATCATGACATCCATCTGCCTGGATTCGTCCAGGCGCCCCGGTAAGCCGGTCGGGCGTTTGCGTCCGGCAGGACATGCCGACCGGGTCGCTGACTGTGTGACGGATTGAGGCTTTGTCGCTGTTCCCGTGGCGGGGAGGGGACGGCTTCCCTGACCTTTCGAGAGTTTGTCCCTTATGAACCAAGTCTTCCGCATGCCTCGGATCGAGGAGGTCGACGCGATCGAGGAACCTTCGGCCAAGCTGCGTGTGCCCTTTGCGCAATCGGGCGCGTTCGTGTGCAAGTTCATCATCGGGGAGCCCAACGACCAGGCCGTTTGTTGCGGCGCCCCCGTGCCAGACGGCAAGAGCTGGTGTGCTTTCCATCGCCGGATCGTTTTCGAGCCCGCGCGCCCGCCTCGTCTCCGCTGAAGCGTTAGTCGCGAGCCGGCGGGCTCGCACATGCGGATCTGGTGCAGTGAAAACTTCACGAATGGAAACGCCCCTTCCTGGGGAGGGGGCGTCTTCCGTGCGGGTCGCCATGTCTGGCGGTTAGTCCAATCCGCCCGGGTCCTCGAGGTAGAACGGCTGGAATCGTCGAACCCGCATGCCATCCGAATAGCCGTAGCTCCGCGAGCGCATTTCCAAATAACCCGCGGCACGCTCCGCCGCGATCCGCTCTGCCGGGTCCTGGGCGAACGCATTTCTCCAGCGTGCAGCCCGGTAGGGTGAAGGCCCGGCATCGGAATCGAACGGGTCGATCTCCTCGAAGCGCCTGACGGGCCGATAACGGTCACGCAGGGCGGCCATGTCACGGCGGCGCACCTGCCGTACGGGAGTCCAGTCTTGCAGATCCCGTGAAGCGATCCGCCGTGACGCAGGAGAAGAATGCGACGACCGAGTCGGTGCGGATCGATCGGCGAAATTGGCACGTGGAACGGCTTTGCGGAACGCGACGCTCTGCTCGCGAGACGGTCCCGCAGAACCTCGGCGGATTTGGTCGCGCCGCAACCGCGCCGATCCTATGGGCCGAGACTGGGCCGACTCTGCGCCCGATTCGGCGGTGTCCTCCTTGGCCGCCGTCGCTGTGTTTTTCGCGGCCTCCGACGGCCCCCTTCGCTCGGCGGACGGCGAGGGTGCTGCGTTCTCGTCGATCTTGCCAGCCCTTGCACTGTCAGGAGCAGCGGCGCCTCGCACGGGTGGATCCGTCCAGAGTACGGGGGTGGCGGACCCATCACCGGGCTTGTCCTCGGCGCGCACAGGCGTGCCGATGGCAACGAAGCCAATCAAGAGGGCCATGGATCCGCACCGAACCACGATCGACATTCTCGTTCTCCCGGCGTCAGATCTGGCGCGTGCCCTGTCCGGTGCCGCTCACCGGGCCAATGACCTTTGAAAAAGCCTTCGACCTTCAACTAAAGTTTAACAGAACCAGTCGGTTGCATTTGTGGTGAAGATTCGAATCTCCGCAATGTGACCAAGCGTCCGCGAAATCGCGTGCTCTCGATCGAGTCGCGCTGACCCCAGATCGCGGCACCACCTTCTCAGGCTGATCGAATTTGGGCATGCAGCTTCGATTGTGAAAGCGTCGCTCCCTCGGGAAAGACTGCGCAGGCACCCGTACATCCAAACGGGTTGGACAAGGATTCGAGGCATGGACGCGCCGCGTGAGATCGAACTGAAGCTCGAATGCGAAGAGCCTGACCTCGCACTGCTCGCCGCTCACCCGCTGCTTAAAGGCAAAGGGAGAGCCAAGGTCAGTCTCCTGGACACGGTCTATTACGACACCGCCAAGGGAGATCTGAGAGATGCAGGACTCTCCCTGCGCTTGCGCAACGACAAGGGAGCAATCGTCCAGACCCTCAAGGCGGTCGCGCAATCTGCTGGTCTGTTCGACCGCCCGGAATGGGAGTGGAGCATTGCGGGGTCGCAACCCGATCCGGCGCTTCTGGCGGAGACGCCCGCGGCCGCGATCCTGGCCGATGCCAAGGATCCGCAACTGGAGGCGCAATTTCGATCGGTGGTGAAACGTACCTCGCGCTCGTTGACGTTCGGCGCTTCGACGATCTCCGCGACACTCGATTCCGGCCGACTTGAAACCCACAAGGGGAATGCGCCGCTCTGCGAACTGGAACTCGAATTGAAGTCCGGTTCCGCCGCCGACCTGTTCGGCTTGGCGATCAGCCTTTCCGAGACGGTCCCCTTGAAGCTTGGTGCGCTCAGCAAGGGCGAGCGTGGCAACGCTCTCGTCGACGAAACGCTGTTGCGGCCGAGCAAGGCGCAAATTCCGACCCTCGAGGAAGGGATCTCGACCGGTGACGCCTTCGTGCGACTCGCGCAGGGCTGTTTGAGGCAATTGCGGCTCAACGAGGCTGTCTTCCTTCACGATCGCAATGCCGAAGCCCTGCATCAGATGCGCGTCGCCCTGCGCCGCTTGCGATCGCTGTTCGCGCTGTTCAAGCCGATGCTCGGTGGCGACGAGGAGGGGCAGAGACTTCGGATCGACATCAAGCGTGTGACCGAACCCTTTGGTGCAGCACGCAATCTCGACGTTTATCTCAACGAGACTCTCGCCGCTGAGATCGCTCTGCGCCCGGACGAACCCGGCTTGCAGGCGTTGCGCGAACGCATTCTCGTCGAGCAGAAACAGGCGCAGGAGGCTGTTCACGGCGTTCTGGTCAGCCAGGTGTGGCGCCGCCTGCTTCTCGACCTCGTGACGTGGCTCGAGGTTGGGGACTGGCGCTCCCGCGGTACCGCCGAGCGAGACGCGATCGCGCAGGCAGCGCCTGTTCCAGAAGGGATTTCCTACCGCGACCGGCCGGCGCGCGACTTCGCAGGCAAGGTCCTCGAGCGGCTGCGCCGACGCGTCAAGAAGCGTGGCCGGCACCTGGCTAAGCTCGATCCGGAGGCGCGCCACGATGTGCGGATCGAGGCGAAGAAACTGCGCTACGGCGCCGAGTTCTTCGCCCCGCTGTTTCCGCAGAAGACCGCGCGCAAGCGTTACAAGGCCTTCGTCTCGGCCCTGTCCGAATTGCAGGACCATCTCGGCACGCTCAACGATCTCACGACCGCTCACCGGATCGCGACCCGTCTAAGCACCGACGATGGCGCCGAAGCGATGCCCGGGCCGGCGCTCTTCGCCGCAGGCCTGACCAGCGCCGATGCCGAGGCGCGCACGGATCGGCTTCTCCTGCAGGCGGACGACGTTCACGATGACCTCGTCGACGTCAAACCGTTCTGGCGTTGACGAGGTTCACGCTTCGGGCGAGGTGGCCGGCCGGGTCAGGGCATAAAGCGTGATCGCGGCGGCGTTCGAAACATTCAGGCTGCGGATCGCACCCGGCAGGTCGATGCGTGCCAGCACGTCGCAGCATTCGCGCGTGCGCGCCCGCAGCCCCTTGCCCTCCGCTCCGAGCACCACCACCGCCGCCCGGCCGCGCTCGACCTGTTGAAGCGGCGTGCCGGCATCCGAATCGAGGCCAATACGCGTGAAGCCCCGCTCGCCCAGCGCGATGAGCGCTTCGGCAAGATTGCGCACGATCACGAGCGGAACGTGCTCCAGGCCCCCGGAAGCCGATTTGGCCATGACGCCGGTCGCGTTCGGAGCGTGGCGCGCGGTGGTGACGATGGCCGTCACGCCGAAGGCTGCTGCGGTGCGCACGATGGCCCCGGTATTGTGCGGGTCCGTAATCTGATCGAGGGCGAGAAGCAGGGCGTCGTCCGGCAGCGTGTCGATCTCGGGTGCGGGCAATCTCGCCGCCTCGAGATACAGGCCTTGGTGGACGGCATCGGGCCCAAGCAGCGCGTTGATCGCTGCAGGCCGCGCGAGTTCTGGCTCGATCCGCAAGGTCCCGAACTCTTCCCTGAGGCGAGCCACGGCATTCTCCGTCGCGATCAGGCGGTGCAGGTCGCGATCCGTATTGGCAAGAGCCTGCACGACCGGGTGCCAGCCATAGAGCACGACGTGATCGACCCCCTCTCTCGCGGACGGGCCTGGGGGCCGACCTTGTGCGGAGCGATGCCGGAGCCACTGTGGACGTGGCCGGGGCCGCGAAGGGTCGTCGCGTCGGGTCGTCATGCAAGGCTCGTCGAAAGAAAAGGAGACGGATGGGACAAACCGCCCCCGCTCTTTTGCGTCAAGCCACGGCTCAGCCGTTGCCGAGCCGGCTTTACCCGACTATAGACCACCCCGCCCCGGCGAGCGCCCTTCGTCTAGCGGTCCAGGACGTCGCCCTTTCACGGCGAAAACACGGGTTCGATTCCCGTAGGGCGCGCCAGTTACATTTTTCAATGACTTAGCGGTCGTTTAGAGTCCCCGATAGGGGATCAGGAAACTCCACGCCTTTAGGCGGCCGGGATGCGACGGTTCCGTGTAGATTGGCTGGATGGAAGCCGGCGGCGACGTGGGTAGCCGTTGCCGGGAGTTGCTGTGCGAGACGGCGCGAGGGCACGAGATGGTCGTCCAGGCTGGGTCGATCAATCGCGACCATGTGCACATGCTGGTATCGATCCCACCGAGTTTGTCGGTGTTACGCGCCGTGCAACACTTGAAGGGCCGTTCGTCGCACAAGCTGCTGAGCGAGTTCGGAATCTTGCGCAAGTGCTACTGGGGGCAGCATCTCTGGGCACGGGGGTATTGGGTTGCCATGAGTGGCAACGTCACCGGCGAGATGTCGGTGGAGTACATCACGAACCAGACCCCACCCGAGCCCGACGACAAGTTCAACGTCACCTGATTATGCACCAGTCCGCCATATGGCGGACCAATCCGGCTTTGAGCCGTAACCTGAAGCCACCGCCTTTAGGCGGTGGAGCATTCACATCAAGGCGCGACCTCTGATCCGTGACCGTAGCGCATGCCATCCTCGGCCGGTGCGGCGCTTCTCTCCATGTCATTGGTAGCGTCGCGTTCAGCTTCTGCGCTACCCTCACGACTTAGAACCACGACTTTCGTACCGGTTGGAACACGCCGATGGAGGTCGATGACGTCCTGGTTGAGCATTCGGATGCAGCCTGATGAGACGGCTTGCCCGATGCTCCACGGTTCCGTGGTCCCGTGGATCCGATAGAGCGTGTCGTTGCCGTCCTTGAACAGGTACAGCGCGCGAGCACCGAGTGGATTTTTCTCGCCTCCCTCCATGCCATGGGACCAAGGCGCATAGCGCTTTGGATCTCGACGGATCATGTCGGGTGTTGGTGTCCAGCGCGGCCATGACGCCTTGCGGGCAACAGTTGCCTCGCCAGTGAATTCCAAACCAGCCTTACCGACCCCGACACCGTAGCGCATGGCCTTGCCGCCCTCCATGACGAGGTAGAGGAAGCGCTTGTAGGGATCGACCACCAGCGTCCCGGGCTGCTCCTTGGTCTGATACTCGACGACCTGGCGCATGTTGCGAGCCTTGATGTCGCCTGGGTCGATTGCCGCAACGGGGAACGGCTCGTCCGTCAGGGCCGCGTACTGGCGCAAGGCTTGCGGCCCCCCGGCGGCTTGCGTCTGTTGGACCGGAAGCGGTGCTCCCATCGAGGCATTGCAGGCGCCAAGCGCCGAGGCGAGTGCAAGCACCGTCGAGGCGCGTACAATGGCGTGCATCACGAGCGTCCTTTGCCACGTGCCTGGGCGACAGCCTGCTTAAAGTTTTCGTAGTCGAGGGCGGCAGCGACCTTCAGAGGGCCGATGAGGTAGACCGGTGTGCCCTGCAGGCCGAGAGCATCGGCTTGATCGAGGTTGCGCTGGAGCAGCGCTGCGATATCGGCCGCATGCGCGGTTCGATCAGCTTCGAGACGAGCCATATCCACCGCGGAGGCAGACACGGCCTCAAGCATTCGCTCCTTTGGGATCTTACGGCCGGGAATGGCCATCAGCGCCCTATGCACCTCATCGTAGCGGCCCTGATACTTCGCCGCGAGCGCGAGCTGCGCACCGTAAACCGAGGCGTCGCTCAGGATCGGCCAGTCCTTATGGACGAGCCGAATCTGACCGTCCGACTTGACCACCCGAAGGAGGTCGACCTCCGATTTCTTGCAGAAGGGGCAGTTATAGTCGACGAAGGCGACGATGGTCAGGTTGCCCTTGGGATTGCCGGAGACCGGTGCCCCGGGATCGTTCAGGATTGCATTCGCATCGACACCCTCTGCGAATGCGGGTGTCAGGCTCGGCGGAGAGGGTAGCAGGGGCGCCAAGGCAATGGCGGGCATCAGCGCGAGCAGGGATCTGCGATCCATAGGGCGTTTCCTTAGATGATGGGGGAGAAAGCAAGTTCAGGCGCCGATGAGGGCGAGGCGGCGCTTGAGGTCATCGACTGAGAGCTCGCCCTCGGTGCGGGCCTCGCGAACCTCGGCGCCGTCGGCACGAAAGAGGATCAAGGTCGGAGGCCCGACGACATCGAAGCGCTGCATCAGCGCGCGAGTGTCCGCGTCGCTGCGGGTGACGTCGACCCTGACGACGGAGACGAACTTCAGCATCTCTCGGATGCCGGCATCCGCCAGCACGGTCCGCTCATTCGTCTTACAGACGGTGCACCAATCCGCCGCGAACTCGACCAGGACCGGCTTGCCCTCATTCCGGGCGTCCTGAAGCATCGAATCCAGGTCGCTAGCTGTCTTGGCTGTCTGGCTCGCCAAGCCAGCCACCGCTTCGGTTGACAGTGCACCGGCGAGCACACGGAAGGGGTCGCTTCCGCCGATTGCGGCGCCGACGAGGGCGCAGACGCAGCCGATCGCGACGACGGGCGCTGCACGGCCAACCCGAGCCCGGGTGCCAGCCGCTGCGAGAGCGGCGACCGACAATCCAAGGCCAAGGGCGAGCGTTCCCCAGAGCACGAGCGTCAGTGCTTCCGGCAGAAGGCGCGCGACGAGCGAGACTGCCAGACCAAGGAAGATAAAACCAAATGCGTGCTTGCTTTGCGTTAGCCATGGGCCGGAGCGGGGCAGGATCCCGGCACCGAAGATGCCGACCAGCACGAGAGGCGCGCCCATGCCGAGGCCAAGCGCGAACAGAGCCGCAGCACCGCGCAGGACGTCGCCGCTCTGGGCGACGTAGAGGAGCGCAGCCGCAAGCGGTGGCGTCACACATGGGCCGACGATCAGCGCTGAGTTGAAACCCAGGAAAGCAGCGCCGGCGAGCGACCCTCTCTCCACTGCAGATGCGTTGCCGGCACGATCACGCCACCAGCGCGGCGCCTGGATGTCGAACAAGCCAAACATTGAAAGAGCGAGTGCGACGAGGACGAGAGCCATCAGACCGAGAGCGAGGGGCGTCTGCAGCGCAACCTGGAGGTTCCGGCCGAGCCAAGCGGCAGCGAGGCCGAGGCTGGCATAGGCTGCCGCCATCGCCAGGACATAGGTGCCCGATAGGGCAATGCCCCGAACTGCAGTCAGCCCCTGCCCAGAGCGCACCAGAATGCCGGACAGGATGGGCACCATCGGCAGGATGCACGGCGTGAAGGCAAGCAGGAGACCCAGGCCGAACATGCCGGCGAGCACTCCGATGAGACTGCCGGTGAGCAACGACCCGGCGCTGGCCGCGGCGACGCCGTCCGAGCGGGCTGTCTCAGGCAGCCGCGCGGCGTCGACGCCCTCGGCTGAGGCTACTTCGACCGCACCGTTTGGTCTTGCGGTCTCCGGCAACGCCGCCAGGTCGAGGTTCTGTGTAACAGGCGGGAAGCAGATACCCTTCTCGGCACAGCCCTGGTAGGTAACCCGCACCTCATGCATATTGACCAAGGCCGCGCCGGGCACTGTTGCCGCGGCCGTGTTTTGATAGACCTCGGTCGGACCGAAGTTCGGATCATCCTTGGTCTCGCCCGCTTGCGTGGTGACGAGCAGCTGTTGGCCGGCCTTCGACGCGACCGCGATGCGGTCGCGATAGAGGTAGGTGTCAGAGGCAATGGTCCAGCTCAGGCGAAGCGTGAGGTCGGCGTCACGGCTCGCGCTGAGAGCGAACGGTACCCGCCGCGTAACGGCCTCCTGACACTGACCCGGCGACCAGAACGACGCGCCCGCCCAAACCAGGGCAGCGAGGACGAGGTGCGCAAGAAGGTTCGGCATATCGGCGGCAAGGTCCAGGTTCGGAACAGCATGCCGCAGGTCGGAGACCCACCTTAAGCCAGACTTAAGCCAAGCTTGGAGGATGCGGGGCAGGTAGGAGACAGGCATGCGGATCCTCGTCGTCGAGGACGATTTCATCCTCTTGGACGGCCTCAAGGCCGGCCTCGGTTTGAGCGGGGCCACCGTCGATTGTGTCTCGACCTGCGCGGACGCCGATGCGGCTCTTGCCACGAGCGCGTTCTCTGCGGTTGTGCTCGACCTGATGTTGCCCGATGGCTCTGGGCTTGACGTGTTGCGCAGCCTCCGCCGCAGGGGTGACCGTACCCCGGTGGTCCTGCTGACGGCCCGCGATGCCGTAACGGACCGCATCGCAGGCCTCGACGGTGGGGCCGACGACTACCTCGGCAAACCCTTCGATCTCGACGAACTGTCTGCGCGCATCCGTGCCGTCGTCCGGCGCGCTGCAGGACGAGCCGCCGCCAGTGTGCAGCACGGCGGCATCCGCCTCGATCCCGGGAGCCTTACAGTGAGTGTCGACGGCGTGGCTGTCACTGTGTCCCGGCGCGAGTTCATGGTGCTCGCCGCCCTGATGGAACGTCCGAGCACCGTGCGATCGAAGGCTGAGCTGGAGGAGCGTCTCTACGGCTGGCAGGAGGAGATTGAAAGCAACGCCGTCGAAGTCCACGTGCACAACCTCCGCGCGAAGATCGGCAAGCACGCCATTGAGACTGTGCGCGGCGTAGGCTATCGGATGAGGACACCCGCATGAGGTCGCTGCGCGGCAGGCTTTTTGCCATCGTTCTCTCAGCGACCAGCCTGATCTGGCTCAGCGCGGCTGCCTGGATCTATTTCGGCTCAAAGCGCGAAGTGGAGCAGGTCCTCGACACCCGGCTGCAGGAAGCCGCGCGCATGGTCAGCTCCCTCGTCGGTAAGGTCGGCGCTGCGGGAGTCAACGGTGCTCCCGTCGCTTTCGCTCCCCCAGGCGGATACGAGCGACAGCTCTCTTGTCAGATCTGGTCGCTCGACGGCCGGATGGTTGCGCGTTCGAGTGGAGCGCCGGTGCGGCGCCTCACCGACGCACCCGCGGGCTTCTCCGAGCGCGAGGTCGATGGCGAGCCCTGGCGCGTCTTCGCGGTCGAAGATCCTGAAAAGGGCGTTCGCGTGATGGTCGGCGACCGTCTCAGTTTGCGCGAGCGCCTGGTCACTGATCTCATCATGGGCCTGCTCACGCCGGTATTCCTGATAGTCCCACTCCTCGGCCTGCTGATCTGGGCGAGCCTCGGGCGGGGCCTGCGTCCCTTGCGACGGATGGCCCGGGACCTGGCGGCACGCGACGCCGACGACATGAGCACGATCGATGCAGGACGCGCACCGGCGGAAGTCCGTCCGCTGGCCGATGCGTTGAACACGATTTTCCTCAAGGTGGAGGCAGCGCGGCGGCACGAGCGGGAAGTGACCGCCTTCGCCGCCCATGAGTTACGCACGCCCCTGGCCGGTCTGAAGACGCAAGCTCAAGTCGCCATGGCCGCCTCGGATCCAGAGGTGACCAAGGCGGCACTTCGCCAGATCCTGGCTGCCGTCGACCGGACAACGCGCCTCGTCCGCCAACTCCTTGATACCGCCCGGCTCGACGCGGCCATGGAAATCCGGCCTCCGACGGAGATCGACATGGGCATGCTGGTAGCTGAGACCGTGGAAGGCATGAAGACACCACTCGGTATCCGAACGGTCATCGATCCAGCACTGCGGGGCTTCATCATGCGTGGCGACCTGGAGAGCCTGCGTCTCGCTGTCCGGAACCTGCACGAAAACGCCGTGCAGCACATGCAGGCTGGCACGATCGAGTGGGGAATACGGCCGGACGGCCGGGGCATCTTCGTGCGCGACGAGGGGCCCGGCATTCCCGACGAGGAACTTCCACATGTGACGAAGCGCTTCTTCCGGGGCCGCAACAAGAGCGTGCTGGGAAGTGGCCTCGGCTTGGCGATCACCGACTTGGCTTCGCGTCGGAGCGGGCTGACCCTGCGTCTCATCAACCGAGCGGACCGACCGGGGCTTCAAGCGGAAATCCTCTAAAGGGCCATGCTCGGCGCGGTGAACCGGCTCGACCGACGAAAGTGCTCTGGAGCTCGAGCCGGCCGCCGGCGGTCGTGGTATCGATCGCGTCGGTGGGCGAGCGGAAGCCGATGCCGCGCGCTTCCAGCATCTCGACGGTTTCGATAAGCTGCTTGAGCGAGCGCGCGAGCCGATAGTCCAGGGCGGCGGCGAGTTGCGGCCGTTCGCGGTTCGCGCCCGAAGCGGTCTCTTCGAAGACGCGGGCGCACTCGAACTTGCACAGCGCGTCGCGCTGAGCAGCGACGGCCTGGTCTCGCGCCGAGACACGGGCGTATCCGATCAGCGCCATGGCGCGACATCCGTGTGCATGATGTCGTCGCCCTCGAACGTCCAGAGAGCCGATAGGCTCTTGGCGAGCGCGTAGGCGGCGCAATCGGCGAAGTTCGGTCTCGCCTTGGCGTCGATTCCCTTGCCGTAGCGCTCGAAGGCGTCGCCGGCGGCGCGTGCCCGGTCCTTATCGAAAGGCGCGACGCTGATGGCGTCATCGGCGAGCAACACCCACGCTGCCGCTTGTCCCCGCGGTCCTCTGCGGCCTCGCATGACGAGCGCAGATTCATGCGCGTCGACGGCCGAGATCATGAGGCTGTCGGCCTCGCGAAGCGCCTGAGCGAAGAGAGGAGCGTCGCGCTCGTTTCCGAGAGATCATAAACGATCGTTTCCCGGCCGTC
The DNA here is from genome assembly GCA_044227265.1 of Methylobacterium sp. GTDB lineage: Bacteria > Pseudomonadota > Alphaproteobacteria > Rhizobiales > Beijerinckiaceae > Methylobacterium. The sequence goes on from JBGAFL010000012.1 coordinate 23,191, forward strand.
CGGCCCGGCTGCCGTTGCACTCAGCGTGGGCACGATCCCGATGAGTGCGATCCCGTTTGCAGGCTTTATGCGCCCGGGTGAAATCATTCTGGGCCAAGCCCGCCGGACACGGTGCAATGATTTTGGGCATGGCCGACCGATGAGTGCGATCCCACCTGCCGATGATCGCGGTTCGTTACAGATAGGGGACGAACCATCCCCGACGCCGTACTCAAGCACGTCTCGCCGCTCGCCTGGGAGCACATCAACCTCACCGGCATCTATGCCTGGGATGCTGCCGATGACTGGCCCAAGGGCTTCAAACCCTTGCGGGCGCCGCTCCAAATTCGCCGCGCCGCATAACGTTCATGACCCGTTCGAGCTTAGCGTACAATTTTGAGGAGTTCTTGTCCTGACCCCAGAAGGGAGAAACCGATGAGTTGGTTGAGCAGCATCAGGGTCTAAGTTATGGCTCAGGCCATCACACTGTGACGGAGACCCTATCTTCTTGAAGGTCTACTGGAGTGGCTTTCGTTCACAGATGTAGCTCATGTTATGCAAGTGAAGGATAAGGGAAATATTCATGCTCAAAAGGTTGTTTTTGCTGCAACTCCCTTTGCTTGCGATGGCAGCTTTGCTAATTTTTCTCTCGGCCCGTTTCATAACCAATTTCACGGATCGACTCGCGGAATCTGGATGGAGTTCCATATCACAGTCTCTAATCGTCATATTAGGCTCTCTGTGTCTGACATATTTTTTGATGTGGCCGATAGTCTTTGTATTTATGAAGTTTTTTGGTATAGAAAACGAGATTTGGAGCACAAGATATACGAGTATAATTAATAATTTTACCGGATTTGTAACTTTGTCCAGAAACTACGACTCAACTCGAAGAGTCATGATGATGCGATATACGCTCGTAAGCTATATAATTTTTGGAGTTCTATATACATTAGTGATTTACCCGTCGCTTGTTCGTGACGTTGTTGAGCAAAAGGGCGCCCCTGCAGCGGCAAATATATTGATTTCGATGGTCGCATGGCCCTATAAACTAACCAGTAAATATAGTGGCGACAGCATCAGTTCTGACGAAAATTACTTTTGCGGCGCCAGCATTCTCAAATGCGAGACTGCCGCAGGATACAGAAGGCTTATCGAAAAGCGGTGCGTGGACGATAGAAATTGGTCCTTTTGTTACACGGCACCTATGGCTATTGCCTCTCTTAGGACGGGCCCGTTTAAGGAGCCGGGAATATTTGGAAAAGACTGGATTTATGATCGTAACGACACAAACACTGAGGTGTATGGAGAGGATTGGGCATCATTTAAATCTTTCCTCTTAGATTTTCGTAAAAATATTAACGAAAATATCGACATTTCTGAGATGTCGAATTTATTGACAGCCTTACAAGGTAGAGTATTAGATTTTAATCGTAGAGAAAATGGCAGAATGAATTCTTATGGCAAGAAACATAAACGGAAAGCGTGGAACGATTGGAGCGGCTCATCGAAACTTTCTTGGGTTGACGAATTAGATGTCGATAAAGGTTTGCAGAAATTGAATGATTTTATCAAAGAGCACGACTTGAAATAGCGTGAATGCTCCACTGCTTGATAGGCAGTGGCTTCAGGTTACGCTCACTCATCTTGAATCCTTTAAATAATATCAAGGCGCGGACTGCGCCGTGGCGCAGTCCTGTTCCGTAATTAACCACCGCCCTTGTGAAAGCGTATTTTCTGAACTTTTCTCAAGTGGTTATGTCAAAATTGTCATTCTGTCGTCTTCAAAGTATTAGCGGGCGCGATGATAGTTTTGGGTCACATAAAAAAATTATGAAATCCTTCTCTTACTGAACACAACTGAGGGACATTCACCCAACATCAGAATGGGCATGCGTTCCAGGTCGGGCGCACGAAATTCAATACAGCGTTATCATATTGATATTGTTTATATTTTATGATCAGCGAGTGGGTGGGTAATTTCCCTGTTCCGGCTGGCAATGGCGACGCGGCAGGCATGGGTCAACCGCCCCTGGTTTCCCGGCAACTGTAATCAAGATGCGGTAGCGGGTTCGTAGTCGGTGCCGGTGGCGAGCATAGCATTGAGCGTGACCGAGGTCAGCGGGCCGGCCCGATCACGGACGAGCGCGAGCGGATCAAGGCTGCTCGATGCACCGTCGCGCACCTGATGCGGGCCATGGGTCTGCAAGGGGTGGTTCGAGGCAAGACGATCCGTACCACCGTTCCCGACCCGGCGGCTGCCTGTCCGCTCGACAAGGTCAACCGGCAGTTCAAGGCTCCGCGCCCGAACACGTTGTGGGTCAGTGACTTCACCTACGTCTCGACCTGAGGTGGCTTCGTCTACGTCGCTTTCGTCGTCGATGCCTTTGCCCGGCGCATTGTCGGCTGGCGCGTGTCACGGACTGCCCATGCCGGCTTCGTGCTCGACGCTCTCGAGCAGGCCCTTCAGTCGTGCCATCGCCGACACATCGTCCGGCGTTTTCATCTCGTCCCTTCGCGGATCATTCAACCGCGAGGGAACGCCACTGTTCGTCTCAAACATCCCGACCTCCTTATGAAGAGGGGTCAGTTCCTCATGTCGTCAGGGGCCAGTTCGCCGTGTCGCCTGACAGCCCGTGGCGATCCTTCGAGGCGGTCGAGTTCGCCACCCTCGAATGGGTCGACTGGTTCAACAACCGAAGGCTGCTCGAACCGATCGGAAACGTGCCTCCCGCCGAGGCCGAAGCGCGCTACTATACCTAGTGCGAGGTGGAAGCCTTGGCCGCGTAACCCACACCAAACGGCCTCCGGGAAACTCGGGGCGGTTCAGACAGACCGGAGGCACGGAGGATCAACGCTCGGCGACGGGCACCAGCGCTCCTCGCAACAACAGCCTGAGTGTTCGAACCGCAATCCAGCCAATGACAAGATTGGCTACGATGAACAGCGGCAGGCTGAGAAACACGTTTGGTCCATCAAGACCGCGTTCGGTCAGCCGCAAGGCCGCGAGCGGGAGCGCCGATACTCCAAACGTATAAGCCCAGGCTGCGGGCGAAAATGGCTGCTGACGGAGCCAGGGCACGAGCCGCACCATCACGAGTGCCTGGAACAGAGCGTAACCGAAAAGGATCTGGGCCAGATGGTCCGGCGGACCGTCCGTGACCGCCAGATAGGCCACGCAGGCGACAGCCGGCGGTGCAAGGTGCAGCCCGAGAGAGGCGCGCAGCGGCACCGGGAGGGTTTGCAGGATCATCCGGTGGATCACCACGGACTCAAGTGTCAGCCATGAGAGCAGGCCAGCGCCGAAGAAGAGAAGCCCCAGCGCTTTCATGCCGAAGGTTGCGCAGGTGATCGCCGCCACGAAGCCCCCGCCAACCGTCGGCATGTAGAGGATCGGCGTAGTCGCCTCGAACGCGCGGTTGCCCATCCAGAGGCGGCCGACACCCCATGTCGCAAATAGCGTAAGGATCACGAGCCCTGCGAGGGCCATCGACCACGCCGCGGCAGGCCAGTGCGGGGCAAGGCCGACGCTGGCGATCATCGTGGCGACAGGAACGAGGGAGGCAAAAAACGAAGCGGTCGGATCACGCACCTCGCTGAGGACACGTTCGCGGTCGTGCAGCCACCGGGCAGTGTAGAACACCAGCCACGTGGCCCAGACAGCCACGCCGCATAAGGAAAGCACCTCGCCGATGCTGGCCGGCGCTAGTCCCAAGCGGGCAACGGCGCGCCAGCCGTTCCCAAGCCCACACAATCCGAGCACCATCCCGAAAAAAGTGGCGGGTACGCGCGCGCGCAAAAGCCACGCCTGCTGCCCGCGGACAGCGGCGGCCTCATCCCCTTGGCGGCCGTTTGCAGGCTGAAGTTCGATCACCTCACACCACCGTCGAGATGGCACCGGGCGGATGCGTCAGCAGTGTTGCGAGCACGCTGAGACCGTATCGTAGGGTTTCTCGATCCGGCGCCGCACCAAGTGACACGCGGATCGCTTCGGGAGCCGGCCCAACCGCAAACGCGTCGCTCGAGATGACCGTCAAGCCGAGCCTTCGCGCGTGCGCGCTCAGCTCGCCCCGCTGCCAGGGCGCCGGCAGCTTGAGCCACAGGTGATGACCGCAAGGCTGGCTCTGGTAATCGAGACCAATCAACGTCTCGCGGGCGATGGCCTGCCGGGCGCCGTTCTCCTTGCGGATGGCGGTGACGATCTCGTGCAGCTCACCCTGGCTGATCCAGTGGGAGGCGAGGGCAGCAGAGAGAGGGGGGGCCATCATGCTGATCGTGCGCAGCTCGGTGGACAGGCGCACTGCGTCGCTCGTTCCTGGTGCGACCACGTAGGCGACGCGCAGGCTCGGGCTAACGCACTTGGACAGGGTCGCCACGTGCCAGGTGATGTCGCCGGCAATTGCCGCGATCGGCGGCGGTGCATCGGGCGGCAGTACGCCGTAGGCATCATCCTCGATGATCGTCACGTCATGCGCGCATGCGATGTCCGCGATCTTCGCGCGCCGGCTCGCCGGCAGCGTGGCCGTGGTTGGGTTGTCGAGTGTCGGCACCAGATAGATCGCCTTCGGCCGCTCGAACTGACAGCATGCCTGAAAGGCCTCGGGATCAATCCCGTCTGTGTCTCTGGCTACGGTCACGAGGCGCACGCCATGCCGCTCTGCGGCCGTGCGTAGGCCTGGATAGGTGAGGGTCGGCACGCACAGCACGTCGCCGGGCTTGAGGGCGACCGCGAGGATGGCGGTCAGCGCCGTCTGCGCTCCACCTGCGATGAGGACGCGCTGAACAGGTAGCGGCCCCAGCCGTTGGCGCAGCCACTCGGCGGCGATGGCCCGGTCGGCAAGGTTGCCGGCGCTGTCCTGGTACTGCAGCCGATCGAAAATGCCCGGCGAGCTGGTGAGCAACGCAAGGCCGGTCTGAATCCGCTCGACGAGCTTCGCTGCTGCCGGCTGCGGCGGCATGTTCATGCTGAAGTCGACACTGGCGGATGGGTGCAGCTTGCGCAGCTCATCGGTTGAGGCCGGACCGCCACGCACGAAGCTGCCTCGGCCGACGGTCGCATCGATCAAGCCGGCCTTGCGCGCCTCGTTGAAGGCGCGGGTGATGGTGGTGAGATCGACGTTGAGCTGCTTGGCCAGCACGCGTTGGGGCGGAAGTTGCGCGCCTGGCGGCAGCCGGCCGCTGCGTACGTCTTCGGCCAGGGCCCTGACAATCGCTCGGTATTTGGGACCATCCTCGGTTGAGATTGTCGGGGCCCATTCTTTCATTGTTGCCTCACCCGTCATCATATTGTATGCGTATCTCACGCTATACGAGGGGTTGCAATGCCCATTCGAGCGGTTTCTACATGGGGGAGAAGTGCTTGGGAGCTCATAATGTATGGTATTACAATCCATACATTAGCCGAGCACAATGGCTTCGTCTATCGGCGGGAAGGTAAAGGGCAATGGATAAGCATCGCATCACGGATCAATCGCTGACGGCAGTCGGCCTGCGTTGCCGCTGCCCGCGTTGCGGTGAGGGCAAGCTGTTCGACGGCTTCGTCACGCTGAAGCCGCGCTGCGAAGCGTGCGGCCTCGACTACAGCTTTGCCGATCCGGCTGATGGCCCTGCCTTCTTCATCATGATGACGATGGCGTTCCCGGTGACGGCCTTCGGCATCTGGTTCGAGCTGGTCTACAACCCGCCGCTCTGGGCGCATGTGATCGTGACGCTACCCTTGCTGCTGCTGGCCTGCGTGCCGGTCATCCGGCCAATGAAAGGCCTGTTCGTCGCCAGCCAGTACATTAACAAGGCCGGCGAGGGTCGCTTGGCCTTTCCGACACCACCCACCAGCACGGCAGCAAAGAAAAGCTGAGCTACTGGCCGCTTTCGACCACACAGCGATGCGCGCCCTGAGTGTCAGCAAAAGTTGTCCAGGCGGTCCGCTGCCCCTGCCGCGCGTTCCGCTACAAAACTACCGAGGAGGCCACCATGCTGTCGGACGTTGACGCGCTGCTGCTCGCCAGGGCGCAGTTCGGGTTCACGTTGGCCTTCCACATCGTGTTCCCGGCCTTCTCGATCGGTCTCGCCAGCTACCTGGCGGTACTTGAGGGGTTATGGCTCACAACCGGCCGCCAAGTGTTTCTCGATCTGTTCTGGTACTGGATCAAGATCTTCGCCATTGCCTTCGCGATGGGCGTCGTCTCCGGCCTAGTGATGTCTTACCAGTTCGGCACCAACTGGTCGGTGTTTTCGGACAAGACGGGACCGGTCCTTGGTCCGCTGATGGCCTACGAAGTGCTGTCAGCCTTTTTCCTCGAAGCCGGTTTCCTCGGCGTCATGCTGTTCGGCATGAACAAGGTCGGACCGCGGCTGCACTTCGTCGCGACGTTGATGGTCGCCATCGGCACTCTCTTCTCGTCGTTCTGGATTTTGTCCGTGAACTCCTGGATGCAGACGCCGCAGGGTTACGCCGTCAATGACGTCGGCCAGTTTGTGCCAGTCGACTGGTGGGCGATCGTCTTCAATCCCTCGTTCCCGTTCCGCCTCGTCCACATGGTGCTTGCCGCTTATCTGACGACGGCCCTCGTCGTTGGGGCGGTTGGTGCTTGGCACCTCCTGCGCGACCGCACCAATCCGGGGGCGCGGACGATGTTCTCGATGGCGATGTGGATGCTGGCCATCGTTGCGCCGATCCAGATCCTCGCCGGCGATATGCATGGCCTGAATACCCTCGAGCATCAGCCCGCCAAGGTCATGGCCATGGAGGGCCATTACCAGAGCCATCCTGACGGGGCGCCGCTGATCCTGTTTGGCCTGCCGGACCAGGAAAACGCGACGGTCCGCTACGCGCTGGAGGTGCCGAAGCTCTCCTCGCTGATCCTGAAGCACGGGCTGAACGAGCCGCTGAAGGGCCTCGACAGCGTGCCGCGGGAGAACTGGCCGCCCGTGCCGGTAGTATTCTGGTCCTTTCGCGTGATGGTCGGCCTCGGCATGCTGATGGTGCTGCTTGGTGGCCTCAGCCTATTCGCCCGCTACAAGCACAAACTTTACGAATGGGCACCGCTGCACCGCTTCGCCCTTGCCATGGGACCGGCCGGCTTCGTGGCCGTGGTCGCAGGCTGGATCACGACTGAGGTCGGCCGCCAGCCGTTCACGGTCTACGGCCTGCTGCGCACGGCCGAGTCTGCCTCGCCGCTCTCCATGCCGGCGGTGGCCGCTTCACTGACGGCTTTCGTGCTGATCTACTTCGCGGTGTTCGGGATGGGCATCCTCTATATCCTGCACCTGATGGCCAAGCGTCCGCACCAGGGCGAGCAAGGCCTTGAGCCGGGCGCTCCGATCCGCACCGCGGGCATCACGCCCGGCTCCTCGGTCAACCCTGACCGCCAATTCCAACTGGCCGAGTAAGGAGGGGAGCATGCTCGACGGTCTCGATCTGACCGTGGTGTGGGCGTTCATCATCGCATTTGCGGTGTTCGCCTACATCGTAATGGACGGCTTCGATCTCGGTATCGGCATCCTGTTTCCGGCATTCCGGCCGGGGCAGGAGCGCAACACCGCGATGAACTCGATCGCGCCGGTCTGGGATGGCAACGAGACCTGGCTTGTTCTCGGTGGCGGCGGCTTGTTTGCCGCGTTCCCACTCGCCTACGCGGTGATCATGCCGGCACTCTACGCGCCGATCATCGCAATGCTGCTCGGTCTAATCTTCCGCGGCGTCGCCTTCGAGTTTCGCTGGCGCGATCCGGGTCATCGTGCGCTGTGGGATGTCGCGTTCACCGGCGGCTCGGTTGTGGCGGCGCTGGCGCAGGGAATCACGCTCGGTGCCCTGCTGCAGGGGATCAAAGTCGCAAACCGCGCCTATGCCGGCGGCTGGTGGGACTGGCTGACGCCGTTCAGCGTGCTGGTCGGTGTCGGCCTCGTCTGCGGCTACGCGCTGCTTGGTGCGACCTGGCTGGTGATGCGCACGCAAGGATCGCTGCAGGCGCGTGCACGCAGTCTCTCGCTCTGGCTTGGGGCGGCCACGATCATTGCGATAGCTGGCGTGAGCGCGGCAACCCCGTTCCTCGAGGGCAAGTATTGGGAACGCTGGTTTGCGATGCCGCATGTGATGCTGACGGCGCAGGTGCCGCTGCTGGTTGCCATCGCGTCGTTCGTGTTTTTCCGGCAACTGCGCAGCGGCGCCGACCGGACGCCGTTCCTGCTCGCCCTCGGCCTGTTCCTGCTGTCGTTTGCTGGGCTTGGGATCAGCATCTTCCCGGATGTGGTGCCGGGCCGGATCACGATCTGGGAGGCAGCCTCACCGTACTCGAGCCAGCTGTTCCTGCTGGTCGGCGCCTCGGCTCTGATCCCGATCATCCTGGGTTACACGGCGTATTCCTACTGGGTGTTTCGAGGGAAGGTGGACGAAGCGGGGTATCATTGATGGGGCACTCCACCGCGTCTGACCGCCCGGCACCGCTATGGCGCCGTCTGCTCTGGTTCGCGGCGCTCTGGGCCAGCAGCATCCTTGCCCTCGGCGTCGTGGCCATGATCCTGAAGATGGCGCTCAAGGTCGGGTGAGCGCGATGAGCACTCCCTCCATCTCCCGTCATCTGGGCACGGTTACCATGGCACCGGTGCAGACCGGCTCGATCGTGATCTCGTGATTAAACCCGGCGGACCCTTCGAGCGCTCCAGCCGCTCAAATTTTTTGATGTCCCAGACCGTGTGGACGGATTTGACGAGGATGAAGGTCAAGCTCAGGGCGATGAATGAGCCGTAGTTTTGGGCGGTTTTCTCGCAGCGGAGTGCGATGCGCTTGAAGCGTTTGAGCTTGCCCATGGCCTGCTCGATACGGGCTCTGATACGGTCGTGGTCTGGAAACTCGATCGGCTGTCGCGTTCGCTCAAGGATGTGCTGCATATCATGGAGCGGATCGCCGAGGCCGGTGCCGGATTCCGCTCGGTGATCGAGCACATCGACACCACAACACCTGCGGGCCGGATGATGATGCAGATGGTCGGCAGCTTCGCCGAGTTCGAGCGTGCCATGATCCGCGAGCGCACCTCGGCCGGTTTGGCGGTCGCGCGTGCCGAGGGGCGCGTCGGCGGCCGCCGCAAGAAGCTCGACGCCGCCAAGCGGCGCGAGATCGCGGACAGCGTCATCACCGGTCGCAAATCCGGGGCCGAGATGGCTCGGCTCTACAATATCAGACAGCCGACCGTGTCTCGCATCGTTGCAGCCGACAGGACACCATCCGCCTGATCGACACGTCTTGCAAACTCCGGAAGGCGATCCCGATGCCTGGTCCCAGGAAACCCTCGCGCAAGACCGCTCCTCCACTGCCCGACCCGAAAATGACGGAAGGCATCCTCGCCGCGATCACGGGAGGCGTCGACGATGACGCGCTCTCGCAGGCGCAGGCGGTGATGTACGAGGCCTGGGAGCAGAACACGTCGCGTGCCCGGATTGCGCGCGCTCGCAAGGCCTTGGCAATCTCTCCGCTTTGCGCGGACGCCTACAACCTACTGGCCTGCGAGGCCAAGACACCCGAAGCGGCCCGCGATCTCTATGTCCGCGGCGTCGAGGCCGGCGAAAAGGCCCTCGGTCCGACGGGGTTCCAAGAGTTCGGCGGTCATTTCTGGGGATTCCTCGAAACCCGGCCCTACATGCGAGCGCGGCTCGGCCTCGCGCTCAGCCTTCAGCAACTCGGTGACGAAACCGGCGCCCTCGATCATTTCCAGGCCATGCTGACGCTGAACCCCAACGACAATCAGGGAATCCGCTACCTGCTGCTGGCCGCGCAACTCCGGCACGGCGACACCGCAGGCATGAGAACCCTCATCGAGAGCTATCCCGACGAGTGGAGCGCGAATTGGCTCTATACCCGGCTGCTTCTCGCCTATCGCGAGGGGGATGCTGCCAAGCCAGCGACCCGGAAACTCGCGAAGGAGGCCCAATCGGCGAACAGCCACGTTCCCGTTATCCTGAACGGCACGATGCCGCCCGTGCCATCGACCAATGGCTACATCAGGGTGGGGGGGGCCGACGAGGCGACCGAATACGTGCGCGAGTTCGGTCAGGCATGGAAAGGGACACCGGGCGCGATCGAATGGCTCACCACCGCCGTTCAAGCTGTCCCATCAAAGCGCCGAGCCACCAAAATCGCATCCAAACCTCATTAGCGTGCAATTTCGAGCAAACGGTGAGGTGACCTCAAATTCGCCGAAAGCTGGCGCCGAGTACCAATTGAGTCGGTACAGGGCCCATCGGCCAGAGTCGTCCGTCATACGACCGTTCTTCGGGCTATGAGGTGACTGGGTCTACAACCAACGCGATGCCCTCAGGTCATGGACCACCTCGGAGGGCGTGGGAATTTCGCCGATGGTCATTGCACCGGTCGGCGGCATGCCGGGAGGGCCGCCAACGCGGACGGACTGGTGTCGTCGGCCGGGCGCGGCGTCGGATTCGGCTCGTTTTCGGGCGCCCGCAGGCGGTAGCCGATTCCGGTCTCGGTCAAAAGGATGCGGGGGCGTTCCGGTTCGGCCTCCAGTTTCTGCCGAAGCTGGCGCATGTAGACGCGCAGATATTGCGGATCAGAAGATGTCGAGACCTCGCGCATCAGCTGCGCATGGGTCAGCACCTTGCCGGCATGCAGCACGAGCACGCGCAGGAAGTCGTATTCGCGCGGCGTCAACTTCACCTCGACCTCGTCGACCTTCACGATCCGCCGCACGAGATCGACCGCTAGACCATCCACCCGGAAGAGCGGGCGCTCGCCCTGGACGGCCAGTTGATGGCGCAATGCGGTGCGCAACCGTGCGAGCAGTTCGGCCATGCCGAACGGCTTGGTAACGTAGTCGTCCGCGCCGAGATCGAGCGCCTCGACTTTGCCGTTCTCATCGTCTCGGCTCGAGAGCACGACCACGGGGAGATCGGGATTGCGCTCCCTGATTGCGCGGAGGAGAACGTGGCCGCGCATGTCGGGCAGGCCGAGATCGAGGATGACGAGCCCGACCTCTTCACGCCCGAGAATATCGAGGGCCGCACGCGCATTCGACGCCTCTAGAATGGCATAACCCTGGGTCGACAGGCCCATGCGCAGAAGCTTGCGGATCGGAACTTCGTCATCGATGACGAGGATCGTCACGCTCATGCCGCGATGCCTTTCGCTGTGAGTGGAGCGGGGATCGGCAGCGACACGAGGAAGCAGGCGCCGCTTCGATCTCTCCGATTCATCGCGATGACCGTGCCGCCCATCGCCTCAACGAAGCCTCGCGAAATGGCGAGCCCGAGACCAGTCCCAGCGCGGACGTTGTCGCTCTTATGCGCCCGGTAGAACTTGTCGAACAGTCGCTCGGCATCCTCCTGGCGAAACCCCTCGCCCTCGTCGAGAATCGCTACGTTTACCCGATCGGCATCCCGATAGGCACGAACGGTCACGCTCGATCCTGCGGGCGCATACTTGGCCGCATTGTCCAGCAGGTTGACCAGCGCCTGCTCGAACAGAACCGGGTCGAGGCGCAGCGCAGGCAGTCCAGAGTGAGCGTCAATCACAATCCGGTGACCGGCCAGCGCCTTGTCCAGCCGGCGCAAAGCCGTGTCGATGATTTCGCTCACGTCATGAAGCGCGAGGTTCGGCTTCACCGCGCTCGCCTCCAGCCGGGTCATGTCGAGCAGGTTGGCGATGAAGTGGTTGAGCCGCTCGGATTCCTCGATGATGGTTCCCAGAAGCTCGGATTTGGCCTCGCGCTCGAGGGCGGCGTCGAGATCGCGCAGCGCGGTTGCTGCTCCGAGCACGCAGGCGAGCGGCGTGCGCAGGTCGTGACTGATCGAGGTGAGCAGTGCCTGGCGCAAGCGGTCGGTCTCGGCGGCACGCTCAGCCTTGTCGAGATCCTCCACCAGCCGGACCCTCTCGATGGCGAGCGCACCCATATCGGCCAGGGCGTCGAACAGCCGGCGCCCTTCCGGCGACAGGATCGGCCCAGTCCCGTCCGAGTCGAGGCCGATGACACCGACCCGGCCACGCCCAGAACGCATGGGTAGGAACAATCGCTTGGCGCCCGGCAGAGTATCCGAGCCGCGCCCCGTCGGGCGCTCGTTGTCGTAGGCCCATCGCGCCGCCGCGAGATCGGCGTCGTCGAGCATGTCTTCGGGCGGATAGCCAGCTCGGACGGTGATCGTGTCGCCGTCCGGCAGAAGCAGGACCACCCTCACCCTCAGCATAGCGGCAATCTGCGCGGAGGTTGCCCAGAGCACGTCGTCGAGTGTGGCACAGCCGGCGAGCTTCCGGCTGAAGCCGTAGAGTCGCTCGGTTGCCCGCGCACGGTCCTGACTGATCTTCGCGCTCAGGCGGACACGCGAGGCGAGGTTCGAGACCAGGATTGCCACCACGGTGAACAGAATAACGGCCGCGATGTTGCTGGGATCGGCGATCGTCAGGGTGTGAACCGGTGGCAGGAAGAAGAAATTGTAGGCGAGCGAGGCCGCTACTACCGCGGCCAAGGATGGTCCGAGGCCGAGATTCACCGCGACAGTCACCACCGCCGTCAGCAAGATGAGATCGGCGTTCACCACGCCGGTATAGGGTTGAAGCAGCAGGGCGAGGCCGAGACCGGCTGCGGTCGCGAGCATGGCAAGGCCGTAGGCGCCCAGGTCGAGCTTCGGGTCGGGAGCGAGTGTGGACAGCCCGCGTTGCGGTCGGGCACCGGCCGGTTCCGCCTCGCCTGGCACTACGTGCACGCTGATATTGCCGCTGCCTCGGATGAGATCGCGAACCACCGAGCCGTGGACGAGCTCGAACCACCAGGGGCGCACTGCCTTGCCGACCACGATGTGGTTGACGTTCGCTGATCGGGCATAGCCGAGAATGTCCTCGGCGATGCGACGCCCCCCCGGCAGAGTGACGGCGTCACCGCCGAGCTTGTCGGCGAGACGCAGCGCCTCGGCGATCCGGTCACGCTCCGTCTCGCTCAAGGAAGCCGAACGCAGATCTTCGACGGCGAGCGCCGTCCAGGGTGCACGCAGGCGGTCGGCGAGCCGCTTGGCATGGCGCACCAATCCAGCCGATCGCGAATCCTCGCTCACGCAGACTAAGACGCGCTCGCCGGCAGCCCAGGGCCCCGGTATCGCATTCGCCCGCATGTAGCTGAGAAGCTCGTCGTCGACCCTGTCGGCGGTGCGCCTCAAGGCGAGTTCGCGCAAGGCCGTAAGGTTGCCGCGCGAGAAGTAGTGCTTGAGCGCCCGTTGCGCGTTGGCGGGAAGGTAGACCTTGCCGTCGTGAAGTCGTTGAATCAGATCGTCGGGGGCGATGTCGACCACCTCGATGTCGTCGGCGCGATCGAGGATACCGTCCGGCACTGTCTCGCGGACGCGAATCTGGGTGATCGAGGCCACGACGTCGTTCAGGCTCTCCACATGCTGGATGTTCAGCGTGGTTAGGACGTCGATGCCGGCCTCGAGCAGTTCCTCGACGTCCTGGTAGCGCTTCGGGTGGCGCGAGCCGGGCGCATTGGTATGGGCAAGCTCGTCGACCAGAGCCAGGGCCGGCCTACGGGCGAGCAACGCGTCGAGATCCATCTCCTGGAGGACGGTGCCATGATAGGGCACGTTCCGCCGCGGAATCACCTCGAAGCCGCCGAGCAGGGCCTCGGTCTCGGCCCTGCCATGCGTCTCGACGACGCCTACCACTACGTCGATACCGGCCTTCAGCCTGGCACGGCCGACAGTGAGCATCTCGTAGGTCTTGCCGACACCCGGCGCGGCACCGAGGAAGACTTTGAGCTGGCCGCGAGTGCGCTCTTCCCGGCGCGCCGCGTCGAGCAGCGCCTCGGGCGTAGGTCGAACCGGATCGCGGTCGCTCGCGGTCATGCGGTTTCGCCAATGGCCATCACGGACGGGAGATCTGGTCGAGCGCCAGGTTCAGCATCAGCACGTTGACCCGTGACTCACCGAGCAACCCGAAGCTGCCTCCCTGGATCTGCTCCATCACGAGATCGCGAAGCCTGTCCTCCGGCAGGTTGCGCGCCCTGGCGATGCGAGGCACCTGGAACAGGGCGCCCTCGGGCGATATGTCGGGATCGAGCCCGGACCCGCTCGTCGTGACGAGTTCGACCGGCACCAGCTCCCCGGGATTCTCCGCCTTCAGGGCATCGAGATCCCGCTTCACACGTTCAGCGAGCGCGGCGCTCGTCGGTCCGAGGTTCGAGCCCATCGAGTTCGCCGCATTGTAGGGGGACGGCACGGTTTTCGCAGCATCGACAGGGTCGGGACCGGTCGTGGCGGAGGGCCGGCCATGGAAATAGCCAGCGGCGGTGAAGGATTGACCGATCAGGCTCGATCCTACGACCTTGCCGTCGCGCACGATCAAACTGCCGGACGCCTTGGCCGGGAAGATGGCCTCCGCGACGCCCGTCATTGCGAGAGGATAGGCAAGGCCAGTCAGCGCCGACAGGGCGACGAGCAGGACGAGGGCAGGGCGAAGCTGGTTCAGCATGGCTGACATCCCCAGACGTTACGCGAGGTGGAGGGCGCTGACGGCGAGATCGATGGCCTTGATGCCGATGAACGGCACCAGGACGCCACCGAGGCCATAAACGAGCAAGTTGCGACGCAGGAGCGAAGCCGCTCCGACTGGGCGATAGCTCACGCCCTTCAGCGCAAGCGGGATCAGCGCGACGATGATCAGGGCGTTGAAGATGATGGCCGAAAGAATCGCGCTTTGCGGCGAGGCCAGTCCCATCACGTTCAATGCCTGAAGCTGCGGGTAGAGGCCCAGGAACATCGCCGGAATGATCGCGAAATACTTCGCGACGTCGTTGGCGATGGAGAAGGTGGTCAGGGCGCCGCGCGTCATCAACAGCTGCTTGCCGATGCCGACGATCTCGATCAGCTTGGTCGGGTCGGAATCGAGATCGACCATGTTGCCGGCCTCGCGTGCCGCGACAGTGCCGGTGTTCATGGCGACGCCGACATCGGCTTGGGCGAGGGCGGGCGCGTCGTTGGTACCGTCGCCGCACATCGCGACGAGCTTGCCCGCGGACTGCTCGCGCCGGATCAGCGCCAATTTGTCCTCGGGGGTTGCCTGCGCCAGGAAATCGTCGACACCGGCCTCGGCCGCGATGGCGGCGGCGGTCATCGGGTTGTCGCCGGTGATCATCACCGTGCGGATGCCCATACGGCGCAGCTCCGCAAAACGTTCGCGGATGCCGCCCTTCACGATGTCCTTCAGATACACGATCCCGAGCAGACGGCTGTCCCGGGCGACCGCGAGCGGCGTGCCGCCAGCCTTGGCAACCGCCTCGGCGATGGCACGGATCTCGCCTACAATTTCGCTTTCGGCCACCGGATGTAGAGCGAGCGCCGTATTGGAGCCGCCTCCGGGAAGCGATCGACCCGCGACCGAGGCGATGACGGAATCGACCGCACCCTTGCGGATGGACGAGCCGTCGATGTCGACGCCGCTCATACGCGACTGCGCGGTGAAAGGCACGAAAGTTGGCTCGAGCCCGGCCATGTCGCGGGCGCGGATGCCGTACCTCTCCTTGGCCAGCACCACGATGGAGCGCCCCTCGGGAGTCTCGTCCGCCAGGGATGCGAGCTGGGCCGCGTCGGCGAGGTCCTGTTCCGACACGCCGCGAACGGGCCGGAATTCGGCCGCCTGGCGGTTGCCGAGGGTGATCGTGCCGGTCTTGTCGAGCAGCAGCGTATCGACGTCACCGGCAGCCTCGACGGCGCGACCGGACATTGCGAGGACATTGAAGCGCACCAACCGGTCCATTCCGGCAATGCCGATGGCCGACAGGAGCGCGCCGATCGTGGTCGGGATGAGGGTTACGAAGAGGGCGACCAGCACGATCACCGGGATCGCGCCGCCCGCATAGGAAGCAAAGCTAGGAACCGACGCCACTGCAAAGACGAAGACGATGGTCAAGCCGGCGAGCAGGATGTTCAACGCGATCTCGTTCGGGGTCTTCTGCCGTGACGCTCCTTCGACGAGCGAGATCATCCGATCGACGAAAGTGGCACCCGGCGCCGCGGTGATGCGAACTTTGATCTGGTCTGAGATCACCTGTGTGCCGCCGGTCACCGCAGAGCGGTCGCCGCCGGATTCGCGGATGACGGGAGCGGATTCGCCAGTGATCGCCGCCTCGTTCACGGAGGCCACGCCCTCGATGACCTCACCGTCCGAAGGAATGAGATCTCCGGCCTCCACGAGAACCATATCGCCGACCTTCAAATCCGTTCCGGAGATGATGTCATAGGCGCGCCCTACCCCAGTCAGCCGTTTCGCGGTCATCTCCGAGCGTCCGCGCCGCAAGCTGTCGGCTTGAGCCTTGCCGCGGCCTTCGGCCAAGGCCTCGGCGAAGTTCGCAAAGAGCAGCGTGAACCAGAGCCAGAGAATGATCTGGCCCGAGAAGGCGAGGCCGCCTCTGCCGGAGGCCAAGTCACGCAGGAAGAGGATCGTGGTCAGCGTTGCCACGATCTCGACCACGAACATGACCGGGTTCTGAATCATGATCCGCGGATCGAGCTTGACCAGGGAACCGATCAGGGCGGGGCCGACGAGCGCCGCGCTGAACAGAGATTGATTCTGACGGGACATGGATCGTGTGTCCGAAGGTGGCGTGAAAGCCCGGCGCGCAAGTGCCGGACCTGGACCCTTCAAGGCGAAGCCGAGACGGCGGCGAGCGAGAGGGAGACGGCCGGAGTGAGCCCGGAGAGAAGCGCGACACTGAGGATCGTCGGGAGGAGGCCAAAGTCGCAGAAGAGGCTCGATGCTCCGCCATGCGACCGATGCCGCAGGACGCGATGGCGCAGCATGGGCCGGGTTGGGTGGGAGCGTGGCATCGTCAGTTACCTGCGCCGAAGGTCTGGCCCGCCGCGCCCGCGAGGTGCTCGACGACGGGGCCGAGCGCCAAGGACGGGAAGAATGTCAAACCGCCGACGATCAGGATCACGCCGGCGAGCAGCCCGACGAACAGGCCGCCATGGGTCGGGAAGGTGCCGACCGAGGCCGGAAGCGTCTTCTTGGCCGCGAGCGAGCCCGCAATGGCAAGCGCCGGAATCATGACGAAGAAGCGTCCCACAAGCATTCCGAGGGCGAGCGTGGTGTTGTAGAATAGGGTGTTTCCGCTAAGGCCGCCGAAGGCAGAGCCGTTATTGGCTGCTGCTGAAGTGAAGGCGTAGAGGACCTCGGTAAATCCGTGGGGACCGGCGTTGGCCGGGCCGGCAAGACCGGCCGGCAGCACCGTCGCCAGCGCGGACAAGCCGAGCATCATCAGTGGCAGGCAGAGAATGGCGAGCATTGCCATCTTGACCTCGCGCGCCTCGATCTTCTTGCCGAGATACTCGGGCGTGCGGCCGACCATCAGCCCTGCGACGAAGATCGCGACGACCGCGAAGATCAGCATGCCGTAGAGGCCGGCGCCGACGCCGCCGACGATGATTTCGCCGAGTTGCATGTTGATCAGCGGGATCATGCCGCCGAGCGCGGTGAACGAGTCGTGCATAGCGTTGACCGCCCCGCAGGAGGCCGCCGTGGTCACAACCGCGAACAAGGCGGAAGACGCAATTCCGAAACGGGTCTCCTTGCCTTCCATGTTGCCGCCGGACAGGCCGAGACCGTTCAGGACCGGGCTGCTGGCGGCCTCGCTCCAGTATGTCACCGCGACGCCGACGAGAAACAGCACGCCCATGGCCGCGAGGATCGCCCAGCCCTGCCGTTCGTCGCCGACCATGCGGCCAAATACATTGGTCAGCGCCGCGCCGAGCGCGAAGATCGAGACGATCTGCACGAAATTGGCGAGCCCGGTCGGGTTCTCGAAGGGGTGCGCGGCATTGGCGTTGAAGTAGCCGCCGCCATTCGTGCCGAGCATCTTGATTGCGACCTGGCTCGCAACCGGGCCGACCGCGATGGTTTGCCTGGATCCCTCCAGTGTAGTCGCTTCGACATAGGCGCCGAGAGTCTGCGGTATTCCCTGCCAGACGTAAAACAGGGCCAGCACCATGCAGAGCGGCAGCAGCACGTAGAGAGTGCAACGGGTAAGGTCGACCCAGAACGACCCCACTGTCGTGGCCGAGGCTCGCGAAAAACCGCGGATCAGGGCGATCGCCAGGGCGATGCCGGAGGCTGCCGAGAGGAAGTTCTGATGCGTAAGTCCCATCATTTGCGACAGGTAGGAGAGCGTGCTTTCACCCCCGTAATTCTGCCAGTTGGTGTTGGTGACGAAGCTGGCAGCGGTGTTGAAGGCGAGGTCCGGGGCGAGAGCGGCCTGTCCCATCGGGTTCAGCGGCAGAACATCCTGCAGACGGAGGATGCCGTAGAGAAGGACGAAGCCGAGCAGGTGGAAGACGAGTATGGCGAGTCCGTAGCCAAGCCAGCTCTGCTCGTGGCCCGCATCGATGCCGGCGGCGCGATAGAGTCCGCGCTCGATGGGAGCGAGCAGAGGCGAAAGAAACGTGCGCTCGCCTGAGAAGACACAGGCCATGTACCCGCCGAGCGGCTTTACGAGCGCGAGCACGACCACGCAGAACAGCGTGATCAGGAGCCAGCCGTTGAGCGTCATGGAAGGGATCCGCGCTTCTGGTTGCTTTAGCCGCTCAGAACCACTCCGGGCGAACGAGGGCGAAGGCGAGATAGGTTAAGAGCCCGGCGGTCACGAGAGCACCGAGCGCGAGGTCGAAGGTCATGCCAGCCTCCGTCAAAGGCGTACGCAAAGCGCGGCGTAGCCGGCGGCCAGGCTGAAGAAGGCAATGCCCGCGATGATAAAGACAGCATCTAGCATGGCGGCACGTCCGTTCGCCGGACCGGCGCGGGTCTACCGCAGCCGGCGTCGGCCTATTCGGAATGTAGCCAGAAGCCGCGTTAGGGTTCGAGTTGGAAGGACGGGCGATCTCATAAGGATCGCGTTAGGATCGGCTGGTCAGTGCGCCCGACCTCGCCGCAGACGGAGCCCTGTCATGCTCCAACAGTTTCATTCGCCGGGGTTCCCGAAGGCGGTAGAAATTCACACCATCGGCTTCTGCTTTGGCACTCGATGACCCAATCGCGGTATTGACTGAACCGCGCCGGGTTTTCCGGCGGCTCCGACTCTTGAGAGGATGGAGCCATGACGAAGCGAACCGCACCCTATTCGCCTGAAGTCCGCGAGCGAGCGGTACGGATGGTTTTCGACCACCCGGGCGAGCATGGCTCGCAATGGGCAGCGATTCAGTCGATCGCAGCCAAGATCGGCGGCTCAGGGACGCGACCAGGGAGAACCTCGAGATACGCCGCCTCTGGACGGTGTCCGGTGTCGGTCCGGTGACGGCTGGCGCCGTTCTCGCCTTCGCTCCCGATCTGCGTGCTTCTCGAGCGGACGGAACTTCGCGGCTTGGCTGGGGCTCGTGCCGAGGCGGCGATCGACCGGCGGCAAAACGCGGCTCGGCGGAATCTGCAAGATGGGACAGACCGACATCCGCAAGCTTCTGATCGTCGGCGCCATGAGCCGGATCCGATAGAAGCACCACGCTGCCCAAGCCCGTCAGAAAATCCCCTTGCAAAACCGGGGGCATCCACACACGCCCCGAAAAGGGTAGGGAACTGTTCGACTTGATGAGGGGCGACGGGAATTTTGCGCTAAATCAAGGCCGACGCCGCGCTTCGCGGCAACCATGACCCACCGAGCCGAACGAACGGCCGAATGGAGGTGGTCATGACATACGCAAACATCCTGGTCTCGGTCGATCTCGGGGAGGCAGCGCCGTACCGGATCCGGCTGGCGGCCGGCCTTGCGCGACGCTTCGAGGCGACGCTGACCGGGACGGCCTCAGAGAAGGTGCCGGTCCCGCTACTGGTCTACGACATCTATGATGCTGCTCGGCAGGAGGAAGAAAACGAGCGCAAAGTTTGCGAAGCGCTTGAAAAGGCCAGCATCGTGTTCGCACTGAATGCCTGCGATGGGGGGAGAACCGATTGGCGTCAAGCTTTCGCCGGCCCGTTGACCCATGTCGTTGACTTGGCCCGTGCCGCGGACCTCGTCGTGGTCGGGCGGCATGGGGCGGGAGACCTAGCGCCGCGTCAATTCGACGTGCCGCCGGGGCCCATTCTGATGGAGGCAGGCCGACCCGTGCTGGTGGTTCCGCCGCGGGTCGAGAATCTGGAGGGAAACCGGGTGGTGGTGGCGTGGAAGGACGGTGCCGCCTCGCGCCGCGCCGTGTCGGCGGCACTCCCCTTCATCCGCAGGGCGGACCAGGTCTTCGTCGCGACAGTGGGCGAGAATGCCCGATTGGAGGGAGCCGAAGACGTGACGGCTCACCTCGCCCAGCACGGCGCTCCCGTCACGGCGCACTTCCTGCGCGCGGTTGACACCGAAGCCTCAGAGATTCTGCGCTTTGCCAGAGCTGAGGACGCCGATCTTCTCGTGATGGGAGCCTACGGACATTCACGTTTGCACGAATGGATGCTCGGAGGGTTTACTCGCGACATGCTGGAGAGCAGCCCCATCTGTTGTCTGATGAGCCACTGATGCGGTTTGTCTCCTCGCGCCGTCGCGCTCACCCGGTCGTCTGGCAATAGGCCTAACCAGGGCGACGTGCGGCGATCGCTCCGACCAACCGCGCCTGCTGCCACGCAGTCGGGCGCCATCGCCAAACCGCCGGAATGGCTCGCTCATCCACGAGCCGCTCCGTCGCTATCCGGTCAAGGGGACCGCGCGGAGGCCAGTGCCGAGGGCGTCACGCCCGGACCTCGACAATGCCGAAATTCCGGCTCGGACGCTCGGGAATTTTCGACACGATGCCAAAGTGTTCGCGAACATCCCCGAATGGGGCACGCCGTGGACCACTCAGGACAAACCCGCATAACGGTTGCTCAGGATCAGGGGGTTTGACGGGAGAGCCGGCTCGTGACGCGACTGTGTCGTGTACTGTGAAAAGGTACCGAGAGTCGCTTGCAGCGACCCTTGGGTTGAGACGTTCGAAGATCGAGGTTCAGGTGCCTCAGGCGGCGGCGAGACGTTCTAGTCGTCCGAAGTCGAGCAATCTGACGCCGCCTGGCACGATCAGCAGCAACTTCTCGCGGTCGAGGCGGGTCAGCAGCCGGCTGACAGTCTCGATCGTGAGGCCCAGATGGTCGGCGATGTCCTGACGGCCCATTGGCAGCGCCACGGTCACGGAAGGCCGTCCGATTCGGGAGAGGCGCTCACGCAAGCCGAGCAGGAAGCTCGCCACCTTCTCCTCCGCTGTGCGGCGGCTGAGCAGCGTCATCTGATCCTGAGCGAGAGTGAGCTCGTACCCGGCGCGCGCATGCAGCTTCTGCAAGAGATGGGGTTTCCCCGCCACCAGGTTGGCGAAGGAGCGCCTCTCGAACCGGCACAAGGTCGTGGGGCCGAGCGCCTCGGCGGTGACGTTGAAGGTTTCAGAGAGCGCCAGGCCGAGGAAGTCCCCAACCATCGCGAAGCCCATGACGTGCCGGCGACCGTCCGGCAGGAGGCGCGACAAACGCACCATACCTTCTGTGACGTTGTAGACGGCGTCGGCGCGGTCCGCTTGCCGGAAGAGGACTTGGCGGGCGGACAAGTGAAGCTGCTGCCTCAGAGCCTCGAGCTCGCATAGCTCGCCACAGAGCAGCCCGGAGCAGATGCTGATGAGACGAACCTTGCAGTCGCTGCAGCCGCCTTCGAAATGGCCATGGGGGGGCTTGTGCCAGGCCGGGGCCAGGGCTTCGGACAAAGCGAGCATCGACTGCTACCCGAGTCGGCTAAACCCGACGTTTCGCCTTTTGGTGGAATTCAGAGATTTTGTCAATAAAATACGATAAATTCAGTCATTTAGTCAGCAACATCTTGCTAAAAGCATGAAAATCATGCAATCAAAAGAAGCTGGATCGGGAACCTCATAGTGGCGATCACCCTTCTCTCCTCCGTCGAGGATCCGAACGACCTTGCTCACGAACGCTACAGCGCGTTGGTCCGGGCGGTGGCGAAAGTGGTGTGGACGGCATCGGCGGACGGCTCGACTCGAGTCGGCTCGGATTGGACGGGGCTGACCGGGCAGACGCCGAAAGAGATGGCCGGCTACGGCTGGCTCGACGCCATTCACCCGGACGACCGCGAGCGCACGCGCGAAGCGTGGCGTACGGCAGTGCTCCATCAGGGCATCTACGACACCGATTACCGTATCCGTTGCGCGGACGGCATCCATCGGTGGTTCAATGCCCGCGGTGCGCCGGTGCTCGACACGGACGGGGAGATCCGTGAATGGGTCGGGATGTGCCTCGCCATCGCCGGTAGCAAGCGGTTCCAGGTCGATCTGCCGCTCTCTGCATCGTCGAACCTACGCCTCACCTCTGCTCAGGTCCGGGCTGCACGGGCGCTACTCGGATGGACCATCGAGCGGCTTTCGAGGGAGGCGGATCTGTCGCCGTCGACGGTCGCGCGGATCGAGGACGAGGCGCGAATCGGGAGCGTTCGCGGGTCCAGCCTCGATGGCGCGCGCTCGGTATTCGAGGCAAACGGGATAGCCTTCGCCGAGAATGCCGGAGGCGTTGGCGTGCATTTGCGCTACCTCCCGCTCACCTCCCAGCCCGGACCCGCAAGGACCGAGCAGGATTCGCTGCGGGTCAGTGGCTCAGAAGGCAACTGATCGGACAGCCCCGGAGAAGGGCGCGAGTGACGCCGCCGAAGGTCCATTCGCGCAGGCGCGAATGTCCGTAGGCGCCCGCGACGAGCAGGTCGGCCCCATTCTCAATGGCGAGGTTGACGAGCGTCTCCGCTGTCCCAACGCCGCAGACTGCATCACGCTGGGCGACGGCGTCGATGCCAAACTCCGCGAGATGGCGGATGACGGCTTGTGTGCCGCAGACACCGTCGCCTTCGTCGATGTCGCAGACCACGACCTTGGAAGCCCGCCGCAGGAATGGAAGCGCATCGCTCACCGCCCGCCGAGCCTCCCGGGTATTGCGCCATCCGATGGCGACGCGCTGGCCTTCCAGATGGTCGACCTCGGGAGGGACGACGAGCAGAGGCCGGCCGAGGTTCATGACGAGATCGCCGGCATTCGCGATGAGGGTCCGCGGCTCGCCAGCGTCCGGGCGACCGGTCACGACGAGGCCGGCACGCGCTGATTGCTTGAGGATGAAGAATTGCGGGTCGTCGAGGTCGGATGCCCAGTCGCGACGGCTCCAGCCGGCGGCAGCCTCTTCGAACAGGGCGTTGGCATGCGCCAAATCGTCGAGGCATGCCTCGCGCAGTCGGGGCAGAACGTGAGCCGCCTCCGGCGATCCGCCCGCAATCGACCAATAGGGAGGCATCTGGGCGGACACCCCAAGCAGTCTCGCATCGAAGGCATCGGCGAGATGGCCCGCCAGCCGCACCCGAGACCGGGCGTTCTCACCCAGATCGACCGTCACCATGATGGTCCCGTAGGTCATGTCGGTCTCCTCGAAGGGGATGACGGTGGCGGGTGGGCGTCTGTCGACCAGGGTAGACGAGGGGCCGGCGATCCGGCCCCCGTGCTTTCATGCGACCTCGATGCGGTCCTCGACCATGCCGATGCCCGGTGCCGACCAAGCTGCGTTAGTCGCGATGGTGCGCTCACTCCAGGCGTGAACCTTCCCGCTCAGAGTCACCTTGTCGCCGGTCACGTCCACCCGGATCGCATCGGCCTCGACATGCGCGTTGCGCTGGAGCGCGGCTTCGATCTTGTGGCGCACGTCTGCCGCGTCGGCGCAGGGCGTTACCTCGATCAGGTTCACGAGCCCCACGAGGCCGTGCAGGCGGTTCACCGCGACCTGCGCCTCGATCTTCTGATATTGCCACTCGACCCTGCCGGTCAGTGTGATCCAGCCGTCCTGCACCTTCACCTGGACCGCGCCCTTGGGCACCATGGTGTTCCAGTCGAGCATCTGGACGGCACGATGGGCGAGATCCTCGTCGCGCGGGCGCTTGGTACCGGCAAAGCGAACCTCGATTGTCTCGATGACGCCGCGCACGCCGTAGATCTTCTTGGCCGCCGCCTCGGCGGCGTTGCGTTCGACATAGCTGCCGACGCGACCGGTCAACGTCACGATGCCCTCTTCGACCGCAACGCCGATATGGGCCGCGTCGATACTCGGGTCGAAGGCAAGCTCGTCGATCACGGCCTGCCGTATGGTCTTGTCCGTCATGGTTGTCTCCCTGGTAGCGTAAGCGCGAGGTCGCGCATGGACGACGGGGAGACCATCGGGCTTCGCGGACGGGGGAACATTGATCCACCGCAAGGGTCGCGCGATCATCGATGATGTTGCCGTCGGGTCGACGGCCGCCCAAGCTCACAGCCATGCCGACGAGCGTAGCGGCCGCGATGGTGGCGTAGAGGCGCGAGCTTCGAAGATGCGCCGCCCGAAGCCAACCGGCCAACGCCGTGCCTCGCCGACGGCGTATGCCGCAGAGCCGGCGAGAACCGGCACCGCCAAGAGTCCGTCCCAACCATTCCGAGCGCAAAGACGGCGAACGCGAACGGGCCGGCGAGCGGCCGTAGCGCCTCGGTGGGCTGCGCGGAGGTCTGTATGTCGGTGACGCCGTTTTCATGCTGCACGCGGCGGTCGTCGCCGTGATGGCGAGCGCCACGAGGTGAGAGAAGCCCATGCCGACGAGTGTATCGATCCCGATTCGCTTGAGGGCCTTGCTACCTTGGTCTGGGACTTGGAACAGGTCTCGGCGCCGGGGGTAGGCATTGAGATCCTCGGCCGCCGGTGCCGCCTATCAGAAAAACAGGCACGGACTGATGGTGGCCCCGAAAAGCGCAACCAGCGTGGTGAGTGTGTCCCGGCTGCCGTCGAGCCTCGGCAGAAACATCCCAATGGCGAGATCTCCCCAGGATAGGTGGGCGACGGCCAGCACGGCGAGATAGGCGAACAGGCTCGGCGTCAGCCGCTTCGGCACCGCGACATGTCGGGCATAGCGCAGTACCTCCTGCACGAGCGTGCAAGCCAACGGGAAGGCCACCGCTCAGACCCAGCGTGGCCCCGGCAGCAGCAGGGTCACGGCATCGGCCATGGCGCCGTGATCGGCCCCGGGGTTGAGGACGTTGGCGGCGAGCAACAGCATGACGACGCCCTGGCGCAGCCGCCCCGGGCAGTGTTGTGCTACTACGGCCGCGATACCGCGGCCGGTGATGCGCCCGATCCGGGCGGAGATCATCTGGACCGCCGCCATCAGCGGCAAGCTGTAAAGCATGGTCCAGCATAGGGCGTAGCCCAGCTGCGCGCCGGCCTGCCCGTAGGTCGCGATGCCGCTCGGGTCATCGTCCGAGGCGCCGGTGATCAGGCCCGGCCTTAGCACGCGTAAGAGGCGCGGCTTCGATGGCCCGACGAGCGGGCTCTCATCCTCCGAGTCTGCGGCCTGCCGAGAAACCGAACGCGCCATCTCCATGACACCCTCCTCGGGAGGAGGCATGCGTCAGGTCGACGACGTCGCGGTTGTCGGCGCGCCGCAATCGGTCGGCGCCGCGTATCGCTTCGCGGATCGACGGCTTCGTCTCGAAACGGGCTGAAATTTTCGGGCGCGCTCGGACGGCGGCTTGAGACTGCAGCACGATGCAGTCCGTGATCTCCTTGAAGAGGTTGCCGACGTTTCGATGCACCGTCCGCTTCCATTCCGGACAACGGCGGCAGACTTAACGTAGCGCGCCCGCGCAGCTTTGATCTAGCGCAAGGGTTTTAGTGCAAGGAGTTTCGGTGCCTCTGTCAGCAGGCGACTGTCCGCTCTTTGTCGTGGATGGAGGCGGCCTGCTCCGGTCGGGTACGGCTTACTTCAATGAGGTTCACGATATCCGTGACGCCGGCGAGTTGGCGCAACGTGCGGTCTGCCGCGGCCTTCTGGTCGTAGCGCTCGACCCATCCGGAGAGCGTGACACAGCCCTTTTCGACCTTCACCATGATCGAGTCGGTCCGAATGGTGCTGTCCCACGCGATGGCACGGGCGCAGCGGTCGGCGAGCACCTCATCGCCGACACGGAGATGGTCGGGGAGGCACACCTCGATCTGCTGGACGACCGCACGCACGCCACGCATCTGCAGGATAGCGCGCTCGGCGGTGGCTTTCTCGGCGTAAGTGGCGACGCGGCCCGTGAGGATGACCACCCCCGCCGCAACGATCACGCCGATATGAGCCGCATCAACTTGCGGCAGGTAATCGAGTTCCTGAACACAGTGGAGCCTGATCGTCTTGTCGTCCATGACCAACCCTCAGAGAGCCACGTAGAGCAGACTCGCCGCCAGCACGGCGACGCGAAGCGTCTGCACGCTGCCGAGCGCCTGGTAACGGGAACGGTCTTCGATCAGCTTCGTGAGCTTCGCCGTTCTCGGAACCGCCCGCGCGGCAGCTTTCCACAGCGTGCGAGTTGTCCCTGCCGGCGCTGTTGCGTGGGTGGCTCTCACGATCATCGTCATCGTCGCCTCCCTCATTGGTTGTGGGAGTCATTGTGGCGATGCCGGGTAGATCGACCTTGATCTAGCGCAAAGTCGCCAGGTCCAGGATGGCGTAGGTGCGCGGGTGAGGCCGGCCAAGCCAAACTCCGCCGGCCGTGTGGAGAGAGCCGTGGTCGAGATCACCACCTGCTTGGCGTTCGCGCTCCTGCTCATCCTGGTGCTCGGCGCCATGAGGGCGGCCCGCCGCTAGTCGCCTGAAAATTCAACCCGACTTGCGGTTCTCGGCGTGGCCCTTCTGGCGGTCCACCTCTTCTCTGACGCCGTGGCCAGCCATCAGAATCTCGACGAGAAAGGCCGCGATGGCCGCAACGGTGCAGACCAAAGCGATTCCGAAACAGCCGAACAGCACCGAGGCGGTCGCGGTGTCGCGCAAAGCGCCGACGAACAGGGCCAGGACGGCAACGCCGGTCATGATGCCGCCCGCGGAGGCGAGAACGACCGCGACGTCGAGGACGAACGATCGAGCGCGCAAAAATGACAGCCGGCGCGAAAGCCGGTCCGCCTCGTCCGGATTTGCCGTCCGCAGCTCGAGCTTGGAGGCGTCGACCTTGTCGGCGACCCGCCCAAGGCGGGTCGAGAAAACGTTGAGAAGGGTCGCGAGCGCGCTCAGCAGGAAGGCCGGTGCGAGCGCGACCTGTATGATATGGGCAATGTCGTCCAGGGCGAGCAGAGGTGGTGGACTGGGCATGCCGTTCGATAGATTAGGACGACACGCAGTTCGGCATGGCGAGGCTTGGGGGATCAGCTACAATCTCCACCGGCCGAATACCAGCCTCTGTGCATTCGCTCCAAACACCTTTGCAACTCCGTCCGGGAAGAACCAGAACGGTTTCCGGTTGGACTCATGGGCACAAGAGGGGACACGGTCACCCGAGGCTCCGGATCCGGGTGGCCGAAAAACACCGCTTGAACCGTCGGATGTCGACCATTCGAGACGAACCGACCTTCACTCTCCTCGCACCTATGTGTTGGCAGGCCGTGACGACGCCCGATTTTCGCATCCTGACGGAAGAAGTGGAGGTCCTCGGGCACACCGGCCCTGGCCATCCGGTCCGGATCGCCCGTCCAGCTCTCGGGCAGGAACAGCGCCAGGCCAACCGCCACAGGCACTTCGCCACGGGCCAGCGTCAGGGAGACGAGCGTTTGGCAGTTCGCGGTCTTGCCCAGCACCGTGGCGTATTGCGGCGCCACCCCGACCGAGTTCTCGCCCTTCTTGGGCAAGGACGTGTCGTCGACGACGAGAACCGCATCCGGGCCGCCGACCACGCGATCGGCCTCCTTCAGAAGCGCCCGCTGTAGGGGCGCCACATCCCAGATCCCGGCCGCGATGAAATGGTGAAGCCGATCGTAGGAGACGCCATCCGCGCGCGCCGCCATCGGCTGAACGCTCTTGCGATCCCCCAGACCGATCAGCCCAGCCACATAGAGCGGGCACATCGCCCGGCGTGCCGGGTGCGACAGAGCCGAAAGGAACGGCTGCAGCCACCGATCCAGATCCTCACGCCATCCGCCAGATGCCGACATCGCGACCAACCATGCCCATCACCAAGGCACGCGAATCCGCGACGATTCCATCCGGTTCCAATCAATCTGCCAAAGTAGTGCTAGAACGCCACGCCGACGATCGTTTTCGCAACGAGCTTGTCGGAGGCTTTGGTGAAACCATAGCCAAGCCCGAAATCCACATCGAACTTTCCGAGCTTGAAATCGATCACGCCGAACAAGGCGTGCTGCTGCCGCTGAAGTGGGGCGAAGCCGGTCACGGTGCCGAGGTCGCTGTAGTATTCGATGCCGAGCATCACGGCATTGGTGATCTGGTTCGCAAGCCGAGCAGCCGGCGCGAAATGCGTCTCGCCGCGCCGACCAAACCCTGTATCGATGATCGGGTTGACGATGAACTCCCAGCCGCCCTTGCGTAGGCCAAGGATCGGCCGGAGCTCCATCCCGAACATGGTCTGCGTGAACTTCGGCGTGCTATAGCTTAGTTCGATATTCAGACCATAGAAGAATTCGCGCTGATCGGCGTGCGGGGACACGAAGAGCTGCCGGACTTTGGCGCCATCCGATACGAAATCTCCTTGATTGCTCACAGCGAATGGAGCGTAGAGCCCCACCTCGTACCAATCGGTGACGCCATAGGCAAGTTCAGGTGTGCCATTGAGACTATGGTTGGGGACGAGACCGCCGGGAAAATCGGGGCTATTTCGGCCGTGTAAGGTATAATTCAAATGTTGCTGTAGAGTAAATTGGCCGATATCGGCAATTGAAGCGTCGTAGACCTGAATTTCATCGATCGCCCAAGCGAGATTGATCGATGCGGTGAATGCCATAGACGCTGCGACGCCTCTCATTATCAATTTTCGATTCGGCGACCGCTGAAGCATGATGCTCACCAAGAAAAACGATCTGCGTGCTTGCGCTGGAAACGGGCCAAGTTTTGAATGAGTTTAGTAAATGCCAGCGTCTAGCGAAGTCATGGTGCCGTGATAGGTTTGGCCAGAGAAAATGTGGTTCATCCGGCCACGCCACCCCTGCCGTGTCTTTGGCGACACACAGCTGCATCTTCCGCCTAGAAATCCTCAGAGTCTGTCCGACAAGTCATGCAGCCCGGGCGAAGCCTCGCGCGGCTATGATGCCGCCGGGTGGTCGGAGCCCACATGGCGTGTCCAAATCAGGTTTCAGCACCCTCCTGGAATCACCGCCATCCTCGCCGCCGTCAGGCAGAAAATCCACTCAGCCCACCCGTCCAAATTCCCCAAGCCACCTCTAGGTCAACTGGTCGGTCAAGAACGGCGATCCAGGCAAGGGCGAGACCAACACCGCCACCGTTCTCCCGGTGAAGGACAAGGTCATCGTCGGCATCTCGGGTGGTGAGTTCGGTGTCCAGGGCAGCGTCACGGCCTACAGCCTGAAGGACGGCAAGCGGGTGTGGCGTGCCTATTCGGTCGGTACCGACGACGAGATCCTGCTCGACCCGGAGAAGACGACGAACCTCGGCAAGCCGGCCTTGGCGCGGTGGGTGGCTATGCCGCTCTCGCCCAGTACACCAACCTCGGCGGCCAGCTCGCCGTCTTCTCGCTGCCGAACTGAATATTGCTGCGGGCCGGCGCAGAAGACCCCGGCCGACAGTCTCGAGATCGAGGGGCGACGTTTGCGACAGACTGATCCTCGACCCTGCCCGGCATAACCTTCCTCCGGCGCCTTGGCTGGGCGGACTTGGAGACGGCGAGCTCAGCCCGGGCTTGCCGGCTTTTTCGTTCGGATCCGCCTGAGCGGCCGGATCCGCAAAGATCTACAGAACTTTGCTTACCCCTGTCGGCACCGGCTAATCTCGTGCGTCCTTGCGACGAATGAGGCCGACATGCTCTACGCCATCCTCTGCTATGCCGACGAAAATGCTGTCTGTTCCTGGAGCCGGGAACAGGACGAGGCCGTGATGGGCAAGCTCGCGGTCATCAACGAGCGCCTGGTCCGCGAGGGAAAGTTGGGGCCGACCGCGCGGCTGATGCCGACCACCGCCGCGACGACGCTCCGCAAGCACCAGGAACCGCCGCTCGTCATCGACGGCCCCTTCGCCGAGACCAAGGAGGCCCTGCTCGGCTTCTATCTCGTCGAGGTGGCCGGGCTGGAGGAAGCCCTCGACATCGCCAAGGAACTCGGCGCGGTCAATCCCGGCGGTTCCTATGAATTGCGGCCGGTCGGGTATTTCCACGCCGGAGCTCCGAAACCTGAGGACGCAGCATGACCGATCTCGACTGGATCGAGCAGGCGCTGGTCGGCGCGCGGCCGACCGCTGTTGCGGCCCTGCTGCGCTATTTCCGAGATCTCGATACGGCCGAGGAGGCCTACCAGGAGGCCTGCCTGCGGGCGCTCGCCAACTGGCCGAAGAACGGGCCGCCGCGCGATGTCGCCGCGTGGCTGATCATGGTCGGGCGCAATGCCGGAGTCGATGCCGCTCGCAAGCGCAGCCGGCTCGAAGCCTTGCCCGACGAAGACCAGCTCTCGGATCTCGAGGATGCCGAGGCCGCGATATCAGAGCGGCTCGACAATTCGCACTATCGCGACGACATCCTGCGGCTGCTCTTCATCTGCTGCCATCCCGATCTGCCGAACACGCAGCAGATCGCGCTTGCCCTGCGTATCGTCTCCGGCCTGTCCGTCCGCCAGATCGCTCGCGCTTTCCTGGTCGGCGAGAGCGCGATGGAGCAGCGCATCACCCGTGCGAAGGGGAGGGTGGCGCGGGCTGAGGTACCGTTCGAGGCTCCAGACCCTTCTGAGCGCGCGCAAAGGCTGACCACGGTCGCCGCAATGCTCTACCTCGTCTTCAACGAGGGCTATTCGGCCGGGTTCGATCAGGTCGAGGCGCGCGCGCCGCTCTGCGACGAGGCCATTCGGCTCGCCCGTCTCCTACTCAAGATTTTCCCCGGAGAGCCCGAGATGCTGGGGCTGACGAGCCTCATGCTGCTGCAGAATGCGCGCGCCGCCGCCCGGTTCGATGCGCAGGGCAACATCGTTCTTCTCGAGGATCAGGACCGCTCGACTTGGAAGGCGCCGACGATCGGGGAAGGGCTTGCTCTGCTCGACAAGGCGATGCGCCACAATGCGCCCGGCCCCTACCAGATCCAGGCGGCCGTCGCCGCGCTTCACGCCCGCGCCGCAACCGCCGCGTCGACCGATTGGGCGCAGATCGAGCACCTCTATGCGAGCCTGGAGCGGATGCAACCTTCGCCGGTGATCACCTTGAACCGCGCCGTCGCGGTGTTGAAAGCGCGAGGCGCTGGCGAAGCGATCGCGATGATCGAACCGCTCGAATCCAGCCTGTCGGGCTATTTCTACTTTCACGGTGCGCGCGGCGCCGTTCTGAAGGAACTCGGCCGCACCGAAGAGGCGCGGGTCAGTTTCGACCGGGCCATCGCACTTGCCGGTACCGCGGCCGAGGCCGCCTTCATCCGCATGCAACTCGACAGACTCGGCGCAGTCACGCCGGAAACTGCACGGGCTTCGTGAGAGGAACCGCGCTTAGCAGCCTTCCTTGCAGGCGATGCTCGACACGGTGGGCTTCGTCTCACCGACCGTGGTGATCTCGATCAAGGTCTTTCCCTTGCGCCAGGTGAATAGGCATTGGCCGAGCCCGGTGCCCGCGCAGGCTTCCATTTCCGGCCGGCCCTTGCAGCGCGGATCGCCATCGCACGACTGCGCGTCGGGCATCGTCACCGGCGCCCATCCCTTGGATATCAGGCTCGTGCGCGCCTTTCCATAATCGGTGCCCTTCGGAACCGAGGGCAACGATTCCGCTGCGTGCACAGCTAAGCTGGAAACGAGCAGAATGGCGAGAGCAACGCGCATGAAACGCAATGTAGCACCCACGCCGCGTCTGCCGAAGGGGCCAATCAAGAATTGAAAATTCCTTCGTTTCGGCCTGTCGGAATTACAGAACCACCCACGTCCTTCATGGGAGACCACGATCAATTGCCGTGGTGTTTGCCCTGAAACGATGGAGCGCTGCATGACCGCGCAGCAGATCGTCACCCGCGAGGACTGGCTCGTTGCGCGGAAGGCGCTTCTCGAAAAGGAGCGGGACCTGACACACCGGCGCGATGCCATCAACGCCGTACGCCGCGCCCTGCCATGGGTTCGAATCGAGAAGGACTATCAATTCGATACACCCGAAGGCCCGAAGGCCCTCGCCGACCTGTTCGAGGGGCGATCGCAACTCGCCGTGTATCATTTCATGCTCGCGCCGGACTCGGAGCACATCTGTGACGGGTGTGCGCTGCTCGCCGACCATGTCGACGGCGCACGCCAGCATTTCGAACAGGCGGATCTGTCGTTCGTCGCAGTCTCGCGTGCTCCGCTCACGCGGATTGCGCAGGTGAAGCAGCGCATGGGCTGGGCCTTTCGCTGGGTGTCGTCTGGAAAGAGCGACTTCAACTACGATTTCGGCGTGTCCTTCACGCCCGAGCAGATCGAGGCCGGCACGGCGGAGTACAATTTCGGCGTGTCGCCTCATACCGAGCCCGACCTGCCCGGCACGAGCATCTTTGTTCGCGACGATAGCGGAGCCGTATTTCACACCTATTCGAGCTATGCGCGCGGCGGCGAATCGTTGCTCGGCGCATTCGCCTGGCTCGATCTCACGCCGAAAGGCCGCAACGAGCATGGCGTCATGAGCTGGGTTCGCCTTCATGACGAATATGCCGTGGGGCAGACAGCGTCATCGGCATCCTGCTGCGGATGACTGGGCACCCTACGAAGCATCAGAATTGGAGCGTTGCCTTGCTGAAGAAAATCGCTCTCGTCCTCATCCTGCTGATTGCCGGCATCCTCGGCTATGCCACGACGAAACCGGACGAATTCAAAGTCGAGCGTTCGGTGACCATCAAGGCGCCGGCCGAGGCGATCTACGAGAAGATCGCCGATTTCAAGAATTGGCGCGCGCGGTCCCCCTACGAGAACAAGGACCCTGAGATGAAGCGGACCTTCGAGGGCGCGCAGAGCGGCAAGGGCGCGGTCTATGCCTGGGACGGCAATTCGGATGTTGGTGCGGGGCGAATGGAGATCGTCGAGGCTCAGGCCCCCGGCAAGATCGACATCAAGCTCGATTTTCTCCGCCCGTTCGAAGGGCACAACATGGCCGTGTTTCAGATGGTGCCCAAAGGCGACGCGACCGAAGTGACATGGTCCATGCTGGGCAAGTGCCCCTATGTCTTCAAGGTGATGAGCCTGTTCTTCGACACGGACAAGATGATCGGCAAGGATTTCGAGGCTGGGCTCGCCAACCTCAAGTCGCAAACCGAGAAACCCTGAAGATCGGCCTGAACAGCTGCGTTTGGCTTCCGAAAATTGTCGACGCAGCAGAATGACTTACGGCAACGGACCGGAACCATGTCCGGTCCGTTGCCGGGGCGGCGCCGATCTTGCTGGGCGGGTGCCGCGCGGAATTGCGCCCGTGCCGGTGCTTGAGCCATCACGATGGAGCCGCTACCTCTGACGTGAGGTTCGGCCTTGAGTGAAGGGACCCGCTTCGTTTCATGCGGTCGTGAGTCGCCCCCGTGTCGCCAACCATTTCGCCGATCCCCGAACCGGAGCCGGTCGTCACCAAGAAGCGCGTGAGCGCCCGCGGCCGGCTGCGGACGTATTTTCTGACCGGTATCATTGTCGCTGGCCCGCTCGCGATCACCGCCTATCTGACCTGGTGGTTCATCGCGCTGATCGACGGCTGGGTGAAGCCGCTGGTGCCGGCGAACTACCTCCCGGACCATTACCTGCCGTTTTCGATCCCGGGTCTCGGCCTCGTCATCGCGTTCGTCGCGGTCACGCTGCTCGGCTTCCTCACCGCCAACCTTGTCGGCCGAAGCGTCGTCGAATTCGGCGAGGTGCTTTTGGCCCGCACGCCCGTGATTTCCGGCCTCTATCGCGGCTTGCGGCAGATTTTCGAGACCTTGTTCTCGGCGAATGGCACCTCGTTCCGGACGGTGGGGCTTGTCGAGTTTCCGGTGAAGGGGACCTGGTCGGTCGTGTTCCTGTCAGCACCGGCAGCGCCCGAAATCCAGAACGCTTTGCCCAAGGGGGAGGGCGAGGGACACGACTATGTCGGGGTGTTCATGCCCTGCGCGCCCAACCCGACCACGGGCTTCTTCTTCTATCTGCCACGCTCCGAGGTCATCGAGCTGGCCATCAGCATCGACGACGCCGCGAAACTCGTGATGTCTGCCGGCGTAATCCAGCCCGAAGACCCGCAGACACGGTTCCAGGCCATGGCTACGACCTTGCGGGGAGCACAGGAGGCTGTGGCAGAGTCGTCCGAGAATCCGGATGCGATCCGAAAAGAAAGAGAGCGCCAGGAGGCTTGAAGCTCCGGCGCTCTCTTTTAGGACATCTCGGCAGATAGAAAGGCGGCAGGCTGCCTCAGTGCTGCGAACTGAAGACTGCCCGTTCGACGGCGATGGTCGGCGGCGTCGCCTCGGCGACCGGACCAGACACATGCGCGGTCGGGCTCATCCAACCCGTCGTGCATTGCAGAGTCAGCGCAAGCGCCAATGCGACGCCCAAACCGTTCGCTGCCATCCAGAAGGGACGCGCCGCATCGCGGACGGCCCGGCTGATCGCATCCGCCGAGAGCGGGTCGTTAACGGGTCGGCCGTCAGAGATCGGAAGCAGCCAAGGCTCGTTCGCGAGCGTATCGGCACCGCCGAATTCGCGGGAGCCCGGAAGATGCTGGAATGGTCCGATCGACATGTCGATCCTCCTGTCTTTCCAGTGACGGCCCACTCTGTGAGCCCTTTCGTTCATCTCCAGTTAATGTGAAAACACGGCCGTTTCAAGGAAAAATGGCCCAAACAGGGGGCGTGGCCAATACGGATGCATGCCGTAAAATTTTCAAGAGTTGTATGTAACTATTTGATATTAAACAAATAAACCATGTGAACCACGTGTTGCTGGACGGCCGCGGCTGCCACCTATTTGCGCAGCCGGCAAATCGTCAGCCATCGTTCAGGTCCGTTCATTCTGAACGTTTTTCATCCGGCGCCGAGCAGGCGGATCGCAGCGTCGCGCTCGAACAGGTAGAGCAGCACGCGCAACGCCTGCCCGCGCTCGGAACGCAGGCCTGGATCGCGCTCGACGATCAGGCGGGCATCGTCGCGTGCTGCTTCCAGCAGGTCGGCATCGCTGTCGAGGCGGGCGAGCCGGAAGGCGGCCATGCCCGATTGCCGAGTGCCCAGTACCTCACCCTCACCGCGCAGGCGCAGATCCTCCTCGGCGATCCGGAAACCGTCCTCGGTCTCCCGCATCATCTCGAGCCGGGCCTTGGCGGCCTGTCCGAGTGGCGCGCGATAGAGCAGCAGGCAGGACGAGGATTGGCCGCCGCGTCCGACACGGCCTCGAAGCTGGTGCAATTGGGCGAGGCCGAAGCGCTCCGCGTGCTCGATCACCATGATCGTCGCTTCCGGCACGTCGACGCCAACCTCGACGACCGTCGTCGAGACGAGGACCACAGTCTCCCCGGACGCGAAACGCGCCATCGCCGCATCCTTTTCGGGGCCGGGCATGCGTCCGTGGATCAGGCCGACGCGGTTTCCGAAATGCTTGGCGAGGTCGTCGAAACGTTCGGCAGCAGCCGCCAGGTCGACGAACTCGGATTCGGCGACGAGCGGGCAAATCCAATAGACCCGGTCGCCGGCCTGGATCGCACGATGCAGTCCGTCGACGACCTCGCCAATTCGTTCGGAGGAAACGGCAAGCGTCGTGATCGGCTGACGGCCCGGCGGCTTTTCGTCGAGGACGGAGACGTCCATGTCGCCGAAATAGGTCAGCGCCAGGGTGCGCGGGATCGGGGTTGCGGTCATCACCAGGATGTCGACCGCCTCGCCCTTGCCGCTCAGAGCGAGGCGCTGATGCACACCGAAGCGGTGCTGTTCGTCGACCACCGCGAGACCGAGATCATGGAAGATCACGCCTTCCTGGAAGAGGGCATGGGTCCCGATGAGGATGTCGATGCGCCCCTCGGCAAGATCGTTCAGTGTCGCCCGGCGCTCGGCCGCTTTGTCGCGCCCAGTGAGCAGGCGCAGGCGCAAGGCGCCCGCCATCGGCATGAGCCGCTCGATATGCTGCCTGGCGAGGATCTCGGTCGGCGCCATCAGGGCGGCCTGACGGCCCGCTTCGACGGCCGAGGCCATGGCGAGCAAAGCCACCGCCGTCTTGCCGGAACCGACATCGCCCTGAAGCAGGCGGAGCATCCGCTGGTCGGTTTCCATGTCCGCCCGGATCTCCGCGACGGCACGCGTCTGCGCCCCGGTCAGCGAGAAGGGCAGGGCAGCGGCGATGCGGGCCTGGAGGTGGCCGTCGCCGGTATTCCGGCGGCCGGGCTTGCGCCGTTGCCGCGCGCGCATCAGGGCGAGGGCGAGCTGCGAGGCGAGGAGTTCGTCATAGGCGAGCCGGCGGCGCGAGGGCGTCGGCGGCACATCGCCATCCTCTGCCGACGCGGTTGCTTCCGTGTCGGGATGGTGCTCGGCGCGGAGCGCATCGGCGAAGGCTGGCCATCCCTGCCGCTCGAGCCAGGCGGGGTCCTGCCATTCCGGCAAGATCGGAAGACGATCGAGCGCGGCGTGCGCGAGCTTGCCGATCGCCCGCGAGGTCAGTCCTTCGGTCGCTCCATAGATTGGCTCGGCGGTCGGCTGCTCCGCGAGCCCGCGCTCGTCGACGATCCGGGCGGGATGGACCATCTGGCGATAGCCATCCCAGAGCTCGATCCGGCCCGAGACGTAGCGGTGACTGCCGAGCGGCAGCATCTTTTCGACGCGCGCACGGGGCAGACCGAAGAAGACGAGGCTGATGTCGCCGGTCGCGTCCTCGACGAGCACCCGGTAGGCGCGACGCCCGGGCCCCGGCGGGCGATGCGCCGTCACCGAGACGCCGAGCGTGACCGGCTCGCCGATCGGCGCTTGTGCGATTGAACCACAGAGTGGCCGGCTCACGCTCCTCTGAGGCAGGTGGAACAGCAGGTCCACGACACGCGCAGGATGGTCCTCCGATCCGAGCAGCCGTTCGATCAGCGGCGCCATTTTGGGGCCGACGCCCGGCAATCCGCGCAAGGGTGCGAAAAGCTGATCAAGAATGCTGGGGCGCAGACGTGGAGGGTCCGCGCGTCGAGGCTGCGGCGGACTATTGTCTGTCTCGTCTCTAGGCGGGCCGGGCATTTCGCGAGCTTATCAGAGGAGGCCTCTCTCGCTCAAAACGGGCCCGATGATTGACCGAACAAATTCCCGCCATTCCCGCATTTGGCGACTCCGCAGCATATGGGCGATCCTATCGCGCAAGCCCGCGCTGCTGCGCCAACGCGGCTGTTGCCAGGGGGAAGCCCCCCGTCTAGACAGCGCTGGCCGACGTTGGGGCGTCGCCAAGTGGTAAGGCAGCGGTTTTTGGTACCGCCATTCGGAGGTTCGAATCCTCCCGCCCCAGCCATCCCTTCGACCGCGATGTACGACGGAACGGGTTCGGGCCGCCGACTTGGCCTGGGCACCGCAGCAGCACCGTGTCTTTGGCACTGATGGGAACTGTTTCCGCAAGCGCATTTGGCTTGAGGAACTCGGCCGACCGTGCGGCGTTCACGAATTGATCGGAGCCTCGGGAAACG
Organism: Methylobacterium sp.; assembly: GCA_044227265.1. Lineage (GTDB taxonomy): Bacteria > Pseudomonadota > Alphaproteobacteria > Rhizobiales > Beijerinckiaceae > Methylobacterium. Next base: position 60,717 of record JBGAFL010000012.1, read on the forward strand.
CTTGGCGCTGCTTGCGCCGTTCTCGATGTCCCGCTTCCATCGAACCGAAGTTGCTCCTCATGACATCCGGTCCGACCACGCCTCCTTCCAGCCAAACGCCGACCTCGCGCGTGTCGCCTGCCTCGCCGCCCGAGCTCGGTCCGATGCTCGGCTCTGCGCGGATCGACGCGATGAATATCGTGCTCGCGCGCAATTGGTGGCTCGTCGCCCTGCGCGGCGTCTTTTCGGTTCTGTTCGGAATACTCGCGCTCGTCGCGCCGATCGCGGTCATCGACGTGCTGGTGCTGTTCTTCGCAGCCTACATGCTGGTCGATGGGGCCTTTGCGATCCTCGCGGCCATTCGCGCGGCACAAAAGCACGAGCGCTGGGGTCTGCTGCTGCTCGAAGGCCTGCTCGACATCATCGTCGGCATCGCTGCTGTCCTGGTTCCCGCCGCTGCCGTCTGGGCCTTCGTCCTGCTCCTTGCCGCTTGGGGATTGGTTTCCGGCGGGCTGATGCTTGCAGCGGCGTTTTCGCTGAAGCCGGAGAGCGGGCGCTGGTTTCTGTTGCTCAGCGCGGTCGTCTCGATCCTGTTCGGGCTCGCGCTGCTGATCAATCCGTCGATGTCGGCGATCGTGTTGACCTGGTGGCTTGGCGGATACGCCATCGCGTTCGGCGCTTTGCTGATCGTGCTCGGGTTCCGGCTGCGGCAACGTCACGAGGCGGCCGGCAAGCCGGCCCCACCAGCGAGCACAGTCTGAACGAGGTTCAGCAGTGGCTCACCGGAAGGGCGGCTCGTCGAAGCTCCTGAGCTTGCGCGAATGCAGGCCGTGTCGGTCGGCGCGCAGATTGTCGAGCGCAGCAAGCCCGATCAGCAGGTGCTCCGCTACGGCCCGCTCGTAGAAGGCATTGGCGGCCCCCGGCAGCTTGATCTCGCCGTGGAGCGGTTTGTCGGAGACGCAGAGCAAGGTTCCGTAGGGCACACGCATCCTGTAGCCCTGGGCGGCGATCGTCCCGCTCTCCATATCGACCGCGATGGCCCGGGACAGGTTGATACGCCGCCGCTCCTGGCTGAAGCGCAGTTCCCAGTTGCGATCGTCGTAAGTGACGACGGTGCCCGTGCGTAATCGCCGCTTCAGAGCTTCATCGCGCTCCCCCGTGACCTTCGCAGCAGCGTTCTGCAACGCGATCTGGACCTCGGCCAAAGCGGGCACCGGGATTTCCGGCGGCACCAGATCGTCCAGGATGCGGTCGCGGCGCAGATAGCCGTGGGCGAGCACATAGTCACCGATGGTCTGCGATTGGCGCAGGCCCCCGCAATGGCCGACCATGAGCCAGCAATGCGGGCGCAACACCGCGAGATGATCGGTGATCGTCTTCGCGTTCGAGGGGCCGACGCCAATATTGATGAGCGTGGTGCCGGACGGCGCCCCGTCGGGTCCGCGCGCCACGAGGTGATAGGCCGGCATCTGGTAGCGATGCCAGGGCGAGGCGGCGATCAGCGCCTGCGGATCGATCGAGGCTGCCTCGCGCCGATCGATCGAGACGCCGCCCGGCAGGACGAGGCGCTCGGCGCCGTCTTTCCCGGAGACCAGCGCGCTCAAGGCGTGGCGGACGAAACCGTCGACATAGCGATGATAGTTGGTGAGCAGGATCCAGGGCTGGATCTCGCGCCAATCCGAACCGCAGTAATGGACCAGTCGGCGCAGCGAATAGTCGGTGCGCACCCCATCGAACAGGGCGAGCGGGCGCGGTTCGTCGGCATTGCCGAACCAGAGCCCATCGACGACCTCGTCGCCGACGACAGAGAGGCGCGGCGTCGGAAACCAGGTGGCGAGCTGGCTCGTGGTGGTACCGTTGCGAGTCAGATCGGCATCGGGTTCGAGGACGTATGGGTAGGGAATTTCCTGCGCGCTCAACCCGACTTCGAGCGTGACTCCATAATCGCGAACGAGGTGCCCCAACTGTTCGAGCAGATAGGGCCGGAAATGGTCCGGCTGCGTGACAGTCGTGGCATAGCTTCCGCCCGTCTGCAGCTTGGCCGTCGCCCGCATGATACGGGGTACCGGCCCGGTCGGTCGGTAGGTCAGGCGCAGTTCCGGGTAACGGAATTGCAGGCGCTCGGTCGCATCGGGCGGGATGCCGTGTTCGAGATAGCGCGAGAGTGCCGTCCGCAGGGTCGAGGTTGCATTCTCGAACAGGGCTGCCAAGCGGTCGACCGCGACTTCCGGGTCGGCGATCTCCTCCATGGGCCGGAGTTCGTCGACGTCCATTCCGTGTCCTCTTGCCGCGATGTCGAGGCTCTACACCGGGCAAGCGCGCAAGGCGACCGGCATCGAGGCTTGAACTCTGACCGAGCCGGCGGCAAGCCTCGCACCATGCGCTTCTCCGCCGACCACTCGCCCGAGGAATTTCCCGAACGCCGGCCCGGCGAGGAGACGATTCCGCTCCCCGCGAGCTTCGATGCCGGCCTCTATTTCATCGGCCAGATCAGGACTCCCTGGACGGACCGAAGTACCTGTCCGAAGAACGGCACGCAGAGCGATGCAATATGCACGCTCGTCGTCGATCCGCTCTTCGCGCCTGCACTCCAGAACGTCGAGGGCGTCAGCCATCTCATCGTGCTCTACTGGATGGACCGGGCGGTGCGCGATCTGGTGCGCCAGCAGCCGCGCCATGCCGATGGCAGCCGCGGCACCTTCTCGCTGCGCTCACCAGCGCGGCCGAACCCGATTTCCCTGGCCGTCGTCGAGCGATTGGCGATCGAGGGAAACATCGTGTCCGTTCGCGGGCTCGATTGCCTCGACGGCACGCCGCTGCTCGACATTAAGCCCTACTACGTCTCGACCGATTGCCGGCCGGAGGCGAGCGTGAACCGCAAAAACACGTAAGAAAAATCAAATTTACTCAATTTTGACCGTTATTTTGTATTGAAGTAATATTATCAAAATCAGGGTAAATTGGTTCATCCGGTCCTAGCCATTCAAAAATATATTCATATGGCTCTGAATCGTCATCTGCTCGAAATTCATATTTGAGTACCCAGCCCAATTCCAGAAATTCGTGAGCGATCTTGGCCGAGTGTGCCTTACCAAGTTTCTGCATGAACCTAACCTGCGGGAACCGTGGTGATTTCGTCCGCCTTCGGCGGCCTGATTCCGTACCACCCGACATAGAGCGCGGGCAGGAACAGCAGCGTCAGCAGGGTCGCTGCGAGGATGCCGCCGATCATCGCGTAGGCCATCGGCCCCCAGAACACCTCGCGGGCGATCGGGATCAGGCCGAGGCTCGCAGCGGCGGCGGTGAGAAGGATCGGCCGCATGCGGTGACGCGTCGCCTCGATCACCGCATCCCAGGGGTGGAGCCCTTCGGCCTCGGATTCCTCGATCTGGCTGACCAGAATCAGCGCGTTGCGGATGATGATGCCGATCAGCGCCAGGATACCGAGGATCGCGACGAATCCCATCGGCTTGTCGAACCACAGAAGGGCCGGGACGACGCCGATCAGGCCGAGCGGCGCGACCGAGAAGACCAGAAACAGCTTCTGGAAGCTCTGGAGCTGGATCATCAGCAGCGTCGCCATGGCGAACAGCATCACCGGCACGACGGCGGCGATCGGGCCCTGGCCTTTGCCCGCTTCCTCGACGGCCCCGCCCGTGGCGAGCGTGTAGCCCTCGGGGAGCGCCTTCACATAGGCGTCGATCTTCGGCTGCAGGGCGGCGACGATGGTCGGTGGCTGCGTCGTATCGGAGATCGTCGCGCGGACGGTCAGTGTGGGCACGCGGTCGCGGCGCCATACGATGGGCTGCTCGAGGTCGTAGTCGATCTTGGCGAAGGCGAGCAGCGGCACGACCGAGCCGTTCGAGAGCGTCACCTGCAGGCTCTGCAAGGTGTCGAGCGAGGAGCGTTCGATGGTCTGGGCGCGGCCGACGACGTTCACGAGGTAGATCGAATCGCGGACCTGCGTGATCACCTGGCCGCCGACGACGCTGTTGAGGATGCTGGCGATGTCCTGGCTGGTCACGCCGAGCTGGCGCGCCTTGTCCTGGAGGATCTCGGCCCGCATCACTTTGCCGGGCTCGTTCCAATCGAAGGTCGGCACGCCGAGGCGCTTGTCGGAGGCGACGACATCGGCGAGTTCGAGCGCGAGACGGCGCACCTCCTGCACATCCGGGCCGCTCAGCCGATATTGGATCGGTCGGCCGACCGGAGGGCCGAGATTGAGCGGCGAGACCAGGACATCGGTGCCGACGAAGTTGCGGCGGCCGATTTTCTGCAGGCGCTCGGCGACCCGGTCGCGCGCCTCGAGCGAGGTCGTCGCGATGACGATCTGAGCGTAGAAGGCATTGGCGAGCTGCTGGTCGAGCGGCAGGTAGAAGCGCACCGCGCCCTGGCCGACATAGGAACTCCAGCGCACGATATCGGGATCGTCCTTGAGCGCGCTCTCGAAGCGCTCGACCTGCGATTTGGTCTCGGCGATGGTCGCGTTCTGCGGCAGGGTCAGGTCGACGAGCAGCTCCGTCCGGTCCGAGGACGGGAAGAATTGCTGCTGGACGTGCCCCATCCCGAACATCGCCGCTCCGAGCAGGCCGATACAGATCACCACGGTGATCCAGCGCAGGCGCATGGCGACCCGCAACACCGCCAGGAAGACCCGCGTGAACAGGCCCTGTTTCTCGGCGTGGTGCTTCATCGTCTTGGGCAGCAGCACGACACCGAGCAGGGGCGCGAACAAGACCGCCACGACCCACGAAACCATGAGGGCGATGGCGATCACCACGAACAGCGAATAGGTGTACTCGCCGGCCGAGGAGCCGTTGAAGCCGATCGGCAGGAAGCCGGCGACGGTGACCAGCGTGCCGGTCAGCATCGGGAAGGCGGTCGAGGTGTAGGCGAAGGTCGCGGCCTTCTGCAGCGTGTCGCCGAGTTCGAGCCGCGCCACCATCATCTCGACGGTGATCATGGCATCGTCGACCAGGAGGCCGAGCGCGATGATCAGGGCGCCGAGCGAAATGCGCTGCAAGGTCACCCCGAAGATTTGCATCGCGACGAAGACGATAGCCAATACGAGCGGGATCGAGATCGCGACGACGAAGCCGGCGCGAAGCCCGAGGCTGACGAAGCTGACGAGCAGCACGATCACCACGGCCTCGACCAGCGCCTTCGTGAAGCCGCCGACGGCCTCCTCGACGATCTTGGGCTGGTCCGAGACGAGGTGGATGCCGACTCCGATGGGCAGAGTCTCCTCGATCTTGTGCATCCGTTCCTTCAGATGCTCGCCGAATTCGAGGAGGTTCGCATTGGGCCGCATGGCGATTGCGAGACCGATCGCTGGCTCCCCGTTGACGCGGAACATCGCGGCGGGCGGATCCTCGTAGCCGCGACTGATCGTTGCGACGTCCGTGAGCCGGAAGAAGCGGTCGTTGAAGCGAAGGTTGATGTCCTTCAGCGAGTCTTCCGAAGTGAAGCTGCCGCTGACGCGAAGCGAGACCCGCTCCGGGCCCGCCTGCACGACGCCGGAGGGCGATATGGCGTTCTGCGCCTGCAATGCCCGGATCACGGCCTGGGTGTCGATGCCGAAACCGGCGAGCTTGCGGGTCGAGAAATCGAGGTAGATCACCTCGTTCTGGGCGCCCATGATCAGCGTCTTGCCGATATTGGGCACCTTCAGGATCTCGGTACGAACGCCCTCGACATAGTCCCGCAGCTGGCGGTGGGTCAGCCCGTCGGCCGTAAACGCATAGACGTTGCCGTAGACGTCACCGAATTCGTCGTTGAAGAGCGGGCCCTGCACCCCTTCCGGGAAATTGCCCTTGATGTCGCCGATGCGCTTGCGGACCTGGTAGAAGGCTGGCTGGATCTCGTCCTTCTTGGTGGTGTCGCGGAACTGCACAAAGACCGTGGTCTGGCCCGGCGTCGTGTAGCTGCGCACGAAGTCGAAGGCCGTGATCTGCTGCAATTCCTTCTCGATGCGGTCGGTGACCTGATCGAGCGTGTCCTTGATAGTCGCGCCGGGCCATTTTGCCTGAATGACCATGGTTTTGATCGCGAAGGGCGGATCCTCCTCGCGGCCCAATCCGCGATAGGCCATCACGCCTGCCGCGAGGCTCACGATCATCAGGAACCAGACAAGCGAGCGGTGCCGCAACGCCCAGTCGGACAGGTTGAACCCCGCATCGTGGGGAGCCTCGTCTGGCGCCATGGCGAATTACTCTGCGTTCTCGGCGATGCGGACGGCCTGGCCCTCGCGTAGCGAACCGATGCCTGCCACGACGACACGGTCTCCCGCCTTGAGGCCAGAGCTGACGCTGACACGATCGGCGGCGCGCTCGGACACCACGACCTGACGGCGCTCGACCTTGGTGCCGTCGCCGGTGACGATCCACACGAAGCTCTTGCCGTCGCCCGCGAACAGGGCGGTCGACGGCAGCTCGACGCGCGGGGCGATAACCCTCGCGAGCGACACGGTAATGGTCGCCCCGAGCCGGAAGGCCGATGGCGGATCGATCAAGGTCATCCGGACACGGCGCGTGCGCGTGCTCTGGTCGGCGAAGGGCGCGATCTCGCGGACCTTGCCGGTCGCAGTGATCTCGGGCGCGCTCTGCAGCGCGACGCTGAAGGTGCCATCGCGCGGCATCGCGCCAACGAGATCCTCCGGGATGTCGACGACGGCCTCGCGCACCTCGGGACGGGCCACGGTCACGACGGCCTGGCCTGCGCTCAGCACCTGTCCGACTTCGGCGAGCCGCTGCGTGACCACGCCGTCGAAATCCGCCTTGAGCTCCGTCCAGCCGAACTGGTCCTGAGCCTTCTGCAAATTCGACTGTGCCTGTGCGAGGCGGGCCTGCGCCGTATCCCGGTTGGCCACGGCCGAGTCGAGCTGCGCCTGGGTGACGGTGTCATTCGTCATGAGCTTGCGCATGCGCAACTCGGTGGCCGTGGCGTTCTCGGCTTGCGCCTTCGCATCCGCGACGTCCGCTTCGGCGCGCGTCAAAGAAAATCGCGTCACCGTCGGATCGAGCGCGGCGAGGCGCTGGCCCTTCTTGACGACGTCGCCGATGGTGACGTCGCGCGCGACAACCCGGCCACCGATCTGAAACCCGAGTTGAGATTGGTAGCGCGGCTCAACCGTGCCGGCGAAGGGGCCGAACATCTCGGAATCGGTCACCTTGGCCACTGTATAGAGGACCGGGCGAACCGGGGGCGCGTGGTTCTCTTCGGCCGGCTTGCAGGCGCCGAGGGTGAGAACGGCAAGGATCGCAGCGAGCCGCCTCATGGCTGGGCGAGCTGCATGGTTTCGGTTGCGATGACGACGCTCTGGCCGGGTCGCAGGAACTGGATGCCGGCGATCACGACGGATTCGCCGTCCGCGACACCACTTTTGATCATGATCGTATCGGACCCATAACGATCGATCACGACGACGCGTGGCGTCACCGTTCCGGATTTCGGGTCGTAGACCCAGACGGCCGGCTTGTCCTCCCAGCGATAGAGCGCCGACCAAGGCAGAACGATCGATTCATGCGGCCGGAATTTTCCGCGCCCGATCACCACCGAGCCGAGAGTCATCTGCGGCGGCGTGGTCGTGAGGCCGATCTTCACCTTGACGGTGCCGGAGGCCGCATCCACCGTCGGGGAAATCTCGCGCACGGTGCCGGTGGTCTCGACGGCGGGATCGGATTGCAGCGTGACCGTCACGGTCTTGCTGGCCGGCGGGCTGGCGGTCAGCGCTTCGTAGACGTTGAAGACGGCATCGCGCGGGCCGTCCTGGGCGAGCACGAGAATGGTCTGTCCGGCCTGGACGACTTGGCCGGTCTCGAAATCGCGGCTCAACACGATGCCCGCAACGCCCGAGCGCAGTTCCGTGTAGGAATATTGCTCCTCGGACGTGCCAAGCATGGCCTTCGCCGATTCGACGGAAGCGGTCGAGGTCCGCAATTGCTGCTCGGCATTGTCGTAGGCCGGACGCGTCGTGTAGCCGCTCGACATCAGCTGTTCTTGCCGCTTGAAGGCGACTTTGGCCTGGGTCAGCAGCGCCTCCGCCGAGGTCAAGGCCGCCTTGGCGTTGTCGAGATTGGCCTTCTGTTCCTGCGGATCGAGCCGCGCGAGCACCTGGTCGGCCGCGACATGCTCACCGACTTCGACCAGACGGCTCAGGACCTTGCCATTGGTCCGGAAGGCGACGTTCGTCTGGGCTTGCGCCTGGATATCACCGGTGAAAACGACGTCGGCCGCCACTTCCGTGTGCTTTGCCGGAGCGATTCGGACGAGAACGACCGAAGGATCGTCGATCGGATCCGGCGCAGCGGCGGCAGTATTGATCGCAAGCGCGAGCGGCAGCGCGATAATTAGTGACGAGCGGAACGGAAAAGACGGCATCGGGCGATTCTCCGGAATGCGGACCACAATCGACCTTTCGCTCGGCATCCATAACCGCTAGTTTACCGACCGTCCAGACGGTTTTTAGGGCGGACCGGAATGGAATCGAAATCACGGACACGGCGCGATGACCGGGCGGAGATCATTCTCGACGCGGCCGAGGACGTGTTGCGAGAGGCCGGAAGCCGCGGGCTGACGATCGACGCGGTCGCCGTCGCGGCGCGGCTCAGCAAGGGCGGCGTGCTGCATCACTACGGTTCGAAGGACGCGCTGATCAGCGCGCTCGTCGGGCGAAAGATCCGGCGGATGCGCGAGGGGATCGAGGCTCGGCTCGCCGAGCAGGTGCCAGGACCGAACGCGCTGCCCATGGCGATGGTCGCCAATGCCCGGTCGACCTATTGCGAGGAACTCGGCTTCCCTCGCGCCCTGCTGCTCGCCTCAGCCGAAAATCCGGAGGCACTCGCGGGCTTTCGCGCGTTCCTCGCCGAGCGACTCGCATTGATCGCCGAGCAGGAAGTGAGGCCGGGCGCCGGCTCGGTCTTCATCTTTGCGATGCTCGGGTTGATGCTGGGCCGGACGCTCGGGTTCCACGACCTGGCCGGGGAGGAGGCTGACCGTCTGTTCGATGCGCTCGAACAGGCCGGACGAGATGTCGTCAGCGCCTGATGCCGGTTTCATCGCTGGCCGCCATCGCCTCGAAAAGCAGGGCATGCCGCGCAGCGAGCGCATCGATATCCGAATCGTAGCCCCCTCCGATCACCGCGACGAGCGGAATGGCGCGCCGTCTTCCCTCGTCGATCACGAATCGGTCGCGGGCTCCAAGACCGTCGTCACTCAAGGCGAGCCGTCCGAGCCGGTCGTTGCGATGCGGGTCGACCCCCGCATTGTAAACGACGAGATCCGGCTCGAGCGCATCGAGAAGGCGCGGGAGATGAGCCTCCAGTATCGCGAGGTAATCGGTATCGCCGAGCCCATCGGGCAATCCGATATCGAGATCGCCGGCGATCTTACGGGCCGGGAAGTTCCGCTCGCCATGCATGGAGAACGTGAACAATTCCGGCGATTGGCTAAGGCAATCGGCCGTGCCGTCGCCCTGATGGACGTCGAGATCGACGACCAGCGCTCGCTTCACGGCACCCTCGTTCTGCAGCGTTCGGAGCGCGATGGCGACGTCGTTGAAGATGCAGTAGCCGGCTCCGCCGTCCCGCCGCGCATGGTGGCTGCCGCCTGCCGTGTTTCCGGCAAGACCATGCGCCAGCGCCAATCGGGCCGCTGCCAGCGTGCCGCCGGAGGAGGCGCAGGCGCGTGTTGCGATGTCGGGACCGACCGGAAATCCGATCCTTCGCTCGATCTCGCACGGCACCTGGGCTGACAGTACGGCCTCGACATAGCCCGGGTGATGGACGAGGCCGATGGCCTCCCGTCCCGCCGGCTCGGGCTCGACGAATCCAAGCGGAGCGAGGGCGCGCGACGCAAGGATCTTCTTGAGCTGCAGATATTTGCCCATCGGGAATCGATGCCCGTCCGGCAATCGAGCGGCATAGGCTGGATGGGCGACGATCGGGACGGGCACCCATTCTCCTCGTTACCACCGAGCCGCTGTCATACGCATGAAACAGCTCGGCTGTTAGGCCCCCGCGAATGCGTGCTGCGCATGGTCTGGTGCCGACCCGATTCCTGGGACGGTACACGGCATGCAAGCCCGCCACCGAGGCCGGTTTGGACGAGCGGGATGATCGACAACGTAACCGTCATTGCCCTCCTGTCTTGCGGGATTTTGACGCTCGTCAACGTTGCCAGCATCTTGATCGCCTATCGGCATATCGGCCGGTCTTCCTTGGCCTCAAATTTTCCGGTCGGGGCAGGCGTATCGCTTGTGCGCCCGGTCTGCGGTCTCGAATCCTTCAGCGAGGAGCGACTGACCGAAAGCTTCCACCTCGATTACCCCCAATACGAGATACTGTTCTGTGTAGCCGACCGCCTCGATCCGATCGTGCCGCTCGTCGAACGCCTGATGGCCGCCCATCCCGCTATCCCGGCGCGGCTGCTCTTCGGCGACCACCGCATCAGCGACAATCCGAAGCTCAACAATTGCGTGAAGGGGTGGAACGCGGCCCGGCATGACTGGGTCGTTCTGGCCGATTCGAACGTCCTGATGCCCCCAGATTATCTGCAGCAGATGCAGGCGGCCTGGCGGCCCGACAGCGGCCTCGTCTGCTCGACGCCGATCGGATCGCGGCCCGGCAGCTTCATGGCCGAAGTCGAATGCGCGTTTCTCAATACGCTGCAGGCCCGCTGGCAATATGCCGGCGAGGCGCTGGGTTTGGGCTTCGCTCAAGGCAAGAGCATGCTTTGGAACAAGCCGTTCCTCGAAGCGCAGGGCGGCATTAGGGCGCTCGCATCGGAGATCGCTGAAGACGCCGCGGCGACGAAACTCGTGCGCAAGGCGGGTCGGCGCGTGCATCTGGTGGTCCGGCCTTTCGCGCAGCCATTGGGTTCGCGCAGTCTTTCCGAGGTCTGGTCGCGGCAATTGCGCTGGGCACGGCTGCGCCGCGTCACCTTCCCACTGTTCTTCGCGCCCGAGATCGGTATCGGGCCGCTGCTGCCCTTCACGGTTGCGGGAATCGCCGCCGGTACGCCGGATGCCCTCGCCGGCCTGATTGGCCTTGCAGCATTGTGGTACGGAGCGGAATTCGCGCTTGCCCGCAAAGCGGATTGGTTCCGCTCCGGCCGAACGCTTGCGGCCTTCGTGGTGCGCGATGCGCTGCTCCCCCTGATCTGGATTGGCGCCTGGGCGCAGAGCGCGATCGTCTGGCGTGGCAATGCCATGGACATTCGCACGCGCGATCCGGTGCGGACCGCCTTGTGATCGCCGCTTGGCAGGAACGATTGGATCAGGCAGTCATTGTCACAACCAAAGATTGAAATTTCGTCGCGCGCTTTCGGGCTGCCACCCCGAGATGCGACTTCAGCCAAAACCGGCGAAACCGATTGCGTTTCCGATCAGGAAAATATTTCGAATAATGGAAGATTTAATATAAGCAATCAGCCAGCAGAATGAGAATTCTTGATTATATTGCCGAATATTTTTTCTAAAACATTTTTCCTCTTTTTCTTTTCATTCCGCGGATTATCTAAATATTCTTCCGGAATGTCGTCGAAATTCCCGGATCTTGACCACGCAATGTTCTCTTTGACCTTCTTTGCAGGGATTCCGGCATAGATGGAATGCGGGTCCATGTCGCTCGTCAACACGGAAACCGTTCCGAGAACGCTCCCCGTACCGACGCGGATACCGGGTTCCAGGCGCACACCATTGCCGAGCCAGACATGCGGTTCGAGGATCACCGTCTCCGGCTGATTGACAGACTGATGTGTAGTCCGATCGAAGATGCCGTGCCCCAGGTCGGTTCGAATGGTGATGGCGTTCGAAAGCATGCAATCGTCGCCGATGATCACATGCGTGTCGGCGCGAGAGCACAGGATCTTGCCAGATTCCCAGCTTGTTCGCGAGCCGATGATCGTCGTGCAGGATTGGCCTGTGACTGTGATGGTAGCGTTCTTGATGCGCACATTCTTGCCGATATAGATAGCTGAGTCTTTGCCATCTACGAAGAGTCTCACTCTCTCAAGATATGCGCCATCATCGATATAAACTCTGCAGCCATTTCCATTAACTCGTACCAAACAATAATTTACAAATTCAGGCTTCCCGGAATGATAGAATTGCCCATTGCCGCCAATTTCGATTTCAAAGCCATCCAGTTGATCGGTCGACCTGAAGGCGGATTCATCCGAAATACCGCACGGGACCTTGGCGTCATCAGCGATGGCCTGTACATCTTTGAGTAGCATATGAGCGCTGCCTCCGACGTAGGCAAGATCTGCGGGAAGTGACTGCGGCCGAGTGGGCCAAACCGTTACAACGGACGCCTTCGCCGATACAAAACGGTGATCCAACACGCAAACTTCAAGCGTGGCGTGCTTCCGGCGCCGTTTGAACGACGCGAAGGAGGGATCGCATGTCGGAGCGGATCGCGGTGTTGACGGGGGCAGGGTCGGGCCTTGGCCGAGCCGTGGCATTGTCCTTGGGAGCCGCGGGTTGGCGCATGGTCCTGGCCGGGCGCCGGATCGAAACTCTCAAAGCCACGGCCGAAGCGGTGGGCGAGATTGGTCTCCCCGCCGCTTGTGTCGAGACCGATGTCACCGACCCGGTCTCGGTCGAACGCCTCTTCGCCAGCACGGCCGATCGGTTCGGGCGGCTCGACCTGTTGTTCAACAATGCCGGCATCTTCACGCCCGCCGTTCCGCTCGACGAGGTCTCCGACGCGGATTGGATCGCTTCCGTCAACACCAACCTGACCGGCGTTTTCCTCTGCACGCGCGCGGCGTTCAGAGTGATGAAGGCGCAGGATCCGCGGGGAGGGCGCATCATCAACAACGGCTCGATTGCCGCCACAGTACCGCGCCCGAATTCAGCGCCCTATTCGGCGACGAAGAGCGCCATCACCGGCCTGACCCGCTCGACGTCGCTCGATGGGCGGCCTTTCGACATCGCCTGCGGCCAGATCGATATCGGCAATGCCGAAACCGAGATGACGCGGGCCTTCGCGCAAGGTGCTCGGCAGGCCGACGGGTCCTTCAAACCGGAGGCCGTGATGGATGCACGGCACGCCGCCGACGCGGTTGTCTACATGGCGAGCCTGCCACTCGCTGCGAACGTGCTGTTCATGACGGTGATGGCGACGACGATGCCCTATGTCGGGCGGGGGTAAGAGCGATTGCTTCGCACCTATCCGTCGTGCGGCGATGGTCTCATTGCATTGCCTGAACGGGGCGCCGGGTCGCATTCGGTGCTGATCGATTGCCACCATCGCTCAAGTGATCCGAAATCGGACTCGAGCCACCTCGCATTCGGCGCAAAAGCCGTCCAGACATCGACATGCTTCGACGAGACGGTCGTGAGCACGGGTTTGCCTTCGGCGATCGCCTTAGAAAACGCCATCCAAAGCCCTGCTCTGCTTACCTCCATTTTTCCGAATTTGCTCAGGATGACGGCATCGCTCGACGCAATCTGAGGGAGAAGTTGCAAACAGGCGCCCAACATACCCTCCGCATCGAGATGACAGGTCGTCCCGACGGGCGGCTCATCGTGAGCGATGGCGAATCTTCGGTTCGTGGCGATATCCCGCAGGTACCCAGCAGTGCAGCCACTATCTGCGCCGTCGCGTTGCTGAGCGACGAGCCCGACGATCGTTCCCCCGCAGGTGCGCCAGCGCTCTGCGGCATCCACGAGCAGATTCTGGTTGTCGATCCCGTTGCGGTTGGCCAGCACGGCGATTTTGCTCGGAGCCGTCATGAAGCGATCCACCTGACGAGCACGTCACCTGGTGCGGCCTCCAGAGACCGCGCCTCATGACGCTGACGGAACGTCGATTGCAGCCTATGCCAGCAGTCTTCGCTTTGCCTCGCAAGGCCCGAGCGCGTAGAGAACGCGTAGTTCTCCGTTTTCCTTCCAAATTTAGAGTGGCTGCTCCAGCGGGCAGCCAGCGCCCTTCATGCTGATGCAGAACGATCCCAAGGCCGCCGCGGAGAAACAGGCCGATCCCGTCGCGCGGCGTCGCACTTTCGCGATCATCTCGCATCCGGATGCGGGCAAGACCACGCTCACCGAGAAGCTGCTGCTGTTCGGCGGAGCCATCCAGCTCGCAGGTGAGGTCAAGGCCAAGCGCAATCGCGTGTCGACCCGGTCCGACTGGATGGGCATCGAGAAAGAGCGCGGCATCTCCGTCGTCACCTCGGTGATGACCTTCGAATATGGCGGCTGCGTCTTCAACCTGCTCGACACGCCGGGCCACGAGGACTTTTCCGAGGATACATACCGCACGCTCACGGCGGTCGATTCCGCGGTGATGGTGATCGATGCCGCGAAGGGCATCGAGGCCAGAACGCGAAAACTGTTCGAGGTCTGCCGCCTGCGCGACATCCCGATCGTTACCTTCGTGAACAAGCTCGACCGCGAGTCGCGCGATCCCTTCGAGATCCTCGACGAGATCGAGAAGACGCTGGCGCTCGATGTGGCGCCTGTGACCTGGCCGATCGGGCGCGGCAAGAATTTCGCCGGGACCTACGATCTCGCGGGCCATCGCGTCCGCCGTCTCGATGCGGCCGACGATGCCGGCACGGTCCCCGTCTCGGGGACCGACGATCCGCTTTTCGACCAGCTTTTGACTGAGGATGGCGAGGCTTCGACCTGGCGCGAGGAGGCCGAACTCGCCGAGACCGGCTTGAAGCCCTTCGATCTCTCAGCCTTCCGCGAGGGGCATCTCACGCCGGTCTTTTTCGGCTCCGCCCTGCGAAATTTTGGCGTGCGCGATCTGATCGACGGGCTCGCCAGCTTTGCCCCGCCTCCGCGTGGTCAGGAGGCCGACAAGCGTCAGGTCGAACCGAACGAGCCGAAAATGACCGGCTTCGTGTTCAAGATCCAGGCGAACATGGACCCGAACCACCGCGACCGCATCGCCTTCATGCGGGTCTGTTCGGGCAAGCTTCAGCGCGGCATGAAGGCCAAGCTCGTGCGAACCGGCAAGCTGATGTCGCTGTCCGCACCGCAATTCTTCTTCGCACAGGACCGCGCCATCGCCGACGAGGCCTTTGCCGGCGACGTCGTCGGCATTCCAAACCACGGCACCTTGCGCATCGGCGACACGCTGACGGAGGGCGAGGCGCTGATCTTTCGCGGCGTGCCGAGCTTCGCGCCGGAAATCATGCGCCGGATCAAGCTCACCGACGCGATGAAGGCCAAGAAACTGAAGGAAGCCCTGCAGCAGATGGGCGAGGAGGGCGTCGTGCAGGTCTTCGTGCCGCAGGATGGCTCACCGGCCATCGTCGGCGTGGTCGGCGCGCTGCAGCTCGACGTGCTGAAGGAGCGCCTCCAGGCGGAGTATGGCCTGCCGATCGATTTCGAGACGAGCCGATTCTCGGTGTGCCGTTGGATCGAGTCGGACGACGAAAAGGAACTCGACAAGTTCGTCGACGCACACGGCTCGGCGATGGCGAGCGATCTCGACGGCGCGCCGGTCTTCATGGCCTCGACCGCGTTTTCGCTGCGCTACGAAGAAGAGCGCTGGGAGAAGATCCGCTTCACCGATGTGAAGGATTATCAGAAGCGGGCGGAATAGGCGGGATCGGGGCCGACTCTCGTCCACTCGTCGTCATTGAGCGCAAAGCGAAGCGATCCAGGAATGCTCCGTGCTCTACGACGGAGGCTGGATTGCTTCGCCTCCGGCTCGCAATGACGATGCCGGTGGCATTCCGAAAATCCGCTCGAATCCGGCTCTGCCCTTCGCGGTGACCGTCACCACCCGGCTGTCCTCATCCCGCTCGATCCAGCCCAGCTCCTCGCAACGCAGGCACAGGGCCGCGCCGAGCCTGCCGGCGAGGTGCGGCCTGCGCTCGCTCCAATCGAGACAGGCGCGGCAGAGCGGGCGATTGTTCCTGGCGGAAGAAGCGAGGTCGATGCCGAATTCGATCATGAAGGCAGAGCCGGCCTCGGTAAGGGCTGCAGCGCTGTCCTCCAGGATCAGGTAGCCGCGGCCGACCAAGGCGTCCGCGAGACCGACGCCGAGCTTTCCGGCGAGATGGTCGTAGCAGGTGCGGGCCTCGCGCATGGCCTCGTCCCGCGGGCCGGTCGGGCGATGGCGCACCGGCCCGGCGGAGGCGAGCGCCATCAGTGCTTCGATCGCCTGCGCGACCTCGGCCGAGGCCAGCCGGAAATAGCGGTGTCGGCCTTGTTTCTCGGCCACGATCAGGCGGGATTCCGCAAGTTTCGAGAGATGGCTGCTCGTCGTCTGCGGACTGACGCCGGCCTGCCAGGCGAGCTCGCCGGCGGTGTGGGCGCGCCCATCGAGGAGCACGCCGAGGATCGTGGCGCGGGCGACATCACCGATCGCTGCCGCGACTTCGGCGATGGCGGTGCCCGAAGCGAAGGTCGTCTCGCTTGTCATGCGAGCGAGGATAGGCAGGCGAGCCGCAGCCGTCACCGGAGAACGCTTCGGTCTTCACCGAAGTGTTTCGTGCTGACCTCGGGGCGCCGTTACGGCAGCCTTGCAGCCATCCAGCGATCGGCCGCGAGAGGGCGACGCTCGATCGCGAAAGTCTCACACCGGTCCAGGACACGGGATGTCAGACGCGCTCACGAAGTCCCAAACCGCCTCGCGCTCGTCGCCGAGGCTGGGCCTCGTCATCGCTGCCACGGGTTTTGCCTTCCTGCTCGTCCAGCTCGATGTGTCGATCGTCAATGTCGCGCTTGCGGCGATGGGGGAGGGACTCGGCGTCCGCGTCGATGGGCTCGCCTGGATCGTCGACGCCTACACGCTGGCATTTGCCGCCCTCCTGCTGCTCGCTGGGACGCTCGGCGACCGTATCGGTGCGCGCAAAGTCCTCCTCGCGGGCTTCGCACTTTTCGTGGCGGCCTCAATTGCCTGCGGATTTGCATTCTCGCTGGGATCGCTGATCGCGGCGCGGGTGGCACAGGGGGCGGGCGCGGCGCTTATGGTCCCGTCCTCATTGGCGCTTCTCAACCACGCCTGTGCCGGGGATCAGGCAGCCCGATCACGCGCCGTCGGCCTGTGGACCGCCGCGGGCTCAATCGGCCTCGCCATCGGGCCATCGCTCGGTGGCTTGCTCGTCGAGGCGTTCGGGTGGCGCAGCATCTTTCTCGTCAACCTGCCGGTGGGACTCGTCGCCTTGGCGATAACGCGCCGGCACGTGGCCGAGGCTGCACGCCGCGACGGCAGTTTCGATCTGCCCGGGCAGGTTTTCGGCATGATCGCGCTCGCCGCGCTGGTCGGAGCCGCGATCGAGGCCGGCCCGCGCGGTTGGCTTTCGCCGATTCCGATCCTGGGGCTCTCCATCGCCGTCGCTGCCGGAGCGGCGTTCATCGCGATGGAGACGACAAGGCGCGATCCGATGCTGCCACTCGGCTTCTTCAAGGACAGGCTGTTCAGTGCGACGGCCTTGGTCGGCCTCGCCGTGAACCTGACGCTTTATGGGATCCTGTTCGTGCTGAGCCTCTATCTCCAGCACGCGCGGGGCTTCTCGGCCGCGGATGCGGGCCGCGCATTCCTGCCGTTCACGGTCGTGCTGGGCCTCGCGAACATCGTCGCCGGACGCGCTGCAGGGCGGTTCGGAACGCGTTCTCTCATGCTCGCAGGCTTGATGGTCGCCGCCCTGTCCTACGGGATGCTCGCGCTCATCGGCCGCGAGTATCCGGATTTGACGCTGCAGGCTGGCCTGATCGGTATCGCGCTGGGCATCGGCTCAGCGGTCCCTGCGATGACGAGCACGTTGCTGTCACGGGTGCCGCCCGACCGGGCCGGTCTGGCTTCCGGCGTGCTCAACACGGTTCGGCAGGCCGGGGGAGCCTTGGGTGTCGCATTGTTCGGCGCGGTGCTCGCCTCCGATCCGGAGGCCGGCATGCGCATCGCGCTTCTCGTCTCGGCCGGGCTCGTCGTGGCGGCGGCGCTCGCTGTCGTCGTGGCTGGCACATCGGAGTGAGGTCTACGCCATCAGCAGCGCGACCTTGTCGACATCGAGCGCTTTCGCGATCTCCTCGAGCATTCTGTGCTCGGTGTCGGTGATGCCGCCCTTGTCGGCGACGTCGGCCGCGATCAGGAAGACGTGCTGACGGTGCTCAATCGGGCGGTCTTCTATGGCGGCGATCAGGCGAAGGTTCTCGAGCCTTCCGGCTCTCAATTCGGCGCGCGCCAGGGCCTCGTAGAGTTCCTTCTCGAGGGTGAGCGTATCGTAGGAGCGTTCGAGCAGCGGGTTCGCGCGCATGCTGACGAGGGCGGATTCGATCTCCTCCTCGTCAGTTTCTCCATCCGCGACGATGACGTTAGCGGCTGCAGCGACGGCGGCCTGCATGAACACCGCATCGCCCGCGAATGACTTTACGGCCCGGTTGAACCGGATCAGCGCATCCTGGAAGAAGCCCATCGCCAACTCCTGGTCCCCGCCGTGACGCCAATTCCCCAAATTGGGGAAGATCGTCACGGCGCGTGAAAAACCCGCCTGCGTCAAGGTCTTGGAGGCACCGCCGATGATTTCTGGCCGTGCCTGTTCCCGCTGGAACACAGCCCGGTACGGTTGGAGCGCCGGCTTGGCCCAACGATGGGTGCGGCGCCTTTCACGCATTTTTTTTTTGGCAATCGCGACCGGCGACGGGCTTGAATCGGGAATCGATGCCTATCGCGCCGTCTTAGCGCATGCCCAGACGTGGCATCGCCGGGCACTGCGTGCTAACGATCTTTCATCCTGCCGCAGTACGGGCCGTAATGCCGGCCACTCGAACTTCCTGCATTCCTGCTCACGTGACGCTGTTCGTAAGCGCTCTGGGAGCATCGGCTTGTTCCGTACACATTCGCGGCTTCAGTGAAAGACGGTTGATGAGCGACGATCTGGAAGCGCGCATCCGCGCCGAGGCCCGCGCGGCGCGCGCCGAGCGCATGGCTCGCGAGGGGGCGCAGGCAATGGCGGACCACAAGGCCGCGGTCCGAGCCGTCGACGAGCGGACCAACCGCTTGCGCGCGTTGCGGCTCGCAAAGGAAGCCCAGGAAGCGAAGGAAGCGAGTGCGGCGGTATCGCCACCCGCGCGCAAACGGAGAAGCACGGCGAAAATTTAAGGAGCGGACACTCTTCCGAGCCGGTTTCAAAGCGCGTGTGCGGCGACACCGTCACGGTTCAGAATCTGCGGCATGGTCCCGATATACCGAGACGGCCCCGAACGAAGCAGGCCTGATCTCGCAACGGAAGGACGGGATCATGTCACGCTCGGCTCTCATCGCATCGCTCACGCTGCTCGCTTTCGTAACGCCCGCTCTTGCGGACGCCACCGCCGCGCAGCGCGCCGCCTGCACCCCTGACGTGATGCGTCTGTGTGCGGGCGACATCCCCGACGTCGACGCGATCAAGGTCTGCCTGAAGCGCGAGCGGCCCCGGCTCAGCGTCGCCTGCCGCAGTGTGATGGATGCCGCGTCGTCGCCGAATCAGCGCGTATCCTCGGCCGGAACCCCCGCAAGAACCGCCGAATGACCTTCACGAAGGGTGACGCGCCGCATCACCCAAGGTTCGACGTGGCGCGCGACTGTCGATTCGACACAGTGCTCGGACTGCGTCGCAAGGGTCACACGTCTGCGTCCATTTGCAGTTACACTTGCGATACCATGGACTCGACACATTTCGTCGCGAAAACTGAGAGTGAGGCATTTAGCGATCATCTCAAGCGTTCATCAGAAGGCTGGCGCGACCGGCCCCGGGGTTTTGCCGCTATGAGTCCCGTCGTACTTGTGATTCTGCTCGCCATCCTGATTGCCATCATCGGCAGCTTGCCGGTGACGGGTGCATGGGGTTTTGCCGCGATGGCGATCATCGTCGCTGCGCTCTTCGTCCCTTGGACGCAGCCGGAATAACGGGATCGCGAGCGGGATATTCGTTCCACCACGTGTGCTCGCCCGACACGCGCAAAAGCCGTCGATACGACCTTTCCTCGAAACCAGCTTAGTAACGGCCGGCTTGCCGCTGCAGGCGAGCGGCTGACGGTATTCGCTCGCGCTCGCGAGCGAACGTGGTCTTTCATCAGCAACCGCGCGGGCGGCCCGTGTCGATGACGACGATCTCCCCCGTCAAAGGGTCGAGAATGCGAATGAGGGCCATTATCGTTCTCCAAAGGAACCGGCCCTTGTGCAAAAGTGAAACTACCGAATTGCCTCGAAATCGGCAGTGCTCGCCCGCACGAGAGAAGGTCGCCTCTATTCCGACATCGGGCCGATTCCAGGCTCGCCTGCATGAGGTGTCGACTGCGAGCGATGAGCTTGCGCTTCGACGACGGCCGCTGTCGTGACGTTGACGATGCCGCGTGCAGTCACCGCCTTCGTCAGGATGTGCGCCGGCTTGGCCGGGCCGATGAGAAGCGGCCCGACAGGCAGCGCATCGGCGAGCACCTTCGCGAATTGAAATGCGGCATTGGCGGCGTCCAGATTCGGGAAGATCAGGATGTTGGCCGAACCCTTGAAATGCGAATTCGGCAGCACCCTGTCGCGCAGCATCTCGGACAGGGCCGAATCCGCCTGCATCTCGCCATCGACCTGAAGCTGCGGCGCGCGAGCCTCGATCAGGCTGAGCGCGCGACGCATCTTCCGGGCGGAGGGGCTATCGGATTGTCCGAAATCCGAATGGCTCAGCAGGGCGATCTTCGGCGTCAGGCCGAAGCGGACGACGTGGCCGGCGCAGGCCACGGCGACATCGGCGATCTCTTCCGCGGAAGGGTCGTAGCGAACATGCGTGTCGGCGAGAAAATACGCGCCTTTCTGGGTGACGATCAGGCTCATCGCAGCGATGTCCGGTATGCCGGGCGCCAGGCCGATGATGTCGCGAATGATCCGCAATCGCGTCTCGAAGCGGCCGTCGAGCCCGCAGATCATCGCGTCGGCTTCGCCCCGGCGTAGGGCGAGCGCGCTGATGACGGTCGGACTGGTGCGCACGAGCGTGCGTGCGCGCTCGGGTGTGACGCCTCGCCTTCCGGCGACGTCGATATAGGTCGAGACGTAGTCCCGGTAACGCGGATCGTCGTCCGGATCGATAAGGTCGAAATGGTCGCCCTGGCGGATCGACAGGCCGAAACGGCGCAGACGAACATCGATGACGCGCGGCCGGCCGACGAGGATCGGCCGCGCCACCCCATCCTCGACGATGGCTTGTGCCGCCCGCAGGATCCGTTCGTCCTCGCCCTCGGCGTAGATCACGCGCTTCGGATCGCTCTTCGCCTTCGTGAAGAGCGGCTTCATGATGAAGCCGGAACGGTGCACGAACCGGTCGAGCGATTCGGCATAGGCGTGAAGGTTCTCGAGCGGCCGCCCCGCGACGCCCGAATCCATTGCCGCCTGGGCGACGGCCGGCGCGATACGCAGGATCAACCGCGGGTCGAACGGGCTGGGGATCAGCGAATCGGGGCCGAACGGGCGCGCGAGGCCGCCATAGGCGCGGGCGACGACATCCGAGGGCGCTTCCCGCGCGAGCGCCGCGATCGCCTTGACGGCGGCCTTCTTCATGTCCTCGTTGATCGCGCGCGCTCCGACATCCAGCGCGCCGCGGAAGATGTAGGGGAAGCACAGGACGTTGTTGACCTGATTGGGAAAATCCGAGCGCCCGGTGCAGATCATCGCGTCGGGCCGCATCTTCTGGGCGAGATCGGGCATGATCTCGGGCGTCGGGTTGGCGAGCGCCATGATCAGCGGCTTCTCGGCCATCTTCTCCAGAAGCTCGGGCTTGAGCACGCCGCCGGCGGAAAGGCCGATGAACACATCGGCGCCGGCGATGACGTCGGCGAGCGTGCGGGCGGAGGTTTCCTGCGCGTAGACCGCCTTCCAGCGGTCCATCAGTTCCGTTCGGCCGACATAGGCGACGCCCTTAATGTCGGTGACGGTGATGTTCTCGCGCCGCGCGCCGAGCGAGACGAGGAGGTTGAGGCACGCGAGCGCCGCAGCCCCCGCGCCGGATGTGACGATCTTGGCGTCCGCCAAAGACTTTCCGGCGAGTTCGAGCCCATTCAACACCGCGGCTGCAACGATGATCGCGGTGCCGTGCTGGTCGTCGTGGAAGACCGGGATCGACATGCGCGCCCGGCACTGCTCTTCGACCTCGAAGCATTCCGGCGCCTTGATGTCTTCGAGGTTGATGCCCCCGAAGGTCGGCTCGAGCGAGCAGACCACGTCGACGAGCTTGTCGACCTGGTTCTCGGCGACCTCAATATCGAAGACGTCGATGCCGGCGAATTTCTTGAACAGGACCGCCTTGCCTTCCATCACGGGCTTCGAGGCGAGCGGGCCGATATTGCCGAGACCGAGCACTGCGGTGCCGTTTGACAAAACGGCGACCAGGTTCTGGCGGATCGTCAGGGTGGCGGCTTCCTGGGGATCGGCGGCGATCGCCTCGCAGGCGGCGGCGACGCCGGGCGAATAAGCGAGGGCCAGGTCGCGCTGGTTGCCGAGCGGTTTGATCGCCTGGATTTCGAATTTTCCAGGGCGCGGGAGGCGGTGATAGACCAGGGCACCCGCCCTGAGGTCATCGGACATGTTGTCGGCCATGGCGTGATCCTCCGCGTGTTGGTCTTGTACGTTCGCCGGAACGCTGCCCGAACGCGCCTCGTGCCCATCTTGGCGCTCGGCGATCCGCAGGCGCAACATCGAGATAGGGGAGGCGCTCGCCAAAGGACGCCCCCAACGTCAATTAAACATGGCCGGTCGGGCTCACGGTTCGCCGATCGCGTGTCGCGGCGCGTTCGAGATGGCCTCCCATCCACTCACCCACGCGTTGCGAGACCACCGTGAATCTCGTAACCCGGCAACAGAGATCGACCCGAGTTCACCCGATGTCCGACACGTTGCCCGACCGCCTCTCCGCCAATCCGAACAGCCCGTTCTACGACGAGCAGCTGCTCGAGCGCGGTATCGGCGTGCGCTTCAAGGGCGTCGAGAAGACGAATGTCGAGGAATATTGCGTCAGCGAGGGCTGGGTGCGTCTGAGCGCCGGCAAGACCGTCGATCGCGCCGGCAACCCGATGACGATCAAGCTCAAGGGACCGGTCGAGCCATATTTTCGCGATCCGGAATGACGGCGGATCGGCCTGCAGATGCCGCGCCGCTGCCGATTGAGATCCGGTCCGGTCTGCCGGTGTTGTCCTTCGCGTCGCTGAAGGCCTGGGAAGACTGGCTGGCGCTCCAGCCGCCCGACGCCTCCGGGCTCTGGCTGAAATTCGCCAAGAAGGGATCGGGCCTTGTGAGCCTTTCGCGCGCCGAAGCGATCGAGGGAGCGCTCTGCCAAGGCTGGATCGACGGGCAGATCGGCAAATTCGATGCGTCGAGCTGGCTCGTGCGCTTCACCCCGCGGCGGCGTTCGAGCAAGTGGTCGCAGAACAACTGCACGACGGCGACTTCCTTGATCGAGTCCGGGCGGATGAGGCCGTCGGGGCTTGCCGAGATTGAGCGGGCGCGCGCCGATGGCCGCTGGGCCGCTGCCTACCCGCCCCAAAGCAGAGCCGAGATCCCCGCAGATCTCGAAGCTGCATTTGAAGCAGCGCCCGATGCGCGAGCAGCCTTCACGACGCTCGACGCGGTCAATCGCTATGCCGTGCTCCACCGCATCCATAGCGCCAAGAAGCCCGAGACGCGTGAGCGCCGGATCGCGAATTTCGTTGCGATGCTCGAGCGCGGTGAAACGATCTACCCGAAGCGATCCTGAGCAGCACCGATCTCAGCGCCCGTTTCGTTCTCCACGGCACTCGGTCGCGCCGCGATATAGCAGCGAACTGCCGCAGCCACGCGTTCTGCGATCCGTTCGCGTGCGATCGGCTGGTCGAGCACCAAGCTCGCAACCACCTCGCGATGGATGCGCCTTTGCTTGGGCGTGCGCCGATGGTTCGACACGCGGAGCAGCGTCGTCGAGTCCTCACGCACCAGATAGATGCTGTCGCCGCGCTCGTTGCGGCCGGTCACGCGGAAGCCGTGTCCTTCGAGCAGTGTGATCGCGAGCGCACGGGCCTCGGCTGGCGCCAGGCCCGTTTTGGCGTTTCGGCTCAGGCCTTCTTCTCCGGAATCAGAGGGCGCGCCCATCATCAGATCCTCGGCGCGCTGGTTCATCGGGAACAGCACGACCTCGCGGATGTTCGGCTCTCCGCAAAGCAGCATGACGATGCGGTCGACGCCTGGTGCGATGCCTCCGTGCGGCGGCGCGCCGAGCCGCAGCGCGGAGAGCATGCCGCCGAACTTTTCTTCCAGCACGTCCTTGCCGTAGCCGGCGATCGCAAAGGCCTTCTCCATCACGTCCGGGCGATGGTTCCGGATCGCGCCCGACGACAGTTCGATGCCGTTGCAGACGATGTCGTACTGGAAGGCCTTGATGCCGAGGATCTTTTCGGAGTCTCCGTCGCCGAGTCCCAAGAATTCCTCGCGATCGAAATTCGGCATCGAGAACGGGTTGTGCGAGAAATCGATGCGCTTCTCGTCCTCGTTCCACTCGTACATCGGGAAGTCGGTGATCCAGCAGAAGGCGAATTGATCCTTGTCCGAGAGGTTCAGTTCGTCGCCGATCCGGATGCGCGCCTTGCCGGCGAGCGCAGCCGCCTTGGCCTCGGTGCCTGCCGAGAAGAACACAGCATCGCCGGCCTTGGCGCCCGCTTTCTCGGCGATAGTCTTCTGGACCTCTGCCGGGATGAACTTGGCGATCGGCCCCTTGCCGGTGAGTGTCCCGCCATCCTCTTCGAACACGATGTAGCCGAGGCCAGGCGCGCCCTCGGAGCGCGCCCAGTCGTTGAGCTTGTCGAAGAAGGAGCGCGGCTGGCCGGCCGCGCCAGTCGCGGGGATCGCGCGGACCACGCCGCCGGCCTTGATGACGCCCTTGAACGCCTTGAACTCGACCTCGTCGCGCGCGAATTCGTCCGTCACGTCGGCGATGATGAGCGGGTTACGCAGGTCCGGCTTGTCGACGCCGTATTTCAGCATCGCATCGGCATAGGTGATGCGCGGAAAGACTTCGGTGACGCGCTTGCCCTCGGCGAATTCCTCGAAGACGCCGCGCAAAACCGGCTCGACCGCCTGGAACACATCTTCCTGCGTGACGAAGCTCATCTCGATGTCGAGCTGGTAGAACTCGCCGGGCGAGCGGTCGGCGCGAGCATCCTCATCGCGAAAACAGGGCGCGATCTGGAAGTAGCGGTCGAAGCCGGCAATCATCGTCAGCTGCTTGAATTGCTGCGGGGCCTGAGGCAGCGCGTAGAACTTGCCGGGATGGACCCGAGAGGGCACCAGGTAGTCGCGCGCTCCCTCTGGCGAGGATGCCGTCAGGATCGGTGTCTGGAACTCAAAGAAGCCGCCTTCGCGCATGCGCCGACGCAGGCTGTCGACGATCGCCCCGCGCTTCATGATGTTGGCATGGAGCTTGTCGCGGCGCAGATCGAGGAAGCGGTACTTGAGGCGCGTCTCTTCAGGGTATTCCGTGTCGCCGAAGACCGGCAGCGGCAATTCAGCTGCGGGCCCAAGCACTTCGAGATCGTCGATATAGACCTCGATTGCGCCGGTCGGCAGGTCCGGATTCTCGGTGCCGTCTGGGCGTTGGCGAACGCGCCCGTCGATGCGGATGACCCATTCCGAGCGGACCGCTTCGGCGAGCTTGAACGCCTTCGAATCGGAATCGATCACGCACTGCGTCAGGCCGTAATGGTCGCGCAGATCGATGAAGAGCACGCCGCCATGGTCGCGGATGCGGTGGCACCAGCCGGAGAGGCGCACGCTCGCGCCGATGTCGGAGGGGCGCAAGCCGCCGCAGGTATGGGAACGGTAACGATGCATGGCTGGCTCTGGCATCACGGCACGAGGCGGGTCACGGCTCGCGCTGGGTCTGATGCGGTCGTGAGTGGGAACGGGCGGCACCATTCACGCGGGGGGTGGGAAGTCAAGGCGGCGCGAAGCGGCCGGCATGAAACTCGCCTGCGCGAATGCCATTGGGGCGAGATCAGGTCCGCGCGAGATCGCGGCTGCATGCACCATCCCGCGCCGGGCCTGGGTTGGCCCAGCAAATTCGCACCGGGCTACCAGAACATAAGGCGAACGCTTATATTAGAGTCATGAAGATCAGCGCTTTATCCTCTCCTTCGAGGTCAGGCCGGCAGCGCGCCGGATCGCCGGAACGTTTGGTCCACGACAACGCGAAGCGGGGACTGGAGCGGTTGTGGCAGGTGCTGCCGCTCTCCGGCACCTTCGAGATTGCCTACGAGGATCGTCGTGGCTTCAGGACCAGCCGATTGATGGAGGCGCGTGAACTCAAACTCGGCCCAGGGCGGACGCTGCTCGGCGGTCTCGATCTCGAACGCAATGTGTATCGCGGATTTCGCGTCGACCGAATTCGCCGTTTGAGCGAGGCGGGCAGCGGCATGCGCATCGAGACGGGAATTCTCGACTGGCTGCTCGATCGGGCTGAGGCGCAACGGCGCGCAGGAGCGGGCGCCGGGCGCATTCGTCCACAGCAGGCGGCGATCAGTTCGGTGCAAACACGCATCGATGGTCCGGCCTCGCCTCGCGCCGAACGTCGACCTTCGGTATAGCCCACCCTCATGGATTTGATCACCACGACGCCCGCCTTGGCGGATGCTTGCGCGAAGCTCGCCGCACAATCCTTCGTCACCGTCGATACGGAATTCATGCGGGAGACGACGTATTATCCGAAGTTGTGCCTCGTCCAGATGGCGGGGCCCGACGGATTCGCCGCACTCGTCGACCCTCTCGCCAAGGATCTCGATCTCCAGCCTTTCGTCGCGCTCATGGCGGATGAGGGCGTCGTCA
This sequence comes from Methylobacterium sp., assembly GCA_044227265.1. Taxonomy (GTDB): domain Bacteria; phylum Pseudomonadota; class Alphaproteobacteria; order Rhizobiales; family Beijerinckiaceae; genus Methylobacterium. The sequence goes on from JBGAFL010000012.1 coordinate 87,467, forward strand.
AGGTTTTCCATTCGGCGCGGCAGGATCTCGAGATCGTCTGGCAGCTCGGAAATCTCCTGCCGCATCCGATCTTCGATACGCAGGTCGCAGCCATGGTCTGCGGCTACGGAGATTCGGTTTCCTACGAGCAGCTCGTCAACGACATCGCCCGCACGAAGATCGACAAGTCGTCACGCTTCACCGACTGGTCGCGCCGACCGCTCTCGGACGCCCAGCTGACCTATGCACTGTCCGATGTGACCCATCTCATCAAAGTCTACGAGACGCTGGCGGCGCAGCTGCTCAAGACGGATCGCGGAGCCTGGCTCGACGAGGAAATGGGGGTCCTCACCTCGCCCGAAACCTACCGGGCCGACCCGTCGCAGGCCTGGCGGCGCCTGTCGGGCAGGATGCGCAAGCCCCGCGAGATTGCTGTCCTGATGGAGGTCGCCGCCTGGCGCGAGCGCGAGGCGCAGAGCCGCAACGTCCCACGAGGACGCATCCTGAAAGACGATGTCGTCATCGACATTGCGTCCTCAGCGCCACGCAGCGTCGAGGCGTTGGGCCGGCTCCGCTCCATTCCGGCCGGGTTCGAGCGTTCGCGCACCGGCGGCGACATTCTGGCCGCCGTCGAGCGTGGCTTCGCCCGCGATTTGGCCGAGATCGCCGTGCCGGAACGCGCACGGACCCGCGGAGGGAACGCTGCACTCGTCGAACTCCTCAAGGTCCTGCTCAAGGCGGTATCGGAGGCGGAAGGCGTGGCGCCGAAGATCATCGCCACAGTCGACGATCTCGAAGCCGTGGCCGAGGACGACGAAGCCGATGTGCCGGCCCTGCATGGCTGGCGCCGCAGCCTTTTCGGCGAGAAGGCCCTGGCGCTCAAGACCGGCCGGCTCGCTTTGTCCACCGAGCGAGGTCGAGTCGTCGTTCGGGACCTGGCGTGAAGGCGGGCGGCCCGCGGATTTCGCCCCGGAAACGTCGGGTTTTTGGACCCAATTCCCAAAGTCTTCAGGAAAAGAGTTGCCTAGTTCGGGATTAAGCGGCAATTGTTTTGCCGAAATTTCCCAACTTGCTCTTTCGCCGCGGATCCATGTTCGAACCGGACGGAGTGCTACAGACCCTGACCGGGCGTGGTCACGTCTGGGCCGAAGGGATCGACGCGGTCCGGGTTCGGTACCGCGTGGTGATCGAGCGGCGCGGCGGCGTGATCGTCGCCGGCGGCACCGTGACGGGCAGCCATCACGCGCTCCGGCCGATCTGGCTGGTGCCCGACTCGATACTGCGCCTGAAGAACGGGCGGCGCATCGATATCTCGATCACGGATCTCGTCGGCGATATCGCTGATTTCGAGAGTACCGGGACGGTGGTCCCGATCCTGCCTTGAGCCAACCCCGCCGGTCAGTCGGCCGTGGCGTTGACCTCGAGCTTGTCGAGAACCGCTCCTGGCGTCGCGGCGGTGCTGAAATCCACGACGCCGAGGCCGGCCCCGTTCTTGGCCTTCGCCCTGATCGACAACGTACCGGGCTTGGCGACGAACTTGCCCATGGCCGCGCCGATCGCTTTGGCGGCAGCGGAATTTCCAAGGATGACAGGCACGCCGATGACGCTGGCCGTGACGTATTCCTTGCGCAACTCGTCCGGCTTGAGACTGAGGGTCTTCGCCTGCGCATCGATGAAGCGCTCGAACAGGCCGCCATTCTCGAGTGTCAGGTCGAGGGCCTTGGCCGTCGTCGCCAGCATGGCAAAGCCGGACACCGCGGCATCGGGATCGAACACATCCGGACCGATGCCGCCAAGCGTGGCGTGGATGCGCAGGGTTCCCATGTCCTTGCCGGAGACGGAAATCTCGCGGAGGGCGAGCTCCTTGGAATCCTCGTTCCAGACGGTGTCGGCGACGAGCTTGAGGTCGAGGTCGCGGTATCCGTAGAGGCCGAGCGACCCGAGACCGGGAATGCCGGCGACCGCGGAGGAAGGAAGGGTCAGGCCCGAGAGGTTCAACTGCCCGGCGGTCGGTACACCGTCCTGCGGCGGGCCGAACGACAAGGTGCCTTCGCGAAGGCCGATATGCAGGGACGTGTTGCCGGAATTCGCTCCGAGCGGATCGCCGGACGCCTTGGGGGCAGCCTTGGGCTTGGCTGCCTCATCGTCGATATCAATACTGACGCCGTTCATCGCCAAGGTGCCGATGAGCGGGGTCAGACGGCGAAATTCTGCTTCCGCGTTGCCTGGCTCCGCGGCGATCCGGCGAAGCGTGGCGATTGTCGGCGCCAGCGAATAGCCGTTGAGTTTCGAGCCGGAGACCTGCAGACGCATCCCACCGCCGGAAAAACTGAAATCCGACAGAGAGACGCCGGGAGCTTCGCCGCTCTCCGCATAAGCCAGTTTTGCAAGTCGAAGCTCGGCAGCTGCCGGTGCGGTGGTTTTCACAGCTATGCCGTTCACTTCGACATCGCCGAACGAGACGCCTTCCAAAAGATCGGCGATCAATCCGAGCTTGGTCGCTCGCTCGCCCGGGCCGTCAGTATCGTCGCTCAGACCCTCGAACGCCGTTTCAAGACCATTCCAGGTTCCAGGGACCTGGCGCGCTGCGAACCGGGAGCCTTTCAAGCTGGCGATGGAGATCGTCGTCCCCTCGGCCTCTGCGACGATGTCTGAGGCCGAGTAGGGGCCGTAGATCGGTAGCAGCGGCCCCTTGCCGTCACCGGGCTCCTGATAGAGCCGCGCGACGCCGACGAGGTCGATGTCTTCGCCGCGAATGACGCCATAGCGACCATGCGCCACGTGCGGTCCGGTCCGCTCAATGGTTGCGCTCTCCGACGTGAGCTCGGCCACCCGGCCACCATGCACATTCTTCGCGACGACGTTCCGGTAGATCGCGGTGTTGTTCGTGGTTCCGTCTGTCCGTTCGAGCCGGACTTCCGGGGCGGAGAGACTTCCGGCATCGAGCCGGCCAAACCGGGTCGAAGCGGGCTCCGGCCCATCGGATTTCAGGATGGCTAGCACATCGTCCTTCGAGAGCCGCGTGCCACTGATGACGAGGTTCGGAACGGTGACGCGCGTTTCGCCGAAGGTGAATACGACATCCTGCAGGGTGAGATCCTGAGCGGCCGACGCCGCTTCCTGCGCACACGCCGGTTGAGGTCGGATAAGCGCCACCGGTGCTCCTGCGAGGGAGAAGGCGCAAATCGTCAGGAACGCCGCCCGCGAGGTGGAGGATCGACGCAGTGATTGGCTCATGGCTTCTGAGGGCTCGCGGGACGCCAAGGGGGGCCGGTTCGCAGGCGCAGCATTGGTGCCATCGCCTTTGAGGCGAGACGATGACGAGGACCTCAGTCTCCCGTCATCCGCTGCAATCGAAGCTTCAGAGCGAGAAGGACGTGCCGCAGCCGCAGGAGGAGGTCGCCTGCGGGTTTTCGATCTTGAAGGACTGGCCGATCAAGTCGTTCACGAAGTCGATCGTCGAGCCGCCCATATATTCCAGCGAAACCGGATCGACGAGCACGGTAGCTCCGTCGCGCTCGATGGCGAGGTCCTCGTCCGTTCGGGTCCGCTCAATATCGAAGGCGTAAGAAAATCCGGAACAGCCACCGCCATTCACACTGATGCGCAAAGACGAGCCGGGCGGTTCTGAGCCCATGATCTCGTTGATACGTTTGGCAGCGCGGGCGGTCAGCGTGATGTCGGGCATCGCGATACTCGAAGGTTCATCGTTCGCCGCTTGGCCGGGAAGCGGTGGCGCAAAGGCGCGTATTCTCTGCGCCGTCCCGACAAGATATGGTCGAGAGGCCCCTGCTGCAACGCGGCAATCGAGGATGGATCGCGCCTTGCTGCGCTCAAATGGTGAACGCTGGCGGGCGCCCTACGCAACCGACCCCGCCGCGACGCGCGGGCGCCTGATCCATGAACCGGGCTCGCCGACCCGGAGCGATTTCCAGCGCGACCGCGACCGCATCGTGCATTCGACGGCTTTCCGCCGTCTCAAGCACAAGACACAGGTCTTCGTGCATCACGAAGGCGACCATTACCGCACGCGTCTGACGCATACGCTCGAAGTCAGCCAGATCGCGCGTGCCCTGGCCCGGGCGCTCGGGCTCGATGAGGACCTCGCGGAAGCTCTCGCCCTGTCGCACGACCTCGGCCATACCTGTTTCGGGCATACCGGCGAAGACGCCCTCGATGCTTGCATGGCCGAGCATGGCGGCTTCGACCACAATGCGCAGGCCTTGCGCGTGGTGACACGGCTGGAGCGGCGCTACGCCACTTTCGACGGGCTCAATCTGAGCTGGGAGACCCTGGAGGGCCTCGTCAAGCACAACGGCCCGCTCTTAAGTCCAGCGGGCGCGCCGACGCCGCGCTATCGCAAGGCCGGCGTTCCAGTCGCAATCCTGGAATATAATCAGCTCAATGATTTGCGGCTCGATCTGAATGCGGGACCTGAAGCCCAAGCGGCCGCCTTGGCCGACGACGTCGCCTATGATTCCCATGATCTCGACGACGGATTGCGTGCCGGATTGTTCGATCTCGGCGATCTCGCCACCGTGCCGTTCCTGCGCGAACTCCTCGACGAAATCGATGCGCTCTATCCGGGATTGGAGACCTCGCGCCGGATCCATGAGCTTACGAGACGGGTGATCACCCGCTTCGTCGAAGACATCATCGCCGAGAGTACACGACGGCTCGACGAACTGAGACCGGCGAGCGTCGCGGACATTCGTGCCGCTGGCACTGCGATAATTGCGTTCTCATCGTGGATCGCGAAGGCGGATTCCGAGATCAAGGCGTTCCTGCATGCCCGTATGTACCGGCATCCAGGCGTGATGGATGTTCGCGCCAAGGCGGAAGCGATCGTCTTCGACCTGTTTGCGGCTTTGCGCAGC
>JBGAFL010000090.1:0-12164 GCA_044227265.1 Methylobacterium sp.
GTGTAACGCACGAGAGGCCCGAGCAGCGGCAGGAACAGGGTCACATCGAAGGTAAATCTGCCTTGCGCATCGATGCGCTCCTGTGCCCGCGTCGTCGGCCGCAGCTGCCGCGGCAGCGGAACGGGGCCGATCCGCCAGCCATCCACCACCATGTCGAGCCCCTGCGCATGCGTCGTGACGGCAAGATCGAACGAGAGGGGTCCGAAGCGCTCGCGCAGCAGACCGCGCCCGCTGCCCTGCGGCGCCAGACTCAAGGCGCTGAAGAAGGAGCGGCCCGGAAAGTGACGGGTCCATCGTTCGCTCGAACCTGGATCGAGAAGATTCGGACTGATAGCGACGCGAACAGGTCCGGATTCCATCGGCTTCGGAAGACGGAATACAGAGGCGAGAGCTGCCACCAGCAGGCCTCGTCCGCGCTCGACCCGAGCCTGCCCCGAAAAACTCGCACCGCCGATCGCCTCGTGCAGAGCCCGGATCGGCACCGGCATCGCCTCGAAATCCCGGCCGAGAGCCGTGACGAAGAGCGGGTCGGGGTGGGTAACGTCACGCCGGGTATGGATGCGGTGCCGGCTCATTTCAGCTTCGATCGCAGCGAGTGGAAGGATGCCGATGCAGGCGCGTGCACCGGGCGCGAGCGGCTCGGAAGCAGGATCGATAAGCCGGCGGATCACGGCGAGCGCGGGCAGGGTCGGCACGAAGGGACCATCGCCGGCCTCGGCCACCAGGCTCCAGGAGGATCGCGTCGGACGATTCTCGGCATCGCGACCGAGGGCCGTGACGATCATGCCGCCGCGGTCGCTGCCGAAGCGCTCGAACCAGCCGGCGATCGCCAGGAAGGGCCTCGCGAACGGCTCCAGCGAAGCGAGCAAGCCGGTGCGAACCGGCAGGCTGACCAGCCAAAGCCCGAAATGCAGGATCGAGAGTTCGAGCCCGGCCCGAAACAGCACGGTGCGTGCTTGAGGATATCGCACCGGCACGATGTCGAGATCGGGCGTCTCGCAAAGCGAAGCCCAGCGCTGGCCGAGCCACGGTATGACCACAGGTCCCGTGAGGCCCCAGCCGGGACGAGACTGCCAGACGCCTTGGTACAACAGGCGCACCGGCCGCCCGGCATAGGACAGGATTGCCCGCATCACCGAGAGCCCGCGCGGCGCGCGATTTCCCGGCACGATCGCAATCGAGACCGCCTCGACACGCTGCCAGCTCCCCGTGATCGCATCGAGCACAGCGTTTGACAGTGCAGGCGTCGAACTCGCCCCGGTCAGTGCGACGACACCCGCTTGTCGTGCCGCCGTATTGAGCCTGCTGGAAAAGGTGGCGATGTAATCGCGGGCATCTGCGAGATCGACGATGGAAAGACCGGCCGCAATTGCGGCTCGTGCAAGACGCGGTTCCTGCCCCTGGAATGGGCCGGCCGTATCGACGACGATCTGCGCGCCGGTTGCGGCCAGCATGTCCGGCGTGACCTGCGCTGTATCGAGTCTCAGCGCCCTTACCCGTCCTGCCGGATACCGGGATGCGGCCGCCTCGGCCTTGAGGAGATCACGCCCGGCGATGATCACGGCACAATCCGTCGTCGCGACAAGACCGGCAACGAGCCGTGCGCCGAAAGCGCCGCTCCCGCCGATGACGAGAACGGTCGAAGGCCGGAGCGAGGAATCCGGCATGCTATTCGGGAATCGCGCCCTGCGGCAATCGACGGGCCGGTGGCCGCGCGACCGGCGGCGGTCCACCGAAAGTGGCCGCCGTTTCAGGGCTGCCGGGGTCCGGAGCGGAAGCGCCGCGCTTGCGCCCCTTGGCCGCCGCAACCGGCAGAGCCTTGGCAGCCGGCGCCTCGCCGCATTCCTTGAAGCGCATCTTGGCCAGTGTCTCGCCCGAGTCGGAAACGATCTCGAGCGTATCCGGCAACCCGCCGAGCTTGGCATCCCATCGTATCGCGCCACCGAGCGCACCCTCGACCAAAGCCGGTGCACCGCCACGGCGCAAGGCCGCGTAATCGGGGCCATAGGCCGTGGCGATCTTGCCCGCGATGACGAGTTGCAGAACGCGGGTGACCTCGGGCGTCAGGGGGCGCAAGGGGTTGTCGATCTGCACGAAACCGGTGCGCGTCACCCAGAACGAAAAGTCCTGAGGGCCGTCAAAGAGCACCGACTGGCCGGGATCGCAATACACGCCTGGGCCGGCGAAAGCGGGCGGTGGGGGCGGCGCATTCGCATCCGTGGGTTTCGGAGCCGGCCCCGGTATTTCAAGGGGAGGGTTTGTGATCGCCGATTTTTCGGCCGGCGGTTTTATCGGTCCCGAGGCATGCGGAGAAGAACCCGCATTCTCTGTGCCTGAATTCTTCGTCTCGGGGGTCTCAGCACCGGTTGGATCGGACGGTTTGGCAGGTTCGGTCTGGGTCGTCGGAGCAGGCTTCGGTTTCGGCCGCGGTTTTGGTTTGGGTTTCGGCTTTGCGGCCGGAATCTCGCTTCCGGCGTTTGGGGCGGACAATGTCGGTGCGGGTTCCTGTGCCGCGGCCAGTTCAGCATAGGCCATGGCGGCAAGCACCAGACAGGTGGCCGCTGCGGGCACCCGGACAAGCCGATTCATCGCCGCTCGCGACCCGTGCGATCGGCGGAGCGTGCTGCCTCCTCGTCCTGCTCGATCTCCCACCAATCCGCCTCTTCTTCCTGCCCGGCGCCCTTGGCGTTGCCAATTGAATCGTCGGCCTGTGAGCCAGCGCCCGACCTGTCTTCGATCGGCTTGCCCCTCATCATCCGGCCTTCGATCGGATCGAGATCATGGATCGGCATCGAGCGGTCGATCGGGCTCACCCGCCTGCGCGGCGGCAGGTCGATCAGGCGATCAGCTCCCGTTGCCTCAAGATCCTCCTCGCGGCCGGTGCGTAAGGGAGGGCGCCGTGTATGCCGCGATGTCGCGAACACCAGGGCCGATACCATGACGATAGCCGCTCCCGCGGCAAGGATCATAAGCGTTTCCATCCCTGCGATCAGCGTTACCTCAGCTCGGGGTGCATTGCACCCGGCGAGTGCGGATTTCTGCCGGCCGGCGGAACGGTCCTTGCGTCGGCGCCGCGACGGTGAGACCAAAGCGGCCTCGGGCACGAGCGCATGTCGCGATGGTCACCCAGCGCGAAGGATGTCCCGATGCCGCTCGAAGACCGTCCGGATCGCCCCTCCCTGTCAGAAGACCCGGTAACCGTGATGCCTCAAGACGCCTCTCCGCCGCGCGCCATGCCGCTCTCGGCCGAGGATCTCGAAGCCACCTTGCTCAGCCTGATCCGCGAGGCGCGCGCACAGGCGGCCGAGGATCCGTTCCGCAATCCGGTTCTGGCCGTGACACTCGCGATTACCCGCCGTCTCGATCGTGGCGAGATCGGCGAGGGCGATCTCGAAGCCTTGTTCGTGCGGTTGCGTGAGCAGGCACTCGCCGAGCGCTGCAAGCGCCTGCGCAGCTATGTCGGTCTAGATACACAGACTGAAGCTTCCTCGGAGGCCGGGATTGCGGCCCGGCTCGTGGCGTCGCTACCTCGCAGCACGGACGATTTCGAGCAGTTCCGTGCGCAGGTCGCGCGCACGGGTTTTGCCGTGGTCTTCACCGCTCATCCGACTTTCGGCATGCCGAAAGTGGTTGCCGAGCTGATCGCGCAGGCAGCTTCCCTGTCCGACGGTCCCGAGCGCGCCGCGCTCGTCGCCAAGGCAGCCTCACGCTCGACCCGACCCGATCCGAAGATCAGCCTCGACGACGAATTCGACCAGGCTTGCATCGCGGCCAATAACGGCCGCTCGGCGATCGACGTCTTCAACGGCGCCTTGTTCGACGCGGCGCGCGAGCGCTGGCCCGATCGCTGGGCTGAGCTCGTACCGATCCCCTTCGCCATCGCAAGCTGGGTCGGCTGCGACACCGATGGGCGCACCGATATCGGCTGGTGGGATACCCTGCGTTATCGCCTGATCTCGAAGCGCATGCAGCTCGAGCGGCTGAACCGCGAATTGCCCACGATCGAGGCGACCAAGGTCGTGCGTGCGCTGACTCAGGGAGCGCTCGAAGCCGTCAACCGCCAGCTCGCCGGCGCGCCGCTTCTCGGCACCAAGCCGTCGCTGGAGAACGTGCACCGTTTCGCGCTCGCCCTGATCATCGAGCGCGAGCGTGCTCAGGTCGATTCCGGACCGATCCTGGCCGGTCTCGCCGCGGCGATCGGTGCGGCGGAATCCGAGGCCGATAAGCGCCAGATCGCAGTTCTGCGTGCCAGCACGGCAGCGCATGGCCTCTCGAACGCGCTGCCGCATTTCCGGCTGAATGCCAGCCAGATCCACAATGCCGTGCGGCGTGTGATCGATCTTGAAGGCGAGCCTACGGACGCCTCGCAAAGGCGAAAGCATCTCTCGACGATCCACACCTTGCTCAACGACGTGAAGCCAGTGCCGGTCGATTTCGGGGCACTTGCCGCCGAGCGCGCCTCGGCCGCCCGGCTGATGATGACGATCGCGCAGATCTTGAAACATGTCGACGGCACCCATCCGGTGCGTTTCCTGATCGCCGAGACCGAGACAGGCTACACCCTGCTCGCCGCGCTCTGGCTCGCGCGCCATTACGGGATTTCCGACAAGCTCGAGATCACGCCGCTCTTCGAAACGGCGAGCGCACTCGAACAGGGTATCCGGGTGCTCGACGATGCTCTGCGCAACCCGCATTGGCAGCGCCATATTAAGCGGCTCGGCCGGCTTTCGGTCCAGTTCGGCTATTCCGATTCCGGACGCTATGTCGGCCAGCTCGCCGCCACCTTCTGGATCGAGCGCCTGCGTCTGCGCATCGTCGAGTTGATGGCGCAGAACAATCTCAAGGATGTCGAGCTCGTCATTTTCGACACGCATGGCGAATCGATCGGGCGCGGTGCCCATCCGACCAGCCTCGCCGACCGCCTCGCCTATCTCGCGCCGGAGAATGCCCGCACCCGCAGTGGTGCGGCAGGTATCAAGATCCGGCTCGAATCGAGCTTCCAGGGCTCGGACGGCTACCTGATGTTCGGCTCGAACGCACTGGCGGAAGCCTCGTTCGCGCGGATCGCCGAGCACGTCTTTGCCGACGATCTCAAGGAGGAAGAAGCCTTTGCCGGCTATGAACTCACGGAAAAGGAGGCCAAGCTTTCCGATAGGGATCCGATCTATTTCGAACCGGATTTTGCCGCCGAGTTCTTCCGCACCGCGCGCCAGGACATGGAGGATCTCGTCGAGGATCCCGGCTATGCCGCGCTGCTCGGTACCTTCGGCCCGAACCTGATCGATCGCACCGGCTCACGCCCGGTCGCGCGACAATCCGATTCCGGCGGGCCGGCCCGGATCACCCATCCACGGCAGATGCGCGCGATCCCGAACAACGCGATCCTGCAACAGCTCGGCTTCCTCGCCAATTCCCTGCACGGCATCGGCCATGCGGCCTCGCGGGCCCCCGACCTGTTCCGGCATATGCGCGAGAAATCCGTGCGGTTCTCACGTGCCTTCCGCCTGGTGCAGCATGCGGCGAGCGTCGGCGATCTCGACGTGCTGCGCGCCTATGTCGACACGCTCGATCCTGCGGTCTGGCTGGAGCGGGCGCGGCGCACGCGCAGGGACACACGCCGCGACGAACTCGTCGTCATTGCCGCCACGCTCGATCGGCTGAACCTCGCGCCGAATTTGCGCCGGCTGTTCGCCCGGCTGACCAGCGACTGGCTCTTCCTGCAAAACGCGGCGCCCGATCTTGCCACCATGTCGGAAAGGCTGACGCTGCTGCACGCGATCCGGTTGGCTTTGATCCACCGGATCTGGTTCCTCGCGGTCCACATCCCGAGTTTCCGGCCGCAATCGGGCATCACCCGCGAGGTATTGCTCGAGCGCTTCCTGCGGCTCGATATCGACGCCTCTCTGGCGCTGCTCGACGAGATCTTCCCCAATACCGAGGATCCGACGCTCGGTCTCAATTTCGGCGAGCCGCCGGGGCCGCGCGACGTCGGCACTTACGTCGCCGAGCACAGCACCTTGTTCGAACCGATCCGACGCATGTTCGCGCAGGTGCGGGAAATCTCCGGCATCATCCAGCACGAAGTCGGAGCATTCGGCTGACAAGGCGCCTCACACCGGTGCGACCACCAGCATCGTCCCTTCGACGCCGACAATGCGCACCCGTGTCCCGGCCGACATGTCCGGGCCGGTGACGCGCCAGAGCGTATCGTCGAGCCGGACATGGCCGCTGCCATCGACAATCCCGACCGTCAGTCGCTCCTCGCGACCGATCAGGCGATAGGCGCCGCGGTTCAGATCTGAAACGGTCCTCCGGTTCCAGCGCGCTCCCATCATCACAGCGAGGACGGCGAGCCCTGCAAAGAGCGGCAACTGGCCCTGCCAGGGCAGGTCGAACACCGCCTCGATCAGGCCGGTGAGGAAGGCAGCGAGCCCGAGCCACATCAGGAAGATGCCGGGCACCGCCAATTCGCTGCCCATCAGGAGCAGGCCGGCGAGGATCCAGGCCCAGGCCGGACCGATCGCAGCAAGCTCCGTCACGCCTTTGGACCCGGCTGAGCACCGGCACCGACCTTCGGCGGCAACCCGGCACGGCTCGCCGGCGACCCACCTTCACCGAAAACGGACTTTGTGATCTCGGCAATGCCACCGAGCGTGCCGGCGAGTGCCGCCGCCTCGATCGGCACGACGACGACACGCTGGTTCGGTGCGGTCGCGAGGGCACGGACCGCATCGACGTATTTCTCGGCGACGAGGAAGTTGGCGGCGGCGAGATCGCCCTTGGTGATCGCCTCACTGACCATCGCGGTCGCCTTGGCCTCCGCTTCGGCGCTGCGCTCGCGCGCCTCGGCATCGCGGAAGGCGGCTTCCTTGCGGCCCTCCGCTTCGAGGATGACCGATTGCTTGCGGCCTTCCGCGCGCAGGATGTCGGCCTGGCGCTGGCCCTCTGCCTCCAGCACCGAGGCGCGCTTCTCGCGCTCGGCCTTCATCTGGCGCGCCATGGCACCGGCAAGATCGGCTGGCGGCAGGATGTCCTTGATCTCGATGCGGTTCATCTTGACGCCCCAGGGCGAGGCGGCCGCATCGAGCACTCGGAGCAGGCGCTCGTTGATCTCGTCGCGATGCGAGAGCAGCTGGTCGAGATCCATCGAACCGACCACGGTGCGAATGTTGGTCATGGTCAGGGTGAGGATCGCGATCTCGAGGTTCGAGACCTCGTAGGAAGCACGCTTGGCATCGAGCACCTGGTAGAACACCACCGCATCGATGCGCACGCCGGCATTGTCCCGGGTGAAGGCCTCCTGGCTCGGCACCTCGACGACCTGTTCCATCACGTTGACGCGCCGGCCGATCCGTTCGGCATAGGGCACGATCAGTCCGAGCCCGGATTCGAGCGAGCGGTTGTAGCGGCCGAAGCGCTCGACCGTATGGACATAGCCCTGCGGGATCGTACGGATGCCGATCGCCAGAGTGACGATCACGAGTAGGGTCAGGGCGATGGCAACGGCGCTTGCCCCGATCGAGATGGTCATGATCGGCTCTCGGCTAGAGGCTCAGGTCGTGCTGCGTTTACGCGGATGTCACAGCACGCTCTAAATGACTGGTGTCGCAGGATGTTTCTGGCGAACCGGATTCCGACCCGTCGCATCGTGCTCTACGCTGGATATCAGCGCGAAGCATTGCCGTACAGAAGCCGGGATCGGACTGGTCGTCTATCGCTTCCAGACCCCGAGATGTTCGCTGCGCGCGTGTTCTTCGGCCGCGACATGTTCGGGCGCGGCTTCCGATGAGGCCCGGCCACCGCCATTGAACAGGACGACTTCCGACAGATCACGGCCTTCCACCGTGCAGGTATAGGCCGTGCTGCCGGCCGCTGGCAGGCAGGCGACCGAGCGGCCAGAGAGATAGCGCGTCAGGTCCTGTCCCTGGCCACCGCGCACCCATTCGACGCCGAACAGGCGCACGACCTTGCCCGCTACTTTGAGGGTCGCCGTGTCGATCACCTCGGGTACGCCCTTCAGCGCATTCGGGTTCTGGGCTGGATCCTCGCCCGGATCCTCCGCCACGGGATCTGCCGTGGGTTTCGTTTCGGACTCGCTGGCTTGCGGCGGAGATGTCGAACCTTGAGGACCGGTCTTGCCCGACTCGGCCACTTGCGGTTCGGCAGGGGGACTCGTGCTGTCCCCGCGGAGTGCCAGGAACGCGATCAGCCCTACCAGGACGATCAGCGTTCCTACCCCGCCCAGAACCAAGCCTCGCCCGGATGTGGCGTCCTTCCCGCTCCGGACATGATCGGTGAGACTCTCCAGACCGCCGCGCATTCCCTCGCCAAAGCGCTCTGCCGTCTCACGCAAGCTCGAGAAACGCGTCGGCGCGTCAGGCGATGCCATCGCCTGCGACACATCATTCGGCACGGCCGGACTTGCGAGGTCGCTTTCGACGGATGCCGGTGCATCCGGCGTCTTTCGATGCTCGCCAAGCTGCATCCGCCAGCCTTCGAACCGCCCCGTCACGCGATCGGCCAAGGCTCGGCCGCGTTCAGCGGAATTCGTCGCCAGCAACTTCGCCAACGCAGTCTGTTGCTCGACGAAGCGCGCGCCGGCAGCCCGGACCTCGGCCATCGTGTCGTGATCCGGCTCGGAATCCTGCGAGATCGGCACGGGTTCCGGCTCGGGTGGTTTGCCGAACAGGTCCGGATAGCGCTCCCGGAGTTCGTCGACGAGATCGCCCAAGGTCATCGGCGTGGCGCCCTTGCGGCTGCCTGGCTCCGAACCCTGGTGGTAGCGCGTCTGCCCTGTCCGATCGACGATCCGGTATCCGGGTCCCTCCTCGGTCGGTTCGATGGCGGCTTCCGCGAGAAGTTCGAGCGTCCGGCGTGCGACCTTGAACGCGTATTGGCGATCGAGCTCGGCCCGGATCAGGGTCCTGATCCGCTCATCGGCCGCCGATGCGAGAGGAGATCCGCCCTGACTGGCGCTCTCGGTTGCGCCCATAGCTCCGGAAGCCATCACCTGCCCCCGTCCTCATGCATTGAATCGGCTGAAACCATGCCCGATCGCCTCGAGTCGCACTACGACGTCAGCTCCATTCCCGGCCGGGCCATCTTGCACTGATGCAATATCCATTTCTGCGGACGGTGTTTCCAGCGTCGTCATGCCCAGCCTGTGTGGCAATGCTTCGAGAGCTGCACTGCTACGACGCAGGACACGACTCGATTCCGATACGATGACAGGGCGTCCGCCTGCAAAGCTTATGGTCAATATCAGCTCGGATACGCCTTGGGAGCGTGCATTGCGAGCCGGGCTTTCGGCACGAAATCCGAGCGTGGTCCGCACCAGGCAGGTCGCAGCCGCCGCGTTGCAGGCCGTGTGTATGCCACCTTTCTGCAGCGTGTAGCGGCGCTGGGGCCAGCGGCGGACAAAGCGGCGTTTCTCTTCGATCAGCGCGGCGGTGCTCAGGCGACGACCATGGAACTGGACCCGCTCGCCGTAGAAGCGCGGAGCTGAAGCCAGCATCTGGGCATTGGGGGCCGAGACCGAGTCGAGGTAATCCTCGGTGAGTTGCCGGGACGCATCTGCCCATTCGACTGTGCGTGGATCGCTCTCGGAATTCGTCATGTGCCGTGCATCGGGCGCCTGTATTCTTGGCACAGAATCGGCAGGGCTCCTCGCAAGTTGCTTGGCTTTGCCGGATCGCCCATCCGCATTCGGCTCGGTCTTCACTGCCTCTTTCGCATGCGCGGCCGGCAAGGTCGGCGATGATGTCTCGGTCTTGGAGTCGAGCGGTGCGTTCGTATCCGGCTCGGTCGGCTTGGCCGGCGGGTCGACCCAGCCCGGTCCCTGCTGTGCGGACGCGCTGGCGGTGAGCAGCGTCACGATCATCAGGGCAATCGGGGGAGACAGGAGCGGGCGCATAGGCTCACCGGAAGCGATCGATCGGACAGGGCGAAACGTCTTCGTCACATGGCATATCCCGAGCATGGCTGCCTGACGAATGCTTCCCAACGCCCGCGGAGGCCGTGACGGTTCCATGACGGATTCCGTAGCGCAAACATGCTGCCATGCGGAGCGGCTCGCGTGCAAATGGCTAGAGCGTTTTCGAGTGAAGGGGATACTGGTTCACGTGCAGAAAATGCGTCACATCAAAGACTTAAGCAACGTCCACGATTCTCGAATCGTGGACGTTGCCATAACACGGTGCGCCCTTCGGTCTGCCTCAACGCCTTGCCCTCTTGCCCGCTCGCACCGTATCCCCACCTTCACCGTGGCGGGTTTGGAGCGGCGCTGATGGGGTGCTCCCCGCCTGCAAGAGGTCTGCTTCGGTGCCGTGCCTATCCATGACCCCGCCTGTATCGAGGCGGAGCCGATGAATATGCCCCCGGCAACTCGGCGCGCGCTGCTCATGGTCAATCCGAAGGCGCGCAATGGGGGTGCGCCGCTCGATGCGATCCGGGCAATCCTGCGTGATGGCGGGATCGAGCCGGTCGAGCACGAAGGCGATCCTGATTGCAGCGGCCTGATCAAGCGCAATGCGCATGGCGTCGATCTCATCGTGATCGGCGGTGGCGACGGCACCATGAATGCGGCGGCACGCGCACTGGTCGAGACCCAGCTGCCGCTCGGTATCCTGCCGCTTGGCACGGCAAACGATCTTGCCCGTTCGCTCAGCCTGCCGGCCGATCCTCTCGAAGCAGCGCGTTTCATCACGACAGCCGAGCCGCAACCGGTCGATCTCGGCTGGGTCAACGGGCATTACTATTTCAACGTTGCGAGCATTGGCTTTTCGGCTGATCTCGCAGGCGAGCTCACCGCCGAGGCCAAGAAGCGCTGGGGCACGGCCGGCTATGCGATCGCCGCGTTCCGCCTGCTGCGACGCGCCCGGCCGTTCACGATCACGATCGAGCATGACGGCACGGTCGAGAAGGTGACCACGATCCAAGCCTCCGTCGGCAATGGGCGCCATTACGGCGGCGGCATGACGGTGTCGGAAGAGGCCACCGTCGATGACGGCAAGCTCGATTTCTACAGCCTCGAGGTCGAGCATTGGTGGCGTTTGATCGCGCTGTTGCCGGCTCTGCGCCGGGGCACGCAGGGTCAGGCGGCGGATGTGCGCGCCTTTCGCACCACCGAGATCAGGCTCACCACCCGCAAGCCCAGGCCGGTCAACACCGATGGCGAATTGACCACGCGCACGCCGGCTCACTTCAAGGTGCTCCCGAAAGCCGTGCGGATCTTCGCGCTGCATCGGGATGAAAGACAGGCCTCGCCCGTGCGTCTCGCCCTGCCCTTCGGATGGTCGAAACCTGGCGATTGAGACGGCTCAGTATCGGCTTTCTGCCTGATCGGGCGTTGACCGCGGCCTGCTTTTCCATTGTGACGTCAAAGGCTTCCCGGACGCCGGACGGATGTCTCGTCCCTCCTGGCAGCCCCATCGCGCAATGTACGATGTCAAGGATCGATCAGGCGTGGACGCACTCCTCCCCTACCTTCCCGATCTCGGACAATTCGCCGCCGATCTTCAGCTACTGGCAAGCCAGCCGGCGGCCTGGGCGGCGCTCGCGACCCTGCTCGTCATGGAGATCGTGCTCGGCATCGACAACCTGATCTTCATCTCGATCCTCACCAACAAGCTGCCGCCATCGCAGCAGGGCGTGGCCCGCCGCACTGGAATCGGCCTCGCCCTGATCCTGCGGCTGGGTTTGCTCGGCACCGTCGCCTGGATCGTGCACCTGACCCAGCCGGTCTTCGAGCTGTTCGGCAAGCCGTTTTCCTGGCGCGATCTCATCCTGATCGCCGGTGGGCTGTTCCTGCTCTGGAAGGCGACCAAGGAGATTCATCACAGCGTCGACCCCGATCCCGGCGAGAAGGCGGAATCGGTGGCCAAGCTCGGCTTCTGGGCAGCGATCGGCCAGATTCTGGTGCTCGATCTCGTCTTCTCGATCGATTCGATCATCACGGCGGTCGGCATGACCGAGCATGTGCCAATCATGGTGATCGCGGTGGTCGCCGCCGTCATGGTGATGCTGATCGCCGCCGATCCGCTCTCAAAGTTCCTGGCCGTGAACCCGACCGTGGTGATGCTGGCCCTCGGTTTCCTCATCATGATCGGCATGACGCTGGTCGCCGAAGGGTTCGGCGCGCATGTGCCCAAGGGCTACATCTACAC
>JBGAFL010000013.1:0-91322 GCA_044227265.1 Methylobacterium sp.
GTGGCGATATATTTCCGGTCGAACACGTTCTCGATGTTCACCTGCGCCCGCACATTGTCGCTGAACTGATAGAACAAGCCGAGATCGAAGCGCGTGATACCGGGCAGCCGTATCGTGTCGTCCGACGAGGCGAAGGTGTGCCCGGTCTGGATGTAACCGATGCCGAACGAGAATTCCGGCGTCACGTCGAACTTGTTCCACACGGTGAGGGCGTTGAACGGAACGAGCCCGACGCGGTTGCCGGGCCGGATGCCCTGCGCGGTCGAGCCGAACCCGCTCACGATGGTCGCGTCGATGAAGGAATAACCGCCAGCGATCTGCCACCAATCCGTGACGTAGCCATTGGCGCCGATTTCGGCCCCCTGGGTGTTTGTCTGACCGGTGGGGAGGAAAAAGCCCGGGTTTTTTCCGTCGTTGAGGCGCTGGTTGAACCTATCGAGATTGTACAATGCGCCGGTCAGTTGGAGGATCGGCGAGACGTCGTATTTGACGCCGACCTCGCCGTTCTCGAACCGCTCCGGCTGCGATATGGCGAGGCCCTCCGACAAGGCGCCGAATTGGTCGCCCGAGGACGGCAGGTAGGAGACGCTGTAGCTGCCATAGAAGGCGAGGTTCGGCAGCGGCTTCAGCACGACGCCGGCGCGCGGCGAAAGCAGGTCATCGACTCGCCTTTGGTGGGGATCAACCCCCGCTCCTAGCGGATTACGGTTCGTGGCCGAGAAATCGAAATGATCATAACGGAGGCCGCCGATGATCTGCAGATACTCAGTCACATCGATCTGATCCTGCGCATAGACAGCAGCGAGACCGAGATTGTAGACATTGTTCGCGTCGCTCTTCCCGTTATTGGCGAAGGTGACACCGACACGCGTGACCGGCGACAAAGGATTGACCACGAGCGACGACGGTTTTCCGTCCGTGTTGAACACTCCGCTCTCACGGAATGCACGGCCTTCCTGATAGCCGAGCTCGAAACCGGCGAGCAGGGTGTGCTTGAACGGCCCGGTGACGAATTGATAGGTAAAATCGTTCTGGTTGAAATAATTCGTGCGCGGAGTGGAGTTATTATAGGCAGATAAATTCACTTTTGTTCCGTTATCATAAACCTCGCCGCCCGGATAGATGTTCTGGTAGAACTTCTGATAATCGGCAAAGCGGAGCACGCTGTGCATCTGCACGCCCGACTCGAACAAGTGATCGAAGGTCGCGGTGGCGATGTTGGCATCGACCTTCGCGTAATTCAGATCCGGATTGCCGAAGAAGGTCGAGATGTTCTGGCGATAACGGTAGGGCCGGAAGAATTGCGAGGGGATGCCGCGATCGGTCGTGCGCTCGTCGTGAAAATATTCGTAGGACAGCTTCAGCGTGGTGACCGGATCGATCAGGAAAGTCATCGTCGGGTTGACGCCGTAACGGCGGATGTCGACGAAGTCGCGATAGGTCTCGGTGTCCTCGAACACGCCGTTCATGCGGAAGTAGACGTTCTCGTTGATCTTGTCGCCGACATCGACGGCGATGCGCTTGTTCCAGAATTGGCCGGTCTGCAGCAGGACCTCGCGGATCGGAACGCCGTCCGCCTCCTTCAGCACGCGGTTGATCACGCCGCCGCCGCCGCCGCGCCCGAAGATCATCGCATTGGGACCCTTGAGGATCTCGATGCGCTGGGTGTTGTAGAGATCACGAAAATACTGGACGTCGTCGCGCACGCCGTTGACGTAAAAGTCGGCGTTCGAGCGCTGGCCGCGGATGACGAGATCGTCGCGGTTGCCTTCGCCCTGGTGCGGGATGATGCCCGGAACGTAGCGCACCGCCTCCTCGATCGACTGGAAGCCCTGGTCACGAATCTGCTGCTGCGTGACGACGGCGATCGATTGCGGCGTGTCGATGAGCGGGGTCGCGGTCTTCATCGCGCTGCGCGTCGCCTTGGCGAGATAGCCGACCGTGACACCGCCCTGTGGCTCTTGCCGCGGCGTAAACCGGCCAGCCTCGCCCGCAACGGCGATTTCTTCGAGCCGCGTGGCGGTAGCGCTGTCCGCCGGGGCACCCGTCGCGTCGGTTGGAGCCGCCAAGGCCTGCATGGCCGCGATCGGTGATCCGACGCCGACAAGCGAGCTGAAGACCGTGGTCAACAGCCAGGATCGCGCGCTGATGCGCTGGGTTACTCTCGTCATTTCTGCCCCCGCTACCCTGTACGTCAGAGCGCGCCCGCCTCGTGTCGTGCAGGTCGCGCCATGCCGCGAGGTGGCTTCGGGGTGCGGAGGAGGTCAAATTACCGATCACCAACCTTCCTAGTTTTGAATCATTATCATTTAAATCAACTGTCCTGCAGCTCGATTGTCTGAGCTCATGTCCTCAATGGACATTGCTATGTTCTTGCGAAGACCAGCGAATTGCTTGAAGGTCGCGTCCCGTTTCCTCCCGTGAGCAGCCTGTTGCGCAAGAGTCACAATCCCCAATATGCCTCCGGCAGACTCGGCCTGCCAATGTCGGGCCGAGCAGAATACGGGCATCGGCCGTGAGGATCCTGATCGTCGAGGACGATGGACAGACCGCGGATTTCATGAGCGCGGCCCTCACCGAACTGGGCTGGACGGTCATCGTGGCTCAGGATGGCAAGGAAGGTCTTGCTCAGGCGCTCGAGGGCGCTTTCGACGTTGCCGTGATCGATCGGATGCTGCCCGGCCTCGATGGTCTCAGCCTCGTGCGCGCCTTGCGCGAAGCCGGATCGGCCTTGCCGGCGCTCTTCCTCACGACGATGTCGGGCATCGACGATCGTGTCGACGGGCTGCAGGCGGGCGGCGACGATTATCTTCTCAAGCCATTCGCCGTGGCGGAACTGGTCGCGCGGATCGGTGCCCTGGCGCGTCGGCCGCAGCTCGGGCGCTCGGACATGCGGCAGAGCGTGGCCGATCTCGAACTCGACCGGCTGGCCCGCAAGGTGACCCGGGACGGCCGCATCATCGACTTGCAGCCGCGTGAATTCCAGCTTCTGGACTTCCTGATGCGCAATGCCGGCAACGTCGTGACGCGCAACCAGCTCCTGGAGAGCGTCTGGGATTTCCACTTCGATCCGCAGACCAACATCGTCGAGACGCATATGAGCCGGCTGCGGAGCAAGATCGACCGCGGCTTCGAGCGCAACCTCATCGTGACGGTGCGTGGCCTCGGCTACGTCCTGCGCGATCCCGCGGCGTGAACCCGCTTCGCAAGCTGTTCTCGGGGGCCGTTTTCCGGCTGGCCCTGCTCTACACGCTCGGCGTGGTGGCCTGCGTCGCCGGGATCGGCTGGATGACACGCGCGGCCGTGAACGAGGCGCTTGAGGCACAGGCTCGCCAGCGCATCGAAACCGAAGCCAGCGCCCTGGTCGACGAATTCAATCATGGCGGCCGGCCCGATCTCGATGCGGCGCTCGTCGGCCGGTTCGCGAACGGCCAGGTCATCCATCGCTATGCGGTCATCGAGCCGGACGGGCGCGTCTCGCTCGGCGATCGGACTCTGGCGCTGGCCGCGCCGAGCGACGTGCAGGAGCTCAGATCGGTCCGCAAACTCGCGGATGGCAGCCACATCGTTATCGTGGACGATCTCGCGGCAATGCGCGCCGTCGAGGCGATCGTCACCCGCGCCTTCCTCTATGCGCTCGCTGCCTCGGCGATCCTCGGACTGGGGACGGGGCTGCTGCTCTCGGGCGCGATCCTCGCCCGTATCGACCGCATCACGCGCATTGCGAACAGCGTCGCCGACGGCAATCTCGGACAGCGCATCCCGTTGACCGGCTCGGGCGACGAATTCGATCGGCTCGCCGGCACGCTCAATCGCATGCTCGACCGGATCGGCGCCTTGCTCGATGGGCTGCGGCAGGTTTCGAGTGATGTCGCTCACGATCTGCGCACGCCGCTCTCGCGGCTGCGTCAGCGGCTGGAAAAGGCCCAGTTGCAGGCGACGACGGCTGAAACCTATCGCGAGGCGGTGGGTCGCGCCCTGAGCGAAGTCGATTCCATTCTCGACATCTTTTCGGCCCTGCTGCGCATCACGCAGATCGAGAGCGGCGCGCGGCGCTCATCCTTCACCCGCGTCGATCTCACCGAGGTCATGCGCCATGTCGGGGAGGCCTATGGCGCCTCGATCGAGGAGCAGGGTCGCACCCTGTCGACCCGGCTCGCCGGCGACGTCGCAATCCATGGCGATCGCCAGTTGCTGATCCAGCTCTTTGCCAATCTGATCGAGAACGCCCTCCAGCACACGCCCGAAGGGTCCCACATCGTGCTGACTCTCGAAACGGATGCCGGATCGGCTCTCGCCCAAGTCACTGACGACGGGCCCGGCATTCCGCAGACCGAGCAGGCGAAGGTGTTTCGGCGGTTCTACCGCATCGACAAAAGCCGCGCGGGGAGCGGGCATGGCCTTGGCCTCTCTCTCGTCGCGGCGATCGCCGACCTGCATGGCGCGGCGATTGCGCTCCACGACAATCACCCAGGGCTTCGCGTCAGCCTGACCTTTCCGGCCGAGGTTGCGCGAGGTGGTCCGGCTGCTTGACGACTTGCGTCAGCGAGACACCGGCATGCCGAGCCGCAACGCGGCCTGCCGGGCGATAGTGATCAGCGCCCCAACCATCGGCGTCGCGGGTTCGCGATAGGGTGTGACGAGGCCGATCACGTGCTTCACCTCGGGGCCGATGATCGGGATCGAGCGCAGGCCCTCGGTCGGCCCGAGCGCATCCGCGAGGATCGCCGGCATCACGCTTGCCCATCGCAAGGTGCGCACATGGGTCATCAGCACGATCATCGAGTTCGATTCGAGGGTCGGCGCGGATTGTGCGCCTGCTGCACGGAGCAACTGGTCGATGATCCTGCGGTTCTGCATGTTCGGGGTGAGCAGGCAGAGCGGAATGCGGCCGACTTCCGCCCAGGTGACGGAATCGCGATCGCCGAGATGGCCGCCCGCCGCCGTCAGCAGCCGGTAATGCTCCTCATAGAGCGGCACGGCCGTGACGCGGCCGAGCGGTTCGTTTTCGAGATAGGTCAGGCCGGCTTCGGCCCCGAGGTTTTCGAGATGCTGGAAGATGTCGGCGGAGGTGGTGGATTCCACCGAGAACCGGACATTGGGATGGCGTGCCCGATAGGGTGTCGTGAGACTGGCGACCATCGGCAGGGCGGTCGGAATCGCGGCGATCCGCAGATGGCCGGACAGGCCGCTGCGCAAAGCGGACAGGTCGTTTTGCATGGCGCGGGTATCGGCCACGATCCGGCGCGTCCAGACCAGCATGCGCTCACCCTCCGGCGTGAAGCCCTGGAAGCGCGAACCGCGCTCCACGAGCTTGACCCCGAACCGGTTTTCCAGGTGTTTCACGCCCGCCGAGAGCGTCTGCTGGGTCACGCCACAGGCATCGGCTGCCCGCCCGAAATGCTGCTCGCGCGCGAGTGCCAGAAGGTAGTCGAGCTTTTCGATCACGGCCGAACCCGCCGAGGCGGCTGTCTCAGCCTCTTGTCGACCGTGGTAGAATGTCGCGGCGGGCGGCTCAATAGGTGTCGCACCTCAGGCGCGGAATGCGACCCATCCGTCACCCGCATGGGAACCGCTCCTCGTCGCCGGCCTTGCCGCACCCCTCGCGGCGGAGCCCCGGCTACCGGACTTGCGCGACCTCAGCCCGCGTCGCAGGCGAGTTCGTCGTCCATCTGCGTTGGGCGCTGCGGCGCCTCCTCACCCACCGGGATGATGGGCTGGGTCAGCGCTTTCACGACGATCCAGTCGACCTTGTCGCCCGCCTCGGGCAGGTAGTCCTTGAGCGAGCGCCGCATCTTCGGCGTCCAGAACGAGGCGATGTGCTTGCGCACGCCGTTGACCGCCTCCCGATCCGGATAGGATCGGAAGAAGGCGGCGATCTGGTTCGCCATGCGGACGAGCCGATCGTTGTTGGATGCTCCGCTCATCGAAGGTCCGCCTACTCCGCCGCTTCCCTGGCGATGCGCGTCAGGGAGAAATCCTCCTCGAAGAACTTCGCCTGCCAATCGGAGGGACGGTTCGTGCGCCGCACCTGCACCGCCGTCACCTTGTACTCGGGGCAGTTCGTCGCCCAATCCGAATAGTCGGTGGTGATGACGTTCGCGCCCGTCTTGGCGTGGTGGAAGGTGGTGTAGACCACGCCCGGCTGCATCCGCTCGGACACGAGCGCCTTCAGTGCGATGTCGCCCGAGCGGCTTTCCAGCGCGACGAGATCGCCGTCAACGATGCCGCGCGGCTCGGCATCGAACGGGTGGATCTCCAGAACGTCCTCCTCATGCCAGCGCGAGTTCTCGGTGCGCCGGGTCTGCGCGCCGACATTGTACTGCGACAGGATGCGGCCCGTGGTCAGGATCAGCGGGAACTTTGGGGTCGTGCGTTCGTCGGTCGCCACGTATTCCGTGATCATGAAACGGCCCTTGCCGCGCACGAAGCGGTCGACATGCATCATCGGCGTGCCGTTTGGAGCCTTCTCGTTGCAGGGCCACTGGATCGAACCGAGTTCATCGAGCTTCGCGTAGGATACGCCCCGGAAGGTCGGGGTGAGCTGGGCGATCTCGTCCATGATCTCGGAGGGGTGGCTGTAGTTCATCTCGTAGCCGAGCGCCTTAGCGAGCAGGATTGTGCCCTCCCAGTCGCCATAGCCGCCGAGCGGCTGCATGACCTTGCGTACCCGGCTGATGCGCCGCTCCGTGTTTGTGAAGGTGCCGTCCTTCTCCAGGAACGAGGCGCCCGGCAGGAAGACATGGGCGTATTTCGCGGTCTCGTTCAGGAAGATGTCCTGAATCACGATGCATTCCATAGCCCGCATGGCGGCTGTGACGTGATGCGTGTCCGGGTCGGACTGAACGATATCCTCGCCCTGGATGTACATGCCCTTGAACGAGCCATCGACGGCCTCGTCGAGCATGTTGGTGATGCGCATGCCCGGTGCATTGTCGAGCTTGGCGCCCCACAGAGCCTCGAGGCTCTCGCGGGTGGCGTCGTCCGAGACGTGCCGGTAGCCGGTCAGCTCGTGCGGGAACGAGCCCATGTCGCAGGAGCCCTGGACGTTGTTCTGGCCGCGCAGCGGGTTCACGCCGGCGCCGACCATGCCGATATTGCCGGTGGCCATGGCGATGTTGGCCATGCCCATCACCATGGTCGAGCCCTGGCTGTGCTCGGTCACGCCGAGCCCGTAATAGATCGTCGCCTTCCCGCCGGTGGCGTAGAGCCGGGCTGCGGCGCGGACCTCGGCCGGGTCGAGTCCGGTATGCTTCTGCATCTCTTCCGGCGAATTCGCGTCGAGCGCGATGAAGCGCGCCCAGGCCTCGAACGCCTGCAGGTCGCAGCGCTCGCGGACGTAGGCCTCGTCGATCAGGCCCTCGGTCACGATGACGTGGGCGAAGGAATTGATGAAGGCGACGTTGGAGCCGGGCTTCAGCGGCAGATGGTGGTTCGCCTTGATATGCGGAGACTTGACGACATCGGTCTTGCGCGGATCGGCGACGATCAGCTTGGCGCCGGCGCGTATGCGCTTCTTCAGGCGCGAGCCGAAAACCGGGTGTCCGTCGGTCGGGTTACAGCCGATCACCAGGACGACGTCACTATAGTCGACCGAGGCGAAATCCTGCGTACCGGCCGAGGTGCCGAGCGTCGCATTGAGGCCGTATCCGGTCGGCGAATGGCAGACGCGGGCGCAGGTATCGACATTGTTGTTGCCGAACGCAGCCCGGATCAGCTTCTGGACGAGATAGGCTTCCTCGTTGGTGCAGCGCGACGAGGTGATGCCGCCGATCGAATCCTTGCCGTACTTCTTCTGGATGCGCTTGAACTCGGAGGCGGCGTGCGTGACCGCCTCGTCCCAGCTCACCTCGCGCCACGGATCCGTGATCTTCGCGCGGATCATCGGCTTGGTGATGCGGTCTTTGTGAGTGGCGTAGCCATAGGCGAAGCGGCCCTTGACGCAGCTATGGCCGTCATTGGCCTTGCCGTCCTTGTAGGGCACCATACGGATGATGCGGTCGCCCTGCATCTCGGCCTTGAAGGAGCAGCCGACGCCGCAATAGGCGCAAGTCGTCACCGCCGAATGCTCCGGCTGGCCGTATTGGTAGACCGACTTCTCCTGGAGTGTCGCAGTCGGGCAGGCCTGCACGCAGGCGCCGCAGGACACGCATTCCGACCCCATGAAATTCGTCGGACCGGGCGCGACCCGGCTGTCGAAGCCGCGGCCGGTGATCGTGAGGGCGAAGGTGCCCTGCGTCTCCTCGCAGGCGCGCACGCAACGATTGCAGACGATGCATTTCGATGGGTCGTAATTGAAGTAGGGGTTCGATTCGTCTTTCGGCAGGTAGCGATCAGAACTTGGCTTGACGTGATTGTCGCCATCATAGCCGTAGCGCACATCGCGCAGGCCGACCTGGCCGGCCGTATCCTGCAATTCGCAATCGCCGTTCGCCGCGCAGGTCAGGCAATCGAGCGGGTGATCGGAAATGTAGAGTTCCATCACGCCCTTGCGCAGGCGGTGGAGCTTGTCCGATTGCGTCCTGACCACCATGCCTTCCTCGGCTGGCGTGGTGCAGGAGGCGGGTGTGCCGCGCCGTCCCTCGATCTCGACGAGACACATCCGGCAGGAGCCGAAGGGTTCGAGCGAATCGGTGGCGCAGAGCTTGGGGATCTGCGTGCCGAGCTTCATCGCGGCCGCCATCACCGACGTTCCGGCGGGGACCGATATGGCTTCACCGTCGACGGTCAGAGTCACCGTCTTTTCGGCAACGCGGATCGGGGTGCCGTAGTCGATTTCCTTGATCAGGGCCATCGACGCCTCCTCACTCGGCGGCGGCGGGCCATTGCCCATGCCGCCTGAAATCTTCGGGGAAATTCTTGATCGCGCTGCGCACCGGCATCGGGGTCAGGCCGCCCATCGCGCAGAGGGAGCCGTCGAACATGATCTCGCAGAGATCCTCGACGAGCTTCAGATTGAAGTCGGGCCGCTCGCCGGCGATGACCTTGTCCATGGTCTCGACGCCGCGCGTCGCGCCGATGCGGCAGGGCGTGCACTTGCCGCAGGATTCGGCGACACAGAATTCGAATGCGAAGCGGGCCTGCTTGGCCATGTCGACGGTGTCGTCGAACACGACGATGCCGCCATGGCCGAGGAGCCCGCCGGCTGCCGCCATCGCCTCGTAATCGAGCGGCGTGTCGAACAGGCTCTCGGGGAAGTAGGAGCCGAGCGGACCGCCGATCTGCACCGCGCGGGCAGGGCGCCCGGACAGGGTGCCGCCGCCGAACCCTTCGACGACGTCGCGAATGGTGATGCCGAAGGCGTATTCGATCAGCCCGCCATATTTGATGTTGCCGGCAAGCTGGATCGGCAGCGTGCCGAGCGAGCGGCCCATGCCGTAATCGGCATAGGCCTTGGCGCCATGCTCCATGATCCAGGGCACGGCCGTGAAGGTCATGACATTGTTGACGAGGGTCGGCTTGCCGAGAAACCCCTTCAGAGCCGGGATCGGGGGCTTAGCCCGCACGATGCCGCGCTTGCCTTCCAGACTCTCGAGCAGCGAGGTCTCCTCACCGCAGACATAGGCCCCGGCCCCGAGCCGCGCTTCGAGATGGAAGCTCTTGCCGCTGCCGAGGACGTTGTCGCCGAGCACGCCCGCCTTGACGCCATTGGCGATGGCCTCGCGCAAAGTATGGAACGCCTGCGGATATTCGGAGCGGCAATAGATGTAGCCGCGCGTCGCGCCGACCGAGACGGCCGCGATCGTCATGCCCTCGATCAGGTTGAAGGGATCGCCCTCCATCATGATCCGGTCCGCGAAGGTGCCGGAATCGCCCTCGTCGGCATTGCAGATCACGTATTTCTGATCCGCCTCCGCAAGCATCACCGTGTTCCACTTGATGCCGGCCGGAAAGCCTGCGCCGCCACGCCCGCGCAGGCCCGAATCCTTCACCTGCGCGACGGTCTCGGCCGGGCCGACTTTCAGGGCGGCTTCGAGCCCGCGATAGCCGCCATGCTTGCGGTAATCCTCGACCGAGACGGGATCGACCACGCCGCAGCGGAAGAAGGTCAGGCGGTGCTGGCGCGCGAGATAGGGGAGCTGTTCGGGATCGCCGAGGCGCAGCGGATGCTCGCCCCCCTCGAGGAAGCCGGCATCGAACAGGCTCGCCACATCCTCCGGCGCCACCGGCCCGTAGGCGATGCGGCCCGCCGGTGTGTCCACCTCGACCATCGGCTCCAGCCAGAGCAGGCCCCGCGTCCCGGTGCGCACGACCTGCACGTCGAGACCGCTCTGCTCGGCGCCATTGAAAATCGCGCGCGCGACCTGGTTCGCGCCGAGACCCAGCGCGACCATGTCCCTCGGAACACAGACGGTGACGCTCATGACCGCGTCTCCAGCGCGCTCTGGAGGCGTTCGGCCGTGACGCGCGCGAGAGGCTCGTCGTCGATTAGGGCCGAGGGTCCATTCGCGCAGAGGCCGAGGCAATAGGCCGGCTCGACGGTGATCTCGCCATCTGCAGTCGTGCCGTGCCAGTCGACCCCGAGCTTCGACAGGATCTCGTCGTGGAGGGCATCGCAGCCCACGGACTGGCAGGCTTCCGCCCGGCACAGCTTGACGTGCCGGCGACCGGCCGGAGCACTCCGGAAATCATGATAGAAGCTGATGCAGCCATGCACTTCCGCCCGCGACAGGTTCAGCGCATCGGCGATGATCGGCACGGCGTCGGCGTCGACGTAGCCGAAGGTCTCCTGCAGGGCATGCAGGATCGGCAATGTCGCGCCTTCGAGATGCGCGTGCTGGGCAACGATCCCTTCGGCACGTCCAGCGCTCCAGGCCTCGTGTCTGGGCATGAAGTTTCCTGCCTATTTTGGTGTTTTTCTAATCACAGATTGGAACAGGAGTACCGCTCTGCATCAATCAAGCGATCTGGTCGGCCGACAAAGGATGACTGTTGAACGGCTCACATAGTGCGACGTTCTGTCTCAGGGAAGGCGGAACCGCCCGCGAATCCCACGCGGGTCGAATCGAAGCTCCAAGAAACAGCGTCTTCCAAAGGCGAGAGGTTCAAACGCCGGGAGTTCTGGGGATAAGCGGCCAGTTCAGAGGCCTTGACTCTCCCGCGAGCCGACGCAACGAATCCCTGTGGAAGGGCAGATCACCATCGCGCACCGCAGCATTGCGCGGCCCGGATCGGTTTGAGTCGACGGCCGATCCCTATCGCTCAAGCGCGGCCTTCAAAGGCCGGCGGATCCGCCATCCGAGCGCGGATCATGCGCCGCCTCGATCCGCCAATTGCGGGGATGGCGCACCAGCATGCCGGCATGGCCGAGCGTGTCGAGATAGGATCCGCCGAGCTCCTCGATCTCGTGGCCCATGGAGCGCAAGGCTGCGAGGCAGGCGGGATCGAAGCGATCCTCGACCTTCACGCTGAGCGAGGGCGCGCCCCAGGTCCGGCCATAGAGCAGGCGGGGCGCGTCGATCGCATCGGCAACGCCCATTCCGTCATCGGCGTATCGCGAAAAAATCTGAGCCTGGAATTGCGGCTGCCCGTCGCCGCCCATGCTGCCGAACGACATCACGCGGCCATCGTCGAAGGCGGCGAGCGAGGGGATCAGGGTATGGAAAGGCCGCCGGCCCGGCTCCAGCGGATTGACCGCCTTCGGATCGAGCGAGAACGACATGCCGCGATTCTGCCAGCAGATTCCGGTTGCCGGCAGCACGGTGCCTGAGCCGTATTCCCAATAGACGGACTGGATGAACGAGACCGCGAGCCCGTCGCCATCGATCGCGCCCATCCAGACCGTGTCACCATCGCCTGGCGCGCGTGAGGCCGGCGAGGCGGCGCGCCGGAGATCGATCGCTGCCGCCTCGCGCTTGAGGCTCGCGGGGCTCAGAAAGCCTGCCGGATCGGCGCGCAGGCGGTCGAAATCGGTGACGATCCGATCGCGGATCGAGAAGGCGCGCTTCGTCGCCTCGATCAGCGCATGGGCCTGCGCCACGTCATCGCCGCGCCGCATCGTGAGCCGTTCGAGGATGCCGAGGATCACCAGGGCCGCGAGCCCCTGGCTCGGCGGTGGATGGGTGAACACGGTGGCATCGCGCCGGCGCAAGCTCAGCGGCAGACGCTCGCGCGCGGAATAGGCTTCGAGATCGGCCCGCGTCACGGGAGAACCGAGGCGGGCGAGATCGGCGGCGATCTCTCGCCCGACATCGCCGCGGTAGAAATCGCCAAGCCCGGCATGGGCGAGTTGCTCGAGTGTCGCGGCAAGAGTCCGTTGGCGCCGTATCGCGCCTGCCGCATAAGGTTTGCCGGCATCGAGATAGGTGGCGGCAAAATTCGGCGCCTCGCGCAGCGCATCATTCTCCCGGATGACGTAGCGCGCTTCGGAATCGGAGACCGGGCAGCCCTGCGCGGCATGGCGGATCGCGTCGGCCAGGAGGTCTGACAGCGGCAATCGTCCGCCGAGCGCGCGGGCGAAATCGAGGGCGAGCGCCCAGCCACCGACCGTGCCGGCGACCGTCAGCGCGGCATCGGGACCGCGCGCGGGGATCGTCTCGAAGCCCTTGTCGCGGTAGCGCGCTATGGTGGCGAGCTGTCCTGCCGGGCCACAGGCCTCGATGCCGCGCACTTGGCCGTTCGGGGCACGTACGAGCCAGAACCCATCGCCGCCGATGCTGTTCATATGCGGATAGACGACGGCGATGGTGGCTGCCATGCCGACCATCGCCTCGATGGCATTGGCGCCCTGTGCCAGCAGAGTGCGGCCCGTCTCCGCCGCGAGGTGG
The DNA here is from genome assembly GCA_044227265.1 of Methylobacterium sp. Taxonomy (GTDB): domain Bacteria; phylum Pseudomonadota; class Alphaproteobacteria; order Rhizobiales; family Beijerinckiaceae; genus Methylobacterium. Next base: position 12,768 of record JBGAFL010000013.1, read on the forward strand.
TGAGGCGCGGCGACGGCAGCGCTGGCATAAACAGGAGTTTCTGGCATGCTTGAAACAGGTTCCGGGCGTCCGATTGCTGCTGGACCGACTTGTCCAGACGTTCGAGGGGCTCGAACATAAGGGACGGGCCACTAGCCTGGATCAGGACCACGCGGATTTCGACAAAGCAAGCCGGCCGGGCTCACGCCGGTCCGGCCGAGTTGGCCGATGCAGGGGCGTATACCGGGAGCAATCGGGATGAGCCCGACGACCTTCGTTGTTCAGGGCTTCGACCATGTCGCCGGACGCCTCGTGCCGACCGAGCGGCGCGCGGCGTCAAGCGAGAGCGATGCGCTCCGCCAGGCGGAATCGATCGCCCGGCGCCTGTCCGGCGCAGCAGCGCTCAAACTCGTGGTGCAGGACGGCCCGGCGACGATCCTTGCCGCCTTCGGCGACGTGCCAGACGATTTCGCGGAGGGGCTCGCCGGGGGATAGGGGATTCGGCCCTGTTCATCCCATTGCGGCCCCCGTTGAATTGCCGGCGGTCAGACGGCATATCGCCCGCAATTTCTTCGGGAGACGTGTTTTGAGCGAAACAACAACCGAGCAGGTCGAGAAGCATGAATTCGGTGCCGAGGTCGGCCGGCTGCTCGATCTCGTCGTCCATGCCCTCTATTCCGACCGGGAAATCTTTTTGCGGGAACTCGTTGCGAATGCGGCCGATGCCACAGATCGGCGCCGCTTCGAAGGGCTGACGAACGAGGCCCTGGCCCTGCAGGCCGATGCGAAGATCCGCATCGCGCCCGACAAGGAGGCGCGCACGCTCACGATCTCCGATTCGGGCATCGGCATGAGCAAGGAGGACCTTGCGCAGAATCTCGGCACCATCGCCCGCTCGGGTACCCGAGCCTTCACGCAATCGCTGGCTGAGGCCAAGGCGGAGGGCAGCGAGGAGTTGCGCAATGGGCTGATCGGCCAGTTCGGCGTCGGCTTCTATTCGGCCTTCATGGTGGCCGACCGCGTCACCGTCACCTCGCGCCGCGCCGGTTCGACCGAGGCCTGGACCTGGGCATCCGATGGCCAGGGCAGCTACACGCTCGCGCCGGCCGAGCGGGCGGAAGCCGGCACCGACATCGTGCTGCATCTCAAGGAGGATGCGGGCGAATTCCTGGAGAGCTACCGGCTCGACCACATCGTGCGCAAATGGGCCGACAACATCGCGGTGCCGATCGTGATCCGCAATGCGGAGGGCGAAGACGAGCCGGCGAACAAGGGCACCGCGCTCTGGCGCAAGCCGAAATCCGAAATCACGGAAGAGCAGTACAAGGAATTCTACCGCACGGTCAGCCACAATTTCGACGAGCCGTGGCTGACCCTGCATTGGCGGGCCGAGGGCGCGCTCGAATTCACCGGCCTTCTGTTCGTGCCGAGCATGAAGCCCTTCATGGTGGTCGAGGATGATCGCCGCTCGAAGGTGCGCCTGCATGTGCGGCGCATGTTCATCACCGACGAGGCCGAGCTGCTGCCGAATTGGCTGCGCTTCGTGCAAGGCGTGGTCGATACCGACGATCTGCCGCTCAACGTCTCGCGCGAGATGCTGCAATCGACGCCGGCGCTTCAGAAAATTCGGCGCGCGGTGACGACGCGCGTCGTCAACGAGCTGACGAATCGCTCCAAGAACACGGAGAAGCGCGAGGAATACGAAAAATTCGCCGAGAATTTCGGCTCCGTCCTCAAGGAGGGCATCTACGAGGATTTCGAGCGCCGCGCCGAGATCGCCCCGCTCTTGCGCTTCCGCTCTTCCACGCAAGAGGGCTGGACCTCGCTGCCCGATTACGTCGCGCGCATGAAGCCCGAGCAGGAGGCGATCTATTTCCACGTCGCCGACAGCATCGAGAGCGCAAAGGCCTCGGTCCAGCTCGAAGGTTTTTCCGCACGCGGCCTGGAGGTTCTGCTGCTCTCGGACCATGTCGACGCCTTCTGGCCTGAGCAGCTCTCCAAATTCGAGGACAAGCCGCTCCGCTCTGTGACGCAGGCTTCCGCGGATCTCGCCAAGATCAAGCCGGAGGGCGAGACGGCGGAAGCGCCGCAGGCGGACAAGCTCGTCGCCGCGCTGAAGCTCGCTTTGGAGAAGGACGTGTCGGAGGTGAGGACCACCGACCGCCTCGTCGGCAGCGCCGTGGTGCTGGCCTCTGGGGCGGGCCCGAACCTGCAGATGCAGCGCCTGTTGCGCCGGGCCGGACGTGGCTTCGGAGGCTCCCTGCCGATCTTGGAGATCAACCCGCGCCACCCGCTGATCCGGGCTCTGTCCGAGAGGGTGGAGGCCGGGCAGGACATCGCGGCGCAGGCCGGCACCCTGCTCGATCTCGCTCTGGTGCAGGATGGCGATGCCCCGCGCGACCCGGCCGCCTTCGCGCGCGCCGTGGCGGCAGCTCTGGCGGGCAGCGCGGCAGGTTCGTAACGGGTTCGGCAGGGGCCAGTCGCGCCGGTTGACACTGCGCGCGCCTCCGGCGAACACGCAGGGGCCATGGCCGATCCCCCGCCCGACCGCGCAACCGCGCGTCTCGACGCTCTCGTCGCGCTGGGCGTGGCCGCGCTCGTCCTCGCTGCCGTGCTGATCTCTTCGCTGGCGTCGGGTGGCGGGCATCCGCCCGTCACCGCGATGGCGCCAGCCGCAGATCCGTCCTGTGCGGAATGGACCGATGGCTGCCGCGTCTGTCAGCGCCTGCCTGATGGACCCGCCTGTTCGCTGCCGGGCATCGCCTGCACGCTGGGCCAGCAGGAATGCCTGCGCCACGGCACGGCGCAGTGAGGCCGGTCTTCCGTTTCGCCCCGAGCCCGAACGGCCGCCTGCATCTCGGCCATGCCTATTCCGCCCTGCTCAATGCGGAGCTTGCAGTGCGATGCGACGGGCGGGTGCTGCTGCGGATCGAAGACATCGACCCGGTCCGCTCCCTCCCCGAACTCATCGCGGCGATCCACGACGATCTCGCCTGGCTCGGTCTGTCCTTTGAAAAGCCGGTGCGGCGGCAATCCGAGCATCTCGGTTTCTACCGCGCGCATCTCGAAACCCTGGCCGCACGGGGCCTTGCCTATCCCTGCTTCTGCTCGCGCGGGCAGATCGCGGCGCGGATCCGCGCGGTCGAGGCCGAGGGCATCTCGGTTTTGCGCGATCCGGACGGCGTGCCGCTCTATCCCGGCACCTGCCGCGATCTGCCACCGGACGAAGCGGCTCGGCGGCGGGCGGCGGGCGAGCCCCATTCCTGGCGCCTGGACATGGCCCGCGCGATGGCGGCGGCGCCCGGGCCGCATGCCATTCATTGCTTTGACCCGCGCGTATTCCCTCCCCCCTCTGCGGGGGAGCGTACCCTGCAAATGCAGGGGGGGAGAGGGGCTGGCACAGGTTTATCCGGAGAAGCCGGTGCTCCCCTCTCCCGATCCTCGTTGACGCGAGGTCCACCCTCCCCCACCCAGATCGGGCCTGCCCGATCTGGGCAAGCCGTTGCGGAACTCGGGCAAGCCCAAGGTCCGTTGGGGGGAGGGGAGGCGGCTTGCTTGCAAGAAATGATTGTCGCTAACCCCGCCCTCTGGGGCGACGCGATGATCGCGCGGCGCGACGTGGCGACGAGCTACCACTGGAGGCGGCGACGAGCCTGCACGTCCTGCTCCAGGCTCTGCTCGGATTGTACTCACCGGCCTATCACCATCACAGCCTGATCGCGGACGAGGGCGGTGCCAAGCTCGCGAAATCCAAAGGCTCGCAGAGCCTCGCCGATCTGCGGGTACGTGGCGTCGGACCGGAGGAGGTAAGGGCGATGCTGGGATTTGGCTGAAATGCTTCAGCGCATCGCGTCGCGCTGGGCCATCGCCGTGGCGGTCTTCGATTGCTGCATGGTCGCTTCGATCTGATCGCGCTGGCGCTTGAATTCGGCGAGCAGGCGGCCATCGAGCTCGCGGCCGCGCGGCACGCGGATCTTCATCGGGTCGACGAAATGGCCGTTGATCACGACCTCGTAATGCAAATGCGCCCCGGTCGAGAGGCCGGTCGAGCCGACATAGCCGATCACTTGGCCCTGGCGGACCCGCGCACCCGCCGTCATGCCGCGCGCGTAGCGGGACATGTGGTTGTAGGTCGTGACATAGCCGTTGATGTGCTGGATCTCGATGCGGTTGCCGTAGCCCGAATCCCAGCCAGCCTTGATGATGACGCCGTTGCCGGCGGCCACGATCGGCGTGCCGATCGGATTGGCCCAGTCGACGCCGGTATGCAGCTTGGCATAGCCGAGGATCGGATGGCGCCGGTAGCCGAAGCCCGAGCGCATGATGCCGTCGGCAATCGGCTTGCGGATCAGGAACTTCTTGAGCGAGCGGCCCTGGTCGTCGAGATAGTCGATCGTACCGTCGTCGGGTGACTGGAAGCGGTAGATCTTGCGGACCTCGCCGCCGAGATTGAGCGAGGCGTAGAGCAGGTCCGGCTTGTCGGCGGCGTTCGGGCCGGCATCCTCGTCATAGGTGTAGAACACGTCGAGGCCGTCGCCGCTGGAAATCCGGCGCTGGAAATCGATGTCGTAGCTGAACACACGCACGATGTCGTCGACGGCGCTGCGCGGGAGTTCATGACGTGCGGCAGTCTCGTAGAGGCTTTGATAGAGCCGGGGTCCCGTGCCGCCATCGTCCTCGTCGCTATCCGCGACATCGGCCTGGGGCTGGCGCTTGCCGCCATTGCCCTCTTCTGTCGGCGGGGCGACCGAGACGAAGGAGCCGCGATCGTTCATCGCCGCGATCGCCTGGATGCCATCCTCGCCGTAGAGCACGACGCGTGTCACTTGGCGCGGATCGCCCGGGTTCGGCCCCGGCGCGATCTGCAGCCGGAATTGCTGGCCCTCGCCGAGCGCCGAGGTTTTGGAGCGGCCGCCGAGCGCGGCCGTCACGCCGCGGATCGCCTCCTCCGACGCTTTGCCGGTGGCGCGCAAAGCGGCCTCGATCGTCTCGCTGCGCTTGAGCGCGAGGTCGCGCTCCTCGACTACGGGCGTGTCGTTCGGCTTGAGTTCGACCTTGGCGAGGCTCGTGACGTTTTCCGGCACGACGAGAACCTCGATCGACTTGAAGGCGGCGCCGTCCTTGCCGAGCTTGGTCCCACTCTCGAAATCGGCGGCGGACGGTCCGGTCTGCAGGCTGCGCGAAAGCAGGAGCTGCGGCGCGAGCGGCAGCGCGGTGCGCCGGCCGGCTTCCGCGGTCAGGCGCCTTTCCTCGGCGACCTGGGCGGTCACCTCCTCGTCGGTCAAGGCAGGCGCGCTCGCATCCATCGGCAGATCGGCGAGATCGCGCTTGATCACCGAGACCTCCGCGCCCGGCGTGTCACCCGCGCCGTTATCGGCCACGCGCTCCGGCTCGTCGTCGGAGATCCGCATCGGATCGAAGCGCGGTATGTCGGTCGCGAAGACGCCGGTCGACATCGACAGTGCGGTCGAGATCCGCACGAAGGGGCGAACCTTGGTGATCTCGCGATCGGCGACCCGCACCGTTACCGGCGCGCGGAAATTCTGCTTGGCGGCGGCGATCATCAGATTGCGCACGAGCCGGTCGCTCTTGCGGGCAATGGGCGCCGAATCCGCGTCGCCGAGCTGCGTCCGCGCCGAGACGGAAGCGCGCTCGGGGATCGCGGCGAACGAAATCTCACTCTGGAGCGAGACATGGATCGCGGCGCCGATCAGGGCCGCGCCCGTGATTCCGGTCAGCGCGCTCGCGCAGAGCCAGCGGAGATTGACCTCGCGGCGGTCGATCTGGGCCGCATCGGCGCCCTGGAGGTCGAGCGGAGGGGCGGACCCGCGCGTCGAAGTCCGGGGAGAACGGCCGGCGGGCGTCTCGCTGGCCTTCCCGATCTTGAGCCTGTCCCGCTTCACGCGCGTTCCATTCTGGTCGGGCTCGTCCACGGCTCGGGCGGGATGGGGCAGGTTGGGCCGGCACACAATCCCGTCGCATGATCGGGTGACACTGTCTCGGATCGAGCGCAAGCCATTCGTCGGGTCTCGAAGGCCAGCGTGTCGAGATTGAGGCGCGAAGCACGGTTGCATTCGCCTGCATTGGTTCCAGCCGAAGTGAGCTGGAGGCCGTGCGACGCCACGCGCCGGCGGAAGATCGGAACTTGATCATCACAAGCCGCCCTCACTGCTGCCGAGGACTTGGGAACCTCTGCCGCACGGATACGCTTGTCATGCGGCAACCGAGATGAGCATGACGAACGGGGCGCAGGACGGACCGCGTATCGGCAATCGCGACGTGACGCTACGCCGCGCGACTCGGCTCTGCGACCGAGCGTCGACCGTATCTCCTGCATCGTTCCAGCCGTCTCGCGCGATCGCCACGGTGTCGAACCCGTCCGCGCCCTCGCGACGCTTCGGCCGCCCATGACGGAATCGTCTGCCCATGCGGTGGTCGTCGGCTCCTCCTTTGCGGGCCTGAACGGCGCTTTGGCTCTGCGGCAGGCGGGATTTCGCGGGCGCCTGACCATGATCGGTGCCGAACCTCACCGACCCTACGATCGCACGATCCTGTCCAAATCGGTGCTGACCGGCGAGACCGCGCCGCAGGCGACCGTGCTCGCCCTTGCTGCCGACCTCGATGCGACCTGGAGGCTCGGCGTGGCTGCCGTCGCGCTCGATCGGAAGGCGCACCGCGTTCATCTCACGGATGGCAGCGAGGTCGCCTACGACAAGCTCCTGATTGCGACCGGTGCGCGGGCACGTTCATGGCCCAATGCGCGCGAGCGCGGGCTCCAGGGTGTCCTGGTCTTGCGGGATCGCGAAGATGCCATCCGTCTGCGCGCAGCCTTAGCTGCCCGGCCCACGAATGTGGTGGTTATCGGCGGCGGATTCATCGGCTGCGAAGTGGCCCAGGCGATACGCAACCTCGATATCCCCGTCAGCCTGATCGAAACGGCAGCAGCGCCGCTCGCCCGCCTGCTCGGCACCTTGATCGGCTCGATCGTCGGTGCCTGGCTCGAAGCGCAGGAGGTCGATCTGCGCCTCGGGCGCCAGATCACGCGCCTCGAGGATGACGGGTTCGGCCGTGTGATCCGCGTGCTGCTGGACGATGGCCACACGATCGATACCCCCCTCGTCGTCGTCGCGATCGGCAACGTTCCCAATACTGAATGGCTCGAGGATTCGGGTGTGGCGCTCCATGCCCGAGGCGTCGACTGCGACGCTTACACCCGCGTATTGGATCAGGCCGGCCGGCCGGACCCTGCTCTCTTCGCCGCTGGCGATATCGCGCATTTTCCCCATCCGCTCGCGGGCGGACGCCATATCGTGGTCGATCATTGGCAGAACGCTCATGATCAGGCGGCCTATGCCGGTGCGATGATGGCCGGCGTGGCACCGGAGGCTCCCTATGGAGCGCTCCCTTCGATCGCGACGGGTCTGGGCGCTTTCGATCTCAGTCTGGTCGGGCTGACGGAGGGCGCGGACGGTGTGGTCTTCGCCGAGGGCGATCCGAAGAGCGGGCGTTTCCTCGTCGCCTATGGCCGCGCCGGCCGTTGCGTTGCCGCGGCCTCTTTCAACGAGGCCTCCCGGCTGCCTGCCTATGCCGAGATGATCGCGCGCGGTGCGCCGTTTCCGCCGATCGGCCGTGACGGATCGCGTGGCGACCGGATGGTGCTGCCGCTCGGTCTCGCCTGATCGGATCGCGGGGCAGACATAAGAGGCTCAGCGGAAGGTTTCGCGGAACCGGGTGGCGGCCTCCTTCAGGATCGGCTTGCCGTGGCCGAAACAGGCGATGTCGAAATCGAGGCCGGCGAGCTTGCGCATGCTGCGCTCGCCTTCGGCGCGATCCTCATAGGCGATCGGTGGGGCCAGACGAATCAGGTTGCCGCAGGCATCGGCGGCGAACAGTACGCGGCGCGGTCCCCAGAGAAGCGCGATCTGTCCGGCACAATGGCCGGGGCAATGGATCACGGTGAGGCCCCCTGCGAAAGGCAGCACGTCGCCATCCTCGATGCGCTGATCGATCCTGACCGGTTCGAACGTCACATCCGGGCGAGAAAACAGGCCGAACAGAACACGCCGGATGATGCCAGGCCCTGGATGTATCGTGCGGAATCCGCCACCTCTCTCGGCGATCGGCACATCCGCCGGATGCATCGCGACCCGTGCGCCGGTCGCCCGCACGATGGCGGCTGCGCTGCCGAGATGATCGATATGGGCGTGGGTCAGAACGAGCAGCTTCAATTCGTCCGGCCGGCGGCCGAGGTGTCGCAATGCGTCCAGTACGGTCTCGGCGCGGCCGGGTAGGCCGGCATCGATCAGCACAAGACCCTCCGGTGCCTCGATCAGATACATGTTGACGAAGCCGGGGAGCCGGTGGAGCCCGTCGATGACGGTGTCAACGGCCATGTCCGCCTAGCCTCTTCCTACCGGGCCGAGGAGATGCCATCCCTCGTGCCGGTGGCGCTGAGTTAGGGCGGCGGGCGCACCTGCGATTCGGGTCGCCTTGCGATCAAACGCCGCGAGCCTGGCCCGCGAGGGGCCTGCACCCGAAGGCAAGGTCGCTCATGAGCTTTCTCATCTGCCTCGCGGCCTTGTTCTTCCTGATGGCGGTCGCCTATCGCGGCTTCTCGGTCATCCTGTTCGCGCCGATCGCCGCCATGGCGGCGGTGCTCGTCACCGACCCCGCGGCGGTCCCGACGATCTTCTCCGGCCTGTTCATGGAGAAGATGGTCGGCTTCCTGAAGCTGTATTTCCCGCTCTTCCTGCTCGGGGCGGTCTTCGGAAAGCTGATCGAAATCTCAGGGTTCGCCCGCTCCATCGTCGGCGCGGTCACCGGCCTTCTCGGGCAGGGCAGGGCGGTGATCGCCATCGTGCTGGTCGGCGCGATCCTGACCTATGGCGGCGTCTCGCTGTTCGTGGCCGTCTTCGCGGTCTATCCCTTCGCGGCCGAACTGTTCCGGCGCTCGAACATCCCCAAGCGCCTGATCCCCGGCACGATCGCGCTCGGCGCCTTCACCTTCACCATGGATACGCTGCCGGGCACGCCGCAAATCCAGAACATCATCCCGACCTCGTTCTTCAAGACCGATTCCTTCGCCGCGCCGATCCTCGGCATCATCGGCGCGATTTTCGTGTTCTGCTGCGGCGTCGCCTGGCTCGAGTTCCGGCGCCGTCGTGCTGCAGCCGCCGGCGAGGGCTATGGCGAGGGCCATGAGCAGGAGCCGCAAGCCGTCGAGGACAAGGTCGCGATCCATCCGACCATCGCTCTGCTGCCTCTCCTCATCGTCGGCATCGGCAACAAGCTGCTGCTCCTGTGGATCAACGCCGCCTACGGCACCGGCGATGCCACGGCCGTGCTCAACCCGGACATGGCCGCCCATCCGGTCACGATTCCCGTGAAGACGGTCGCTGCGATCTGGGCGGTCGAGGGCGCGCTGATCCTCGGCATCCTCGCCACCGTGATCCTCGGTTTTCGCAATCTCTCGGACCGTTTCGCTGATGGCTCTAAAGCGGCGGTGGCAGGCTCTCTGCTCGCCGGCATGAACACCGCGACCGAATATGGCTTCGGCGCGGTGATTGCGGCCCTGCCGGGCTTCAAGGTGATCTCGGATGCGCTCTCGGCGATCCCGAACCCGCTCATCAACGAGGCTGTGACGGTGAACGTGCTCGCCGGCGTCACCGGCTCGGCCTCGGGCGGCCTCTCGATCGCGCTCGGCGCCTTGTCCCAGAAGTTCATCGATGCGGCGAACGCCGCGGGCATTCCGCTGGAGGTGATGCACCGCATCGCTTCGATGGCGAGCGGGGGCATGGACACGCTGCCGCATAACGGCGCCGTCATCACGCTGCTTGCGGTGACAGGCCTGACCCATCGCCAGAGCTACGGCGACATCTTTGCGATCACGGTGATCAAGACGCTGGCGGTGTTCTTCGTAATCGGGGTGTATTACACGACGGGTCTCGTTTAAGAAACGTCGTCATTGCAAACTAAACGAAGAAATTCGGTCGTCGGCAAGTTCTAAAGGATGAAGTTCGGCCCTGCATGGTCTCTCTTCGCTCACAGCGACAGAATAATTCAGTTCAGTCTACTATGTGCAGGTGGCCGCATGCGCTCCTTTTCAGAAATTGCGTGCCGCGAGAATTGCCCATCTGATACAGGGACGTATTAAAAAATGGCCGTTACCAGAATTGTTGCCAATCTCACCGCGCCGGACCCAAAGGGTTTGGCGAGGTTCTATGAACATGTTTTCAAGCTCGATTTGCCGCATGATATGGGGTGGATCGCGTTCTTAAGCCAAAGTGCCACCCAGAAAATTGAACTGCACACCGCTTCTGAAGGAGGCGCCGGGACAGAATTGCCCGTCATTTCAATCGGAGTGGACGACCTCGAGGCCGCCGAGGCCGCCATTCGCGCTGCAGGGGCAGAAATAGTGTACGGACCAACTTCGGAGGAATGGGGACTGCGGCGCTTCTTTTTCCGTGACCCTGCAGGTAATCTAGTGAATGTCGTCGACAGCTGAAAAGTGAGTTGAATTGCCTAAGTGCTCTGCAGAATCGGCGGCAAGTAAACGCAGGTCTGCTCTCCACTCATTTCGGTCACCCTTGACCCTGCTCGCTGCGCCTTTCTACACACACCGCATCAACCTCTGCCTCGAACTTGGAAGCCATGAACGCACCGACACCCCCCTCGAAGCTCATCAAAGGCGGCCTCCATGATTGGGAGGTGATCGTCGGCATGGAGATCCATGCCCAGGTCACCAGCCGGTCGAAGCTGTTTTCGGGCTCCTCGACCGCTTTCGGCGGCGAGCCGAACGACCACGTCTCGCTGGTCGATGCGGCGATGCCGGGCATGCTGCCGGTGATCAATCAGGAATGCGTCGCTCAGGCCGTGCGCACCGGGCTCGGGTTGAAGGCGCAGATCAACCATCGCTCGGTCTTCGACCGGAAGAACTACTTCTACCCGGACCTGCCGCAGGGCTACCAGATCTCGCAGTACAAGGACCCGATCGTCGGCGAGGGCGAAGTCACCGTCGACATGGCCGACGGCACCTCCTTCACGGTCGGGATCGAGCGGCTGCATCTCGAGCAGGATGCCGGCAAGTCGCTGCACGACCAGGACCCGCAGAAGAGCTTCGTCGACCTCAACCGGTCCGGCGTCGCGCTGATGGAGATCGTCTCGAAGCCGGACTTGCGCTCGTCCGAGGAGGCCAAAGCCTATGTGACCAAGCTGCGCACCATCCTGCGCTATCTCGGCACCTGCGATGGCGACATGGAGAAGGGCAATCTCAGGGCCGACGTCAACGTCTCCGTGCGCAAGCCCGGCGATCCGCTCGGCACGCGCTGCGAGATCAAGAACGTCAACTCGATCCGTTTCATCGGCCAGTCGATCGAGGTCGAAGCGCGCCGCCAGATCGCGATCCTGGAGGATGGCGGCAGAATCGACCAGGAAACGCGCCTGTTCGACCCGAACAAGGGCGAGACCCGCTCGATGCGCTCCAAGGAAGAGGCGCATGATTACCGCTACTTCCCCGATCCGGACCTGTTGCCGCTCGAATTCGACAAGGCTTTCGTCGATGGGCTGGCCGAGGGGCTGCCGGAGCTGCCGGACGCCAAGAAGGCGCGCTTCATCGCCGATTTCGGGCTCTCGAATTACGATGCCGGCGTGCTCGTCGCCGAGCGCGCCTCGGCCGATTATTTCGAGCAGGTCGCCAAAGGACGCGACGGCAAGGCTGCGGCGAACTGGGTGATCAACGAACTGTTCGGCCGCCTCAACAAGGAGGGCCGTTCGATCGAGGACACGCCAGTCTCTGCCGATCAGCTCGGCCAGGTCGTCGACCTGATCGGCGAGAACGTGATCTCGGGCAAGATCGCCAAGGACCTTTTCGAGATTGTCTGGAACGAGGGCGGCGAGCCGCGCGCCATCGTCGAATCGCGCGGGATGAAGCAGGTGACGGATACCGGCGCGATCGAGGCGGCGGTCGATGCGATCATCGCCGCCAATCCTGACAAGGTCGCTCAGGCCAAGGCCAAGCCGACCCTGCTCGGCTGGTTCGTCGGCCAGACCATGAAGGCGACCGGCGGCAAGGCCAACCCGGCTGCGGTCAATGCGCTATTGAAGGACAAGCTCGGGATCGAGTGAGCCGACACGCTGACGTGAAAATCCCACCTCGGCGCTGCCGGGCGGGCCCTGACGTCAAAAAATATCAAAAACGAGAACCGCGGCGGAGGCGGCTTTAGGTGGGGCTGTTGCGTGTTCGAAGTCGTACCGTAAAGGTCGCTTCCCGGCCCCTGGAGCCGCTTCCGTCCGGTGGCTCGTCAAACATGCCGCTCAATCTCGGGCCGAACCGGTCCCCAAATCTTCTATGCGGCGATCCGCTGCGGTGGAGTCATTCCTGTCTCCGTTCAGCCTGACCTACTCTGTTCCCACCAGCAAATTGCCGCCGGGCTTCGAGCATCTGTGCTTCCCTCATGAAGCACAGATGAAGCGTGCGTCCGTATTCCGGTGACGTCAAGCCCTAAAATGCTGCCAAGCTCTAAAGTAAATCCGCTTTCCGGCTCGCCATTCGGTTTTGCGCTGCAAAATTTAATTGGAATTTAACTTGTGCGGCTGCGGCTTAAGCTTGACCTCGACAATGACCCTGCGACGGATTGAGGCGCGTGCGAACGAACTTTCTGACAACGATCTCGAAGGTCGGCCATCTATCTAGCGAATCTGCGTAGCGCAGCGGCGGACCATTCCCGATCGGCCAGTGCGCGCCGACGGGTTCTCAGTGAATTGCGGCTTCTCGTTAATGTCTTTCAAAATATTCACGCAACTTTTGAATATTGGCTATAAAATCCTGATGAACATAATTGCTAGTTTGATCGATGGAATTTCCAAAAATTATTGAATATTTATGATCACAAATGGTTGCGAGGTCCCAGAAAAAATAATCGACGCTGATGTCGGGTGTCAGGGCGACAACCCGACAGCCGGGTCGTGCCCAAATGATATTCGTGAGCGATGCTCCAAACACGGCGACGATGTGTGTGACATTCTCAAAGATCTTGATCTGGTCAACGAGTGAGAGCCCCGTGGGATCGAATCTGACGTATCCGTGCTTTCGGCATTCCTCAAAAGCCTCATCTTCATTGAGCGCGCGCCGCTTATGTCCTTTAGGGCGGCCAATGAAAATTTTCTCTCCATAGCCTGCAGTAGGTCGATCCACGGTAGCGGCGTGAGATTGCGCCAGGGAGCGCAATTCGAGAACATTCTTCCTGCAATGCGTGTGACTGTGGATGGAATTCGGAGTGCAAACATAGACGTTGCGAAACGCTCGAGGGTCATTGTCGATCCATTCGATCTTGTCTTTCGGTATGCCAAAAATTTGCAATGTCTCTGCGCGGATCTTCATTGTGCTGGGCGGATTCTTGGTGACCAGGAACCGCGTGTCGTCGGGGAGCTCCGCGCGCCGAAAGTCCAGGACGCGGGTTGCGAGTTCGATGAGCCAATGGCCGTAATTCACGTCTCCCGCTTTGCGCAAAAGCGCGAAATTGCCCTCCTCGAACGGCATCCCGTCCAATGGAATGGGCGCTACCCCACGTCTGAAATACTTGTTGTCCTGTAGTGTTTCTTCGACGAGCAAACCGTCTGGAAGGCACACGACGCCCATGTCGAACACCACGCCCTTGTCGAATTTTACGATCCGGCGCGTCGGCGGGGCAGCGTTCGACAATGTGAATATTGCTCGCATCCTGCTGCCGAATGTCGAGTTGATCTCGTCGAGGTTCGAGTAGAAGACTGGTTTTCTCGTATATTCGGGTTCTACTCGTGCTATTCCCGGAAGCGGTTACGAGCGATGGGCCGTCGTCCGCGCAAATTGGGCCGACAGCATGCTCTTGCTTAGCGCTTTGCCATCACACCTGCGATGTCGCTGTCCTGCGGAAAGCCGCTGACCGCCACTCGTCGTGAGAGCGAAAAGGGGTCGATCGAAGCGCGAGCGCACCGATGCTCCGGGCGAGCGTCCCGACCCTAGTCCTTCGAGCCTGGCGTGGCCTCCCATCGAACCCCGCGACCCGCTCCGCAGGAAGGCGAGCATGTCACGAAGGTCGTCGGAGTGAATTCATCGGTCATATCTTTGGTCTGACGACGGCTAGTACGACCGACCCAGGATAACGCTGCGGCCCTCGTCCGCGAAAGGCCGACAGCGCGGCGTCAGCGCGAAGGCGTCGTTGACGGCACGCAGCCTTTCGTCGCCAAGGAGCGCATCGGGAACGCGCGCGAAGCCCTGGAAGCCGCTCTCGAACAGGTCGCGCAACGCGACGACGTCAGCCACATCCTGGATGCGCCCGGCCGTGAAGGCGCGCGAGCGCTCCAGCAGGTCGGCCTGGATCGTGTCGAGCAGCGCCTTCACATTCTGCACGAATTCCTCGCGCGGCACGCTGGCCTTGGACGCCTTGCCGAGATCGCGGCGGGTATGGGTGACGAGGCCGCCTTCCGCTTCCTGCAGGCCGATCTCGACGCGAAGCGGCACGCCCTTCTTGATCGAGCCCCACATCTTGTCCGGCGTGCGTGCGTCCGAAGCATCGAGATGCACGCGGATGCCCTGGCCGCGCAAAGCGTTGCGCAGGGTCTCGCAGGCCTCCATCACGGTCTGCCGGGCGCTGTCGTCGCGCAGGATCGGGATGATCGACACCTGATACGGGGCGATGCGCGGCGGCATGATCATGCCGTCATCGTCCGCATGGCTCATGATCAGGCCGCCGATCGAACGCGTCGAGAAGCCCCAGGAGGTGGTGTGCGCGAGATGGGACTGGCCATCCTCCCCCTGGAAGCGGATGTCGCAGGAGCGCGCGAAATTCTGCCCGAGATTGTGCGAGGTGCAGGCCTGGAGCGCCTTGCCGTCCTGCATCATGGCTTCGATCGTGAAGCTCTGGACCGCGCCGGGAAAACGCTCGTCGGCCGTCTTCTCGCCGGCGATGCCGGCAATCGCCAGGTGGTTCTCGTAGAGGTCGCGATAGACCTCGAGCATGCGCATTGCGTCGGCCCCAGCCTCCTCGGCGGTGGCGAAGGCGTTGTGGCCCTCCTGCCAGAGGAATTCCGAGGTGCGCAGGAACATGCGCGTGCGCATCTCCCAGCGCATCACGTTGCACCATTGGTTCAGCTTCAGCGGCAGGTCGCGATAGGACTGGATCCAGTGCGCCATCGAATCGCCGATGATCGTCTCCGAGGTCGGGCGGATGATGAAGGGCTCCTCGAGCGCCGCCGAAGGCGCCGGGGCAAGCTTGCCGCTCGCATCCTTCTCGAGGCGGTGATGGGTGACGACCGCGCATTCCTTGCGTCGAGCGCCCGCTGGATGTTCTCCCACAAAGCATAGCCATAGGGCCGGATCACCATGCAGCCGCGCACGGCCGAGTTCTCCGACAATTCGGCGGCCTTGATGACGGCCTGAAACCATTCCGGAAAATTCTCTTCGCGCGTCGGCGTGATCGCCGTCTTGGGCTTGCCGCCGGATTGTTTCGCCTTTTGCGGCGCGGCTTGCGTCATCGTGTCGTGGTCCTCTGTGGTCCGGTTGTCCGCCGCCGTCCAACGGTCTGTCGGCTCGCCGGATCGCGCGCTGCGCCGAATTCCCGGCCGCTCGCATAGCTTGCGCGCGGCTCGGCATCTACCTCCGCTGCGCGGCACGAGGCCGAATCAAGGCTGCGAGCTCTTCTGCCGCTTCACGCAAGCATTGAAGAACTGGGGCCATTTCGGCCCGGCGCTGGTCTTCTCGGAAGCGGACATGCCCCGCCATTCCGCGATGCATCTGTTCCGGCGATCACGCGCAGCGGCAAGCCCCGTCAAAGGCTCCTTGCCGGCTGCCTCACCCATCGCCTTGCCCGTCGGCGTCGCATCGGCGAAGTGCTTCAGCTGTGGCTTCGCCTCGGCTGCGACTGCGACAAGAAGGGGCGCAGCGAGCGCGAGGGCGAAGCGGAACGACATCAAGGGCATCTCCGTCGGGGCGGAATGTCCGCGCGAGGCGGATCGTGGCAAGGCATGCCGGAGCCACGAAGGCTGAATTCAGTAGCGGCGAAACGCCAAAGTCTCAAACGACTTGGCACCGCGAGAGGTTTCGCGGCGGCTGCCCATTCGCGCCGGGCCGACATCACGAGAGCTTGAGTGGAGCGCGTGAACCGGTCTAATCCGGGAGGCCCATCCTGTCGGACGGGACGATACCGGAGCGCCCGATGGCTCATTCGCCGGACAAGCCGATCGACGTCTATACCTGGAGCACGCCGAACGGCTGGAAGATTCCGATCATGCTGGAGGAATGCGGCCTCCCTTATCGGGTCGTGCCGGTCAACATCGGCAAGGGCGAACAGATGGCGCCCGACTTTCTGGTGATCTCGCCAAACAACAAGATTCCGGCGATCGTCGATCCGGAAGGTCCAGGCGGCCAACCGATCACGGTCTTCGAATCCGGTGCGATCCTGCAATATCTCGGGCGAAAGACCGGTTGCCTCTATCCGAGCGACGAACGTGATCGGGTCGCGGTCGACGAATGGCTGTTCTGGCAGGTCGGCGGGTTCGGACCGATGCTCGGCCAGGCGCATCATTTCCGGATCTACGCGAAGGAGAAGATCCCCTATGCGGTCGAGCGCTATACCGAGGAGGCGAAGCGCCTCTACGGCGTGCTCGATCGGCGTCTCGATGGGCGCGACTACATGGCCGGAGCCTATTCGATCGCCGATATCGCGACGGTGACCTGGGCGAAGTCCTACGAGAAGCAGGGCATCGATATCGGCCAATTCCCCAATGTCCGGCGCTGGCTGGACGCCCTGCTGGCGCGCCCGGCGGTTCAGCGAGGATTTGCAGCGATCTGATCGCGCATCCCAGCGCGTGCTCCCCGGACTTATCCCCAGCCCGGGCGATCGCTCAATTGCGATCGGTCCGCACGAGCGGCCGTTAAGACCTCGTCGATAGCCTGCTCGGAAGCCGGAATTCGTGCCCGAGGGTCAGATCCATGAGATCCATCATCGTGCTGGGCGTCGCCGCCCTGGTCGTTGCAGGCGGTGCATCGGAGGCGGAAGCACGGTTTCGCCTGCGCCTTGGCGGATCCTCGTTCACCCCGCGGCCCACGGCCATGCCGGTCTCCCGGTCCGGTCTCGTCGTGATCCCCGGCCTCGGTCTCGACTCCAGCGCGGCGCGCTCGAACGACTACGAATTCGGTCGCAGCTCCACTGGATCGATCCTGCCGGTCCGCAGCGTGCTGACGGCGGAGGCGATGCCGCGCAATACTGAGGATGCCAAACCGGACGATGCCGCTTCGAGCGCCGCACCGGCTCCCGCGCCCGCACCCGTCGCGAAGGTCGCCCAGCCCTGGTGCCGTACCGGCCGCGTTGCCGGCTCCGGCTCGGGCTTCTGCCTGATGAACTGACCCCTGCGGGTCTCCAGGCTCATCTCATCCGACACCGGATCGATCGCTTCTGAACGCGGAACTCGGCTTCGGCCCAGCAAAAGCGCTCACAGCGTCTTCATGAAGCCGGCAAGGCGCATCAGCCCCTCCGGCCACGGACCGTGGCCGCTCACGACGTTGATGTGGCCGGCTTCGCCCGCATCGACGAGCAACGATCCCCACGCCGCAGCGAATTCCTCGGCGCGCTCATAGGTGCAATACGGGTCCGTGCGGCTCGCGACGAGGAGCGAGGGGAAGGGCAGGGAACCGCGCGGCACAGGCGCGAAGGCGCGCACGCATTCCGGCAATTCGTTGTGCGATTCGATGTCCGGAAAAGCGACGAAGAGGGCGCCGCGGACGACGCCTTTCGGAAAATCGGGGACTGCCTGAACCGCCGCGACGACGCCCAGGCTATGGGCGATCAGAAAGACCGGCTTGGTCGCCTCGGTCACCGCCGCCGCAATCCGCGCGCGCCAGGCTTGCGGGCTGGGATTATGCCAATCCGCCTGTTCGACGATGCGGGCGGTACGCAGCCGCGCGGCCCAGCGTGCCTGCCAGTGCTCCTCTTCCGACCCGGCAAAGCCCGGCAGGATCAGGATGTCGCAATCGCCCGTCTTCATCGGGCCTGACTATCGGCTGATCTTCGGCGCGTCGAGGCGTGGAACGCCTCCGATTCAGCCGATCTCGTCGAACGCATCGACGGCATTGCCTGCGAGATTGGCGTCGAGCAGCCGCTCGGCTTCGCTTGCGACAGGCCGCAGCTTGCCGCGCAGCGCGTCGATTTCGACGGCGCGGGCTCGGGCCAAGCGAACTGCCTCCGCGAGTGTGATCTCGGCAAAGCGCACGGGCTCGCCGGGCCTGCGCTGCGCGAGGCGGCGCAAATCGGAAGAGACCACCGTCGCAATCTTGGGGTAGCCGCCGGTGGTCTGACGGTCGGCGAGCAGCACGATCGGCCGTCCGCTGCCCGGTACCTGGACCGATCCGGCCACGGTCCCATCCGAGACGATGTTGTAGCCGCGCGGGCCGTGTTCGATCGCGGGTCCGTCGAACTGATAGCCCATGCGGTCGGCCCGATTCGAGACCGTGAAGCTGGCGCCGAACAGCGTCTCGATTCCGGAATCGGTGAAGGCGTCGGCTTGAGGTCCCCGCACGGCGCGGATCGGCCGATCGCGTTCGAGATCGACCGGGTCGAGCCTGCGCCCGCTGGTCGGCAACAGGGTAGGGCCGAGCGGGATTTGGTCGCCCTCGCGAAGACCGCGCCCCTCGAAGCCCCCGAGTGCCGCACGAAGATGGAGCGAGCGGCTTCCCATGATCGCGGGCACTTCGAACCCGCCTGCGACCGCGAGATAGGCGAAGACGCCCGCGCGCGGTCTGCCGATGTCGAGAATGCTGCCCTCGCGCAGGACGAAGCTCTGATGATCGGCGAGCGCCTCGCCGTCGCACCGGATCGGGCAGGGCGCGCCGGCGAGCGCGCAGAGCAAGGCCGATCCCTCGACCGCGAAGCGGCCCCCGCCGAGACCGAACTCGATCGCCGTCGTTCCGGGCGGATTGCCAACGAGCATATTCGCCGCGGCGAAGGCGAGCCGATCCATCGGCCCCGAGGCCGACAATCCATAGCGGAGATAGCCTCGGCGTCCGTCGTCCTGAAGACTGGTCGCAGCGCCGCAAGCCTGGACGAGGAGACGCGGAGCGCTCACGTCTCGTCGCATTCGGCGATGGGTTCGCCGGCAGCGGCAGCGCGGTCGAGCACGCCCCAGGCTTTCTCCCCGATCGGCACGAAGCGGACGCGATCGCCCGGCTCCAGCAGGAAGATCGGATCGCGCCCTGGCAGGAAATTCCGCATCGGCGTGCGGCCGAGCAGGTGCCAGCCGCTTGGCGCGGCGATGCTCGCGACCAGCGCCTGCTCGCCCCCGATCGAGATCGTGCCGGCCGGCGTCGTCGGGCGGGGGCTCGGCCGCCGCGAGAGCGCGAGCGTCGGATCGAGGCCCGACAGATAGGCATAGCCGGGCAGGAAGCCGATCATCGCGACCCGATAGAGCGGCGCCGCGTGCCGCTCGATCACTTCATTTGACGACAGGCCGTGATGGTCGGCGACGGATTCGAGATCGATCCCGAACTCGCCCCCATAGACGACGGGTATCCGCCAGATCCTGCGATGCCTGCGTGGGAGCGATTTGGTGCGCGCCAGCGCGAGGACCTGACGGCCGAGCTCTCCCGGGTCCGCGATCACCGGATCGATATGCACGGTCAGCGAACGATAGGTCGGCACCGTTTCGAGAATACCGGGCAGACACGCCTCGGCGAGACGGTCGTCGAGCGCGAGCACAGCCGCGTTCAGGTCGGGATCGATTGCCTCGCCGAACGACACGGTGAAGGCCGTGTCGCCGCAAGGCAGTAATCGGGGGGCGGGCATGGTCGAGCCCGAGGCGCTATCTCCTTGCGGCGCGAGGGAAGCGTGTCCGTCTCGGGTCAGAGGCGGTGCCTGCGCAGATCGGGATCATCGTAACGCCGCGATCCGATGTCGTTCGGCGCAAAGCCCGAGCGCCGTGCGGCCGCATCGAGATTGTCCGGATCGAGTGCGGTCTCGACGAATTCGCGGCCCCGCTGGGTCAGGTCGCGCGCATAGCGTAGACCCTGGTCTCTCGCCTCATCCGCCCAAGGACCGATCGTGCGATCCTCCTGGCGAGTGCGCGGCAGCAGGGCTCCCAGCAGCAATCCGGCGGCCAACCCGACGACACCGACGAGGAGCGGGTTCTCGGTGACGAAATCCTCGGTGGCCGAGCGTCCCTGCCGCAGCTTTCCGTAACCGCGTTCGGCAAGGGCCGCGGCTCGTCGACTCTGCGCATCATAGCGCTCCGAGGCCCAGTCGCGCACGTCGTCCACGGTCTCGGTGGTTCGGTCCCGCACCTTGCGGACTGTGTCGCGAGCCTGATCGCGCGCCATGCTTGCCGCATCCGCGACCCGGTCGCGAAGGCCGGAAGCGGTGTCGGCGGCTACCCGGGCAGCGCTCTCGATCGTGCCCGGCGGTTCGTCGTGCGGCGCGATCAACGGGTCGGATCCTTCGCTACCGCGCCTCGGTTCGCCCGTTACGGGATCGATGCCGGCGGATTGCGGAATCCCGACCCCGGCGATGTCGTCGGCTGGCGAACGAGGATCGTCGCCCCGGTGTCCATTGTCCGTCATCACGCTTCTCCAAACTCACGCATCGTGCGTTCTGCGGTCGTCATGATCGCGCTGCCGGATCGTTGCCCAACGTGGCAGGATTGATCGGGACGGCTTCGGGATCGAGCTGCGATGGCGCGCGCACGATCGGCCTGATGCCCGCAGTGGCTTCCGGGTTGGCCGCCGCGACCTTGCCGGACGGCATCTTCCTGAGAAGCATGCCGATTCCCGCCACGATCAGCAGCACGGGGAGCGGATTTTTTCGCACGGTTTCGAGTGCGCTGTCATAGAGCGAGTTCAACGGCGTCGCCCGCGCCGAACCGAGCATCTCGTCGACGAGATTGACTGGCGTCAGCCGGTTCTGAATGCGGTCGATGGTCTCGTCGAGCCGGGCTCGGCTTGCCTCGATGTCCTTCTCGAGATCCGACAGGGAGGCGTTCATCCTGTGACCCTCTCGGACAAGGCGCGCGCGTCCTGACGGACCTGGCGGGTGGTGCGTGTGGGAGCAAGGTTCGACACCGACATCATCCGCATGCCGATAAACCCGAGCACGAGTGCGATCAGGAGCAGGGCGCCCCCGACGATCAGGGCCGCGAGCCACTCGGAATGCACCAGCGTCGCGACGTATTTCACGAGGGCGTCGACGAGGACGAAAAGCGAGACGACCGCGAACACGGCCGCCGCGACGATCATGGCGAGCCCGACGAACAGCGCGCGCACGTTGTTCGTCATCTCGGTGCGGAACAGCGCGATTTCCTTGCGGGCGAGTTCGCCCGTCTCGCGCAGCGCGTCCCCGATCAGACTTTGGATATTTCCGGATCCCGCGGACATCGGTGCGTGCCTCAGATCCGCTCGCGGTCGTAACCGCGATCCAACTCGGTCCCGGTGCTGCGCGAGCCCGACGATTTCACGAACCGCGCCAGCAGCAATCCGGCCGCGAAGCTCGCAGCGGCGACGGCGACCGGCGAGCGGCGGGCGAAGGCTTCCGCCTCTTCGTAGAATTCCTGGAAGCCGCGCTGCTCGATCGTGGTGGCGAGATCGTCGAGGCCGTCGGCCGCACTGTCGAAGAACGCCTTGATGTTGGGACGATCGTCGAAGGTTTTGCCGGAGTCGCGCAGGGAATGGGCAAGGCCGGCGACAGAATCTGCAGCATCACTCTTACGGCTGTCGGCGTAGTCGAGCGCATGAGCCCGCGCGGCTGCCGCAAATCCCCGGCTGCGCCGGGCTGCGACGTCCGCGGTCTCGGCGAATTCCTGGCGCAGGTCGTCGAGATCGGGCGCATCGGCCCGGCCCGCGTCCCGCTCCGGATCGTGCTCGACCTCCACGCCCGCGCCGCCGGGATTCTGCGAAAAGGAAGAGGCGGTCATCGGCGGAAATCCTCGGGGCACGCAACAAAAATGGCGGGAAAGGCTCGGCTGGGTAACATCGGGGGCCCCAGGCGGTTCCGCCATGGGCCCGGATCGGTGGATCGCATCAGGCCGGTCTCCGTCAGGGAGCGTTCAGGCGTTGTGCGGCATCGTGCACAAGCTTCGCCGCGTTCCGGCGGTTCGCCTCGTCAAGGGGTGGGGCGCCCAAGCGCGAAGCGGTTGGTCACCGTAAATCGGGGCGACGAGATCCAGAGCTGATCGAGCGTGACCATCTTGACCTGGAGGGGCCGAACGCGCTTCGCTGCCGTTGAGGACGGATCGCGCTCGTCCTCCGCGCGTTCACCAAATCAGGATTGATTGCATCAGGCGCAGGTTTTGCGTCACCTCTCGCAAGAACCGGAGCCGGCTTCGTGGCACGACTCGTCATTGTCTCCAACCGCGTTGCCGTCCCCGCCGAGGGCAAGGACGCGGTGTCTGCGGGCGGCCTCGCCGTCGCGGTCAAGGAGGCGTTTTCCGCCTATGAGGGCCTCTGGTTCGGCTGGAGCGGGAACATCGTCGAGAACCCCTCGACAGAGCCGACCATCGTCGATCGCGGCCGCATCCGATACGCGCTGCTCGACCTCTCTCCGCAGGATTACAAGGAATATTACGCCGGCTTTGCCAATCGTGCCCTATGGCCGATCATGCATTACCGGATTGGGCTCGGCACCTATTCGCGCTCGGATTACGCCGGCTACCAGCGGGTGAACCGCGCCTTCGCGCAGGCGCTCGCCCGGCTCGTCGAGCCCGACGACCTGATCTGGGTACACGACTACCACCTGCTGCCGCTCGCGAGCGAATTGCGCGGCCAGGGGGTCGACAACCCGATCGGCTATTTCCACCACATCCCGTGGCCTGCCGCCGACGTGTTCAACACCCTGCCGGCGAGCAACGAGTTGCTGCGTGACATCGCCGATTACGACCTGATCGGCCTGCAGACCGACCCGGACGTCCAGAACCTGTCACGCAACTTGATCGACGAGTTGCGGGCGATCCCGCTCGGTGGCGGCTCGCTGATGGTCGACGGGCGCCGTACCCGCATCCGCTCCTTCCCGATCGGCATCGACGTCGCCGGGTTCAAGGATGCCGCCGACAAGGCCGGAACCAACAAGGTCGTGCGCGAGACCATGGCCGGCCTGCGCACCCGCAAGCTGCTGATCGGCGTCGACCGGCTCGATTATTCGAAGGGTGTGCCCGAGCGGATGGAGGCGGTCGACCGCTTCTTCGCCTGCAATCCCGACCAGCGCGGCAACGTCGTCTATATCCAGATCACGCCGAAATCGCGCAGCGAGGTGCCGGAATACGAGCATCTCTCACGCGAGGTGAACGAGAAGGTCGGCGATATCAACGGCATGCTCGGAGAGCCCGCCTGGACACCGATCCAGTACGTCACCAAGGCCTATCCGCGCCCGGTTCTGGCCGGCCTCTACCGCGCGGCGCGGGTCGGCCTCGTCACGCCGATGCGCGACGGCATGAACCTCGTCGCGAAGGAATATGTCGTCGCGCAGAGCGAGGAGGATCCGGGCGTCCTCGTCCTCTCGAAATTCGCCGGTGCGGCACGGCAATTGCCGGAGGCGCTTCTGGTCAACCCCTACGACCGGTTCGAGGTGGCCGAGGCGATCCGCGAGGCGCTGTACATGCCGCGTGCCGAGCGTCTCGAGCGCTGGAGGCCGATGGTCGAGCGCATGACGCGCGAGGATGTCGACTGGTGGGCGCGTAACTTCCTGGCAGAACTCGAGAATTTCCGTACGATCGAGCGCGAGCCGCCGACCGCGGCGGCAGCTGCGGCCGAGTAATCTCCCCCATCGATTGTCTGCTCCGCCAGCGAAGGCGACCCGTGGCCCGGCCGGCCGCGGTGGCAGCGACATGAAGGACGACCATGATCGCCATCGAGGAAGGCGCGCCCGCACCACTCGGCGCGCATTTCGACGGTCGCGGCGTCAATTTCGCGCTCTTCTCGCAGCATGCCAGCGCGGTCGACCTCTGCCTGTTCAACCCCGGCGAAAGGCACGAGCACCGCAAGATCCGGCTGCCTTGCCGGACAGACGACGTCTTCCACGGCTATCTGCACGGCGTTCTGCCGCGCCAGCTCTACGGCTATCGCGTGCACGGCCCCTGGGATCCGCGCGCCGGGCACCGCTTCAACCCGATGAAGCTGGTGCTCGATCCCTATGCCCGCGAGATCAGCGGGCGCATCCGCTGGCACGATGCGCTCTACGGTTTTCGCCGCGGGAGCACGCGGGAGGACCAGATCGATCGGCGCGACAGCGCCCCCTACATGCCCCGCTGTATCGTGTCCTGGCCGGAAATGCCGGACGCCGCCCTGCGGCCGCCGCCGGCCCGGCTTTCCGAGACGGTGATCTACGAGGCCCATGTCAAGGCGCTGACCGAGCTGCATCCGGCGCTTTCCGAGGCCGAACGCGGCACCTATCTCGGCCTCGCCCATCCGGCGATCATCGAGTACCTGCTCAAGCTCGGCGTGACCGCGCTCGAACTTCTGCCGATCCAGGCGTTTGCCGACGACCGCTTCCTGGTCGAGAAGGGGCTCGTCAATTTCTGGGGCTACCAGCCCTACAATTACTTCGCGCCGGAGCCGCGCTATCTCGGCGGCGGGGGCCTGAGCGGCCTGCGCTTCGCGATCCGCGAACTCGCCGCCGCCGGCATCGAGACCATTCTCGACGTCGTCTACAACCACACGGCCGAATCCGATCATACCGGTCCGACCCTGTCGTTCCGCGGCATCGACAATTTCAGCTACTACAAGCTCAAGCCCGATAACCTGCGCGAGAATATCGATTGCACGGGCTGCGGCAACACGCTCGATACCGCCAATCCGCGCGTGATGCAGATGGTGCTCGACAGCCTGCGCTACTGGGTGACGCATTACGGCGTCGCGGGCTTCCGCTTCGATCTCGCCTCGAGCCTCGGGCGCGCCCCGTTCGACTTCTTCTCGCGGGCCGCCTTCTTCCAGGCAATCGCGCAGGATCCAGTCCTGGCGCGGGTCAAGCTGATCGCCGAGCCGTGGGATGTCGGCATGGGTGGCTACCAGCTCGGCGGCTTTCCGCGTGGCTGGAGCGAATGGAACGACCAGTTCCGCGACAATCTTCGCGGCTTCTGGCGCGGGGATCGCGGCACGCTCGCCAAGCTGACGCAGGGGCTCGCTGGCTCGCGCGAGATTTTTGCGCCGTCCCGCCGGTCGCCGCTCGCCAGCATCAACTACGTCGCCTCGCATGACGGCTTCACGCTCGCGGATGTCGTCGCCTACGAGCACAAGCACAACGAGGCCAATGGCGAGGGCAATCGCGACGGGCACGGGCACAACCTGTCCCGGAATTATGGAATCGAGGGCCCTACCGACGATCCCGCGATCCTGTCCTTACGCGCCCGCCAGACCCGCAACATGCTGGCGACCGTGTTCCTGGCGCAGGGCGTGCCGATGCTGCAGATGGGCGACGAGCGGGGGCGCAGCCAAGGTGGCAATAACAACGCCTATTGCCAGGACAATCCGCTGACCTGGCTCGATTGGGAGCAGGCGCCCGACCCGGATCTCACGGCCTTCGTCGCCAATCTCGCCGATCTGCGAAAAAGCTGCCCGGCCCTGCGGCGGCGCCACTTCCTCGAAGGCGCGAGCGTGAACGACACGGCCTTGCGCGACGTGCATTGGCTGGCGCCGGACGGGACCGAGATGGACGGCTTCGCCTGGAGCGATGACGGGCGACAGGCCTTCGGCATGCAGATCGGCAACGAGATCGAGGGAGCCGAGCGCGTGCTCGTGCTGATGAACGCCGCCGAGACCCCCTGCAATTTCGCGCTCGCGCCGGTGATTGGCGGACCGTGGCGCCAGGTCTTCGATACGAGGCTCGCGACCGGGCTCGTCCCGCCGAAGGAGCGGGGACCGGTTCCCGAGGCAGCCACGGTCGCGCTCGATCCGCGCTGCATCCTCGTTCTGAAGGCCGCCCCGATTCCGCCCGCTGACTTCTCCCCTGGCACGGCCTGAACCACGGCCCGATGATCCTCGCCTATCCCGCGGCGGCTGCAGTGGGCGTGCGGGCGCGCAAATCCTGCTCGTAGGCGATGAGATCCCGCCCCAGCTTCAGCGACTTGTAGCGTTCGCCCGAGCCGTTCGCTTCGTGGATGGCGGCGATGAAGGGCGCGGTGCTCGGCGCGGCCTCCATGATCCGCGAGGCGAGCGCGGTGAAGCCGTTCTCGGCCTCGAAGGGTTCGTCGACGAGATACATCACTTGCAGCAGCACGTAGAGCTGCTTGCAGGGCGTATCCGCCTCGCTCTCGGTGATGATCTCGCTCTCGCGCAGGAACTTCGTGTTGGTCTCCAGCACGAAGCTCGCGCGCCGGTCGCCGTTGCGGATCGCGGCGTTGCCGATGATCAGGCGCTCGTTGGGCTTCAGCTCGATCTTCAGGGGCATGGAATCGCCTCGCGCTTCCGGTCGTTTCGAGACGACCATGGCCAGGCGAGCGTTAACACCGCGTCAACCACTCCAAGCGGCAGGGCGGGATTGGATACATTTGCGCGGGTCGCAGTAAGGCTTCGGAAGGAGCGGAGGGCGTGAAGTCGGGTCACTCCAAAACGGGGTGCATCAGATCAAAAGGATCGTCGATTCATGTCCAACGTCACGCTTTCCGCCGCCGTCCGCCAGAACCTCCTTTCGCTCCAGGACACGGCGAGCCTCACCTCGACCACCCAGAACCGTCTCGCCACCGGCTTGAAGGTCTCCTCGGCGCTCGACAACCCGATCAACTACTTCACCTCGCAGTCCCTGTCGGCGCGGTCTGGCGATCTCGGCAGCCTGCTCGACGGTATCTCGAACGGCGTGCAGACGATCCAGGCCGCCAACCAGGGCATTACCTCGATCCAGAAGCTCGTCGATCAGGCAAAGTCGACCGCCAACCAGGCGCTCTCGACGCAGATCACGACGACCGGCACGGCTTCGACGGCCTACAATGCCACGACGGCTTCGGCTTCTTCCGTCGATTTCTTCGTCAACGGCACCGCGGCTTCGGCCACGATCGCCTCGACCGATACGATCGACCAGGCGCTCACCAAGCTCAACACCGCCGCTGAATCGGCCGGTGCAGCTTCGGGCATCTTCTCGAAGGACACGACCGGCACGAAGATCGTCCTGAATGCCAGCGCCGACATCGAGTTCGCAGCGACCGCCGACCAGACGGCACTCGGCTTCGCAGCCGGCTCCGGATCGGGAACGACCGACAAGTACGGCAGCGGCAACAGCATCGCGGGCAAGAGCTCCGATCTGACCGTCTCCGGCGTCGATACCCGCGCCAAGCTTGCTGAGCAGTATAACAGCCTGCTGACGCAGATCACCCAGCTGTCCAAGGATGCCAGCTTCAACGGCGTCAACCTGATCAGCAACGGCGATGCGTCGAACAAGCTGCACATCTCGTTCAACGAGAAGGATTCCTCGAACCTGGACATCCAGGGTCAGGACCTGACCTCGGACGGTCTCGGCCTCACCGCGGTCGGCGGAAATTCCGGCGATGGCACCGCGGTCGACGGCAAGGGCAGCTTCCTGCTCGATGCCGACATCAAGGCGACCAGCTCCGTGCTCGGCACCGCATCGGACACGCTGCGTTCGGCGAGCTCGACCTTCGGCGCGAACCTCTCGGTCGTGCAGAACCGTCAGACCTTCTCGAAGAACCTGATCAACGTGCTCGATACGGGCGCGGCCAACCTGACCCAGGCCGATCTCAACGAAGAGGCCGCCAATTCCCAGGCGCTCTCGACCCGTCAGTCGCTCGGCATCTCGGCGCTGGCGCTCGCCAACCAGGCTCAGCAGGGTATCCTGCAGTTGCTGCGCTGATCGACCTTTCGCGTCAAAGATATTGCGGCGGCCGGGGCAACCCGGCCGCCGTTTTCGTTGACGATGTCAATTTTCGGATTCTGCAGAAAGCAAAATATCGAATCTGTTCATCATTAACCGAAGCGAAACCAGAACCGTGGTGAATTAACCCTAATGCCGGCTTGGCATCGGCTTACCACGGACCTGCGTAACATGAGCTCGAGCGTAACCCTCTCCGCCGCCACGCGCCAGAACCTGCTCACCCTCCAGGACACGGCTGCCCTGACATCGACCACTCAGAACCGTCTCGCCACGGGCCTGAAGGTCTCCTCGGCTCTCGACAATCCGGTCAACTTCTTCACCGCGGCGAGCTTCACCAGCCGCTCCGGCGATCTCAGCGCCCTGCTCGACTCGATCTCGAACGGCGTGCAGACGATCCAGGCCGCCAACCAGGGTATCACCTCGATCCAGAAGCTGATCGACTCGGCGAAATCGACCGCCAACCAGGCGCTCTCGACGCAGCTTTCGACGACCGGCACGGCCTCGACGGCATTCGCGTCCTCGACGTCGGCTTCGACCTCCGTGAACTTCTTCGTCAACGGTACCGCGGCGACGGCGACCATTGCCACTGGCGACACGATCGATCAGGCGATCACCGCGCTCAACACCGCTGCCGCCTCAGGAGGTGCCGCCAACATCTTCTCGAAGGACGTCACCGGCACCAAGATCGTCCTGAATGCCAGCGCCGACATCGAATTCGCGGCGACCGCCGACCAGACGGCGCTCGGCTTCGCGGCCGGCGCCGGGTCGGGAACGACGAACAAGTACGGCAGCGGCAACAGCATCGCGGGCAAGAGCTCTGACCTGACCGTCTCGGGCGCCGATACCCGCGCCAAGCTCGCCGAGCAGTACAACAGCCTGCTCGTCCAGATCACACAGCTCGCCAAGGATTCGAGCTTCAACGGTATCAACCTGATCAGCAATGGCGACCCGTCGAACAAGCTGCACATCGCCTTCAACGAGAAGGACACGTCGAACCTCGACATCCAGGGCAAGGACCTGACCTCGGACGGCCTCGGCCTCGATGCGATCGGCCCGAATTCCGGCGACGGCACCAATGTCGACGGCAAGGGCGGCTTCCTGCTCGATGCCGACATCAAGAGCACGACCGCCCTGCTCGGCACGGCCTCGGACAGCTTGCGGGCCGCGAGCTCGACCTTCGGCTCGAACCTCTCGGTCGTGCAGAACCGTCAGGATTTCACCAAGCGCCTCGTCAACATCCTCGATACGGGCGCGGCCAACCTGACCAATGCCGATCTCAACGAGGAGGCCGCCAACTCCCAGGCCCTCTCGACCCGTCAGTCGCTCGGCATCTCGGCCCTGTCGCTCGCCAACCAGGCCCAGCAGGGCATCCTGCAGCTGCTGCGGTAAATTTCGTCGCCTTCGAGAATTGGAAGACGGCCGGGAGGGATCCCGGCCGTTTCGTTGCGCGCGCTCGGAATCGCGACCTCGTCGATGCAGCGGCATTAGCGGTCGCGTAACCCGCGCCGGCCTAGTGTCGCGGTCATCGTCGAGATGCGGAACGGGCCATGGCCGAGGTGGCGCAAGACATCGCGGAATCACCTGTGACGCGCGAGCCGTGGCCGACCGGCGGCAAGGACTACCGTGTCGCGCGCTGCGAGGAACGGACCGAGACGTCGCTCGTCGGCGTGATTCGCCTGAACGACGGCACCGCGATTCCCTGTATGGTGAAGAATCTCTCGCCGCGCGGGGCACGACTCGGGATCTCGCAAACCTGCCGGTTGCCCGAGACGTTCATGTTCAAGATCAACGGGCGCAATTTCGTTTGCCTGGTCCGGCTCGCTTGGCGCCAGGGCAATTATGCGGGCGTGCGCATCGAGCGGGTCTCGAAGCTGCCCGAGCCGAATCGGCCGGCCCACCCCGCATCCTGATTCGATCCGCAAGTTCCGACATTCCTTCGGCGAGCCGCTTGCATTCCGCCGCCGAAGGCTGATCGTTCGCGAGAATGCCGGCAAAGCGGGCAGGCCTCATCGCGTCCTGTTCCAGGGCGCCAGGCAGACAGGCTACCGGGAGACGAGCGCGCGATGCAGACCGGCCGGACGGCGACAGTGACCGTCGTCGATCACCCCCTCGTCCAGCACAAGCTCACGCTGATGCGCGAGAAGACGCGCTCGACCAAAGGCTTTCGCGAACTTCTGAACGAGATCGGCATGCTGCTGGCCTACGAGGTCACGCGCGATTTGCCGCTCGAGCCGGTCACCGTCGAGACGCCGCTCAAGGCGATGGAGGGACGCCGGATCGCCGGCAAGAAGCTCGTGCTCGCGCCGATCCTTCGGGCAGGCGTCGGCTTCCTCGACGGGATGCTCTCGCTGATCCCCTCCGCCCGCGTCGCCCATGTCGGCCTCTATCGCGATCCGGAGACGCTGCAGGCAGTCGAATACTATTTCAAGAGCCCCTCGGACCTTGCCGACCGGACCGTGCTGGTGCTCGATCCGATGCTGGCGACGGCCAATTCCGCGGTCGCCGCGATCGACAAGCTCAAGAGCCGCGGCGCGCATGATCTGCGTTTCGTCTGCCTGCTCGCCGCGCCCGAGGGCATCGCCCGGCTGCAGGCCGTCCATCCCGACGTGCCGCTCTGGACGGCGGCGATCGACAGCCACCTGAACGATCACGGCTACATCATCCCCGGCCTCGGCGATGCCGGCGACCGGATGTACGGGACGCGATAGGCCGATCTCGCGATCCGTCAGTCACGCTGGCGGCTGGGATGCGCGAGCGGAATTCGATGCCGCTTGCCCTTGCCGGGCAGCGTCTGGGCCGCAATTGAAGGGCCAGTGCATTTTCGAGTGAAGCGGAAACCGCTTCACGTGAAGAAAATGCGACAACTCAAAGGGTTAGAGCGGCGTCCCTGATTCCCAGGTCAGGGACGTTGCTCCCGACAAGGAGAAGCCGATGCCGTCGCTGCCCGAGACCATGCGCCAAATTCGTTTCGGTGGCGCCGGTGGCCCCGAGGTCATGGCGGTCGAAACCGTATCGTTGCCCCAGCCCGGCCCGGGCCAAGTGCTGATCGCGGTTGCCGCCGCGGGCGTGAACCGCCCCGATATCATGCAGCGCCAGGGCCTCTACCCACCGCCGAAGGGCGCGACCGAGATCCCGGGGCTCGAAGTCTCGGGAACCATTGTGGCACTCGGGGAGGGCGTGACCGGCTTATCGGTCGGCGAAGAGGTCTGCGCGCTGGTCATCAGCGGTGGCTATGCCGAATACGCGCTGGCCGAGGCCGGACAGGTTCTGCCCAAGCCGCAGCCGCTCTCTCTGATCGAGGCGGCCGGCCTGCCCGAGACCGTGTTCACCGTCTACAGCACGGTGATCCAGCGTGGACGGCTCCAGCCCGGCGAGCGTTTCCTCGTGCATGGCGGCTCGAGCGGCATCGGCTCGACCGCGATCCAGATCGCCAAGGCGCAGGGCGCGATCGTCTATGCGACGGCGGGCTCAGCCGAAAAGTGCCGGTTCTGCGAGGAGCTCGGCGCCGATGCGGCTATCAACTATCGCGAGAGCGATTTCGCCGAAGCCATCAAGGAGCTCACCGGCGGCAAGGGCGTCGACGTGATTCTCGACATGATCGGGGCCGGATACTTGGCCAAGAACATCGCTTCGCTCGCCGTGGAGGGCCGGCTCGTCATCATCGCCTTCATGAAGGGCTACAAGGCGCAAGAGCTGAACCTCACGCCGATCATGCTGAAGCGCCTGACCGTGACCGGCGCGACCCTGCGGGCGCAGGCCAATGCCAGCAAGGCGGCGATTGCCGACAAGCTGCGCAGCGATGTCTGGCCGCTGATCGATGCCGGCAAGATCAAGCCGGTGATCCACGCGACCTTCCCGCTGGAGGAGGCTGCAAAGGCTCATGCGCTCATGGAAACCAGCGCGCATCTGGGGAAGATCCTGCTCGTGATGGGGCGTTGAACACCGTCATTGCGAGCGTCAGCGAAGCAAGCCAGGTGGCGCAACGACTCCAGACTATGGAGCTATCCTGGGTCGCTTTGCTGCCGCTCGCGATGACGGAAGTGGCCTACCGAGTCGGGACCGGGTGCTCGCCGCGGTAATCGTAGAAGCCGCGCTTGGTCTTGCGGCCGAGCCAGCCGGCCTCGACATATTTCACGAGGAGCGGGCAGGGGCGGTATTTCGAATCTGCGAGCCCCTCGTAGAGAACCTGCATCACCGAGAGGCAGGTATCGAGACCGATGAAATCGGCGAGCTGCAGCGGCCCCATCGGGTGGTTGGCGCCGAGCTTCATCGCGGTATCGATCGATTCGACCGAGCCGACACCCTCATAGAGCGTGTAGATCGCCTCGTTGATCATCGGCAGCAGGATGCGGTTGACGATGAAGGCCGGAAAATCCTCCGACATTGTCGAGATCTTGCCGAGCTTGGCGATGAAGACCTTGGCTGCCTCGTAGGTCGGGTCCTCGGTGGCGATGCCGCGGATCAGCTCGACAAGCTGCATCACCGGCACCGGGTTCATGAAATGGATGCCGATGAACTTTTCCGGCCGGTCGGTCGAGGCGGCGAGCCGCGTGATCGAGATCGAGGAGGTGTTGGTCGCGATGAGCGCATCGGGACGAAGCGAAGGACAGACGGCCTGGAAGATTCGGCGCTTGGTGCCTTCCTCCTCGGTTGCCGCCTCGATCACGAGATCGCATTCGGCCAGATCCTCGTAGGCGCGGGCCGGTCGGATGCGCGCCAAGGCCTCGCGGCGGCCTTCTTCGCTGATCGTGCCCTTTTGGACCTGTCGGGCGAGATGGGCATCGACCAAGGCACGCCCGGCTTCGATCCGATCCGGGTCGCGGTCGTTCAGCCGGACATCGAAGCCGGCTGCGGCGCAGACATGGGCAATGCCGTTGCCCATCTGGCCGGCACCGATGATGCCGACGTTCTTGATCTCGATGGCCATTCCCGAAAACCTGCCCTTGAGCCGCGATGGCGCCGCCGACGGCAGAATGTGGCGCCGCAACACGCACGTCAGACCGGCTTGGTAGAGCATTTTTTGCGGAGAGGGAGCCCCCGCAAGATGACAAAAGTGCAAAATGCCGATCCAGGCGGCCTAACGCTTCTCCCGGGCTCCAGCGCCGTACTCATGCGCAAGGAGGGCGGAGGCTTTGACGTCCGCTTGGTATTCTTGGACCGAATGGTGGTCGTAGCCCACTCCGTCATCGCGGGTTCGCCTGCGATGACGGAGTGGAATCTCGCGACTCAGCCCTTGGCCTTTTCGATCTCGCTCTTGAGTTCCGGCACGATCTGGAACAGGTCGCCGACGATTCCGTAATCCGCAACCTGGAAGATCGGCGCGTCCTCGTCCTTGTTGATCGCGACGATGACCTTCGAGTCCTTCATGCCGGCAAGATGCTGGATCGCGCCGGAAATGCCGGCCGCGATGTAGAGTTCGGGTGCGACGACCTTGCCGGTCTGGCCGACCTGCCAATCGTTCGGGGCGTAGCCGGCATCGACCGCCGCGCGAGAGGCGCCGACGGCAGCGCCGAGCGCGTCGGCGAGCGGCTCGATCACTTCCTTGAACTTGTCGGAGGAGCCGAGCGCGCGGCCGCCCGAGACGATGATCTTGGCCGAGGCGAGCTCCGGCCGGTCGGATTTGGCGATCTCCTCGCTTTTATAGGCCGAGCCGCCGGCTTCCTGAGCGCCTTCCGAGACAGCCTCGACGGGTGCGGCAGCCCCGCCTTCGCCAGTCGGCTGGAAGGCGGCGCCGCGCACGGTGACGACCTTCTTGCCCTCACCTGCCTGCACGGTCTGGATGGCGTTGCCGGCATAGATCGGCCGCTCGAACGTGTCGGGCGAGACCACCTTGATGATGTCGGAGACCTGGGCGACGTCGAGCAGGGCGGCAACCCGCGGCAGGACGTTCTTGCCCGTGGTGGTCGCCGATGCGAGAATCGCATCGTAAGGGCCGGCGATCTTGGCGATCAGCGCGGCGATCGGCTCGGCCATCTCGTGGTCGTAGACCGCGTCTTCGGCATTGAGCACCTTCTCGACACCGTCGAGCTTGCCCGCGGCCTCGGCCGCCGCCTTGCTGCCGGTTCCGAGAACGAGAGCATGGATCGGCGCGCCGAGCTGCTTGGCGGCCGTCAGCGCCTTCAACGTGCCGTCCTTGATCTGCGAATTGGCGTGCTCGACGTAGAGAAGCGTGGTCATCGGGTCAGGTCTCGCGAAAGGGGAGGGGGCGCCGCTCGACCGCGAAGCGGGAACAGCGCGAGGAAGCCGGGATCAGATGATTCCGGCCTCGTTCTTGAGCTTCTGCACCAGCTCGGCGACGGAGCCGACCTTGATTCCGGCCGAGCGGCCCGGCGGCTCGGCGGTCTTCAGGACCTTGAGCCGTGGCGTGACGTCGACGCCGAGATCCTCTGCCGTCAGGGTGTCGAGCGGCTTCTTCTTGGCCTTCATGATGTTCGGCAGCGAGGCATAGCGCGGCTCGTTGAGACGTAAGTCCGTCGTGACGATCGCCGGCAGCTTCAGGCTGACCGTCTGCAGACCGCCATCGACCTCGCGGGTCACGTCGATCGCGCCCTCGCCGAATTCGAGCTTGAAGGCGAAGGTGCCCTGCGGCCAGCCGAGCAGCGCGCCGAGCATCTGGCCGGTCTGGTTGGAATCGTCGTCGATCGCCTGCTTGCCGAGGATGACGAGTTCCGGGCTTTCCTTTTCGACGACCGCCTTGAGGAGCTTGGCCACCGCGAGCGGCTCAGCATTCACGTCGGTCTTGACCAGGATGGCGCGGTCGGCGCCCATGGCGAGCGCGGTGCGCAAAGTCTCCTGCGCCTTGTCCGGGCCGATCGAGACGGCGATTACCTCGGTTGCCTTGCCCTTCTCCTTCAGCCGGATCGCCTCCTCGACGGCGATCTCGTCGAAGGGGTTCATCGACATCTTGACATTGGCGAGTTCGACGCCGGAACCGTCGGACTTGACGCGGATCTTGACGTTGTAATCGACGACCCGCTTGACGGGCACCAGAACCTTCATGGGGACGCTTCCTCTGGAGCAGCCACGGCAGCGGATTGGCTCCGATGTCGTAGGTCAGTGTGTTGCATCGGCCGTTTCGGAATGCCGGTTCCGGCTTGCCGGGCCGATGCGCTCAAGACGGCCGCCGCGCATGCGAGCGGCATCGAAACCCTTCGCAGGCGACGAGATTTCCTGAAATTAGGGCGCGGACCCTAGCGAGGCGATATCGCTTGTCAACGCGCGCCGTGCGGCGCAGCAAAGCTTTTTCAGGGCCTCATACGAAATCCGATTGATTGCTTCGCAAGCGGATTTCACTTTGCTCAATCGCCGCACGGGCTTGGTGATACGGTTTCCGACTGATTCAGCCGGAAACCGTATCACACGAGGCCTGCACCCGAAAACGCGCCGGCATCAGTTCGAGATCGCGGGCCCTGGCGGGTTTTCGCGCGGCAGGCTGCTCAGGTCGGACGACGCATGGGCCCGGTGCCGGCTCGCCATGGAACCGCGCGCCTCCTGCATGGGCAGGAAGGCGGCAAAGCCGGTCGGCTTGATCGTGTCCATGTAGATCGCCTCCATGCCGCCGCGCATGTGATAGCTCTCGTGCCAGGTCGCCACGCCGTGCGCGTCTTGCATGTATTCTTTCCACCAGGCGCGGTGCGGTTCGGATTTTGCCCAGGCAGTGAGGCTGTCCATGTCGCGCCAATACCAGCGCGTTCCGACATTCAGCGGAAACAGCGAATAGATGATCTTGTTCTCGAAATAGAGAAGACCGTCCGGTCTGGCGTTGCCGGCCCTGTCGATCGGAAAGCCGAAGCTGAGCGCGGTCTTCACCCCGGACAGCTTTCTGACCTGCATGCCGAGATAGATCACGACGAGATCCGGATAGGCTGAGAAATCCGGGACGATGTTCGGAATTTTGGACATGATCGGGCCGTCCCAGCACGATCTCGGGAGATCGTGCCCCTGGTTGCATTGCAAAAAGCAGTCTGACCATGTCGCCGTGTCGTCTGCCAGGGGTCGGAACCGGCTTGCGAACAGCAGAAACTCCGATGCGCTAAGGAACGCTGCCGACATCGGGAGGCGTCGGATCGGGAGCCTTGCGGCGCATCTCCGAAGCGCCCTCGGTGATGTCGTCGATCACCAGTTGGCCCATCGCGCAGATGAAGGATGTCAGGCGGTAGCCGTCGTGGCGCGACAAGCGTTGTCGAAGGCGCGGACGTTCCAGAACGGATCGTTCGCGCGCGTGATGGGGGCGATACCGGTCAATTGCACGCCTCCGCGCGCGTTCCGTCTCATGCCGTCCGCAGGATCGCCTTCGTCATCGAAGATTGCAGCCGCGATTGCATATGCGCCGACGCTCGCCATTCGGCTGAGGCTGCGCCGCGGTTACGAGGCTTTGGTGGCTTCCGATCGGGGTCTGCTCGGGAATGCTCAGCGATTCTGCCCCGGCACCCAGAGCACGTCATCGGCGCCGTTGCGATTGGCGACGCGGCCGGCGACGAACAGGAAGTCGGACAGCCGGTTGAGATACTGAAGCGATTCCGGCGAGATTTTTTCGGCCTCGTTCGCGGTCAGCGCCACCACGATCCGCTCGGCCCGGCGGCAGATCGTGCGGGCGAGATGCAGGTTGGCCGAGAGGGCCGAGCCGCCCGGCAGCACGAAGGATTTGAGCGGCGCGAGGTCCGCATTCAGCGTGTCGATCGCGTTCTCCAGCCAGGTCACCTGGCTCGCCACGATCCGTAAGGGTTCATAGCCGAGCGGTTCATCGCTCGGGGGCGTGGCGAGATCCGCCCCGAGATCGAACAGGTCGTTCTGGATACGCGCGAGCATCGGATCGAGCCGCGCGTCGGCATGCAGGCGGGCGAGGCCGAGGCAGGCATTGGTCTCGTCGACGCAGCCATAGGCCTCGACGCGCAGATCCGCCTTGGAGCGACGCTCGCCATTGGCGAGGCCGGTCGTGCCCTTATCGCCGGTGCGGGTGTAGATCTTGTTGAGCTTGAAGCCGAAAAACGAATGCTTGTCGCGTTGGGCCGATGCGTCAGAACGTGTAGCCGAGCTTGCCGCCGAAATTGGTCAGGCCGCGATTGTTCACGCATAGGCCGGCATTCGACATGTGCTCGACGGTCGCCATGATGCTCCAGTTCTCGCTGAGCCGGAAGCCGAGCGCGGCGGCCTCACGGAACAGCGGCGAGCAGCCGAGCGCGTTCATGGTCAGGTTCTCGAGCGTCTTCTGACCGGTCTGGCCGTTATGCGCGGCGCCACCGAAGAAGCCTTCGAGGAAGATCCGGCGGTCGAAGGTCTCCGGGAAGAGATCGATCGTCCAGGTCGCGCCGATATAGGCGTAGCTCGTCCGGCCGCCCGTATTGTAGCTGCCGCCGACGGTCGGTCGTGCCACCAGGCTCTGCCAGAAGGGATCCTCGAAGATCGGCGGCCGGGCGAACAGGATTTCGCCATTGACGTTGTAGGTGTTCTTCTCCGCCGAGCCCGGGTCTTGGGCGGCACCGCCGATGCGGATTTCGGACACGATGCTGTAGGGCTTGACCGGCGGCGCGTAGGGAAGCGGGGCCGGTGGCGGGCGCGTGCCGAGATCGGCGGCCGTCGCACCTGCCAGGGAGGCGAGACTCAGCGAAGCGGCCAGGAGGGCTGAAAACCGTGCGGTCATGCGGCGGAACAATCCGATGTTGACCGGCCACGATTACCACGCCGTCGGTCGACGGGTCTGCGGATTCATCCCCACTAAGCGCAGTTCGCGGACCGGTGCGTCCTCGTCGCCACACTGGCCCGATCCGAATCAGTGCCGCACCAAGCCGGCGGCGTCACACGGCGCGCCACCACAGCACCCCGATGATGATGACGATCGCCAGGAACTGAAGGAGGACGCGCAGCCTCATCAGCTTCTGCGAGAGACTGGAGCTGCCGCCGCGCAGCATGTTCGCAAGCCCGAGTAGGAGGACGATTGCGACGGCGAGGCAGGCGGCAAGAACGAGCGAATTGCCGGACATGTGGCGAGCGATCCTGATCGGAATGGCCGAAAGTACGATATGGCGTGGATCGCGGGGCCGTCCTAGTGGATCGATCCCGACAGATGGTCGCCGGCTGTCGCAAGACGATCGGTCCGCGAGCAAGAACGTGGTCGCTCGTCAGGCATGCCGGCCCGTGCATCGCCTCGGTTGTGCGCATGCGCTAACGACAAACCCGCAATACGCGATGAGGATTAGCCGGAGCGATGGCGAACAAACGTCCCGAAGGAATCAGGGATTACAAGGGCCCGGCCGGTGGCTGGGGCGCGCTCAAGGCGGTCGCCCTCTCGCTCAAGGATCAGCAGGCAGCCGAGAGCGGGTCGCTCGCGCTCTGGCGCCAGAACAAGCCTGAAGGCTTCGATTGCCCGAGCTGCGCCTGGCCCGACCCGGACCACAAGGCCGCGTTCGAATTCTGCGAGAACGGCGCGAAGGCCGTCGCCTGGGAATCGACCTCGCGGGTCGTCGGCGCCGATTTCTTCAAGGAGCACAGCCGCTCCGCGCTCTGGCAGAAATCGGACTATTGGCTCGAGGACCAGGGCCGCCTGTCCGAGCCGGTCCGCTACGACCCCGCGACCGATCATTTCGAGGTCGTGGCCTGGGACGAAGCTTTGCGGGAGATTGGCGCCTCCCTCAACGCACTGGACCATCCCGATCAGGCGGAATTCTATACGTCGGGCCGTGCCTCGAACGAGGCGGCGTTTCTCTATCAGTTGTTCGTGCGGCTCTACGGTACCAACAACTTCCCCGATTGCTCCAACATGTGCCACGAGGCGACCTCGGTCGGCCTTCCGCAATCGATCGGCATCGGCAAGGGCACGGTCAGCCTCGAGGATTTCGACCACACCGATCTCATCCTCTCCTTCGGGCACAATCCCGGCACCAACCACCCGCGCATGATGGCGACCCTGCGCGACGTCGCGCGGCGCGGGGCGCGCATCATTGCCTTCAACCCGCTGAAGGAACGCTCGCTGGAGCGCTTCGCATCACCGCAATCGATCATCGAGATGGCGACCTTCTCCTCGACGAAGATCTCCGACAGCTACCAGCAGGTGAAGGTCGGCGGCGATGCCGCGGCGCTCAAGGGCATCTGCAAGGCGCTGATCGCCATGGAGCGGGCCGCTCAGGCGGCCGGAACCGAGCCCGTGCTCGACCATGCCTTCATCGCCGAGCACACAAGCGGTTTCGACGCCTTCGTCGCCGATCTCGACGCGACGGACTGGTCCGCGATCGAGATCACGAGCGGGCTGCAACGCAGGGCGCTCGAAGAGGTCGCGCAGGCCTATGCCAAGGCCGAGAAGACCATCATCTGCTACGGCATGGGCGTCACGCAGCACCGCACCGGCACCCAGAATGTCCAGCTGCTCGCGAACCTCCTGTTCCTCAAGGGTAATATCGGGCGCGAGGGTGCCGGCATCTGCCCCTTGCGCGGCCATTCCAACGTGCAGGGGGACAGGACGGTCGGGATTTCCGAGCGCCCCTCGCAAGCCATGCTCGACCGGCTGCGCGACGTGTTCGGCTTCGAGCCGCCGCGCGGCCATGGCCATTCCGTCGTCGAGAGCATCGCGGCGATGCGCGACGGGGAATCGAAGGCGATCATCTGCCTGGGTGGCAATCTCGCCTTCGCCAGCTCCGATCCGCAGGCCTGTATCGAGGGCTTCGAGAAGGTCGATCTCGCGGTCCATATCGCGACCAAGCTCAACCGCTCGCACCTCTTGAGATCCGGCAAGACCTACGTCCTGCCCTGCCTCGGGCGCACCAATATCGACGAGCAGGCGGGCGGCCGTCAGGCCGTGACGGTCGAGGATTCGATGTCGATGGTTCATGCCTCGCGCGGCTTCCTCAAGCCGCCGAGCGCGAATGTCCGCTCCGAGCCCTGGATCGTCGCGATGATCGCCAAGGCGACGCTCGGCGACAAGGGCGGGATCGATTGGGACGGCCTCGTCGAGGATTACGACCGCATCCGGGACCTGATCGAAAAGGTGTTCCCGGAATTCGAGGGCTACAACGCGCAGATCCGCAAGCCCGGCGGCTTCCACCTCTGGAACTCGGCCGCGAACCGCGTCTGGAAGACCGAAACCGGCAAGGCGAATTTCGTCGTGGCCGAAGGTGTCGAGGAAGACCCGACCACGATCGATCCGACTGTTCTGAAGCTCACGACTCTGCGCTCTCACGACCAGTTCAACACCACGATCTATGCGCTGAACGACCGCTATCGCGGCGTGTTCGGGCGCCGTGACGTGCTGTTTCTGAGCGATCGCGAAATGGAGCGCCTCGGCTTCGCGGAGGGGGATCTCGTCGATCTCTTCACCGCTCTCGACTTTGCGCGCTCTGACCGCGTCGTCCGCAACCTCACCGTAGTGCGCTACGACCTGCCCGATGGCTGTTGCGGCGCTTATTACCCGGAGACGCAGCCGCTGATCGCGCTCGAAGATCACGACCCGCAGAGCTTCACGCCGGCCTACAAATCCGTTCCGGTTCATCTCAGGCGCTCGGAGGGGAGTGCTTCCTCCGACCTCGCGATCGTGCGCGAGGGCGTCGTCGGGATGGCCGTGGCGTGATCCGCCCCAGGAAGCGAGCACTTTGCCCGATCGCGGCGAGCGATCGGTGAGAGATTCCTCGGACGGAGCGTGGCGGGCGTCCGAACCATGTTGGCGCACGCTCTCGACGCGCCGCGCACCCGTTCCATATCGTGATCATGGATCGGGACGAAGGCACGCACGCACGTCGTCAGGCGATCATCGACCGGATGCTCCGCGACGCGCACAAGGACCCGGGCCGGCTGACCCTGCCGAGCCACGAAGCCTTGGCGCCCGACATTCGGCGCACGATCGACGTGCTCGTCGCCAAGGCCGATGCCGAGCGGCGAAATTCGGTGACCTACGACGACCTCGAAGAGGCTTTGCCCCCGCGCGACGTCACGGCCGAAGATCTCGAGGCGATCTTCTGGGTGCTCGCCGAATACGGCATCGAAGTCGAGGAAGAGTAGGCCTCGCCCAGGGCGATCGGGTGAACCCGATTGCCCTCGTTTTCCCTGGCCTCAGTCGCCGGTGCCCGCCTGCGCGGGCTTAGGCTTCCGCTTCGCTCGACGCCTTTCAGGACTGACGTCCTGAAAGGCCCACTCCGCGCGGCCCTCTTCGCGCCGAGAAGCCGCTGGCGCGCCTACATCCGATTGCCCTAAGGCCTCGCCACCCTGGACTTTCCGCACTATAAGCCGCGCTTTCCGTGCGGGGGCTGTTCCCCGCGCCAACGCACCGAAGGCGTGCGGAGTTCAAGATTATGGCCGAGGTTTGGTCTCCTAGGAGCTGGCGCAAGCTCCCGATTCAGCAGGTTCCGGCCTATCCCGATCCGGCCTCGCTCGAAGCGGTCGAGGCGCAGCTCGCGACCTTTCCGCCGCTGGTTTTTGCAGGCGAGGCGCGCAAGCTGAAGGCCTCGCTTGCGCGCGTTGCCGAGGGTAAGGCCTTCCTGCTGCAGGGCGGTGATTGCGCCGAATCCTTCGACGAGCATTCGGCCGACAACATCCGCGATTTCTTCCGGGTCTTCCTGCAGATGGCGATGGTGCTCACCTTCGCCGGCGGCTCGCCCGTGGTGAAGGTCGGCCGCATCGCCGGGCAATTCGCCAAGCCGCGCTCCTCTCCGACCGAGACGCTCGATGGCGTGTCGCTGCCGAGCTATCGCGGCGACATCGTCAACGGCATCGGCTTCTCGGACGAGGCGCGGATTCCCGATCCGCGCCGCCAGTTGGAGGCCTATCGTCAATCGGCGGCGACGCTGAACCTGCTGCGCGCCTTCGCGACCGGCGGCTATGCCAATCTCGAGAACGCGCATCGCTGGATGCTCGGCTTCGTGAAGGATTCGCCCCAATCCTCGCGCTATGCGGATGTCGCCTCGCGCATGACCGACGCGCTCGACTTCATGCGGGCGATCGGCATCCAGCCCGAGACGCATCAGGAGGTGCGCACCACCGATTTCTACACGAGCCACGAGGCCCTGCTGCTCGGCTACGAGGAGGCGCTGACCCGCGTCGATTCGACGACCGGCGACTGGTACGCGACCTCGGGCCACATGCTCTGGGTCGGCGACCGTACGCGCCAGCCGGACCATGCGCATATCGAATATGCGCGCGGCATCAAGAACCCGATCGGGCTCAAATGCGGCCCCTCGATCACGCCCGATGCGCTGCTCCGGCTCATCGACCTCCTCAATCCGGAGGACGAGCCCGGCAGGCTCAGCCTGATCTGCCGGTTCGGCGCCGACAAGGTCGGCGAGCACCTGCCGGG
This sequence comes from Methylobacterium sp., assembly GCA_044227265.1. Classification (GTDB taxonomy): domain Bacteria; phylum Pseudomonadota; class Alphaproteobacteria; order Rhizobiales; family Beijerinckiaceae; genus Methylobacterium. Next base: position 54,846 of record JBGAFL010000013.1, read on the forward strand.
GCTGATCCGGGCGATCGAGCGCGAGGGCCGCACTGTCGGCTGGATCTGCGATCCGATGCACGGCAACACGATTGCGGCCGGCCGCTACAAGACCCGGCCTTTCGAGCGGGTGATGCAGGAGATCGAAGGCTTCTTCACGGTGCACCGTGCGGAAGGCACCATCGCCGGCGGCATCCACCTCGAAATGACCGGCAAGGACGTCACCGAATGCACCGGTGGCGCCCGCGCCCTGACGGCCGACGACCTGCAGGACCGCTACCACACCTATTGCGATCCGCGCCTCAATGCCGAGCAGGCGCTGGAAGTGGCGTTCCTGACCGCAGAACTCGTCAAGCGCGAGCGCGTCGAGACCGAGCACCCGCGTCTCGACGCGGCGGAGTAGACATCAAGAAACCGACCTGCGTGAGCTTTCACCCATGCAGGTCGGTCCGGTTTCCGACGTCAGGACAGGCTCAATGAAGCCAGTTCGTAAAGAAATAGATCAGCAGGATTATCGGTATCGGGATTCCAATAAGCCATAGCAGCGCGCCCTTCGCCATAGCGAATACTCCATCGTTCGATTGCGCATTTCAACGAACCGAACGGAGGATTCGTTCCTATTTGGCGGCAATGAGGCTGTGCACGGCGCTGCGACGGCACGAGTGATTCGGCCCTACTTTTCGGACTTGCCGTCCTTCTTCTCGTCTTTGACCGGTTTCGCCGGGCAGATCGAACGCAGGGTCTGCCAATCGGCATCGGACAGCACACGGCGCCCCGCCGACTCCTTGTCCGCAGCTGCGCGGATCGTCGCGGCGCGTTCCTTGGTATAAGGGTGGCTGCGCAGGAAAGAGGTGACGTCCTTGTCCTCGCTCTCGCCCGCGGTGATACGTTCGAGCATCGTTGCGAGCGCGGTCTCGTCTCCGCCGACCCGGCGCATCATCTGCACGGCATAGGCATCGGCCGCGCGCTCGGCATCGCGCGAATAGCCGGCCGAGATCGCCGATTGCCCGAGCGTGACGATGACTGTCGAGCCGGTCAGATCGCCGAGGATGAGGCTGAGCAGGAACGAGGTGCCGCCCGCGGTGATGACGCCGCGGGTCGGATCGCGCGCGGCGACATGGCCGAATTCATGTGCCAGCACCGCGGCGAATTCGTCGGGGGTCTTCGCCTGATCGATGAGATCGGACAGGACGATGACCCGGCCACCCGGCAGCGTCAGCGCATTGGCAAGGTCGTGGCGGCGCACGACGACGACCGGCTTGTCCACGAGCCCGGCGCCGTCGGTCATGCGGGTCACCAGCCCGTCGAGCACGGCCTTGGCCGCCGCGTCGTTGCAGGGTGGGGGGCTGCCGAGCAGCCTGACGACCTGGCCATCGACGGCGGCGCCGAATTGCTGCTCGACCGCCGGCGGGATCAAGGGAGCGATCAGGCCCGCTAGAATCGGCACGCCATAGATCGCGATGAGCAGGACGGAGGCGCCGGCCGCGACCGACCAGGCCACGAATTTGAGAAGGCCGCCCCGTCCGTCTTCGTTCTTGTAGAGGTCGGGGCAGCGATCGGTCAGGGCTTGCGCGAGCGCGGCATCCCGGAACTCGACGCGGGCTGGCTCGCCGTCATGGCTGATCCGCATCGTCGGGAACTCGGTCTCGCTCGCGCGGAGGTCGATCAGGTTCCAGCTCTGGTGCAGACCAGGGCCGTCGATCTCTAGTCGGTCGCCCAGGCGCAAAGTCACCGGATAGGGGCGGGCGCTGACGCCATCGAAGAACGTGCCGGTGGCAACGAGCCCATCTGTCGCGTGCATGTTACCCGCCCCGCCTTGAGCGCGTCCGAGCGTGCTGCGCCTCCAGAAAGCCGCAGCACGCTCTAAGTTATTGATGTCGCAAGATGTCTTCGGTGAACCGGATTCCACTTCACCGCATCATGCTCTAAAACCCGATTTCGAGCGCGCCGCCGACATCGAGTGCATCGGCGAGTCCCTCGTTGAGGCCGCTACCGACGCGGCGCGAGGAAGCGAGCACGGCTTCGAGCGCGTCGGCATTCTCGATCTGCGTCGTCGCCGCCACCGCATGCCAGAGCCGCACGGTGACGATCCGGACGAACAGCACCGCGAAGAGGAGGAGCGCAGCGAGATAGGCGAGTACGCCGGCAGTGACGAGGAGGGCGACTACGCCGTCGCTGGGCTCGCCCGCGATCAGCATCGCAGCGACGCCGAAGACGAAGCCGACCACGACGACGAAGCCGATGAGCGACAGGAAGTACAGGATATAGGGCCAGTAGAACTGCCGTGCCTTCAGGCTCGAGGACAGGCGGGCCGCGCCGAGGCTGGCCGCCTCCAGGAAGACCTTGGTCTCGCGCGCCCTATAGAAGGGGATCAGCAGGAGCGCGATCGGCACGCCGAAGCCGAGCGAACCCAGCAGGATCGCGCCGTAGAACTCGTAGTTGGAGTCCGCATATTTCGGATTGAGGCTCAGGTCCCCGGCATCGCCATCCGGATCGGGGATGAGCAGGTCGCCGGGGATCGTGAAGTGGTTGGCGACGAGGAACAGAATGCTGGTCGCGATGATCGGCAGGAGCGCGACGGCATAGAACAGCAGCCATGGCAGCAGCACTGATGTGCCGCTCGCAGTCGAAGCCATGCGGCTGTCCCCGACGAGCGTGTGGTTGATGCGATAGCGCTCGAGTGAGGCCCGCATGTACGGGAAGGCGAGGCCGAAGGTGAGGAAGGTGAGGAGCCACCAGCCCGTCGCCATCGCCACATAGGTGACGGCCGACCCGTCCTGGCCAAGCCGGATACCACGCCACAGGGTGCGCGAGGCCCGGTAGCGGCGCCCGCGGAAGATCGCGTACTGGCCGAGCAGGAACAGGAACACGAAGGAGATCGGCCCGGCAAACGGCGCGAGCGGCGGATAGGCGAGGCCGAGACCAAACAGGACGAGATAGATCGGGATCAGGATGGCGAGCGCCACCAGGAAGCCGAGGAACAGCTCCTTGCCGCGGCCGGTATATTCGCCCGGGCTGCCGGCAACGCTCGTGCGGCTCCAGAAATAGCGCCGCAGATTCGTGATGTACCAGAACCGGTAGATGCCGAAGGTGATCAGCGAGAGCAGGGTGCCCTTCACCACGATCCCGGTCAAACCCTTGGCCTGCCGATCGAAATCGATCCGCGCGGCTCGCTCCGGCCCTGCGCCGATCCGCCCTGGCGTTGCATCCATCTCAGTCAAATCCCCCTGAATTGCAGGCGGGACCTTACTGGGCTGAGCCGAGGATGCACGTCGGAAAACGCACATGACAAGCCGGTGCCGGCTGCATGCGGGCATCTAAGCAACACTCGGTCAATCGAGGTGCGGCACAGGGTGATCGCTCGAAAGCGATCGCCCCGGAGGCTCAACAGCAGCGGAAGCCGTTGGTATTGCCGACACCGAACCGCGCATTCTCGCGATTGCGGAAATAGTCGCGCTCGCTCATCGGCGGCTTGTCGGGATGCCGTGCCTGAGCGTGGGCGACGTAGGCTGCATAATTGCCCTGGCCGACCATCAGCCGCGCACCGTCGCAGACGCATTTCCCGAAAGCTTCGAGGCGAGCGCGGAAATCCGTCTGCCGTTCCATCTCGGCCTCCCTCATTCTGCCGGTGACAGCCTGCCGCCCGCGAAGCTCGGCTCGGATTCGAGCGCCGTCCAGCGATCTGCGCGCCATGCCTTGATGCAGGACCTCACGGCGAAGAAGCCGATGACGACGACGAGAGCGACGAAGAGCAGGGCGAGAGCCGCGTCGACGCGATCGTTGAACACGATCTTCGACATGTCCGCCATCGACTTGGCCGGCGCCAGGACCTTGTTCTCCGCAATCGCGGTCGCGTAGCGATCGGCATGCGAGAGGAAGCCGATCTTCGGGTCCGGAGAGAAGACCTTTTGCCAGCCGGCCGTCAGGGTGCAGATCAGCAGCCACAATGTCGGGATGATGGTGACCCAGGCATAGCGCTCGCGCTTCATCTTGAAGATCACCACCGTCGCCAGCATCAGAGCGATGGCCGCCAGCATCTGGTTCGAGATGCCGAAGAGCGGCCAGAGCGTGTAGATGCCGCCGAGCGGGTCGGTGACGCCCTGGTAGAGGAAATAGCCCCAGGCCGCGACGCAGATGCCGGTCGCCAGGATGCTCGGCCCCCAGGAGGCGGTGTCCTTGAAGGCGGGCGAGATCAATCCGAGCAGATCCTGCAGCATGAACCGCCCGGCACGGGTCCCCGCATCGACAGCGGTGAGGATGAACAGAGCCTCGAACAGGATCGCGAAATGGTACCAGAAGGACATCATCCCTTCGCCGCCGATCGCCGCGTGGATGATGTGAGCCATCCCGACCGCGAGGGTCGGGGCACCGCCGGTGCGCGAGATGATCGAATGCTCGCCCACATCCTTAGCGGTCTGCGTGATCACGTCGGGCGAGATCGGGAAGCCGAGAGCTGTCACGGCTGCTGCCGCGCTCTCCGGCGTTGTGCCGACGAGGGCGGCCGGCGAATTCATGGTGAAGTAGACGCCGGGATCGATCACGCTCGCGGCAACGAGGGCCATGATCGCGACGAAGCTTTCCATCAGCATGCCGCCATAGCCGATGAAACGGGCATCCATCTCATTGTCGATGAGCTTGGGCGTCGTTCCGGACGAGATCAGCGCGTGGAAGCCTGAGACCGCGCCACAGGCGATCGTGATGAACAGGAACGGGAACAGGCCGCCCGACCAGACCGGGCCGGTGCCGTCGACGAATTTCGTGATCGCCGGCATCTGGAGCTGCGGTGCCACGACGGCGATGCCCAGAGCGAGGCCGACGATCGCGCCGATCTTGAGGAAGGTCGAGAGATAGTCGCGCGGGGCGAGCAGCAGCCAGACCGGCAGGATCGAGGCGAAGAAGCCGTAGCCGATCAGGATCCAGGCGAGCTGCGTGCCGGTGAAGGTGAAGGCCGGGCCCCAATAGGGATCGGCGGCGATTCTGCCGCCGTAGATGATCGCCGCCATCAGCAGCACGAAGCCGATGATCGAGACCTCGCCGACCTTTCCGGGGCGGATGTAACGCGCATAGAGGCCCATCAGCATGGCGATCGGGATGGTCGCTGCCACGGTGAAGGCGCCCCAGGGGCTTTCGGCCAGAGCCTTGACGACCACCATCGCCAGCACGGCGAGCAGGATGATCATGATCATGAAGGTGCCGAACAGGGCGATCACGCCAGGCACGAAGCCGAGTTCGGAGCGGATCAATTCGCCGAGCGAGCGCCCGTCGCGCCGCATCGAGATGAACAGGACCATGAAGTCCTGGACCGCGCCGGCGAGCACGACGCCGGCGATGATCCAGAGCATGCCGGGCAGGTAGCCCATCTGCGCGGCGAGGACCGGGCCGACGAGCGGGCCGGCGCCCGCGATCGCCGCGAAATGATGGCCGAACACCACCGTCTTGTTGGTCGGGACGTAGTCGAGCCCGTCATTGTGCCGATGGGCCGGCGTCTGCCGATTCGCATCGAGCTGCATCACGTTTTTCGCGATGTAGAGCGAATAGTAGCGGTAGCCGATCAGGTAGCAGGAGATCGCCGCGATCACGACCCAGAGTGCGTTGACCTGCTCGCCCCGGTTCATCGCCACCACGGCGAGCGAGGCAGCAGCCAGCGCTCCCACTACGGCCCAGGGAGCGTGCTTCTGAATCGCGCCCATCGACGCATCCTCCATATGCGGCTGCGTTTTGAATTCAGGCAGCCTTTCGCCCTGTTGTAGCGATGTCCAGGGCGATTTCCAGCGGCACGACGAGCCCGAAGCGAAGAGGCCGTGCAAAATATATCCGAACGCAGCGGAGCGCGATCAGTCGACGATGATGACCCGGTTCGGGAGTTCGTCGGGATTGGGGCCGGCCGGAAAGGTTACGGCGAGCACCGCGCCGACCCGCGTCACTGCCTCGACGAGACCTTCGGCGAGCTGCTGGTTGCCGGCCCGGCCGACGAGATCAGCGATGATCCCGCGCCAGGTATCGTCCGTGAGGCGCTCGCGGATGCCGAGATCCGAGACGATTTCGGCGTGGTGCTCGGCGAGGGCCACGAAGATCAGCACGCCGGTGCGCCCGCTTGTGCGAGTCAGGCCGCGCATCAGGAATTCGCGCTGCGCCGCCTCTCTCGCTCGCGCCTGCTTCGCGCGTCCCGACACCAGGAGAAGGCGCAGCCGCTCGCTCAAGCTCAGAACCAGGACGAGAAGGACGCAGGCAGCCTGGATCCAGGCGATCGTCGAAGCGCTGAGCTGCGTGAAGAGGATCAGCGGCCAGGGGACAGCGAGCCCGACGAGCAGCGCCAGCGTCAGGGCGATCGACCGGTAGAGGCCGGTGCGGGCCGCGACGAGGACGACGATTTCGCCGCTCGTATCGGCTTCGGCCTGCGTGATCGCATGCTCGATACGCTCCCGCTCCTCGCGCGAGAGCGGGACATCGGGGAAATCGAGGCTACCAGTCACCGGATGCGCCTCCTCCGCCCGAAGAGCCGCCGCCGCCGGAGAATCCTCCGCCTCCGGAAAATCCGCCGCCATCCGAGAAGCCGCCGCTCCAGCTGCCGGAGGAGGGTGCCGGGAAGATGATGAAACCGCCGCCGCGCCGGCCGCGCCGCGCGCCGCGGTTCATCGCGTTGAAGACGATGATGATGAGGACGATCACGAAGATCCAGACGAGGACGTCCGTGCCCGACGTCGAATCCTCGCGCACCGGCGCGCGCCGCTGCCATTCCTCGGCATCGCCGGTGAGGATTGAGACGATGGCATCGACCCCGGCCTCGATGCCGCCCGAAAAGTCGCCCTGCTTGAATTTCGGCGTGATCGCGGTCGAGATGATGACCTTGGCGAGCGCATCCGTCAGGCCACCTTCGACGCCGTAACCGACCTCGATCCGGACTTTGCGGTCATTCGGCGCGACGAGCAGCAGCACGCCGTTGTTGCGGTCCTTCTGGCCGATCCCCCAGGCCCGGAACAGGCGGTTGGCGTAATCCTCGACCGGGAGGCCCTGCAGGCTCGGCACCGTGGCGACGACGACCTGATCCGAGGTCTTGTCCTCGTAGGCCTTGAGCTTGCTCTCGATCCGCGCCTTCGCCTCCGGCGTGAGAATCGAGGCCGCGTCGGTGACGCGCCCGGCGAGCTTTGGAAAATCCGGCTCGGCCGCATGGGAGAGGCCGGCGACGAGAACGAACACGATCGCGAGGAGCGGCACGATCAGGAGCCGTCCGACCTCACGTGCCGTGATTCTCTCGTCCGGATCGATCACCAGCGGGCTCGCTCGATCACGATGTCTGGAGATAGGGCGTAATCCTCGAATTCGGTCCGATGCGATCGGTGATTGTGTGGCATCGGCCTTTTCCGAAAGCCGGTATCCACCTTTCGGGCCGATGCACTAGAACTTCACGCTCGGGGGCGTCTCCGCCCCCGGGCTCGCCGTAAAGGTCTCCATCGGCTTGGCAGTTGGATAGAGGAAGGATGCGATCCAGCGCCCCGGAATGGTCGTGAGCTCGATATTGTAGGCCTGGACCGTCTGGATATAGTCGCGCCGCGCGACCGCGATGCGGTTTTCCGTGCCCTCGAGCTGCGATTGAAGCGCCAGGAAATTCTGGTTGGATTTCAGGTCGGGATAGGCCTCGACGGTCGCGAGCAAGCGGCCGAGCGCACCAGAGAGCTGGTTCTGCGCGTCCTGGAACTGCTTGAATTTTGCCGGGTCGGTCACCGTCGAGGCATCGAGGGTGACGCTGGTCGCCTTGGCCCGGGCCTCGGTGACCTTGGTGAAGACGTCGCTCTCCTGCTTGGCATAGCCCTTCACCGTCTCGACGAGGTTGGGGATCAGATCGGCGCGACGCTGGTACTGGTTCTGGACCTCTGCACGCGCGGAATCCGCCCTCGCCTGCAAGGTCGGCACCTGGTTGATGGCATCGCAGCCCGAGAGCGCCACCGCCAGAACGAGAGCGACAAGTGCACTCAGCAACCGGCCGGGACCCCAGGGGGAAGAGGGCAGGGCCGACACCGAACCGTCACGCATCGCATACCTCTCCTTGCGGCTTCCTCAGGCACCCGTCCTGCCTCGCGTAAGGCTGGGCTCAGGTCACGATCTGCTCGTCGAAGCGTGAAATAGGGATGATCCTGCGCGGGAAAAGAGCGCGGCGGTAGGTGGACCGTCCGGTCCCCGGGACCGGTGCGTGTAGAGGCCGAGCGGTTGCGGTGGGCGAAGCCGCATTCGGCCGTAGCTGCGCGCCGAGGCAGGTTGACAACCGAGGGCCGATCGTAGCGCTGTGGCGCCGCATGGACGATGCCCCCTCAGCATCCGCAAAGGCCGCAAAGCCCCGGATTGCCATCACCTACTGCACGCAATGCCAATGGCTGCTGCGCGCGGCCTGGATGGCGCAGGAGCTGCTGTCGACGTTCCGTGACGATCTCGGCGAAGTCGCGCTGATTCCGGCAGCCGGCGGCACATTCCGCATCGAGGTCGGATCGGAGACGGTCTGGGAGCGTGTGCGCGATGGCGGCTTTCCGGACGTCAAGACGCTCAAGCAACGTGTGCGAGATCAGATCGCACCGGGACGCGACCTCGGACATGTCGACGGGTCCGGTCGTGGCTAGAGCGGACATAGCTTCGGGCCAGGGCCATTCGATTCCGGGTCCTGCCACATGGCGAAACGCGCCATGAGCGATCAGGCACGCGTGAAAACGATCTCGGCGCCGGCAAAGCCGGGGGCGCCGACGCGGCGTGGCCTGTTCGACAAAGTCACGGATCGCGGCTTCTCGACGCAATTCTATCTCATCATGCTTGTGATCGCGCTGATCGGCCCCGGGCTGGTCTTCACGGCGATCCTGCTCGCGCGTTACGCCGCGACCGAGCGCGCGCGCTTCGAGCAGGATGCGCGGGAGAATGTGCGCGGCATCTCGCTGGCGCTCGATCGCGACACGGCCGGGCTGATCGCCGGCATGCAGACGCTCGCGACCTCTCCCCGGCTCAAGGACGGCGATTTCGAGAGCTTCGACACGCAGGCGAGGCTCGTGCGCGACACGATCGGCCTCGAGATCGTTCTGCGGCGGCCGGATGGCCAACAGGTCGTCAACACCGCGCTGAAGCGCGGCGCACCTTTGCCGATCACGGTGCTGCCTTTCGACCAGGAGATCGTCAGCGGCACGCAGCGCTCGATGGTCACCGGCTATCTCGGCGCCTCGCTGCCATCCGGTGCGACCTACGCCATCGCGGTCCCGGTCAAGCTCGACTCGGGCGTCAAATACATTCTGAGCTATTCGGTGCCGGTGAGCCGGCTCGAAGGCATGATCGCACGCGAGCATGTCCAGGGCTGGGTGACCGGTGTCGCCGATCGCGATGATATCACGCTGGCCCGCGTCCCCGAACTCGCGGGCTCGGTCGGGCGGCCGCGGCTCACCAACCTGCGTCAGCGCTCGACAGAGACGGCGGGCGTCTGGGAGGGCAAGGACCGCAAGTTCAAGGACGTCACCGTCGTCGAGGAACGCTCGCGATTCACCGGCTGGACGGTCACCGCCAGCATCCCGAAGGAGTTGGTCGAAGCGCGCTTGCGGCGCTGGATCTGGGCGTTCGGCGGGTTCGGCCTGCTCGTTCTCGCCACCTCCTCAGCGCTTGCCGTGCATCTGTGGTCGCGCGTCTCGCGCCCGCTCAAGCAGCTCGCGGCCTCCGGGCCGGCGCTGTCGCGCGGCCAGGAAATCCAGCGCATCACCTCGCCGATCGAGGAGATCCGCCTGCTCGGCACCGTGCTGGCGGACGCGTCGCAGCGGCTGCGCACGCGCAGAGAGGAGCGCGATCGCGCGCTCGCCGAGACCCAGCGCGGCCTCTCCGCCTTGCGGGAGAGCGAGGCGCGCTTCCGGCACATGGCGGATTCCGCACCCGCGCTGATCTGGATGACGGACGAGAACGCCAACATCGTCTTCGCCAACATGCATTTCGACCATCTGTTCGGCGCGCCGGGCTCGGAACTCACCGGCGAGGGCTGGCACCGCATCGTGCATCCGCCTGATCTGCCGGCCTATTCGGCCCTGTTCAACGAGGCGTTCGAGAAGCGCGAGCCGTTCCGGGCCGAAATGCGCGTGATCGCGCGCGACCGCTCCGTGCGCTGGCTGCGCTGCGAGGGGGTTCCCCGCCTCGACGACAACGGCACCTTCCTTGGCTATACCGGCTGCAATGTCGACGTGACCGATGCCAAACGCGCCGAGGAGCACCTGCTGCTGCTGGTGCACGAGCTGAACCACCGCGTGAAAAACACGCTCGCGACAGTGCAATCCATTGCCATGCAATCCTTGCGCGGGCTCGAGGGCGAGGAGGCCGACGCGGCCAGGGCCGCCTTCGAGGCCCGGCTGCTGGCACTGGCGCGCGCCCACGACGTTCTCACCCGCGAAAGCTGGGAGGGGGCCGAACTGCGCACGATCGTCGCCGACGCCATCCTGCCGCTCGAGGCCGGGGACGGACAAAGCGCGCGGTTCAGCGTCTCCGGGCCGCCTTTGCGCCTCGTGCCTCGCCTCGCCCTCTCGATCGCGATGGCGCTCCACGAACTCGGGACCAATGCGGTCAAATACGGCGCCCTCTCGAAGGAGGGCGGCCTCGTGCGCATCGAGTGGACGGTCGAGCATGGGCAGGAGACCATGCTGATCCTGCGCTGGCAGGAAAGCGGCGGGCCGCCGGTGACCCCGCCGCAGCGTAAGGGCTTCGGATCGCGGCTGATCGAGCGCAGCCTCGCCCGCGAACTCGCCGGCGAGGTCGAGCTCAGCTACGAGCCCGCCGGCGTCGTCTGCACCATCAAGGCGCCGGTTCCGCCGCCGGGCTTGCTCGAACGCAAGAACGGTTCGGCCCTGCCGCTGCCAACGACGGCGATCCCGCCTCCTGGTTAGTGCGTCGGCCCGAAAAGTGGACGCCGGTTTTCGGAAAAGCCGATGCAACACAAGAACCTGGAGCAACGGTCCGGATACGACATCCGGGACGATGCTCCAGGCGGGGCGCCGACCGTCGATCGGCGTCAGAACGTCCCGATCACCGTCCGCACCTTGGCTTCGAGCGTCTGGCGCTTGGCTTCGGCGGCCTGGCGGGCCTGGGCGGCCTTGGTCAGTTCGTCCTCCTGGGCGGACATCCGCGCGAGGTAGCGGCGGGCGAGCTCGCTGTCCTTCGGCACGGCGCCGAGATTCTCTCGGATGCGGCCCTGCTCGGTCCTGACCTGCTCGGTCCGCTCGTCGATCTCCGCGATCTCGCGCTCGGCGCCCGCGACTTCGGCACGCGCCTTCGACAATTCGCCGAGCTTGGCGGCGAGCTTCGGGTCGGTGGCGGTCGTTGCCCAATTGGCGAGGGTCGCCTCGTCGGCGTCGGCGAGCGCGTAGGCGTCGAGCTGTACGCGCTCGAGACTCGCCTTCACCTCTGCCGTGCCGCCTGCCGGCACCTTGACCTTCAGGCGATAGGCGTTCGGCGTCTCGCTGTCGCGGGCCGGCGAGGTGAAGTTCCAGCCGTCGCGGCGCGGATGCTCGATGACGACCGTGCGCTCGCCATCCTGCGCGCCCTTCACCGTGTAGGTGGTGAGTTCGCGCGAGGTTACGGTTGCGCTGCTCGCCGACCGGGGTCGAGGGCAGCCGCGCATCGCCGACATAGCCGGCCTTGGTGTCGTAGATTGTGAGGATGCCGGGCGGCAAAGTCGCGCCCGAGCCGTTGCGGAGCATCAGCGCGGCGACCGGATGCACGCCCTGGCCGGGCTTCCAGAGCGAGATCCGCTCGGCCTCGACATCGGTATCGACGATCGGAACCGAGAGAGTGCGGCCGGCCCCGAGATCGACGGGGGCGGGCAGGGCGTATTGGGCCGAAACGTCGCCCTCGCTGGCCGCGGCGGCCTGTGCCGCCGGCGCCGCCTCGAAATACGCGGCGTTCTGTTCGATCGGTGCCGAATCGAGCGCGAGGCGCGCCATTGGCCTGGCCGGTGCCGGCATCGGCGCCGCCCGGTAACGGGCATCGCTTCCGGCGGCCGCCGCCTTCGGAGCGACGGTACCCTGATCGATCTCCGGCATGGCCAGGCCCTCGATCGCGATCGGCGCCTCCGGTCGCTCGCGCCAGTAGCGCTGATGCAGACGCTGGCGCAGGGTCACGGGCGAGCCGGAGGACAGCGTCACGCCGACATCCTTCCAGTCCTCGCCCATCGCATTTTCGATCACCGCCCAGGCCTGCAGGCGGGCCTTGCCGGTGCCGCCATCGACGATCCTGTAGGCTGTCTTCCAGACCGGCGCGGCGACGACATAGGAAATGCGCACCTCGCGCTTGCCCGTGCCCGTCAGCTTGATCTCGATCGAGCGGGCGCCGTCGGCGCGGCCTTTGCCAGAGGCGGTCACGGCCTCGGCGACCTTCGCGGCCATCTCCGGATCGTCGATCGCGACGGTGGCGCCGTCATCGAGCGCGACCGAATCGACCGCACCGGCATCGGTCAGCAGCGAGACGACCCGGACGACGCCCTTCTCGGTGCCGGCATTGCGCTCGGACACGCCGAGCACCTTGCCTTCGAGCGAGCGGCCGGCGCTCGTCACCTTGACCTTCACACCCTGCAGCTTGCCGACGAGACGGGCCGGAGAAGCGAGATCCTCGGCCGTGAACGGCATTCGGCGAAAAGTCTCTTCGGCCTGCTTGGGCCCGTCGAGCGTGATTGCCCCGACCGAGCCGCTAGCATCGCGCACGACGAGGCTCTTGAGCACGTCGTCGACCTGTTCGGCGCTGACGTCGATGCGGATCGCCTCATTGCCCTCGACCTCGTGGACGCGCGTGACCTCGGCGAGGCCGCCGGAGGACAGGGTCACGAAGCGCACGCCGCCTTCGGCTGCAAGGAGCGGCCCGGCGGCGACGGTGCAGAGGAGGGTGGCGGCGAGAATCAGGTGAATCGACATGGGCTCTCCCTAAGGATGCTGGCACGATCGCCGAAGCCAAACGGGCTTATTGCCCGCTACGCTTCAGCGATGTGCTGCATGTGACGGAAGTCGATTGGCGATCCTTGGTGCCGTCGCAATTCTTTTTTGGCGCCGAATTTTCAATCTGGCAGCGAAATGAACTCCGCCCGGTTGTCCGGCGGCAGGTCGAACCGGCCCTGCCCAAAGACCAGCGCGCCAATGCTCCTTGGCTTTCTCGATCCGCTCCTTCGAGCAGGCGACGAATTTCCACCAGAGATAGCGCAGCCCTTCGCTCGGGGCAGGTCTTGCCGTCGTGGCGCGAGAATCCTCACGCCTTCTCCGCCATCAGCGCCAAGAAGGATGTGGCGGCTTTGGTCAGGTGCCTCTCCTTGTGCCGAAGGGCCAGGAACGATCTTTGGGGGAGCCCGAACGGCGCTTCGACCAGCGCGCCCGATGCGAGCGCGGAGCGTGCGACGAGCCGCGACAGCAGCGCCGCACCGGTCCCGGCTTCGACCGCAGACCTGATTCCTTCGTTCGAGGCCAATTCGAGTGCGATCTCGACATCGCTCAAGGCGATGCCGGCTTTCGCGAAGGCAGCTTCCAGGATCGCACGCGTGCCCGAGCCCGGCTCGCGCAGGACCCACGCCGATGTCGCGAGCTCGCCGTCGGAAAGCTGCTTTCGGGCTGCCCAGGGATGATCCGGGCCGACGACCAAGACCATGTCGTCCGTCTCGACGGTCGTGATCGCCAGAGCCGGATCGTCGATCGCGCCCTCCACGATCCCGATATCGGCCGTGCCGTCATGGATGAGAGCCGCGACCGCGTCCGTATTGGCGATCGAGACTCTCACGGCGATGCCTGGATAGCGCAGTCGGTAGCGATGGATCAGCGGCGGCAGCCAATAGCCTGCTACCGTCTGGCTCGCGGCAAGTGCGAGGCGACCTTTGCTCATACCGGCAAGATCGACCAAGGCGGCTTCGGCCGCCGCTGCACGTGCGAGCACGGCACGGGCCTCACCGAGAAAGGTTCGTCCGGCCTCGGTCAGCGCGATCCTGCGGCCGATGCGGTCGAACAGCCTGGTCGCAAAGCGCCCTTCGAGCGTCGAGACGGCGGCACTCACGGCGGATTGCGTCAGGTTGAGGTCCCGCGCGGCCTTGGTGACGTGCTCGCGCTCGGCGACCGCGACGAAGATGCGCAGTTGCTCGAGCGTCATCCAGACAATCGATGTGGCAGACCGAGCCTCGTCACAGGCCACAATCCTTGCAGGCGGCTTCCGCGATCGAGAGCGTTAGGGTCGACAATTCGGCTCCTCGCACGATGGATCCTGCCGGCGACGAATCGAAACTCTCCGGGGCCGACACTGGCCGGGTCTTGCCATGATCGTTCGTTTGAAACGAATGAAAACTCAACGATAATCTGTTGGACCGAACGAAAATCGGTTTCTAGCTTCGGCTACGGCGAAACGGGCGACTCGAAGCGCCGCGGACCGGGAGCCTCGGCTCCGGCAACCGCCGGCGCAGTCCAGGCCAGCCGATCGTTCGGCTTGGGCGGCCCTCGAAATGCCCCGGATATCGAGAGACGAACAGGAGAGCCGCATGACTTTCGAACAAGCACGCTTGGTTGCGGCCGGCCTGCATCCGCTGTCGAACCTCGCCTCGCCGCGCGAGGTGGTGCGCCAGTTCACGCCGAACTGGTTCGCGGCCACGATGGGAACGGGGATCCTCGCCATCGCGCTGTCTCTCGTCGGCAAGGAGACGCCCGCGCTGATGGCGGTCGCCGAAACGCTCTGGCTCCTGAATATCGGGCTGTTCACGCTGTTCTCGGGCCTCTACGCGGCACGGTGGATCTTCTTCTTCGACGGCGCGCGGCGGATCTTCGGCCATTCGGTCGTGTCGATGTTCTTCGGCTGCATCCCGATGGGGCTCGCCACCATCATCAACGGCTTCCTGATCTTCGGGACGGCGCGATGGGGCGAAAGCGCGGTTGCGATCGCGCAGACCCTGTGGTGGATCGACGTTGCTCTGTCAGTCGCGTGCGGGATCGCGATCCCCTATCTGATGTTCACCCGGCAGGAGCATTCGATCGAGCAGATGACGGCGGTCTGGCTGCTGCCGGTCGTCGCCTGCGAGGTCGCGGCGGTCTCCGGCGGACTTCTGATCCCGCATCTGAGCGGGACCGGCCTCGAGCTCGACATGCTCGTCGTCTCCTACACGCTCTGGGCACTGTCGGTGCCGCTCGCCATGAGCATGCTGGTCGTGCTTCTGCTCCGGATGGCGCTGCACAAGCTGCCGCCTGCCTCGATGGCGACCACGAGCTGGCTCGCGCTCGGCCCGATCGGTACCGGAGCGCTCGGAATGCTGGTGCTGGGCCAGGCCGCCCCGGCGATCCTGGCTGCGAACGGCCTCGGCCAACTCGGGCCGGCAGCGGAAGGCCTCGGCCTCCTCACCGGATTGCTGCTCTGGGCCTACGGCCTGTGGTGGCTCGCCATGGCGATCCTCGTCACGCTGCGATATCTGCGCGAAGGCTTGCCGTTCAATCTCGGCTGGTGGGGCTACACTTTCCCGCTCGGCGTCTACGCAGTCGCGACCTTGCGGCTCTCGACCGTCCTGCCGATTCCGGTGCTGCACCTCTTCGGTGTCGCCCTGGTCGTCGCTCTCGCCGCGCTCTGGATGATCGTCAGCGCCCGCACCATCCGCGGCGCTTGGCGGGGCGACCTCTTCGTCGCGCCCTGCCTGAAGGAGGGGTGAGGCCGCCTTCCGTGGCGAACGGGGACAGCGCGACGGCTAATGGCGCGGACGTGCTTCTCTTTTGCCTGGCGCCCTAACCTCGATCAGGCAGCGGAATGAACTCCGCCCGGTCGTCCGGCGGCAGGTCGAATTGACCCATGCCCCAACGGCCTTCGCGCCATTGCTCCTTTGCCGCCTCGATGCGCTCCTGCGACGAAGCGACGAAATTCCACCAGACATAGCGCGGGCCGGAGAGCGTCGCACCGCCGAGCAGCATCAGCCGCGCACCAAGCGGCCCGGCCCCGACCGTAATGCGATCGCCCGGCCGGAACACCATCATCTGCCCGGATTCGAAATTCTGCCCGGCGATGGTGAGGCTGCCCTCGACGATGTAGAGGCCGCGATCCTCGTGATCGTCGGGTAGCGGCAGGAGCGCGCCGGGATCGAGCTGCGCATCGGCGTAAAAGCTCTCCGAGAACATTTTGGCCGGAGCTTTTTGGCCATACGCATGGCCGAGGATCAGCCGCAGCCGCACGCCGCCATCGGAGATTTCGGGAAGAGTCTCCTTGCCGTGATGCTCGAAGCTCGGCGCGTCATCCTCATGATCCTCGGGGAGCGCCATCCAGGTCTGAATTCCGAAAAGGCTGTTCGGCCCCTTGCGCGCCTCTTCGCTGGTGCGCTCGGAATGGGTGACGCCGCGCCCGGCCACCATCCAGTTCAGCGCGCCCGGCTGAATCACCTGATTGGTGCCAAGACTGTCGCGATGATGGAAATCGCCGCGATAGAGATAGGTGACCGTGCCAAGCCCGATATGCGGATGCGGGCGCACATCGATGCCCTGGCCGGTCAGGAATTCGGCCGGCCCGGCCTGATCGAAGAAGATGAATGGCCCGACCATCTGGCGTTTCGGGGCGGGCAACGCGCGGCGCACCGAGAAGCCGCCGAGATCGCGCGAGCGCGGGATGATCAGCGTCTCGATCGCATCGACACCGACCGCATCGGGGCAGCCGGGCTGCAGGGCGGGGTTCCAGCTCATCGCATCCGTTCCAGCAAAAGGCGTTGCGTGATGGTGGAACCCGGCAGGACTTACGGCAAGTGCTGGAGTTGGGCGGCAGGTTTGGGTCTGGACCTGCCTGACGTCTTCAGGAAAACGGATTGAACGTCTCGATTTGCAGGTTGGGGTTGGACGCAGTCCGTGCCACGGTGTGAGGATGTGGGAAACAGTCTTGCGCTTTGATACTACCGATCTACTGCGTGCAGAGCGCTTCTACAACGCGATAGCGCAAGAATTGGGGTACGAACGAGTGAACTCTCCGCACTTTGTTGCGTACAAAATTGGAACTTTCATATTGGAATTGAATAATATTGAAGAAAATAAGAAACTATGCGACAATAGTGATATTACGCTATGTTTTCTTGCGAAAGAAATTGAAAAGATCGATCGCGTGTACGCCCGCATACGAAATCTTGGTGCAACTAAAATAGTCGAACCAAATATCCCGGATGCATTTTATAAGTTAACATTCTGTGATCCTGACGGACACCAAATCGAGATTGCGTACGCAATTTGAATATTGGGTTCTCATTAGGCACATCGCACGGCTACGCAGGGTTTCGACGCTACGGCCTTCCGTTCCCGTTCTGCTTCGCCGTCAAAGTAGCTCGGCTTATGACCGGGCGCTCCCTTTTTGACGGCCTCTCTTCATTTGAAGAGAGCCGTGCTTTCCAAGCCATCCGAAACGGTGGACCTGCTAGTCCGCCCCACCGGCGCTCCTGAACTTCGCCCGAAACTCATCGATCACCACGAGCCGGCCGCCACGCTCCGCGTGCCAGAACGTCCAGCCGTTGCAGGCCGGCAATCCTTGCACCAGCGCGCCGACCTTGTGGATCGAGCCTTGCGCGGGGCCGATGCTCAGGTTGCCGTCCGGGCGCACCATCGCCTTGAAACGGCGGCGCTCGTCGGTCAGGACCTCGCCGGGGCGGATATGTCCGGCTTCGACCACGCTGAGGAAGGGCACACGCGGCTCGGCGCGTTTCGGAACCGCGAGCGCCAGCGCCGCCTGCGAGAGCGTCTCGATCGCGTCGATGCGTTCGCGCGCAGCCTGCGCATAGACCGGATCGCGCTCGATGCCGATGAAGCGGCGCCCGAGCCGGCGGGCCACGGCCCCGGTCGTGCCGGTGCCGAAGAACGGGTCGAGCACGACATCGCCGGGATTGGTCGCCGAGAGCAGGGTGCGCGCGAGCAAAGCTTCGGGCTTCTGGGTCGGGTGGACCTTGCGGCCATCCTCACCCTTCAGCCGTTCCTCGCCCGTGCAGAGCGGGATGAACCAGTCGGAGCGCATCTGGACGTCGTCGTTCCCGCCTTTCAGCGCGTCGTAATGGAAGGTGTAGGCCTTCGCCTGTGCCGAGCGGGAGGCCCAGATCAGGGTCTCGTGCGCATTGGTGAAGCGCTTGCCGCGGAAGTTCGGCATCGGGTTGGCCTTGCGCCAGACGATGTCGTTGAGGATCCAGAAACCAAGATCCTGCAGCGCGCTGCCAACGCGAAAAATGTTGTGATACGACCCGATCACCCAGAGAGTCGCGTTCGGCTTCATCACACGGCGCGCGGCATTCAGCCAGGCGCGGGTGAAGGAATCATAGGCCTCGAAGCTGGCGAACTGGTCCCAGGCATCGTCGACGGCGTCGACGCGGCTCTGGTCCGGGCGCAACAGGCCGGCTTCGCCGAGCTGGAGGTTATAGGGCGGGTCTGCGAAGACGCAGTCGACGCTGGCCGCCGGCAGGCGATCCATGGCGGCGATACAGTCGCCGATCAGGATTTCGTCGAGGGGTAGAGTGTTGGGGAGACGCTGGACGGAGGGTGCAAGACCCATCCGCGGCGCCGACGCGACCCGCCCGGTACGCGAGACTTGATTCCGGGCGGTGGCGCCGGCAACCGCGGTACGCGGGGAAGCCATGGCAAACACCGGTTACGCGACTGACAAACAGAGAATGGCCGAGTCACGGTAAAGGCCAGGTTTTCCCGAACGATGTTTTTCGTCTCAATTTGGGGCTGCAATTTTTGCCGGGTGCCATGAGCGCCCGCGCCCTCCGGTGCCGCGATGCAGGGAAGCAGATACGGGCCGCCCGAAAGCATCTTGTTTTGCCAATACGTTTAAGCGCTGTGCTCTGTCCCCCGCATCGCGACACGCTTTGAGGGCAGCCTCGGCACTCGCCGCTCTGAGGGAGGACACGTAGAATCGAATGTTGCGATGCAGCATATTGTTCAGTTGCATTGCACCAAGTCAGGCGACTTTCCAAGCCGGCCTTCGTTGCAAGCCCCGCGCTGCACGCAACCGTGGCGCCCGATCGATGCGCGCGAGACAGATGACGTAAATATCCTGGCGCTGACCTGGCATTCCTTTCGAATTCTTTGAAGGAAAGAAAAAGTATGAATTTGGCCTGACGAGACCAAACATTTAAAGCTTTCTAAAATCTAGGCCGCTGTGGTCCCAGGATAAGGCGTTGATATAGCCTCGATAGCACGCGTCTGGCTGGTCAAATTGGCTGTCGTATTTTGGCCGCGTTTCTTTTCATTTTCCGCGGCACCGCAACAACAAGAGACATCGACAGCCCATGAACGTGCTCATCCGTAACGCCGCCCTGCTCCTTGGTTCCGCCCTCACGGTCGCCACGCTGACCGCCCCCGTCCAAGCTGGCGGCAACGCGTCCTGGTATGGCCCGGGCTTTCACGGCAAGCGGACTGCGAACGGCGAACGGTTCAACGCTGATGGCCTGACGGCCGCCCATCGCAGCCTGCCGTTCGGCACGCGGGTGCGCGTCACCAACCGCACCAATGGCCGCTCGGTGGTCGTGCGCATCAACGATCGCGGCCCCTTCGTCGGCGGCCGCTCGATTGACCTTTCGCGTGGTGCTGCCCGCGCCATCGGCATGGGCGGAACGAGCTACGTCTCGATGTCCGTGGTCCGCTGAGCCGACCCGCATCGAACAACCTATCCCGAGACCATCTCCGCGGCCGGCGTTGCCTTTGCGCCGGCCGCATCCCATGTCTGCGACGAGCACCTCATCGATGGCTGAATCGGCCCGGGTGCGGCGGTCAGGAGGAGTGGTCCCGGCATGGCGAAGCCTTTGGTCGTCGAGATCCCGCATGAGCTCGGCCGGGAAGAGGCTCGCCGCCGGCTCTTCGCGAATACCGAGAAGGGCAAGGAACTGCTCCAGCGCAGCGGCTTCAATGTCGACACGATGGCCTGGACCGGGGACCACCTGGATTTTGCCGTTTCCGCCCTCGGCCAGAAGGTCGATGGGGAAATCGATGTTGGCGAGGAATCTGTCCGCCTCGAAGTCCGGCTGCCGCTGATTCTCGCGCTGTTTGCCGAGAAGGTGCAGAAGATCGTCAGCAAGGAAGGCCAGCTTCTGCTGACGAAGAAGTAGCGCACCACGACGATTTGGCGGGGATCGGATCGGCATTCGGAACGGGCCGAAGCGGCAGCTGTTGGATCTTCAGGACCGAACAGCCGAGAGCGAAAGACACATGTCGAATCCCGGCCCGATACCGGATGTGCCCGAGACGCCGATACCGCCGGCGCCCGTACCCGAGACACCCTATGATCCGCCGCAGGTGCCCCAGCCGGGACCTGCGCCCGAAATACCCGGTAACGTTCCGACAGAGACGCCTGACGGAATCCCGGTCGAGGTGCCGCTCAATCCGGTCCCGTCACCGCCGGGGCCGACCGGGCCGGCCAATCCGACCGCCTGACCGCTCTGGCCCGCAGCGGGGCGCTGAGCTACAGCGCGTTGCGTTTTCACGGAAGCGGCAACGCGCTCCAGGCCGCTGGCGGCGCATGATGGTTTCGGAAAGCCGGATTCCATCTTTTCCGCATCATGCTCTAAGCACCGCCATGGCTCCCCCGCTTCTCGCTCTCAAGGACATTGCGCTGACCTTTGGCGGCACGCCGCTGATCGAGGCGGCCGAACTGGCGATCGCACCCGGTGAGCGCGCTTGCCTCGTCGGGCGAAACGGCTCCGGCAAATCGACCTTGCTGCGGATCGCGGCGGGTCTGACCGAGCCGGATCGTGGCGAGCGCTTTCTCCAGCCCGGCACGACCATTCGCTATCTCGCGCAGGAGCCGGATCTGTCGGGCTTCTCGAGCGTGCTCGATTTCGTCGAATCGGGCCTCGCACCGGGCGACGATCCCTATCGCGCCCGCTATCTTCTTGAGAGCCTCGGCATGACTGGCGCCGAGAATCCGAGCCAGCTCTCCGGCGGCGAAGCGCGCCGTGCGGCGCTCGCGCAGACGCTCGCGCCCGAGCCCGACATCCTGCTTCTCGACGAGCCGACCAACCATCTCGACCTGCCGGTGATCGAATGGCTGGAAGAGGAGCTTTCACGCAGCCGTGCCGCCCTCGTCCTGATCAGCCACGACCGGCGCTTCCTGGCAAAACTGTCGCGGGCGACGATCTGGCTCGATCGCGGCATCACGCGCCGGATCGAACAGGGCTTTTCCGCTTTCGAAGCCTGGCGCGACGCCTTCTTCGAGGAGGAGGAGCGCGACCGGCACAAGCTCGACCGCAAGATCGCTGCCGAGGAGGATTGGCTGCGCTACGGCGTCACCGCGCGGCGCAAGCGCAATGTCCGGCGCCTCGGCAATCTCCACGATCTGCGCCGGCAGCGCCGCGAGGCGCGCCGGCCGGTCGGCACTGCGACGATGACCATGCTCGAAGCCGAGGCTTCGGGAACCCTGGTCGTCGAGGCCAAGCGGATCGCCAAGTCCTATGGCGAGCGCCCGATCGTGGCCGATCTCTCGATCCGGGTGGCGCGCGGCGACCGGCTCGGCATCGTCGGCGCGAACGGCACCGGCAAGACGACCCTGGTGAACCTGCTCACCGGCAAGCTCGCACCCGATTCCGGCGCGATCCGGCTCGGCACCGGGCTCTCGACCATGCTGCTCGACCAGGCCCGCGCGACGCTCGAGCCGACCATGAGCGTCAGCGACGTGCTGACCGGTGGGCGCGGCGACAGCGTGATCGTCGGCGGGCGCAGCCGCCACGTCGTCGGCTATCTCAAGGATTTCCTGTTCTCGCCCGAGCAGGCGCGAACGCCGGTTTCGGTGCTGTCGGGCGGAGAGCGTAATCGCCTGCTGATCGCGCGGGCGCTGGCCCAGCCCTCGAACTTGCTGGTGCTCGACGAACCCACCAACGATCTCGACATCGAGACGCTCGATCTCCTGCAGGAGATGCTCGACGACTATGCCGGCACGCTGATCCTCGTCAGCCACGATCGCGACTTCCTCGACCGTGTCGTCGGCAGCGTGCTGGTGGCGGAAGGAGAGGGACGCTGGGTCGAATATGCCGGCGGCTATAGCGACATGCTCGGCCAGCGCGGCCGCGGCGTCGAGGCACGCGTTGCAGCCCGTGCCGAGCCGGTCGCCGACCGGGCGGGCTCTCGCGCCGACATGCAAAAGCCTGCCGAGCCCGCGCGGCGCAAGCTCGGTTTCAAGGAACAGCACGAGTTGAAGACGCTGCCTGCGCGCATGGCCGAACTCGAAGCGCTGCTCAGACGCCTGCAATCCGTGCTCGACGATCCGGGCCTCTATGCGAAGGATCCGGCGCGCTTCGCCAAGACCACCGATGCGCTGGCAGCGGCACAGAGGGAACTGAACGAGGCAGAGGACCGCTGGCTCGCGCTCGAATTGCTGCGCGAATCGCAAAACGCGTAGTTCGAGCGCGTCACCCCGGCATCGGTTCGGGCGGCGAAATCATAGTGCCGGCAAACTATCCGAAGGTCCTTCATGCGTATCGGAGATGCGATCGAAGTCTTGTCCGGTCGATCCCGAACGACATTTGGCGCAATGCAACATAGCGTCGACGCACCGTTTTGAAGAAAACTCTCCCCCAGTGCGGATTATAGGCGTTGCCATCCGGCAACAGCCTGTTGCGAAGCTGCTTTGTGACAGTTCCGAAGCGTTCAAGTCTGTTGCTCGAACGGCCACGCTCGCACATGGTGACGGTGCGGCAGAGAAAAACACCTCGCCGCGGTCTGGCCGGTACCCATGCGGGGAGGGCCATACCTCCAACGGGATGAAGGACCAACGTCGCGTCGGCTGGGGCAGGCGCGGGGACAACAGGTTCGCTCCCAAGGGTCTCGAAACTTTGGAGGTTTCATCATGAAGCTCGTCAAGAGCCTTCTTATGGGATCGGCGGCTGGGCTGGCTGTCGTTTCCGCTGCACAGGCCGCCGATCTGCCGATCACCAAGGCTGCGCCGATCGAATACGTCCGCGTCTGCTCCGCTTATGGAGCCGGCTTCTTCTACATCCCCGGCACCGATACCTGCCTGCGCATCTCTGGCCGCGCCCGAATGGAAGCTGGCTATCTCGGTACCGACAGCCGCAATGTGAGCGGCGGCGGCGACATCTCGGGCTTCACCGGCCTGCTCCGCTTCGGCCTCGATGCCCGCACCCAGACCGGCTACGGCACCCTGCGCGCCTTCCTGCGTCTCGACACCGCGAGCCGCACCGGTAACGCCAAGCTGGCTTCGGGCACGAACGTGCGCGCCGGCTACGCCTATTTCGGCGAAGGTCAGGACATGCGCGGCCGCGTCCAGAACTTCCTGAACGTCGACAAGGCCTTCGTGCAGTTCGCCGGCCTCACCGCCGGTCGCGCCTCGTCCTTCTTCGACTTCTACGCCCACGATTACGAGATCATCGGCTCGTCGCTCGGCTCCGACATGCCCTCGACGAACCTCCTCGCCTACACCCAGAAAATGGGCGAAGGCTTCTCGGCCACGGTCTCGATGGAAGACCCGGTCTACCGCAAGACGCCGATCTATTCGCTGGGCCTTCCCAGCTCTTCGGCCGCTCCCGGAACGGTCACGAACCTCGGAGTCGCGACGACTGCTCCGACGCCGATTATCGTCGACATCAATCCGATCACGGGCAACGCTTCGGCCGTCGCCTTCATCGATGCCGTTCAGCGTGCGCGCATGCCCGACTTCGTCGGCTCGCTGCGCTACGACGCGGCCTGGGGTTCGGCTCAGCTCTCCGCTGCGGTCAAGGACGTCAATACCGGTGGTTTCCTCAATGGCGGCCAGTCCTTCACCGGGACGGGCAATCCGACCCTCAATTACAACACCACCCAGGCCCTGCTCGCCGCCCGCGGCGTCCGTACCGGCGCGCAGACCGAATACGGCTGGGCGGTTCAAGGTGGCCTCAAGTTCAACCTGCCCTTCATTGCTCCTGGCGACGGCCTCTACCTGCAGGGTGCCTATGGCGAAGGCGCCAGCATGTATACCGGCATCAACCGCTTCACCGCTGGTTATCTCAGCAACGCGGGCGTCTATGCCGGCAATCCGTTCAACCAGTTCCTGAGCGATGCCATCGTCAATCCGCTCACCGGCAGGCTCGAACTGTCGACGAGCTGGACCGTGTCGGCCTCCTACCTCCACTACTGGTCGCCTGAGTGGCGTTCGGCCTTCTACGGCAGCTATGGCGAGATCGAATTCAGCAAGGGCGCTCGTTCCGCGATGGCACAGGCGAATGCGCTGATCGGCAACTCGCTTGCGAACGCTCCGGGAGCCACCGCGGCGACCTTCGCTCTGAGCCCGGCCCTGCGGGACAACAACCAGATCGTCACCGGCGCGAGCTTGATCTGGTCGCCCGTGAAGGATCTCGATATCGGCATCGAAGGCCAGTACATCCGCACCGCCCTCAAGAGCGGCAAGGCCGTCAACGCCGACAAGACGACCGCGGCCATCATCGACGCTCAGACGATCGCCGGCGCCCTCTACGCCAGGGGTTCGGAAGACGTCTACCAGGCCCGCTTCCGCGTGCAGCGCGACTTCTAGATCGCGCCCGCTAGACCTAAGGGAACCTCCAAGCCCCGGCCTTCGCGGTCGGGGTTTTTTTGTGCCGGCTCGCCCTTGGATTGGGCGGCGGCCTTCATCATGCCGAAAAACGGGTATCGGGTACGGACCGCATCGCGTCGTCGGTGCCGAACGAAGAGCGATCCTTGTCTGCCGCGCCGAATACTCGAAGCTTCTGGCAACGCCTCGGCTGGCTCGCCGGCCTGCCGGTTCTCGGGCTCGCCTGGGCCGGCGTCACTATCGTGACGGCCCCGTTCGTTGCTCAATCACTGAAGAAAGCCGCCATTCAGGCATCGGGGCCGGACCGTGCCTGGCTGCACGTCGAGGTGCGGGGCCGCGATCTGCTGGTATCGGGCGAAGCGCCGGAACCGGCCCTGCGCAAGGCCGCGCATGAGCGGCTTTCCGCGATCGAGGGTGTGCGGCGCCTGATCGAGGAGACGGGCCCGAGCGCGCAGAAGCCGGACGAACCGGCTGCCACATCGACGATCACGCCGCTTGTCGAAGGATTTCGCTTTACCGTCGAGCGTCGTCCCGATGGCGGCTTCGCCCTGCGCGGCGATGCCGCCTCTGACGCGGTGCGCGCCGAAATGCGCGCGGCGGCGGCTGCCCTTACCGAGGGCGCGCCGGTCGAGGACGCCTTGCGCAATGCGCCCGGCCTGTCCGGGTCCGTCGATGCCTCGGCTTTGTCCGCCTTTGCGATCCGGCTCGCCGGTCTGCTGCAGGTGGGCAGCGTTCGCTACGACGCGTCGGGCCTTGCGGTTTCGGGCGAGGCGCTCGATCCGGAAGCGGCGGCAGAGATCACGGCGCTGATGCGCGATCAGCGCCCCACGGGCGTTCCCGCGGGGCAGGTCGCGGTCGCGAACCATCCGGTCTCACCTTACGAGATCCGGATTCGGCGAGAGGCGGATGCGGTCGTGCTGAGCGGCCACCTGCCCGATACCGGAACGCGCGAGGCCGTGCTCGATGCACTCCGGCCGAGGCTGTTCGATGTCGCGATTCGCGACCGCACTCGGCTCTCGGACGGGGCGCCGCCCGAACTGGCCGGTGCGCTGAGCGCCGCGGTCGTCCCGCTCACGCTCCTCGCAAGCGGCGACATCGTCGTTTCCGACCGGACCCTGCGCCTGACCGGCGAGAGCCTCTACCGGGAGAGCGCGCGGCGGCTCAACGACAGGGGGCTGGGTGCGTTGCCGACGGGATGGCAAGGTTCCGTCTCGATTGGGGTCCGCGATTCGACCAACGCCTACGACGCTCCGACCTGCACGCGCCTCTTCGCCGAGCGCATTGCCGGCAAGACGCTGCGGTTCTCGCCGGGAAGCAGCGAACTGAAGCCGGAATTCTATCCGCTTCTCGACGCGGTCGCGGATCTTGCCGGGCATTGCAGCCGCGCGCAGATACTGGTCACCGGGCATGGCGATCCTGCCGGAACGGCCGCGCCGAAGCTAGTCCCGCTTCCCGAGATGCAGGATTTCGAGAAGCAGGCGGCCGAATCGCAGAAGAAGGCCAAGCCCCAGCCTACCAAGCCCCAGCCGGCCAAAGCGGAGGCGGCCAAGGCGCAATCCGGCAAATCGCAACCGGGCAAAACGCAAGTCGCCGCCGGAAAGCCGAATCCATCGACATCCGAACCCACAAAACCCGATCCTGCGACCTCTGAACCACCTCCCGAGCTCCCACCGGATCTGCCTCGCGCACGGGCGCTCGCCATCGTCGACTATCTCCAGAAAGCCGGTGTCGCAGGAGCGAGCGTTGCGCCCGATGGCGCCCCGCTCTCCGAGCGCCAGGGCATCGGACTCGCGTTGCGCTCGTGAAGCCGCAACCTGCCCGCATCCCGGCCGGACCCGATCTGGAAATTAAGCGCGCTACGAGCGGAGCCTGCCGATGAACCTGCTCCTGTCGGGATTGTGGCCGGGGCTGGCAGTGGCCTCGCTGCTCGGGCTCTGCGTGGGAGCGCTCACGGGATTGCCGCGGGAGCGGCTCGCCTATGCCGCAGCTGCGATGCTTGCCACCGTGCTCGCCGTCCTGGCCATCCTCGCCCTGCGCGAGAGCGTCTTGGGCGAGCCGGGTCTCTGGGTCGAGAGCGCAGCCGCGATGCTCGCTGCCTATCTCGCCGGCTGTCTCATCGGCGGATGCGGTCGCCTAGTCGCCCGGCGCAGTTGAGCTCCCTCAACGGGCCTCGGCCGTGGCTTCGGCGCTGACCGCCTTGCGTGCGCCGCGCGTGAAGTCGCGATCGATCGCCAGCGCGCTCTTGTCGTCGAGCCGGTTGCGGTAGACCTGCAGGTTCTCCATCACCCGCTGCACGTAGTTGCGCGTCTCGGTGAAGGGGATGCGCTCGACCCAGTCGATCGGATCGACCTCGCCCTTTCGCGGATCGCCATAGGCGTCGATCCATTTCTTCACATTGCCGCCGCCGGCATTGTAGGCGGCGAAGGCGAGAATGTAGGAGCCGCGCCAATCCTCCATCAGCTCGCCAAGATGGGCCTGTCCGAGCCGGGCATTGTAGGCGGGGTCGTTCGTCAGCCGGTCCTGCTCGTAGGCCGCGCTGACGCGGCGCGCCGTGCGCGAGGCGGTGGCCGGCATCATCTGCATCAGCCCGCGCGCGCCGACGCCCGATTGCGCCCGGGGATCGAACTGGCTCTCCTGCCGGGCGATGGCGAAGACCATGGCCTTCTCGACGAGCGGGACGGCCGTGAAAGCCTGATAGTCGGGAATGCCGAGCGTCGGGAAGGCGTGGATGTCGAGGGGCAGGCCGCGCTGTGTTGCGAACTTGCCGAGCGAGACGAGAGCGCGCGCGTCGCGGGTATCCGATGCCACCTCGCCGAGCGCGTTCAATTCCGCATCGCTGGCCAGGGTCTTGGCGGCATCGATGTAGAGAGGCAGCGCCATTTCCTTGAGCGCTGCGGCCGAGAGCAGCTTGATCGCCCGCACGAAGGGGCGGTCCTCGAAGGCCTCACGCGCCGGTGCGTCGAGAACGGCGGCGCGGCGCAGGGTCAGGTCGGTCTGGCCGAGCTTGGCGCGCGCGAGCTGGCCGTAATAGGCGATCGGCTGCTGCGCGGCACGCTCGTAGAAGGATTTGGCGGCGTCGGCCTTGCCGAGCGCCTCGGCGGCCCGGCCCTGCCAATAGGTAGCGCGTGCAATCGAGATCGGCGTCTCTGCGATCTCGGCCGCCTTGGCGAAATGGGTTTCGGCGCCCGCGCGATCGTCGGCGAAACGCAGGGCGATCCAGCCGGCATGGAATTCGGCCTCGATGCGCTTGTCGGTGCTGCGGGCGCTGTGTCCGCTCGCAAGAGCATAGGCGGTCTTGGGATCGCCCTGATCCATCAGCTTGCGGGCGATCAGACGCCGCTCGACCCACCATTCGTCGCCGTCGACCAGAATATCGGGATTGGTCGGCGCCGCGAGGAGGATCTTGGCGGCTTCCGTGAATTTCTCGGCGCGGCGGAAATAGCGGACACGCGAGAGCATGAAGGAGGAATCGTTGCGTAAGCTCGGCGGCACGGCGTTGAGCGCGATCGGCCCGGCCGCGCCCTTGGATTCGACCGCGCGGCGCGCTCGGACGAGGCTCGCATAGGAGCCGCCGGCATAGCCCGCGGCCCGACCCGCCGCCTCCCAATCTTCCTTGAGGAGGGCCCGCTCCATGCGGATGCGGTGATCGACCGTGGTGAGCAGGCCGGGGAAGGTCTCCATCACCCGGGTTTCGAGCGTGCGGCCGAAGCTATCCTCGCGCCAGAGGCTGCGCACGAGATCGGCCGCATCCGAATCGAGCCCATC
This sequence comes from Methylobacterium sp., assembly GCA_044227265.1. Lineage (GTDB taxonomy): Bacteria > Pseudomonadota > Alphaproteobacteria > Rhizobiales > Beijerinckiaceae > Methylobacterium. Next base: position 83,076 of record JBGAFL010000013.1, read on the forward strand.
GGCCTTGAAGGCGAGGGCGAGGGCACGCACCTCGGCCGGGTTCTTCTTCTCCGAGAGAAGCCGCTCCTCCGCCCTGCGGCGCAGGAGCGGGCTTGCCGGCCAGGTCGGATCGTTGCGCGTGAAGGCGACGACGCGCGCGAAATCGATGCCGGTTCCGGCCCGAATCGCGACCCATTCGAGCAAAGCCCGCGCGGCCGGGTCCTTGAAGCCGTCGCGCAGGCGGTCGCCATCCGAGACCTTGCCCTTGCGATAGAGATCGATGGCCTGGCGCAGAAGCGCGAGGTCGGTCTCGCCCGACATGGCGGCACGGGAGGGATCAGGCACCTCCGGCACAGGCGCTGCCGGCGAGACCGTGGCATCGGGCAGGGGAAAGGCGACCGCGGCTTCGCCATCGGTCGAGGCATAGGCGGCGGCAGCGGCCGGAAGGGCCTCGCCCGTGCCCTCGCTCTTGGCCGAGCCGAGCCTCAACGCGTCGGCCGCGACCGGATCTGCTGGGGGCTTTGCGTCGGGTATCAGGGCAGCGGGCAGCACCGCGTCACTCGAGGGCGCTTCCGGCGCGCCGGCAGGTGCGGGATGGGTGGGCTCCCCTGCGCGCGCGATGCCGGCGCTCAGGCAGAGCGCCAGGACAATCCGCGTGGGGCGGCTCGAGAAAGCCATGTGCAGGCACCCCGATTCTGGAAGCCAAGGCCTAAGCTGGGCCGGCTTCCGTTAAGAAGTCATTAACTACGCAGGCGAAACGTTTGCGTGGGCGCGAGCGAGCGCCTATGTCTGCGCGCCCGCAGGGCGGATGAATGCGGGTCAAGCCCGCCTCGCCCCTGAATGCGGCAAACCGATAAGCTACGAGCCGAGACGAGAGACGGCTGGGAAGGCCAGGATGACCGACATACGCGCGCGCCTCAGAGGCTCGATGACCGCCTTGGTGACGCCGTTCCGCGACGGCGCCTTCGACGAGGCCGCCTTCCGCAAATTCGTGGACTGGCAGATCGCGCAAGGCACCCATGCGTTGGTTCCCTGCGGCACCACGGGCGAGAGCCCGACGCTCGCCCATGACGAGCATGACCGGGTGATCGAGATCTGCATCGCGCAGGCGGCAGGCCGTGTGCCGGTGATCGCCGGCGTCGGCTCGAACGCCACGGCCTGGGCGGTCGAGCGCGCGCGTCATGCGGAGAAGGTCGGGGCGGATGCGGTGCTCACCGTCACGCCCTATTACAACAAGCCGACGCAGGACGGGATGTACGCCCACTTCAAGGCGGTGAACGATGCCGTCGGCATTCCCGTCATCATCTACAACATCCCCGGCCGCTCCGTGGTCGACATGAGCGTCGACACGATGAAGCGGCTGTTCGAATTGCCCAATATCGCCGGCGTGAAGGATGCGACGGCCAAGATCGACCGTGTCAGTCTCCAGCGCCAAGCTATGGGAGAAGATTTCATCCAACTTTCTGGCGAAGATGCGACGGCGCTCGGATTCAATGCTCAGGGCGGCGTCGGCTGTATCTCTGTTGCCTCGAACGTCGCCCCGCGCCTGTCTGCCGACCTTCAGGAAGCGACGCTTGCCGGCGATTACGCCAAGGCGCTGGCGATCCAGGATCGGCTGATCCCGCTCCATGCCGCCCTGTTCATCGAATCGAATCCGGTGCCGGTGAAATACGCGCTCTCCCGCCTCGGCCTGATGTCGGACGAGGTGCGCCTGCCGCTGGTCCCCGCCTCCGAGGGCGCCAAGCGAGCGGTCGACGCGGCGATGCGCCATGCCGGGCTGATCGCAGGCTGAGCATCGCCCACCATCTCCTCCACTGTTGGGCTACGGCCTATCCAATGTGATCCTCACTCCCACCCGCAACCCTCATCCTGAGGTGCCGAAGCGAAGCGAAGGCCTCGAAGGAGCCCTTCAGAACCCGCTGCGATTACTGGAGGTCTCCTTCGAGGCCGCTACGCGGCACCTCAGGATGAGGAGGGTGGTGGGAAATTGAGACCAAACTGGTTTCGAATCTGATCCGTGCAGTCCGTGGACCAAAGGGCAAAGGACATCAGCCCGACCTGAAGCGAAGCGACCAACCGGAAGCCGTATGAACCGGATCTCGCCGGAATTCCGCGATCACCCCATATCCGACTGAACCATGGCCCCGAAACCAGAACCCAACCGCCGCGTCGTCGCCGACAACCGGGCCGCGCGCTTCCATTATGCGATCGAGGACACGTTCGAGGCCGGCATCGCGTTGAGCGGCACCGAGGTGAAGAGTTTGCGCAACGGCAAGGCGACGATCGGCGAGGCCTATGCCGGCCCCTCCGGCAACGACCTGATGCTGTTCAACGCCAACATCCCGGAATATCTCGAAGCCAACCGCTTCAACCACGAGCCCAAGCGTCCGCGCCGGCTGCTGCTGCATCGCCGCCAGATCGACAAGCTGATCGGCGCGACCCAGCGCCAGGGCATGACCGTGGTGCCGCTGAAGATCTATTTCAACGACCGGGGCCGCGCGAAGGTCGAGCTCGGGCTCGGCAAGGGCAAGCAGCTCCACGACAAGCGCGAGACTTCCAAGGAACGCGACTGGCAGCGGGATAAGGCGCGGTTGCTGCGGGATAAGGGGTGAGGTTCGGCTTACAGCCGAACCGGAAGCCTTTCAGCCAATCCGTACTTGTGAAGCGCAGCCGGTGCGGGAAGCGAAGCCGTCAGTCGCGCGAAGCGCCGTCCGCGGCGCATTCGCCTATACGGTGTCCAACCTGCACCTCGGTCATGCGCATGTTCTTGCCGCCCATGAGCATGGCGATGCGTCCCTCGAAACCGCGAGCGGTCGTCCGATAATCCGCCGAGGCCGTTCCTGCGTTCGGCCCGGCGCAGACGATCTCGAAGGCAATTCTGTCGGCAGCCTCGTGAACACCCTGCACCGGGCAATGCGAGAGCGGCGTTCCCGGGGTCAGGATGAACAATCCGTGCGCCGGACGGCCGCCGCCATCCGTCAGGCAAACGGTGTAGCTTTGTGGCTTGTCTTCGCCGAACGACATCTCGAGGTGCACATCGACGGCGTAGGCGCCAGGCATCAAGGCGGTTTCAGCGCTGCACGGCGATGAGCCCGCCGCCGCAGCAGCGATCAGGCTCGCGATCAGGGTGGTGGCGGCTTTCATCGGCTCCTCCTGACGGCCCATCTGGCAACGCTCAGTTCTTTCGCTCCGGTTCCGGGAAATACTGGATATCGAAGGGGCGCTGGTAGCGGACGTAGAGGATGCAGGGGGCCGATCCGCCACATTCCAGGGCATGGGGCGGCGCGTTGCCCGGAAAACTGATGAAGGCGGGGCCGTCGAACTTCGTCCGCGTTCCATCATGCGCGACGAGGCTGAAGGCGCCTTGCAGCCAAACGTAGGTCTCGTCGCTGGTGTGGCTGTGATTGGGCACATGAAACCCGGCAGGGAAGCGGAGCAGCACTTCCGCCTCGCCCTTGGCGAGATCACCCCGCAGCACGGCAATCTCGCCGCCTTGGAGCTTGTCGACGGTAAGCGGCGCCCAAGTCACCTTCGACACGTCGACAATGGTCTGATCCTTCACCTTTTCGGGCAGGGTGCCGTTCGCGCCGGCGTCGTGAGCCTCGGAGCTCATGCCGCCACTCATGACGAGGCATAAGGCGGACGCCGCCGCAATCAGACCTGCTGCCTTCACGTGTTTTCTCCCGGTTCTGCCGATGCCGTCGTGTGCGGCGACACTAGGCCGCAACCGCCATCGGAGCTTCCCGGTTCTTGCTCTCAAATTCGGGACGCCCGGGCCGTGGGACGTCTTTTGCGAGCGCGAATGCGCGCCGCTTGTGCGGCGGACGCCTTTGATCGGGCAAGGTCAAAGGCAGGGCGCTGGCATCAGCGCGCCACGCGCGTGGCGAAACGCGCCTGTTCGGGAGCCTCGCAGCCTCGCGGGACAGGGTGGGATGGGCGGGACATTCGTCCCGAATTCCGGCTTGCAGCTGGCTGCGCCGAATGTCCGAGTAGCGCGCCCGGCTCGACTCCCCCGGGATACGCCGCCCGCTCCGCCCTATTCGTCAGACGCGTCGTCGCCGCCCTGGCGGATGCCGTAGCGGGTTTCGAGACCGGCACCGCCCGCACGCGGGGCCCGCTCACGGTCAGCGAAATCGCGCGAGCGCGGCCCGTTCTCGCCCGGCGGCCGGGCCGGGCGGTCACCCGGATCGCGCCCGACCCGGCTGATCAGCTGGGTCAGGTCGAGGAATTCGTCGGCCTGCCGGCGCAGGTCGTCGGCGATCATCGCCGGCTGGGTCTGGATCGTCGAGACCACGGTGACGCGCACGCCGCGGCGTTGCATCGCCTCGACCAGCGAGCGGAAATCGCCGTCGCCCGAGAACAGAACCATGTGTTCGATGAAGGGGGCGAGCTCCATCGCATCGATCGCGAGCTCGATATCCATGTTGCCCTTGATCTTGCGGCGACCCTGGGAATCCGTGAATTCCTTCACCGGCTTGGTGACGACGCGATAACCGTTATAGTCGAGCCAGTCGATCAAGGGGCGGATCGAAGAATATTCCTGATCCTCGATCATGGCTGTATAATAGAAAGCTCTTATCAAATTGTCACGGTTCTGAAATTCTTTCAGAAGTCTTTTATAATCTATATCGAAGCCAAGCGCCTTGGTTGTCGCATAGAGATTGGCGCCGTCGATGAAGATGGCGCTGCGTTGTTGCGATGTCATTGTAATTTCCGTCGTATCTTAAGAAGAAAAAGTTCAAAAACACAGAGACCGATTTATGTGGACTGCTGTGATACCCGTTTTGACTGCATGAAATCTTACCGTTGGTTGCTCACCACAGGCGATTTTTCGGATGACGTCGCTGGCGATGCGCGTGCCGGTGCGAGAGTAAAGACGGCGACGCAAAGGAAAAAGATGATGCAATCAGCCTAATTACCTGAATGATACCCCGTCGGCTGTCAAGTGTGCTTGAAATTATTCTGCGATACGGAAGCAATGCCGTATTTAGGAAAACACGAAAACATTTGAAGGAAAACAACCCTTGGTCGCCTGATGGCCCGTCCAACGGCCAGTATCGGGGCCGGCTTGCGCTCACCCGGTGACGCGGTCGGCCCGGCTGACAGCGCGCTTCGTCCGCAACTCGGCGATGATCGCCGTCAGATGCTTGAGGTCCCAGACCGAGAGGTCGATCAGGATGTCGGTGAAATCCTGGGTGCGGCGTTTCATCGAGACGTTGTCGATATTGCCGTCATGGTCGGCGATCACCTGCGCGATCTGCGCGAGCACGCCGGGCTCGTTGATGGATTCGAGCGCGAGGCGCGCCGGGTAGCGTTCGTTCGATCCCGCCTCCGAATCCCAGCGCACGTCGAGCCAGCGCTCGGGCTCGTTGTCGAAGGCCGCGAGCGCTGCCGACTGGATCGGGTAGATCGTCACGCCGATTCCGGGCGTGAGGATGCCGACGATACGGTCTCCGGGCACTGCGCCGCCATTCGGCGCGAAGCTCACCGCCAGATCGCCTGACAGGCCGAGGATCGGGATGCCGTCCTCGCCGCGCCCCTCTCCGCGCCCCTGAGCGCCCTCGGTCTGAGCGAGATTCAGCCGGATGGAATCCCGGGCACGAGCCGGCCGCCCGGATCCGTTGAGCACGCTCTGCCCGGCACCTTGCGGAAGGCCACGGCGCTCGTCCTTGAAATCGGGATAGACCGCCTTGACCACATCCCCGGAAAACATCTCGCCGCGCCCGACCGCGGCGAAGACGTCGTCGGGCGTCGCGCGCGCAAGACGCGGAAGCGCCCCTTTCAGCTTCTCCTGCGAAAAGCTCTTGCCGGCCCGCTCGAAGGCGCGATCGAGAATCTGTCGGCCGAGCCCGGCATATTGGCGGCGCACCGCCGCGCGGGTGGCCCGCCGGATCGCGGCGCGCGCCTTGCCGGTGACGACGAGCGATTCCCAGGCCGCCGGCGGCGAGGCACCGTCCGAACGTGAGATCTCGACCTCGTCGCCATTCTGCAATTCATGCAGCAGCGGGGCCATGCGGCCGTTGATCTTGGCCCCGACCGCGCTGTTGCCGACATCGGTATGGACGGCATAGGCGAAATCGATCGGCGTCGCGCCGCGCGGCAGGGCGATCAGACGGCCTTTGGGCGTGAAGCAGAAGACCTGGTCCTGGAACAGCTCGAGCTTGGTATGCTCGAGGAATTCCTCAGGGCTGTCGCCCTCGGCCAGGAGCTCGATCGTCCGGCGCAGCCATTGATAGGCGCCGCTCTCGGTGGCGAGCCGGGGATGGCCGGCATCGTCGCGCTCGCCCGCCTCCTTGTAATGCGCATGCGCCGCGATGCCGTATTCGGCAATCTCGTCCATCGCATGCGTGCGGATCTGCAATTCGACGCGCTGGCGCTTGGGGCCGATCACCGTGGTGTGGATCGAGCGGTAATCGTTCTGCTTCGGTGTCGAGATGTAGTCCTTGTAGCGGCCCGGAACCATCGGCCAGCTGGTATGGACGACGCCGAGCGCGCCGTAGCATTCGGGGGTCGTATCGACCACGACACGAAAGCCGACGATGTCCGACAATTGCTCGAAGGCGACGGATTTGCGCTCCATCTTCGACCAGATCGAATAGGGCTTCTTGAGCCGCCCGCGCACCTCGGCCTTGATGCCCTGCGCGGCGAGCCGCGCGGTCAGATCCCGCTCGACGATCTCGATCATCGGCCCCGAGCGCGTCGCCACGTCATCGAGCCGGCGCTTGATCGTGGCATAGACCTCGGGTTTCAAGTTCTGCAGCGAGAGGTCTTCGAGTTCGTCGCGCAGCTCCTGCATGCCCATGCGGCCGGCGAGCGGGGCATAGATGTCGAGCGTCTCCTCGGCGATGCGCGCGCGCTTCTCCGGCTTCATGAAATGCAGCGTGCGCATGTTGTGAAGCCGGTCGGCGAGCTTCACCAGGAGCACGCGCACATCCTCGGCGACGGCCAGGAGCAGCTTGCGGAAATTCTCGCCCTGAACCGCGCGTTTCGAGACGAGATCGAGCCGCTTGAGCTTGGTCAGCCCGTCGACCAGCGCGCCGATCTCGTGGCCGAAAGTCTCGTGGATCTCTTCGAGGGTGGCCGCCGTATCCTCGACCGTGTCGTGCAGAACCGCGGCGATGATGGTGGCATCGTCGAGCCGCAGATCGGTGAGAATCGCGGCGACTTCCAGAGGATGGGCGAAGAACGGATCGCCCGAGGCGCGCTTCTGGGTGCCATGCGCGCGCATGGCGTAGACATAGGCCCGGTTGAGGAGAGCCTCGTCGGTCGCCGGGTTGTACCGTCTCACCCGTTCGACGAGCTCGTATTGGCGCATCATCCGCCGAAAAGACCTTCCGAAGCCGCTTATGACATCGTCCACGATTCGGGAATCATGGACGATGTCATAAGCCTTTGATTTGTCGCATTTTCTTTACGTGAACCAGTGTCCACTTCAGTCAAAAATGCTTGAGCCCGACTATGCGCGCATCGCCACCCTTCGCGCCAGAGCCCGCAACAGCGCGGGGCGGGAAAGGCAAAGGGTGGTCAAGAAAAAAGCCCGGTCAGCGACCGGGCCTTGCTGTGCGTTCTACGAGGCGATTGGCAAAAAGCTCACTCGCCCTCGTCGTCGGTCTCGGTCGGCGGGGCCAGATTCTCGAGGCCGCGCAGAAGATCCTCTTCGCTCATCCGGTCGAACTGGACCTCGCTGTCGTCGCTGGAGGATTGCGGCGCGACGGCCGCCGCGGCCGGCGAGCTCGACAGCAGCGGCACGGTCTCGGCCTCCGGCTCGTCGACCTCGACGTATTTCTGCAGCGAATGGATCAGCTGCTCCTTGAGATCGTCGGCCGTGATGGTCTCGTCGCCGATCTCGCGCAGGGCGACGACCGGGTTTTTGTCGCGATCGCGCTCGACGGTGAGCGGCGCACCGGAGGCCAGGAGGCGAGCGCGGTGGCTGGCGAGCAGAACCAGCTCGAAGCGGTTCTCGACCTTCTCGATGCAATCTTCGACGGTAACGCGAGCCATGCGCAGCGGCTCCTTCTCGGCGGACGGACAAATCGTGATGAAGCGCGCGCTCTTACACCTGATATGGCTCTGCAACAAGCGTGGGGATCTTGCGTAATCCTCGCCGTCATCCCGGGGCGCCGCAGGCGAACCCGGCGACTGTCTCAGTCGTCAAGGGATTTGGCTTGGCTGTAGGGTTTTTTTGTTTTCAAGACCGCGTTGGCGCTGACGACGAGGCGTCGGGCTATGGCGATGAGCGCGAGCTTGGCCGGTTTTCCCTGATCGCGC
>JBGAFL010000091.1:0-11888 GCA_044227265.1 Methylobacterium sp.
TCTCGCTGACCGTCGACGCGGTCCGCTACAATCACCGCTCTCGGCTTCGGCTCGGCGTCGCCTCGACGCATCTGGGCGAGCGCCTCCCTGAGAAGACCAAGGTCAAGGTCTATCTCCAGAAGGCGCATGGCTTCGCCCTTCCCGAGGACCTGTCCAAGGACGTCATCATGTGCGGGCCGGGCACCGGCATCGCGCCGTTCCGCGCCTTCCTGCGCGAGCGCATGGCGACCAAGGCACCGGGCCGCAACTGGCTGTTCTACGGCCACCAGCGCCAGGCCAGCGAGTTCTTCTACAAGGAGGAGCTGACCCAGCTGAAAGACGACGGCGTGCTGACCCGCCTCTCGCTCGCCTGGTCGCGCGACGGCAAGGAAAAGACCTACGTCCAGGACCGCATGCGCGAGACCGGCGCCGAATTGTGGAAATGGCTCGAGGGCGGCGCGCATTTCTACGTCTGCGGCGATGCCAAGCGCATGGCCAAGGATGTCGAGCGCGCGATCATCGACATCGCGGCTGCCCATGGCGGCAAGTCGCCTGACGAGGCCGTCGCCTATTTCGCGAGCCTGAAGAAGGCCGGCCGGTATCAGGCGGATGTGTACTGACATCCGCCAAACCCTCTCCCCTCTGCGGGAGAGGGTGTCTCGCGCAGCGGGATGGGAGAGGGGCCGGCGCGACATCTCCGGATATTCCGGCGCTCCCCTCTCCCGACCCGGCCTGAAGGCCGGCCCACCCTCCCCCGCAGAGGGGGGAGGGATGCGAAGGAACCCTGGAAGGATCACGCCGTGACCATCCACGAGAGCGAGCCCAAACCCGTCACCGTCAAGACGACCTGCGCCTATTGCGGGGTCGGCTGCGGCGTGCTTGCGACGCCCGATGGACAGGGCGGCGCGGGCATTGCCGGCGACACCGAGCATCCGGCCAATTTCGGCCGGCTCTGCTCGAAGGGCTCGGCGCTCGGCGAAACCCTGTCGCTCGAAGACCGCCTGCTGCATCCGATGGTCGATGGGACGCGCGTGTCCTGGGAAGGCGCGCTGGGCGCCGTTGCCGGCAGCTTCAAGAAAATCGCCGAGCAGCACGGCCCGGGCGCGATCGCCTTCTATCTCTCCGGCCAGTTGCTGACCGAGGATTACTACGTCGCCAACAAGCTCGCGAAGGGCTTCATCGGCACGCCGCATGTCGACACCAATTCGCGGCTCTGCATGTCCTCGGCCGTCGCCGCGCATCGCCGCGCCTTCGGCTCGGACACCGTTCCGGGCTGCTATGAGGATCTCGACGAGGCCGATCTCATCGTGCTGGTCGGCTCGAACACAGCCTGGTGCCACCCGATCCTATACCGCCGCATGGCCGATGCCCGCACCAAACGTGGCACCCGGATCGTCACGATCGACCCGCGCCGCACTCAGACCGGCGAGGAGGCCAATCTGCATCTCGGCTTGAAACCCGGCTCCGACACGATCCTGTTCAGCGGCCTCCTCGTCTTCCTCGCTGGGACAGGCCATCTCGATCAGCCCTATATTTCCCGGCATACAACCGGCTTCGAGAGCGCCATCGAACGCGCCGCCGCGATCGCTCCCGATATCGGGACGGTCGCCTCCGAGACCGGGCTCGACGTCTCGGACATCATCGATTTCTACGAGATGTTCGCGCGCACCAAGCGGGTCGTCACCTGCTTCAGCCAGGGCGTGAACCAGTCGGCCCAAGGCACCGACAAGGGTAACGCGATCATCAATTGCCACCTCGCCACCGGCCGCATCGGAAAGCCGGGCACGGGGCCGTTCTCGCTGACCGGCCAGCCCAATGCGATGGGAGGGCGCGAGGTCGGCGGGCTGGCCAACATGCTCGCCGCCCACATGCATTTCGACAATCACGAGGTCGACCGCGTCCGCCGCTTCTGGAACGCGCCGAACATCATCACAGGCGAGGGCATGAAGGCAGTCGCGCTGTTCGAGGCGATCGAGCGCGGCAAGATCAAGGCACTCTGGGTGATGGGCACAAACCCGATCGTCTCGATGCCGAGAGCCGATGCGATCCGCGCCGCGATCGCCAAGCTCGACCTCTACGTCGTCTCGGAAGTCATCGCGACGAGCGATTCCGCGAAGGCGACGGGCCAGAAGACCGTGCTGCTGCCCGCGCTCGGCTGGGGTGAGAAGGACGGCACGGTCACGAATTCCGAGCGGCGCATCTCCCGCCAGCGCGCCTTCCTCAAGGCTCCCGGCGAGGCACGGGCCGATTGGGCGATCATGAGCGATGTCGCTCTGCGCCTCGGCTACGGCAAGGCCTTCGCCTATACCTCGCCCTGGCAGATTTTTCGGGAACATGCGGCGCTCTCGGCTTTCGAGAACGAGGGCACCCGCGATTTCGATCTCGGCGGCGTGAGCGAGATCGGGCAGCGCGCCTATGACGAGGCCGCACCGTTCCAATGGCCGATCCGCAAGCGACCCGGCTTGTCGGGCAGAACGCCGAAATCCGGCGAAGCGCGCCTCTTCGCCGACGGGCGCTTCTTCACCTTCGACCGCCGCGCCCGCTTCATCGCGGTGCAGCCGCCGGAGCTGGCCTTGAAGCCGAGCCCGGACAGGCCGCTGATCCTCAATACCGGCCGGGTGCGCGACCATTGGCACACCATGACGCGCACCGGCAAAAGCCAGCGCCTCTCGGGCCACCGCGCCCTGCCCTTCTTGGAGATCCACCCGGACGATGCCGCCCGCTACGGTCTCGTCGACGGCGGCTTCGCGCGCGTGACCACGGCCGAGAGCAGTGCCATCCTCGAGGTGATGGTGAGTGCCGGGGCTTTGCCGGGCACGGTCTTCGCGCCGATGCATTGGAGCGCGATGACCGCCTCGGACGGGCGCGTCGGGGCGCTTGCCCGCGGCACGCCCGACCCGGTCTCGGGACAGCCCGAGCTGAAGGCGACGCCGGCCTCCGTCGAACCCGTGACCTATCGCTCGCGCGGCTACCTCCTGACCCGGTCGGCGCAAGCGGCGCCTGCCGGTTGGTGGTGGGCACGCGCCACGATCCGGGACGGATCGGGCCTCGTCTTCGCCACGCAAGAGGGTTCGCGCGAAGTGGCTTTGGCAATGCGCGGCCTGTTCCAGGGCTGCGACCTCGCCGAATATTCTGACCACACCCGCGGACTCTATCGCTTCGCCGCCTTCAAGGAGGGCGCGCTCGTCGCCTGCCTTTCTCTGACACCGGGCGAGGCGCGGCCGGATTGGGAGTTGGCCAAGCAGATCTTTTCAAGCGGCACGCTCGAACCGGCGGAACGTCGCGCCCTGCTGTCCGGCCGCGCGCAATCCGCCTCGGCCGGTCCCGTCGTCTGCGCCTGCCATGGTGTCGGCCTCGATGTCATCACCGGCACGATCGCGGGCGGCGCGGGCACGGTCGAGGCTGTCGGCGCGGCCTGCAAGGCGGGCACGAATTGCGGCTCGTGCATCCCAGAGATCCGCAAGCTGCTGCCCGCGACGCTTGCAAGGGACGCGGCTTGAGTACAGTTTTCTGACATGGAATCCCTGAAGCCCGTGAAGCCGATAACCCGCCAGCCCCAGGAGACCCGTGTCGCCGGCCTCGAGCCGCTCAGCGTTCTGCCGGTCTTCGTGTCCTTGCAAGGCAAGCGCGCCGTGCTCGCCGGCTCGGGCGGGGGAGCGCCTTGGAAGGTCAAGCTTCTGGCCGCCGCAGGTGCGCGGGTCGACGTCTACGCTTCCGATCCGAGCGACGAACTTGCAGCGGTGCCGGGCGAGACGACGCCCCGCCAGGTCACCCTGCACCTGCGCTCATGGACGCAAGACGACCTAAATGGCGCCGCCTTCGCGATCGGCGCCATGGAGGACGAAGCAGAATGCGTCGCCTTCGTCGCGGCAGCGCGCGCGGCCGGAGCCATCGTCAACGCCGTCGACCGGCCCCACCTCTGCGACGTGAGTTTCGGCGCGATCGTCAACCGCTCGCCCCTCGTCGTCGGCATCTCGACCGAGGGAGCCGCCCCGGTCTTCGGGCAGACCGTGCGGGCGCGGATCGAGGCGATGCTGCCGCGCGGCTTTGCAGGATGGGTCGCCGCCGCGCGCGACTGGCGTTCACAGGTCACGGCCCGATTCCACGGAGCCGTTGAGCGCCGCGATTTCTGGCAGCGCTTCACAGATCGTGCCTTTGCCGAGCCCGACAGGGTTCCGGAACAGGCCGATCTCGATGACTTGCTTGGAAAGACCGGGGCGGCCCCGAAAGGCGGCGCGGTTTCGCTCGTCGGTGCCGGGCCGGGCGATGCCGAGTTGCTGACGCTCAAGGCCCTGCGCGCCCTGCGCAATGCCGACGTCATCCTCTACGACGACCTCGTCGCGCCGGACATTCTCGACTACGCCCGCCGCGAGGCCCGCACCATGCTGGTCGGCAAGACCGGGCATGGCCCCTCCTGCCGGCAGGACGACATCAACGCGCTGATGGTCCAGCTCGCCCGCTCCGGCAAGCAGGTTGTGCGGCTGAAATCCGGTGATCCGCTGGTCTTCGGCCGGGCCGGCGAGGAGATCGAGGCCTGCGCCGAGGCTGGCATTCCCTGCAGCGTCGTGCCCGGCGTGACGGCGGCGCAGGGTGCGGCTGCCGCGATCGGCGTCTCGCTCACTCACCGCGACGCAGCGCGCCGCCTGCAATACGTCACCGGTCACGACCGTCGCGGGGCGCTCCCTGAGGATCTGAACTGGGGGGCGCTGGCCGATCCGAGCGTGACCACAGTGGTTTATATGCCCAAGCGCACGCTTGGCGTACTGTTGGAGCGCGCCATCACGGAAGGACTGGCGCCCGCGACGCCCGCCCTTGTCGTGTTCAATGCGACCCGGCCGAACCAGGCGGTGGTAACAGGCAATGCCGCCGATCTCGCCGCGCGGATCGAGGCAGCAGGCCATGACGGGCCAGCGATCCTGATGATCGGAGATGCCCTCGGGCGGATGAGCGCCAAGGAAGCGATTGCCTCTGTTGTGCCGGGCCGAATGGCGATTTGAGCCCTCGCGCACGGGCGTGGGGAACGCATGGCTGAAGTTTGACGCTCGTTTGCCGCTCAGCTTGATCCATTCGTCCAACTGGTTGAAACAGGGATGGCGGGCGCTTGGCTCGAATGTTACGCCAGCGGAAGCCTGCTCCGACGATGCTTGCTGATCACGACGCCTACATAGCGGAGGCTCCTGAGAACCTTCGCCCTCTGCTCGTTCGATTGCGCGCTCAGCTTGCGCGCACGCTGCCTGACGCCGAAGAAGTCATCGCCTATAAAATGCCGGGGTTTAGGATCGGACAGTCCATCATCGCGGGTTATGCAGCGTTCAGCAAGCAATGCGGCCTCTATCTTATTCCTTCCGCCATCAAGTCGCATGCCGAGGATATTGCTGCGGCCGGCCTCAAGTTTACCAAGACTGGCGTCACTTTCTCGCCGAGCCACCCTATTCCTGACGAGCTCGTTGAGAAACTCGCGTTGGCTTCAAGAAGTGATCAAAATCTTTGAGCTGTTCGATCCGGCATAGTTCGTCTCGTCGATCTTTGACGCGATGGCTCAAGATTGGGCGCACCTGACTTCGTTCGCGTCTTCGCCTAACGTCAACTTTCGGCGGATTTCAGCCCTTTCAGCGTACAGGATCGGAGGTCAGGAAAGCGCCGCAAGCAGCCCGACCCGAACGTGGTCCGATCGTCAGGTTCCAGTCGCGAGCGCTACAGCGACCGTACCGGCCTGATCGCAAAGTCAGCAGCAAATCTGCGAGCCTTCGCGCACCGGTTTGCGTTATGGACAGGCGCCGTTCACGCGAAATCATCAAACGAAAACCGCCATGCGCCGTGCCCTCGTCCCCCTCCTCGTCTTCGTCGCCGGGCTCGTCGCGCTCTCCGCGGCCGCCGTAGTCATGCTGGTGCCTCAAGGCCGGGAGGCCGTGCGCACGTCGAGCGTCGGCGGCCCGTTCGCGCTGGTGAATCAGGAGGGCAAGACCGTCACCGAGCGCGATTTCATAGGTTCCCCGCATCTCATCTTCTTCGGCTTCACCAATTGCCCCGACATCTGCCCGACGACGCTCCAGCAGATCTCCGACGTTCTCGCCGCGCTTGGGCCCAAGGCCGATCGCCTGAAGGTCGCCTTCGTCACGGTCGATCCCGAGCGCGACACGCCGGAGGCGCTCAAGACCTATCTCGGCAGCTTCGACCCCCGCATCGCCGGGTTGACCGGCACGCCTGACCAGGTCGCGGCGATGATCAAGGCCTATCGCGCCTTCGCCCAGAAGGTGCCGGGTAAGGATGGCGACTACAGCATGAACCACACCGCGATGGTCTACGTGATGGATGGCCGGAACGACTTCGTGAGCGCCCTCAACCTGGCGCGACCGCCGCAGGAGACGGCTGCGGAACTGGCGAAGCTGATCTGATCGCGGTTCGACCACGACGCAGATTCAGGGCCCCGCTGCGCGAGGTACGTGAGAGCCCGTGCTCGGTCTTGTTCCAGCGATGCGGATGTCGGGCGAGCTCGAACACGGCAAGCCACGCGGCGAGGCTCACAAGCAGGAAGAAGAACGGCAGAAGCAGGACCCATGGCAACAGGTCCCACCAGCCTCGGCGGATGCAGCCGAGCGCCCCGGGAAGCAGCATCGCCGCACCACCGCCGGCGAAGACGAGCCAGGCTCCGGTTTGCGTGGTGTTTATGAGGAATCCGGTCTCGGCGGCCGAGCCGGAGAACAGCAGATCCCAACCCGCCGTGAGGGTCAGGAACGGATAGCACAAAGCCGAGGTGACGGTGCCGGGCAGGAGCGTGACTGCGAACAATCCCTGAAGCGGACCGAGCCTGCGCAGCGTGCGCAACGGATGCCGGCCATGGGTGAAGCTGGTCTGCAGAAAGCCCTTCATCCAGCGCGTGCGCTGCTTGATCCAAACGCGCAGCTTTTCCGGCGCCTCCTCGAAGGTCGCGCTCGGCAAATCGCCGACATGGTAGCCGGCGAGCGCCATGCGCATGCCGAGATCGGCATCCTCCGTGACGTTCCAGGAATCCCAGCCGCCGAGTTCGCGCAGGACCCGCGTTCGGAAATGCGTCGTGGTGCCACCGAGCGGCGTTGGCATTCGCCAGCGGGCGAGCGCCGGCCCGAGTACATCGAACAAGGCCGTGTATTCGATCGCGAAGAAGCGCTGCAGCCAGCCATCCCCGAAATTGTCGATCACGAGCCGGCCCTGCAGACAGGCCGTCTCGGCAGTTGCCTGTGCGAACAGGGTCGCGGAATTCCTCAACTGGTCCCGTTCGACGACGTCTTCGGCATCGTAGACGACGAGCAACTCGCCGCGCGCGAGCGGCAGAGCCGCATTCAAGGCACGCGGCTTCGTGCGCGGAAGGCCGTTCGGCACGATGACGACCTCGAACCGCGCCGGCATCGGCGCGGCGGCGAAGGCCGCAGCGGTCTCGGTATCGTCCGCCTCGAGCAGGAACTTGATGTCGAGCTTGGCCGCCGGATAGTCGAGCTGCGACAGGGAATGGATCAGGCGCGGCACTACCCGCGCCTCGCGATAGAGCGCGACGAAGACGGTGTAGATCGGCAGGGCATCGTCCTGCAGACGGCGAATCTTTTCCGGCTCGATCGGCGCCCTGACGGCGAGGGCGGCAACCCGCACGCAGAGCATCGCCAGGATGGCGGCCTGCATCGCGGCGAGCAGGCTGAGGCCGATCAAATTCGACTGCCTTGCGATGAGGAGCAGGAGGCAGAGCGCGAGCCCTGCGAGAAGCAGATCGATGGGCTGCGGCCCCGGGCGGCAGGACCATTCCGGGTGGGCGCGCATGAGCCCGTCGGAAGCGGCCTCCACGATGGAGTCGGCATGGCGTGCGAACACGGCCTGGCGCAGACGTGTCGGCGTGGTGATCGCGGGAATCACCGCCATGTCGGCGACGGCATCGATCAGCCGGGCTATCGCATGGCCACGCGGCGCCGCGACGATGAGATGGCTCGCATCGCTCGACAGGGGTGAGACGCCTTTGCGGATGGCCTCGCCATAGCGCACATCCGTCCCGAGCGGGATTTCCCCGCCTAGAAAGGCCGTGCCGAGGGTCCTCGCCAAGGCCCGATAGTAGGTTTCCTCGCTGACGAGGCCATTATTGAGCAGAGCGGTGGCGGCATCGGTTCCACTGGTGCGGGCAAGAGCGGCAGCCCGCTCGAGCGCGGCATAGGGCACGCCCTGCGTCAGGAGGAAGGCAATCTCCTGAGGCAACTGGACCGAGGCTGCCTGCTGGCCGCCGGCGGGATCGTGGGTCCGGGCTTGGATCGACACTGGGGTAGCTCCCAGGCGCTCGCGGACGTGGTAGGGGTGCGACGTGCCAAAAACCCCGTGTCGCCGCGTGCAGCGCCTCCGACCTACAATTTCTGCAATGAGACCGCAGCGCGGCAGCCGTACGGGGCTCGCTCTGGCCACTGCATTTATTCTGTTGATGGCCGGAGGAACGGCAGAGGCCGAGGAAGCCGCGCCCGAGCGGGCGGCGAAGCCGGCGGTGACGATCCCGAATTTCTGGAACCCGCGCGCCCGCGGCGAGCGAATCGAAGCGCCGCAGCTCGGCCGTAGCTTGCGCTTCCTGACCGACGACGAATTTCCGCCTCTGCATTTTGCCGGGCCGGACGGAAATCCGACGGGCTTTTCGGTCGAGCTCGCACGCGCGGTCTGCGAAAGGCTCGCCGTCGCCTGCACGATCCAGGCCCGCCGTTTCGATACGCTGCTCGATGCGCTGGCCGACAAGCAGGGCGATGTCGTCGCCGCGGCGATTCCGCTGACGGCGGGCCTGCGTGCGCGCTTCCTCGCCACGCGCCCGTATTTCCGCTGGCCCGCTCGATTCGCCGCGCGGAGCGATCACAACCTGCCGGCGCCCTCCGCCGAGGCGCTTGCTGGCAAAGCCATCGGTGTGATCGACGGCAGCGCGCATGCGGCCTATCTCAAGGCCTATTTCCCGGGTGCCGTCCCGAAGACCTTCACCGATCTGTCGGCCGCCGAGGGAGCCCTGAAACGCGGCGAGGTCGACTATCTCTTCGCGGATGGTCTCAATCTCGCGCTCTGGATCGGCGGCCAGGATTCCGAGCGATGCTGCGGATTTTCCGGCGGCGACTATCTCGAGAACCGGTATTTCGGCGAGGGCATCGGACTTGTGACGCGCGGTGACGACGTCGCCCTGGTGCGCATGCTCGATGACGCGCTGCAGCGCGTCTGGGACGACGGCAAATATGCCGAGTTGTATCTACGCTTCTTCCCGGTGAGTCCGTTTTGAGATCGGCTGGCAGGCACGCCCTGCGCGACCGATCCGGCACGGCTCCGGAGTCGAGCGCGAAGGGCGCGCCAGCCGAGCGTTGGCCGAACTTTGGCCCCGAACTTGCCGAGCCCCGTCATCCGATACCGAGGCCATGATGAGCGAACTCGCGGTTCCCTTGCCGTCATCCGCCCCTTCCGAGACCGATGAGCCCAGCCTCAAGCGGGTCATGGGGCCGTGGCTTCTGCTGCTCTTCATCGTCGGCGATATTCTCGGCACCGGCATCTACGCGCTGACGGGACAGGTCGCCAAGCAGGTCGGCGGCGTCGTCTGGCTGCCCTTCCTCGTCGCTTTTCTCGTCGCGATGATCACCGCGCTCAGCTATCTCGAACTCGTCACGAAATACCCAAAGGCCGCCGGCGCCGCGCTCTACGCCCACAAGGCCTTCGGCATCCATTTCGTCACGTTCCTCATAGCCTTCGCGGTGATGTGCTCGGGCATCACCTCGGCCTCGACAGCCTCGCGCGCCTTCGCGGCCAATCTCTCGCACGCGCTCGATCTGAACCTTGCGGGTGGCATCGGCATCACGCTGGTCGGGCTCGCCTTCATGGCGATCGTCGCGGCCGTGAATTTCCGCGGGGTCGGCGAGAGCGTGAAGGCCAATGTCGTGCTCACCTGCGTCGAACTGACGGGCCTTCTCATCATCATCACGATCGGCCTGTGGGCGATCGGAACCGGCCAGGGCGAGGTCTCTCGCGTGACGGAGGTCAAGCAGGTCGAAGGCGTCAACTTCGTGTGGCCGGTGATCGCGGCGACGACTCTCGCCTTCTTCGCAATGGTCGGATTCGAGGATTCGGTGAACATGGCGGAGGAATGTACCGATCCGACACGCAATTTCCCGAAGGTGCTGATTGCCGGTCTCGCCATCACCGGCGCGATTTACGTGCTGGTCTCGATCTCGGCGATCACGCTGGTGGAGCCTGAGGAACTCGGTACGGGCGAGACGCCGCTGCTTAAGGTGGTCCAGGCCGGCGCGCCGGGTTTCCCGCTCTGGATCTTCGGCTTCATCACCATGTTCGCGGTGGCCAACAGCGCCCTCATCAACATGCTGATGGCGAGCCGCCTGCTCTACGGCATGAGCCGCGAGGGTGTGTTGCCGACGGCGTTCGGCAAGGTTCACCCGACACGGCGCACGCCCTATCTCGCGATCTTGTTCACCACGCTGCTGGCTTTCGCCTTGATCACCTTCGTTGGTGAAGTGCCGGCGCTCGGGGGCACCACGGCCCTCCTGCTTCTTTGCGTATTCACCGTGGTCAACATCGCGGTGCTGGTGCTGCGGCGCGATCCCGTCGATCACGAGCATTTCCGCACACCGACGGTCGTGCCGCTGATCGGCGCGGTCTGTTGCGGCTTCCTCACCGGCCCCTGGACCGGGCGCGACCCGGTTCAATACAAGGTCGCGGGCCTTCTCTTGGCGATCGGCGTCGTGCTGTGGTTCGCGACCTGGTTATACAATCGCTCGACGCGGCCATCGACGGCGCCGGCAGGCACGTCGTCCTGATCAAACGCCTCCGAATGAGATCGGACGAGGTGCGGCCGAAGGGCAGCGGTGATCCCATCGAGCTGCCGCTGAAGGCTAGCCTGCGCAGGGCGGCGTCCGTGGGCGCATCGAATCATAAGTCTTTATTCTTATACAACCCTTAGGGTGCGTGAGAGTTTCTTCGCGAGGAGCGTGTTACGAGCGGCGCCTCGACGCTCCTGGGTTTGGCGCAGAGCCCTAGTTGGGAGCGATATACATACGATAAACGTCTATTTTTCCTAAATCGCATTGCTCGTTTATCCCGGCAATTGACGGCCGTTTTTTAATCAGCCAGCGTCAAACGAAGGCTCCTCGGACGGGAAAATCCGGCGTTCGCTTTAGGAACAATATCTTAGAACTGCAACACTGATGGTCGATCGTCAGCGAACTGCAGTGACGTCTCGGCAGGCATGCCGCGGAGGACACAGGTCGCATTGGTGTGGTGCTGAGCCGAAAGTGGTGCTGCGCCGGAAAAGGGACGGCGGGATCGTTGAGATCCCGCCGTGCTCAAAAAGCCCTCAAGCGGTCCAGGCTGAAGAGCTGTTGAAGCCAGTCGCAAACGAGATCAGGGAGTAATGGCTGCCACGCATCAGTCAACAAAGGATGAAATAGCTTAGAGAAAAAATAGAATTCTTCTAAGTATTTTTGTGAGGTAGTCAGAATTATATTTCCCGGATGAGCATTTTTGTTCATGCGGAGACACTTTGTGACGAATCGAATTTTTATATGTACTCACGAATAATTTGTCGCACTTATAATTTTATTATTGATCTCGAACGCCAATAGGTTATGCCTGTCTCTGCTTGGGCGCTCGACCGTCAAACGCGGCGCGGGCGTGAACTCCATCTTTCCGATGGCCGACGGCCCCCCTGGCGAGAGCCAGCAACAACAGTGAACTGCAAACGGAAACCGAAGGGTCGGGCGCACAAGACGCCGCATCCTTCGTGTTTCGCAACGGAGGAATCCATGAGAGCGGTCCATCTTCTTGCACTCGGTGCAGGGCTCGCGGCTTCGGCCCCGGCCTTCGCCAATGACGACGTCCTCAAGCAATCCGCCAATCCGGCGCAGCAGGTTCTGCAGACGGTCGATTACGCC
>JBGAFL010000014.1:0-89700 GCA_044227265.1 Methylobacterium sp.
GATCGCCTGGTAGTGCCGGGCCGTGCAGGCGTCCTCGCTCAATCGGTAGCGCTTGCCCAATTCCTCGACGCTCAGATGATCGGCAATGTGTGCCATGTCCGCCTCCGCGATCCAGGCACAAACGCTACCCGCTCAATCCCAACGCGGGAATCCACCCGAGTCGTTCAGACGGAAACGGTATGAGTGGGAGCGAGCGGGTTCTCCGCTTGCGCCTCAATTGTCCAAGAAGCTCCGCAGCTTGCGGCTCCGGCTCGGATGCTTCAGCTTCCGCAGCGCCTTCGCCTCGATCTGGCGAATGCGCTCGCGGGTCACCGAGAATTGCTGGCCGACCTCTTCCAGCGTGTGGTCGGTGTTCATGCCGATACCGAAGCGCATGCGCAACACACGCTCTTCGCGCGGGGTCAGCGAGGCGAGAACCCGCGTCGTGGTCTCGCGCAGGTTCGACTGGATCGCCGCGTCGATCGGCAGGACGACGTTCTTGTCCTCGATGAAGTCGCCGAGGTGAGAATCCTCCTCGTCGCCGATCGGGGTCTCGAGCGAGATCGGCTCCTTGGCGATCTTCAGGACTTTTCGCACTTTTTCCAAAGGCATGGCCAGCTTCTCGGCCAGCTCCTCCGGGGTCGGCTCGCGGCCGATCTCGTGCAGCATCTGCCGGCTGGTGCGGACGATCTTGTTGATCGTCTCGATCATGTGCACCGGAATGCGGATGGTACGGGCCTGATCGGCAATCGAGCGGGTGATCGCCTGCCGGATCCACCAGGTCGCGTAGGTCGAGAACTTGTAGCCGCGCCGGTACTCGAATTTGTCGACCGCCTTCATCAGGCCGATATTGCCCTCCTGGATCAGATCCAGGAACTGCAGGCCACGATTGGTGTATTTCTTGGCGATCGAGATCACGAGGCGGAGGTTCGCCTCGATCATCTCCTTCTTCGCCTGACGAGCCTCGCGCTCGCCCTTCTGCACCATGTTGACGATCTTGCGGTACTCGCCGATCTGCAGGCCGGTCTCGGAGGCGAGCGTCAGGATCTGCTCGCGCAATTCGGTGACCTGACGCGCGCCGCGCTCGACGAAGTTCTTCCAGCCCTTGCCGCCGAGCGTGCGGACACGCTCCATCCAGTTCGGATCGAGTTCCCAGCCCTGGTAATGGCGAAGGAATTCGTCGCGGGCGACGCCATGGCTCTCGGCAACGCGCATCAGGCGGCCCTCATGCGCGATGAGCCGCTTGTTGATGTCGTAGAGCTGCTCGACCAGCGCCTCGATGCGATTGGCATTGAGCGAGAGCGACTTCACCTCGGCGACGACGATGTCCTTCAGCTCGGCCTGCTTCTTCTCCTGCCCGGCGCTCGGCTTGCCGCCGCTCGCCTTCAGCTCGGTTTCCTCGTTCTGGAGCTTGCGCAGCTTGCGATAATTGCTCGCGATCGCGTCGAAGGTCTCGAGCACGCGCGGCTTGATCTCGGCCTCCATCGCGGCGAGCGAGACGTTGTTCTCCATGTCGTCTTCGTCGTCGCCGCCTTCGGGCGGGGTCTGCTCGTCGCCCTCGCCCGGCTCCTCGCCTTCCTCGCCCTCGGCGATCTGCGGCGCCGTCTTGGCGTCGGGGCCGGCATAGGTCGCTTCGAGGTCGATGATGTCGCGAAGCAAGACCTTGCCGTCGATCAGCTCGTCGCGCCAAATAATGATGGCCTGGAAGGTGAGCGGGCTCTCGCAGAGCCCCGCGATCATCGCCTCGCGGCCGGCCTCGATGCGCTTGGCGATCGCGATTTCGCCTTCGCGGGACAGCAGCTCGACCGAGCCCATCTCGCGCAGATACATACGGACCGGATCGTCGGTGCGATCGGTCGGCTCGCGCGTCGTGGTGGTGGCGACGGCGACGGCGCGTGTCGGCGCAGCCTCGGCGACCTCGCCGCCCTCGGCCGGTTCGTCTTCCTCGGAGGCCTCGCCATTGGCCGGACGCTCCGCCGGAGTCTCGTCGGTCTCCTCGTTGTCGACGACACGGATGCCCATGTCATCGAGTTGGGCGAGGATGTCCTCGTACTGATCGGCATCGGCCTGACCGTCGGGTAGGACCTCGGTCACCTCCTCGAACGTGACGTAGCCGCGCTTCTTCGCGAGCTTCACCATGCGCTTGACGGCGGCCCCGGTCACATCGAGGAGCGGGCCGTCCGTCTGTTGTTCCTGAGCGACGTCGGTCTCGTCCCGCTCGGTTGCCTTCGTTGCCATGCTCAGCCTATTGTTCCCCTGCGGCACCGCCCGAAGCGGTCTCGGGTGCGCCCAAGGGCTCGATGCCGCCATATAGATGCCGGTCGACGGTTTGAAGTCGATTCCGGTCGTCATACCCGCTCGGTCTACGCATGCGAGCTTGACCGATCGTTAACCATGCGCCGCAAAATGAGCCAAGCTCAGTTTGCGGAGCCGTCGTCCTCACCCGGCACTTCCGGGTCCGCTTCGGCTGCCGCAATAACCGCCAGCCGCTCCTTGACGTCACACAGCCAAGCAAAATTGGCCTCTGACTCGTCTTCGACAAGGGCACGTTCGGCTTGGCGGAGTTCGCTATTTAGCGTTCCTGCCTTGCGGTGCAAGATCACGGCCTGACGAAGGATCGTCGCCAGACGCTGCGCATCCGCATGGGGATCGAGCGTCCAGCGATCTCCTGGGCGTACCAACGCCGCGAGACGAGCGGCCGCGTCCGTGAGCCCTGCCCTCTCCAAATGTTGCCCCATCAACTCCGGATCGACGATGGCCGCGTCGGCAGCGCGATCGAGCAGGAAGGCGCGCAATGCCTTCGCGTCGGCGTTTTCCAGCTCGAGCGCGGCGAGTTCCTCCTCCTCGATGCCGAGCAGTTCCGGATGGACGAGGAGGCTCGCGACGATCATCGCCTCGCGCTCCTGGAACGCGCCGCCATGGGTCGGGGCGGCCGCGCTGGCCAAAAGCGGGTTGAATTTGACCGTAAGCCGCGGCGAAGCCGGGGTGTCGTTCGGCCGCATCGACCGGCGAAAGCCCGAACCGGAGCCATTGGCGGCGCCATGCGCACGCGCCTCGCGGCGGCCAGCTCCGCCGGAGAGCTGGCGCAACCGTCCCTCGATCTCGTCGCGATAGAAGCGCCGCACCGTCTCGTCGCGGATACCGGCCACCGCCTCGCGCAAGGTCCGAGCGAGCCCGGCGCGCCGCTCCGGCGTATCAAGCGAGGCGCTTTCGGTCTCACGCGCCCACAACACCTCGACGAGCGGCCGCGCGGCATCGAGCACGGCATCGATCGCGGCGGCACCGCCGGAGCGCAACAGGTCGTCGGGGTCCTGCCCCTGCGGCAGCATGGCGAAAAGCAACGAGCGGCCCGGCTCGAGCATCGGCAACGCGACCTCGAGCACGCGGAAGGCGGCGCGCTGGCCGGCCTTGTCGCCGTCGAAACACAGGATCGGCTCGTTGGCATGGCGCCAGAGCAGGCCGAGTTGATCCTCGGTCAGCGCCGTGCCGAGCGATGCCACCGCCTCGGCATGACCGGCCAGCGTCATGGCGATGACGTCGACATAGCCCTCGACCGCGATGATCGTGCCGCGCTCATGCGCGGCCTTGCGGGCGGCATGGAGGTTGTAGAGGAGTTGGCCCTTCCGGAAGAGCGGCGTTTCCGGCGAGTTCAGATACTTCGCCTTGGCGTCATTCTGCATTGCCCGGCCGCCGAAGGCGACGACGCGCCCACGCGAGTCGCTGATCGGAAACATCACGCGGTCGCGGAAACGGTCATAGGGCACGGCGATGCCCTCGCCGCTCACAAGAAGTCCAAGCTCCGCCATCACGGCCTTCTCGACACCCTTGGCCGCGAGGTGATCGCGCAAAGCGTAGCGATCCGGCGGCGCGTAGCCGAGACGGAACTGCGCCCGGACGCGCTCGCCGAGCGCCCGTCCGTCGAGATAGGCTCGGGCTTGCGTGCCCGCGCGCGCCCTGAGCTGATCCTCGAAGAACAGGCTCGCCAGTTCCATCACCTCGAGCGCGTCCTTGCGCTGGCGCTCGGATTCGCTCGAATCCGCGCTCGGTTTCGGGAGCACGACACCCGCCTCACCGGCGAGCCGTTCGACCGCTTCCGGAAAACTCACTCCCTCCGTTTCCATCAGGAAATCAAAGACGTCGCCGTGCTTTCCCGAGGAGAAGCAATGGTAGAACTGCTTCTGGTCGTTGACGTAGAAGGAGGGGGACTTCTCCGCATTGAAGGGCGACAGGCCCTTCCATTCGCGCCCGGCCTTCTTGAGCTTCACGCGGCGGCCGATCACGTCGGAGGCTGGAAGCCGCGCGCGGATCTCCTCGAGGATGTGGGGCGGATAGCGCAAGGGTACCAGCGAGCGAGGTCGGGAGCCTGATATCCTACCGCATCGGCCTCGCCCGAGTCTCAGGGTCCGATGGCTGAGACCGGCGCGAACGAATGAGCGCGGCGTTTGAGCGACAGATGCCCGATCTTCCGTCTCGCATCATTCCGACCGCTCCGGACTTCCGACGGCCATGCCTGTTTTGCCAGCGTCATCCGGCTTCCGCGGATGCGGCCTCGCCCAAGTTCAATCCTGCATCTGTGTGAAGAACCACGGATGTCCGTCGAGGTCGCGGACCGTGTAGGTCAGACCATAGCCGTGATCGGCGAGCGGCCCGTCGATGACCGCGCCGGCGGCCTCGGCCCGAGCGAAATGCGCCTTCACGTCCGGCACATAGACGAACACGCCCTGCGTGACAGTCGCGCCTTTCTCAGGCGGCAGCATGCCCCATTCCCGGCTGCCCTGCCCCATCATGATGCGACGTCCGTCGAGCACCATCGATGCATGCATGCCCGAGGGCGTCGGATGGCGCAGTTCCTCCGAAAACCCGAATACGCGCGCCAATCAGTCGATCGCCTCGGGCACGTCGCGGTAGAAGATGTAGGGAATGATCTCGGTCGGCATTGCCTTCTCCCTCCAATCGTCTCACCCGCCTGCGAGCGCCTGCTTCACGAGCCCGCTTGCCTTGCCGAAATCCATACGGCCGGCGAACTTCGCCTTCAGCACGCTGATGACCTTGCCCATGTCCTTCGGGCTCGTCGCGCCCGCCTCGGCAATGGCAGCCTCGATCGCGGCGTTGGTCTCGGCCTCGTCCATCTGCTGGGGCAGGAAGGTCTGGATGATCGCAGCCTCGGCGCGCTCGTTCTCCGCGAGTTCCGGCCGGCCACCTTGATCGTAGACGGTGGCAGCCTCGATCCGCTGCTTGATCATCTTCTGGAGCAGCGCGAGCACCTCGTCCTCGCTGGCCTGTCCCTTTCCAGCGCCGCGCGCTTCAATGTCCTTGTCCTTCAGCGCCGCCTGGATCATGCGCACGGTCGAGAGCTTCTGCTTCTGCCCGGCCTTCATGGCCTCCTTCATCTCGGCGGTGAGGCGCTCGCGCAGCATCATACTCTCCTGACAGCGAATTCGGCGTAACGGCCCAACCATGTCCCGCGTGTTGCGCGGGCGCGACACAGCGACCAGATTGACCCTGGCGCGCCGGTCTCGGTATGAGCACCCGCAAGGACCGTCACCCCACGAAAGGCCGTATCGGTCACGGGAAGCGGCGCAGATAAGCTGGATCGCACCGATGCTGCAAGACGAAGCCGCTCACCCGGCCGAACAGACGCGCGCCGAACCGGCGCCATGGACCGAGCCGCTGGTCACGGCCCTGCTCGTCCTCGCGGACGGCACCGTGCTCGAAGGATTCGGCATCGGCCGCGAGGGCGTGGCAGATGGCGAGGTCTGCTTCAACACGGCCATGACGGGTTATCAGGAGATCCTGACCGATCCGTCCTATGCCGGCCAGATCGTCACCTTCACCTTCCCCCATATCGGCAATGTCGGGACCAACGATGAGGACCTCGAGAGCCTGAACGCCACGCCAGCCTCCGGCGTCCGCGGCGTCGTCGTCGCGGCCGCCGTCACCGAGCCATCGAACTGGCGCTCGTCGAGCCATCTCGATGCATGGCTGAAGGCGCGCGGCATTACCGGCATCATCGGCATCGACACCCGTGCGCTCACCGCTTTGATCCGCGACTACGGCATGCCGAACGCCGTGATCGCGAGCGATCCGTCGGGCCAGTTCGACCGCGAGGCGCTCAAGGCCCGTGCCGCCGCACTCGCGCCGATGGAAGGCCTGGACCTCGTTCCGCCGGTCACGAGCCAGCAATCCTCCGCCTGGACCCAGTCCATCTGGGCGCTGAAGGATGGCTACGGCACTCAGGCTCCGGGCGTAGGCTTGCGTGTCGTCGCCATCGATTACGGCGTGAAGCGCAACATCCTGCGCCTCCTCGTGCAGGCCGGCTGCGACGTTACAATAGTGCCGGCGACGACCTCGGCCGAGGAGATCCTGGCGCTGGCGCCCGATGGCGTCTTCCTCTCGAACGGACCCGGCGATCCGGCTGCGACCGGCGCCTATGCAGTGCCCGTCATCCGGCGGTTGCTCGATGAGAGAATCCCGACTTTCGGCATCTGTCTCGGTCACCAATTGATGGGATTGGCGCTCGGGGGCCGCACGGTGAAGATGGGCCAGGGCCATCATGGTGCGAACCACCCGGTCAAGGACCATACGACTGGAAAGGTCGAGATCGTCTCGATGAATCACGGCTTCGCGGTCGATCCCGAGAGCTTGCCGGAGAACGTCGTCGAAACCCACGTCTCGCTGTTCGACGGATCCAATTGCGGGTTGTCCCTCACCGATCAGCCAGCCTTCTCTGTCCAACACCACCCGGAAGCGTCACCGGGCCCGCGCGACAGCCACTACTTGTTCGAGCGCTTCGTGGCGCTGATGCGCGAGAACCGTCCGCAGGCTGCTCAACCCGTGTAGTGGCCCCCCGGCAACACCGGGCCGGCGCCACACGGAATGCCGGACCGGACGCGGTGTCGGCACGCTCCCGTCACAAAAAACCCCAGCTTCGCAGGCACTCCATCGGCATTGGTCACGCCCCCGGGAAAGGGGGTTCACGGCCGGCAGACTTCCGATCGATGGGGGGTATTGGAATGACGTTCGACGACGCGCGCGACGATTTCTCGCGGCTGCATCGCCTCTTCACGTTCCACCTCGGCGTCGCGGTCAGCCTGTCCTGGATGACCACTTTGTATGCGGCGGCCTACGCACCATGGGTGCGCAACATTCGCGCACTGATCGACCCGATCGGCTCGGGACGCATCGAGAGCACGCTCTCGTACCTGTTCGTGATGCCCGTAGTTCTGACCCTCGCCTGGCTCTCCGTCTATTTCGGCCGTGAGACGATGCGCCGTTTTCAGACCCTGCCGAACCAGGCCGTCGAGTTCTCCGCGGCGGCGTTGGTCGCCTTCGGCGTCTTCTACCTCTCGATCGATCGGGCCGTTGCCGTATTGCAAGCGGGGCTCTGAAAACCTGAAGGAGTGTTGAGAGGCTTCGAACCGCGCAAGCAGTCCGAAGCCTTTTCCGGGCGCGCGTTTTACTGGCTCAGCTTCGTGAAGAGCGCGTCGAACTTCTCCTTGGCCTTCTTGTTCAGCTTGACCTCTTTCGAAGCGTCGAGATTCTCGTATTTCGATCCGACGGCCACGAGCGCCACCATGCCCATCGTGAAATGCGGCGCGCATTTGAAGCCGTAGACGCCTTCCTTGTCGAAGGTGACCGACTCATCCTTGCTGAGCGCGGATTTGACTGCGGGCGCGCCCTCGGGCGCCATGCCCTTGATCGTCTCGACATTGTGGCCCGGATCCGTCGCCACGAACTTGACTGTATCGCCGGGCGCGATCTTCACAAAAGACGGATCGAACTCCATCGGCCCGTCCGGCCCTTGATTGAGCATCTTGACCGTCACCTCCGTCGCGTGGCCCGGCCCTGCAGCCGTGAGCGCCAAAACGGTGAGCGCGCCAAGGAATAATCCATAACGTGGCATGTTTTTTCCTCTGAATTATTCTAATTTGTACCAGCACATAAGCTGGTTATCCTGCCTAACTTTCGAAGTCAGATAGATCAAACGAAATCAAGATTGATAGATTTGAACAATTATATTTTGAAACTACACAAGGGCACCTGAACGCAAGCTAGCCGGGACACGGCCTTTCAAACCCTGCCGGCTGCGTGTAAACGCGGGCTCCAACGATCATCCCTGCGCCTGCGCCACCTCGAGCCCGCGGACCCTGCGGCGCCGCGCGAGGTCGGTCGCGCGCGACCCGACTGCGCGACGAATGCCGAAACGCACCGATATTTCCTCGATCCTGATCATCGGAGCGGGGCCGATCATCATCGGCCAGGCCTGCGAGTTCGATTATTCCGGCACGCAGGCCTGCAAGGCGTTGCGCGAGGAAGGCTATCGCATCGTCCTGGTGAACTCGAACCCGGCGACGATCATGACCGATCCGGACATGGCCGACGCGACCTATGTCGAGCCGATCACGCCCGAGATCGTCGCCAAGATCATCGAGAAGGAGCGCCCCGACGCGCTCCTGCCGACCATGGGCGGCCAGACCGCCCTGAACTGCGCGCTCTCGCTCAAGCGGATGGGCGTCCTCGAAAAATTTGGCGTGCAGATGATCGGCGCCACGGCCGAGGCGATCGACAAGGCCGAAGACCGCCATCTCTTCCGTGACGCCATGGACAAGATCGGGCTGGAGACACCGCGCTCGGCCCTCGCCAATGCCTCGGCGGCCAAGAAGGCCGATCGCGAGCGCTATCTTGCCGAGAAGGCGAAAATCGCGGGCGCAACGGCGGATCCTGCACGGCTCGAAGCCTCGCTCGCCGCCTTCGAGAAACGCTGGGCGGATGGCGAGAGCGAGCGGCGCAAGCGCTACGTCGAGCATGCGCTCGGCCAAGCGCTCATCGCGCTCGCCGAGGTTGGCCTTCCGGCGATCATCCGGCCGTCCTTCACCATGGGCGGCACCGGGGGTGGCATCGCCTATAACCGCGAGGAGTTCCTGGAGATCGTCGAGCGCGGCATCGACGCCTCGCCGACCAACGAGGTGCTGATCGAGGAGAGCGTGCTCGGCTGGAAGGAGTACGAGATGGAGGTCGTCCGCGACAAGGCGGACAATTGCATCATCGTCTGCTCGATCGAGAACGTCGATCCGATGGGCGTGCATACCGGTGATTCGATCACCGTCGCCCCGGCTTTGACGCTCACCGACAAGGAATACCAGGTGATGCGAGACGCCTCGCTCGCGGTCCTGCGTGAGATCGGGGTCGAGACCGGCGGCTCGAACGTCCAGTTCGCGATTGACCCTTCGAGCGGGCGCATGATCGTGATCGAGATGAATCCGCGCGTCTCGCGCTCCTCCGCCCTCGCCTCGAAGGCGACCGGCTTCCCGATCGCCAAGGTCGCGGCCAAGCTTGCCGTCGGCTATACGCTCGACGAAATCGCCAATGACATCACCGGCGGGGCGACCCCGGCCTCGTTCGAGCCGACCATCGACTACGTCGTCACCAAGATCCCGCGCTTCGCTTTCGAGAAATTCCCCGGTGCCGAGCCGACCCTGACCACCGCGATGAAGTCGGTCGGCGAAGCCATGGCGATCGGGCGCAGCTTCGCGGAATCGCTACAGAAGGCTCTGCGTTCGCTGGAAACCGGCCTCACCGGGCTCGACGACATCGAGATCGAGGGCCTCGGTAAGGGCGACGACCATAACGCGATCAAAGCGGCGATCGGCATCCCGACCCCGGATCGTCTCCTGAAGGTCGCGCAGGCCCTGCGCCTCGGCGTCAGCCACGAGGAGGTCCATGCTTCCTGCAAGATCGATCCGTGGTTCCTCGAGCAGTTGCAAGGGATCGTCGACCTCGAGAACCGCGTCAGGGCGCATGGCCTGCCGCAGACGCAGGGCGCCTTCCGCCAGCTCAAGGCTGCCGGCTTCTCTGACACGCGCCTTGCCGTGCTCGCCGGGCTCGACGAGGAGGTCGTGCGCTCCAAGCGGCGTTCGCTCGGATTGCGGCCGGTCTTCAAGCGCATCGATACCTGCGCCGCCGAGTTCAAGGCGCCGACCGCCTATATGTACTCCACCTACGTCGCCCCCTTCGCCGGCATTCCGGCCGACGAGGCGCAGCCATCCGATCGCAAGAAAGTCATCATCCTGGGCGGCGGCCCGAACCGGATCGGCCAGGGTATCGAGTTCGATTATTGCTGCTGCCATGCCTGTTTCGCTTTGTCCGAGGCCGGCTACGAGACCATCATGGTCAATTGCAATCCGGAGACGGTCTCGACCGATTACGACACTTCCGACCGTCTCTATTTCGAGCCGCTCACCGCAGAGGACGTGCTCGAAATCATCGAGACCGAGCGGCAGGCAGGCACGCTGCACGGTGTCATCGTGCAGTTCGGCGGGCAGACGCCACTCAAGCTCGCCCGCGCCCTGGAGGCGGCGGGCGTACCGATCCTCGGCACCTCGCCCGATGCGATCGACCTTGCCGAGGACCGCGACCGGTTCAAGCGGCTGCTCGACAAGCTCGGCATGAAGCAGCCGAGGAACGGCATCGCCTATTCGGTCGAGCAGAGCAGGCTCGTCGCCAATGAGCTCGGCCTGCCCTTCGTCGTGCGGCCGAGCTACGTCCTCGGTGGCCGGGCCATGGCGATCATCCGCGACGACACTCAATTCGCAGACTACCTGCTGGGCACCCTGCCGAGCCTGATCCCGTCCGACGTCAAGGCGCGCTACCCGAACGACAAGACGGGCCAGATCAATACGGTGCTCGGGCGCAACCCGCTCCTGTTCGACCGCTATCTGTCCGATGCGGTCGAAGTCGATGTCGATGCTGTCTGCGACGGCAAGGACGTCTTCATCGCCGGCATCATGGAGCACATCGAGGAAGCGGGCATCCACTCGGGCGATTCCGCCTGCTCGCTGCCGCCGCGCTCGCTCTCGCCGGAAATTCTGGGTGCTCTGGAGCAGCAGACCAAGGCGATGGCGCTTGCGCTCGAGGTCGTTGGCCTCATGAACGTGCAATACGCGATCAAGGACGGCACGATCTACGTGCTCGAAGTGAATCCGCGCGCCTCGCGCACGGTCCCCTTCGTCGCCAAGGTCATCGGAGAACCGATCGCCAAGATCGCAGCCCGGATCATGGCCGGCGAACCGCTCGCAGATTTCGGATTGCAGCCCAAGTCCTTGAACCATATCGGCGTGAAGGAGGCCGTGTTCCCCTTCGCGCGCTTCCCCGGCGTCGACGTGTTGCTCGGGCCGGAGATGCGCTCGACCGGCGAAGTGATCGGGCTCGACAGCGGCTTCGGTGTCGCCTTCGCCAAGAGCCAGCTCGGCTCGGGCACCGCCGTGCCGCGTTCGGGCACGGTCTTCGTCTCGGTGCGCGATGACGACAAGGCGCGCATCCTGCCGACGATGCGGTCGCTGCATGAGCTCGGCTTTTCGATCCTCGCGACCGGCGGCACGCAGCGATACCTCGTCGAGAACGGCATCCCGACGGCGCGGATCAACAAGGTGCTGGAGGGACGGCCGCACATCGTCGACGCGATCAAGAACGGTGAGGTACAACTCGTGTTCAACACGACGGAAGGCGCCGGCGCCCTGTCGGACTCGCTCTCGCTGCGCCGGTCGGCCCTCTTGCATAAAGTGCCGTACTACACCACTCTCGCCGGCGCCGTGGCTGCGGCCGAAGGGATCAAGGCCTATCTCGAAGGCGATCTCAAGGTCCGAGCCCTGCAGGAATATTTCGCGGCCTGAACGTCGACGACGGCCTATGGAACGGGCGTCGCGGCGGTTTTGCGTCGCTGGCCCGTTCGTCCCGGCCCGGATGAAGCGACCTCGCTTCTGCCGGGCCTCTTCATTGTGGCGTGATAAAAATGAGCATCGATAAGGTTCCGATCACGATCCGTGGCTTCGCTGCCTTGGAGGAGGAGCTGAAGCACCGCCAACAGGTGGAACGCCCGCGCATCATCCAGGCAATTTCGGAAGCACGCGCGCTCGGAGATCTCTCCGAGAATGCCGAGTACCACGCCGCCAAGGAAGCGCAGTCCCACAACGAAGGCCGGGTGCTCGAACTCGAGAGCATGATCTCGCGCGCGGAAGTGATCGACACCACGAAACTGTCCGGTGCCAAGATCAAGTTCGGCGCCACGGTGAAGCTCGTCGACGAGGATACCGAGGAAGAGAAGACCTATCAGCTCGTCGGCGAACCCGAGGCCGATGTGCGCGAGGGCCGCGTCTCGATCACCTCTCCCATTGCCCGTGCGTTGATCGGCAAGGCCGTCGGCGATACCGTCGAGGTCACCACGCCCGGCGGCGGCAAGTCCTATGAGGTGGTCGCCGTGCGGTACGGAGCCTGAGCCCGTGCCAGTTCGGGATGACCAGTCCAGAGGCCGACGAATCCGTCTTGCCGGATTCGCCGCTCTCCTCGTTTCCGGGCTGGTCACTCCGGCCATGTCGGTCGAACGATTCGGCGCTGTCCGTGTCGATGTCGGCCCGATGATCGCTCGGGGCTACGGCGTGCAGGCGGAAGCTTTGCGGGGCGATCTGCTCGCGGCCCTCCAGCGCAGTTTCGCGGATCGCCTCGGCGGCAGCGGAACGAGCCTCGTTGTACGAGTACAGAGTCTGTCGCTGTCGCCCTATGCCGGCAGCCAAGCGGGGCGCGGCTCGTTCGGCGGCGGCGGATCGACCGATTATCTCGACGGCGAGGCGCTCCTGGTCGCCCGCGATGGGCGCATCATCGCGCGGCATCCGCAATTGTCGGCCCTCCCATCGAGTTCGGGCGGTGCGTGGTACGATCCCGACTCGGAGCGGCGTCGCGTCGCGGCGATCGCCGAGCATTACGCGCAGTGGCTGCGCCGTATGCTGCCGGCCGAGTGACCGAGGGCGTTGCGGTTTCGAGGACGCATGCCGTGAGCCTGTGGCTGCCGGGAGGCGATGAGGGATCGATATCGGACCTGTCGGGGGTCCGAACCTGGATCGTTACCGATGGCAAGGCCGGCGACGAGAACCAGTGCCTCGGCATCGCCGAGTATCTTCGGCTGCCTTTCGAAGTTCGACGCATCCCCTCACACCGGCCATTCGGTTGGACGGCCCCCTGGGGGCCAGTCGACCCGCGTGACGCGCCAGGCCGCGCCGGCGGGGTGCTCGAGGGACCACTGCCGGACATCCTGATCGCATCGGGCCGCCGCTCGGTTCCCTATCTGCGTGCCGTTCGCAAAGCCTCACAGAACAGAACTTTCACCGCCTTCCTCAAGGATCCCCGGACGGGGGCCGACACGGCGGATTTCGTTTGGGTGCCCGACTATGACGACCTGCGCGGACCCAACGTCTACACCACCCTGACCGCACCGCATCAGGTCTCGCAGGAGCGCCTGCGGGAGGCGCGCAAGGTTCCGGACCCGCGCCTTGCCGTGCTCCACTGGCCGCGTATCGCCGTTCTCATCGGCGGAGACAGCCGGCACCTGCGGTATCGCCCGAAGGACATGAAACGCCTCGTCGGCGACCTCGTGAAGCTCGCGGAGGGCGGCTGTTCACTGATGCTCACCGTCTCGCGCCGAACGCCTCCTGCCTTGCGGGACCAACTGCAATCGCTGGTGCGGGAGAAGGGCGGATTCTTCTGGGACGGGACCGGAGCAAATCCCTATATCGGCATGCTTGCGATCGCCGATCAGATCGTGGTGACCTCGGATTCGGCGAATATGGTCGGGGAAGCGGCCAGCACCGGGGTTCCCCTCCTCCTGTTCGACCTGCCGAAAACCTATATCCGGCACAGGCGGATGTTTGCCGGTCTTGCGATGGCGGGGGCCTTGAAGCCCTTCATCGGTCGACTGGAGGGACTCAAATATTCGCCGATCGATGCGACCCCGGACATCGCCGGCGCGATGAAATCAGCCTTTCTGCGACACAGGATGGCGTTGCGTAGCCGCGATCGAACGGGGCCAGCCTGAAACTTTGGGCGGAAGCGTTCGAACTATAGAAGAACGCCAGGCCGGATGTCGTCTGTCGGGCCGGGAGTTGCAATCTCGGCTCGTGCGGTTTGAGAGGTGAACCATGTCGCACACACATGCGCGTCTCGTGATCATCGGTTCGGGTCCGGCAGGCTACACCGCCGCGATTTACGCCGCGCGGGCGATGGTCGAGCCGCTGCTGATCTCAGGGTTCCAGCCCGGCGGCCAGCTGATGATCACGACGGATGTCGAGAACTATCCGGGCTTCGCCGACGTAATCCAGGGACCGTGGCTGATGGAGCAGATGCGCCTTCAGGCCGAGCATGTCGGCACGCGGATCGTCTCGGAATACATCACCAAGGTCGACCTTCAGACGCGTCCCTTCAGGCTCGAAGCCGATTCGGGCGACACCTATTCCTGCGACGCGCTCATCATCGCGACCGGTGCCCAGGCGAAATGGCTCGGCCTCCCCTCGGAAGCGCGCTTCCAGGGCTTCGGCGTCTCGGCCTGCGCGACCTGCGACGGCTTCTTCTTCCGCGGCAAGGACGTCACGGTGGTCGGCGGCGGCAACACCGCCGTCGAGGAGGCGCTCTATCTCGCCAATTTGGCGAAGAAGGTCACCGTGATCCATCGCCGCGACGCCTTCCGAGCGGAGCGCATTCTGCAGGAACGCCTGTTCAAGCATCCAAATATCGAGGTCCTCTGGAATCGCGCCGTCGAGGAGATTTGCGGCACCGAGCAGCCGGCACCGTCCGTTACCCATCTCCGGCTGAAGGACGCGGTGACCGGCGCGATCAGCGAGCACCGGACGGACGGTCTCTTCGTCGCGATCGGTCATCAGCCGGCCACCGCGATCTTCGAGGGCCAGTTGCCGTTCCGCCATGGTGGATATCTCGAAGTCGCGGCCGGCACGACCGCGACGGTGATTCCCGGCGTCTTCGCGGCCGGCGATGTGACGGACGACATTTATCGCCAGGCCGTCACCGCCGCCGGGATGGGCTGCATGGCCGCCCTCGATGCGGAGAAGTACCTGGCAGGGCTGGAACTTGGCGAAAGCCCGAGGCAAGCGGCGGCTGAATAGTCCTTCGCTGCGAACAATCCAGCCATGCCCTGTTGACATGAGGAGCCTTCCCGCCACATCGCATGCCGACAATCACATTCGAGCGAAGCCAAACAAGGAAACCTCGCTCGGATGCCGTGGCCCAGCTGGAGGCGCCACGAGGGGGGAGGCAACCTGTGGACTGGGATAAGATCCGCATCTTCCTCAACGTCGCTGAGGCGGGAAGTTTTACCCGTGCCGGAGACGGCATCGGCCTCAGCCAATCGGCGGTCAGCCGGCAGATCAGCGCGCTCGAGCGTGAGCTGAAGGCGCCCCTGTTCCACCGCCATGCCCGCGGCCTGATCCTGACCGAACAGGGCGACCTGCTGTTTCGCGCGGCGCGCGACATGAAGCTGCGCCTCGACAACACGCGGGCGCGCCTCGTCGAGACCAGCGAACGCCCGACCGGCGATCTGCGCGTGACGACGACCGTCGGCCTCGGAAGCTCATGGCTGGCGCCGCGCGTAGCGGAATTCCTCGACCTCTATCCCGAGGTCCGCATCGAACTGATCCTGACCAACGAGGAACTCGACCTTGCCATGCGCGAGGCCGACATCGCGATCAGGGTGCGGCGCCCGGCGCAGCCAGACCTCATCCAGCGCAGGCTGTTCACGGTTCACTATCATGCCTATGCCAGCGTGGATTACGTCAAACGCTTCGGCGAACCGAAGACGTTCGGCGATCTCGACGAGCATCGGCTCGTCTCCTTTGGCGGCAACGAACCGTCCTACCTGCTCGCGACGCATTACCTCGCCAACATCGGCCGCGATGGACAGGAACACCGTCCGATCAGCTTCACCGTGAACAACGTCGCCGCGCTCCATCGGGCAGTCCTGACCGGAGCCGGGATCGGGATCCTGCCGGCCTATGCCGTCGATGGCGAGGAACGGCTCACGCAGGTTCTGCGCGAGAGCGAGATGCCGAGCATGGAGAGCTATCTCGTCTATGCGGAGGAGATGAAGTCGGTCGCACGAGTCCAGGCCTTCCGGGACTTCCTCGTCTCCAAGGCCCAGCGTTGGACATATTGAGGACATCGGTCGTAGCGATCGAACCGCACCGTGACCGTTTTCCCGGAGTTCCCTATGCGAACCGCTTTCGCGTTGGCCGCCCTCGTCGTGACCCTCGGTCATTCCGCTGCCCAAGCGCAGAGCTGCGGCGAAGCCTGGTATCAGCGCAACCAGATCTACAAGGACAACGGCTATTGCTTCAAAACCGCGCGCGCGATCCGTGCGTTCGGGAATGCCGGCTGTTCCTACGATGACGTCAACGACGTGCCCCTCTCGGCGCGCCAGCGCGCAATCGTCGCCGATCTGCGCAACTTCGAACGCATCAACGGCTGCACGGAGTAGCAAGCCGCACGGGTAATCCTCAGCCCGGGGGCGGCGGCGTCATCGATTCCCGCAAGGCCCGCCGCAACACTTTGCCGACATTCGTCTTCGGCAGGGCGTCATGGAGGACGATGCGGCGCGGCACCTTGTAGGGCGTGAGTTGCGCGCGGGCATGGGCCCGCAGCGCGTCGGGCAGGACGCTTCTGTCCTTCAGGACGACGTGCGCCACGACGCTTTCGCCGCATTCGGCATGCGGCTCGCCGACCACGGCACATTCGAGCACGCCCGGATGGCCGGCCAGCACATCCTCGACCTCGTTCGGGTAGACGTTGAAACCGGAGACGATGATCATGTCCTTCATCCGGTCGACGATGCGGATCTGGCCGTCCGGCGTCATCACGGCGACATCGCCGGTGCGGAAATAGCCGTCCAACGTCATCGCGCGGGCCGTCTCGTCCGGCCGGTTCCAATAGCCCGACATCACCTGCGGCCCGCGCACGCAGAGTTCGCCCGGCGTCCCGTAGGGCAGCGGTGAGCCGTCCTCACCCCGGATCGAGACATCGGTCGAGGGCACCGGAAACCCGATCGTGCCCGACCATTCCTCGATGTCGACGCGGTTCACGCTCACGACCGGCGAGGTTTCGGAGAGCCCATAACCCTCGACGATCGCCTTTCCCGTGATCGCCTTCCAGCGCGCGGCGACTGCAGCCTGCACGGCCATGCCGCCGCCGATCACGTAGTCGAGCTGCGAGAAGTCGACGCTCGGGAATTTCGGGTGGTTGTTCAGCAGGTTGAACAGGGTGTTGACGCCCGCGATATGCGTGAAGCGATTGCCGGACAGCGTCTTCACGAAGCCGTCGGCGTCGCGCGGATTGGGGATCAGCAGGCAAGAGCCGCCGACGTTGAGGAAGAAGAAGAAACAGGCCGTCAGCGCGAAGATGTGATAGAGCGGCAGCGCGGTGACCATGACCCGCTCCTGCCCATCATCGCTGGCGATCTGGAACCAGAGCCGGCACTGCTCGACATTCGCCGCGATGTTGCGGTGACTCAGCATGGCGGCCTTGGCGACCCCTGTCGTGCCGCCGGTATATTGCAGGAAGGCGAGATCGCCGGGCGAGATCGCGACGCCCGGCCGTGGCAGCGCTTTGCCGGCCTTCAGAACGGCATCGAAGCGCGTGTTCGAACCCTGCGGCAGTTCATAGGGCGGCACCGCGCGCTTGACGTAACGCGAGGCGAGATCGACCACCTTGCCCTTGAAGCCGAGGCCGTCACCGGGCCCGGCGATGACGATGTGCTCGACATTCGGCAGGTCGGGCAGCGCCTGGGCGACCGTGTGCGCGAAATTCTCGAGGACGAAGAGCACGCGCGCGCCCGAATCCCGAAGCTGAGCGACCAGCTCTCGCGGCGTATAGAGCGGATTGACGTTGACGACCGTCGCCCCGGCGACGAGCGTGCCGAGGATCGCGACCGGGTTCGCGACGACGTTCGGCATCATCACCGCGACGCGATCGCCCTTTCCGCAACCGCGCGCATGAAGCCAGGCGGCAACGGCGCCCACCATCTCGTCGAGTTCGCGATAGCTCAGATGCTTGCCGAAGCTCTGCAGGGCGGTTCGGTCGGCAAAGCGCGAGACGCTACGTTCGAACAGGTCGACCAGCGTGCCCAATCCGTCGAGATCGATCTCGACGGGAATGCCCTGGGGATAGGCCGAAACCCAAGGGCGCGCCGCGCTCCGGTTCTCGGTCATGCCGTCCTCCCTGTGCATGCCCGGGTCCAGTCCGGTCACGTAATCCGCTTAATGGGTCTTACCGCGGACGATCAACCCGCTGGACGCGGCGTCGGATCCGTTCGGAACGCGGCGAGCAGCACATGGGGGAGGAAAGCGATGACGAGGCAAAAGGCGACCAGCATCACATCGCCGGTATCGAGCGGCCTGCGCGGCCAGGGACCGAGCCCGAAGGCGCGCGCGAGGCCGAGCAGCGCGAAGCCATACCAGAGCGTGACATAGCGGGCGATGAGGCTGGCCAGCCCGCGCAATCCGTTGCGGAGCCGGCCGAGGGGTTCGCGCCAGCCGCGTCCGGTCATGAAGACGCCGATCCCCATGGCAAGACCGAACAGAGCCGCGGCCAAGGCCGTGCCGAGCGCATAGGCCAGCGGAAACGGAAGCTGGTTGAGGAACCCGATTCCTCCGGTCGCGAAGCCGCCGCGCAGGACGAGGCCGCCGAATGTGGGATGCAGGCTGACGGCGAGGATGAGCGCGATGCCAAACACTCCGCCGAGAATCCTGCGCAGGATCGAGGCCGGCCCCGGCGCGAAGGCCGAGGCGACAATCCGCGCGAGCCCGTAGACGATGGCGAAGGCGAAAAGCGGATAATGATCGAGGAAGAAGCCGTAGAAACGGCTCTCCGCCTCGACAGGCATGGCGACGTTCTGGTCGAAACCGGTGACATAGGCGGTCACCAGCGCGGCCAATGCCGCGACCAGGGGTGCCGCGGCGACGATGGCGGCCGAGGGGCTCACGTCTCGTAGTGATCGCGCACGAGTCGGTCGAGCAGGCGCACGCCCCATCCCGATCCCCAGCTGCGGTTGATCTCGGTCGCCGTCGAACTCATGCCGACGCCGGCAATGTCGAGATGCGCCCAGGGCGTGTCGTCGACGAAGCGCTTGATGAAGGCCGCGGCCGTGGCAGCGCCGCCATGACGTCCGCCGGTATTCTTCATGTCGGCGAATTTCGAGTCGATCGCCTTGTCGAAGGCCGGGATCAGCGGCATCCGCCAGACTTTCTCGCCGGTCTCCTCGCCGGCCTGCGTGATCCAGCCGGAGAGTTCGTCATCGTTCGAGAACAGGCCGGCAATGTCCTGACCGAGTGCGACGATGATCGCGCCGGTCAGCGTGGCGAGATCGATCACCGCCTTGGGCTTGTAGGCCTGAATCACGTGCCAAATCACGTCCGCGAGGACGAGCCGGCCTTCCGCATCGGTGTTGATGACCTCGATGGTCTGGCCGGACATCGAGGTGACGATGTCGCTCGGGCGGTAGGAATTGCCGTCGGGCATGTTCTCGACGACGCCGATGGCGCCGATCACATTCGCTTTCGCCTTGCGCGAGGCGAGCGCGTGCATCGTACCGACGACCGCAGCCGAGCCGCCCATGTCGCCCTTCATGTCCTCCATGCCGCCGGCCGACTTGATCGAGATGCCGCCGGCATCGAAGACAACGCCCTTGCCGACGAGCGCGAGCGGCGGTGCGGATTTATCGGCTGCGCCGTTCCAGCGCATGATGACGATCCGCGGCTCACGGCTGGAGCCCTGGGCTACGGCGAGCAGGGCTCCCATGCCGAGTTCCTGCATCCGGGCTACGTCCAGGACCTCGACCTCGACGCCGAGCTTGGTCAACTCGCCGGCGCGGCGCGCATATTCCTCGGGCGAGAGCACGTTCGGCGGCTCGTTGATGAGATTGCGCGCAAGAATGACACCCTCGGCCGCGCCGCGTGCCTGGTCCGCCGCCTTTTCGGCAGAACCCGGATCCTCGACGAGCACGGTCAGGTCGGTGACCTTGTCGTCCTCGGCGTCGGACTTCTTCTTGGTCTTGTACGGGTCGAAGCTGTAGCTGCGCAGTCTGGCGCCCGTCGCAAAGTCGCCGATATCCGCCGGAGCGGCTGCGAGGCCCGGCCAATCGAGCAAGACGCGCGCGGTGCGCCCGGAAACCTTGCCGGTCGTGTACCCTCCGAGGATCGTCCAATCGATCTTGGCGCGGTCATTCTCGGAGCCGAGACCGATCACCACCAGCCGGTCGGCATCGATTCCTGCAGGAACCGCGAGCGTCATCGCGCTCTGGGACTTGCCCTTGAACCGCTCGCTCGCCGCAGCGCGCGCGACGAGTTCGCTCCCGGCCTTGCCGATCGCCTTGGCGGCAGCGGGAGACAGCGCGAGATCGTCACCGACGAAGACCACCAGATCGCCCGAGCCGCTGGATGAGAGTGACCGGAACGCGATTCTGATACCATCCGCCATGGGCTTGCGCCTCTTCGCCTCGTGCCGCCGCGGGCGCAGGACCGTCCGCCGCCCGCGTCCTGTTTATTGACTGCTGACGAGAACGCAACGCGGCGCTTGCGCCGTGAAACGGCCCCACTCGCGGGTCTTTGTCCGAATTGCCCGCACGGCACCGCGACCAGACCGAAGACCCACGAAAGGCATGACCCAGGTCGAGCGCTACATATTCAGGATCGCGCTCGGTGCTTTCCTCGCCTGCCTCATTGGTCTGACCGGCACGATCTGGGTGACCCAGGCGCTGCGCGAACTCGACCTCATCACCGCGAAGGGGCAGACGCTCCTCGTCTTCCTGTTCATCACCGGCCTGTCGCTGCCGACCCTTGTTACCGTGATCGCGCCCGTCGCCCTGTTCATCGCGATGATCTATGCGCTGAACAAGCTCAACGGCGATTCCGAACTGATCGTGATGTCGGCGGCTGGCATGCCGCCGCGGCGCCTCCTGAAGCCGTTCTTCACGCTGGCTTTGGCCATCAGCCTGATGGTCGCCTTCCTGACGATCCAGGTGATGCCGTCGTCCTTTCAGGAACTGCGCGACGTGCTGACGCGGATCCGCGGCGATTTCGTCGCCAACGTCGTCAAGGAGGGCCAGTTCACCAGCCTCGACACCGGCATCACCTTCCATTTTCGTGAGCGTGGCCGCGACGGTTCGCTGCATGGCCTGTTCATCCAGGACAAGCGCGAACCGGGGAAAACCGTGGTCTATCTCGCCGATCGCGGGCAGGTGGCGGAGTATGACGGGCAGAGCTACCTCGTGCTCGACAAGGGCAGCGTGCACCGCCAGCAGAAGGATTCGCGTGATTCCTCGATCGTGACCTTCGAGCGGTACGCGGTCG
The DNA here is from genome assembly GCA_044227265.1 of Methylobacterium sp. Taxonomy (GTDB): domain Bacteria; phylum Pseudomonadota; class Alphaproteobacteria; order Rhizobiales; family Beijerinckiaceae; genus Methylobacterium. The sequence goes on from JBGAFL010000014.1 coordinate 21,153, forward strand.
ATCTCGCCGCCTTCACCCCGCCCGATGGGGACGCGGTCTACAAGCCGCGCGAACGCTCGACCCTGGCCTTGCTGTTCCCGGATCGGAACGAGGGCTACTACAAGCTCCAGAAGGGCCGCTTTCGCGCGGAGTTGCACGATCGGCTCTCGTCCTGGCTCTATCCGATGGCCCTGGCCTTCATCGCCTTTGCAGCCCTGGGCGATCCGCGCACCACCCGACAGGGCCGCGGGGTTGCCGTGGCCGCAGCCGTCGTCGCGGTCGTGGTGCTCCGCATAGCCGGCTTTGCGGCGACGAGCGCCGCGACCCGCAGCCAGGGCGCCGTGGCCGCGGTCTATGCTGCGCCGCTCATCGCGATCGGCCTGTCATGCATTCTGATCTTCCATGGTGCGCAGGTTCGCGCCTTCAGCGCGCGCCTGCGCCGTGCGCTGTCGGCCCGGTTGGCGGCTCTTCGCCCACAGCAGGCGGCGCACTGAGATGTCTTCGCTGATCGGCTGGACGCTCGGGCGTTACTTCGCGATGCGCTTCCTGCGCACGATCCTCGGCGTGTTCCTGACGGTGTTCGCGCTCGTCTACACGCTCGATTTCGTCGAACTCATGCGGCGCGCCGGCGATTCGGAAGGCGCTTCGGCGGGCCTGATGGCCCAGCTCTCGCTCTATCGGACGCCTGCGGTTGCCGAGGGCGTATTGCCCTTCGCGATCCTGTTCGGATCGATGGCTGCCCTGCTGCAGCTCTCGCGCAAGCTGGAACTCGTGGTGGCGCGCGCCGCCGGCATCTCGGCTTGGCAGTTCCTGCAGCCCGGCGTCTTCGTGGCCCTTGCGATCGGTCTCGCCTCGATCGGGATCTACAACCCGCTCTCGGCCCTCATGAAGCAGCGCTCGACCGAGATCGAAGCGAAGATCTTCACCAAGTCCATGAAGATGGGATCGGGCAAGGATCTCTGGCTGCGACAGCGCAGCATCGACGGCGACGCGATCATCCGCGCCGAGACCGCGATCGAAGGTACGACGACGCTCGCCGGTGTCACCATCTTCACCTTCGACGACTCGGGCGCCTTCGCCTCTCAGATCGAGGCGGCGCGCGCGACCCTGCATGACGGGTACTGGGAGTTGCAGGACGCCCGAATCCTCACCAAGGACGAGCCGCCGGAGAGCTTCAGCACCTATCTGGTGGCCTCGACGCTCGACCGGGGACAGGTCCGGCAGCGCTTCACCCCCCCGGAATCTGTGCCCTTCTGGCAACTACCGGAAACCATATCTCGGACGGAACGGGCCGGCTTGGACGCCACGCGGTACCGGCTGCAATACGATGTTCTGCAGGCGAGACCGCTGCTGTTCCTCGCCATGGTTCTCGTAGCTGCAACGGTTTCCTTAAGGTTCTTCAGGTTTGGTGGTGTCGGAAAGCTGGTGCTCGGCGGCGTGGCGGCAGGCTTCCTGCTCTACGTGATCCGGCAGGTCATGGAGGGTCTCGGAGCCTCGGGACTGGTTGCGCCGACAGTGGCGGCCTGGTTCCCAGCCGTGGTAGGGAGTCTCCTCGGTACGCTCACGCTTCTCTACCAGGAAGACGGCTGACACCCGCTCTTCTCGGAGATGACGGAGGCGACCCGGGGCAGGTAGTGGGAGACGCGTTGCGTAAGGTCGCCGACATCGCGATCAAGGCCGGCTTCGCCGCGCTGCTGACGGCCGGGGTGACCGCGGGCGTGACGGCGGCGCATGCTCAGAACCGGCTCGAGGATCGGCTCGCCGCCCAGGCAAAGCCCGGCGGCAAGGACAAGCTGCTCGTCGAGGCCGACGAGCTGATCTACGACAACGACCACAACACCGTGACGGCACGTGGCAATGCCGAATTGCATTTCGGTCCACGCACGGTTCAGGCCGACCGGGTCCGCTACGATCGCAACACGAGCCGCGTCTTCGCGGAGGGCAACGTCCGCCTCACGGACGAGACCGGCGCCGTCGTCACGGCGGACCGGATGGAGCTGACCGACGACTTCAAGAGCGGCTTCATCGATTCGGTGCGCATCCAGACAACGGTCGAGCAGAAGGGTCAGCCGGTCCGCACGCGGATCGCGGCTCCCCGTGCCGAGCGACTGAATGCCGAGCAGACGAGTTTCGACTACGCGACCTATACGGCCTGCGAGCCGTGTAAGGACCATCCCGAGCGCCCGCCGCTCTGGCAGATCAAAGCCGCCAAGATCATCCAGAACAACGAGACCCATACGATCTATTACGAGGACAGCTCGCTCGAGCTCGCCGGTATTCCGGTCGCCTACATGCCGTATTTCGAGACGCCAGACCCGACCGTCAAACGTAAGACCGGCTTTCTGACGCCACGCTTCATCACCTCGACTGCTTTGGGCACCGGGGCCGGGATTCCCTATTTCATCAATCTCGACCCGAGCTACGACCTGACCGTGATGCCGGCCTTCCTCAGCCGGCAAGGCGTGCTGGGGCAAGCCGAATTCCGTCAGCGGATCGACAACGGTTCGTACAACATCCGCCTGACGGGCATCTTCCAGTCGACGCCGAGCGCCTTCCTGCCCGGACCCTTGGGGGCTGCCGACCGCGATTTCCGTGGCTCGATCGAATCGAAGGGCCGCTTCTACCTCAACGAGCATTGGCGGACCGGCTGGGACTTCGTCGGACTGACCGACAAATGGTTTCTCGACAATTACCGCATCGACAATCGGTCGATCACCACGGACTACTTCCGGGAGGCGGTCTCCAGTGCATACCTGATCGGCCAGGGCGACCGCTCCTGGTTCGAGGCGCGCGCCTATTACTTCAAGTCGCTGTCGAGCTTCGATTGGCAGAAGGAGCAGCCGATCGCGGCGCCCGTCATCGACTATGACAAGCGCATCAACGGTCCGGGTTTCCTCGGTGGCGAAGTCCGGTTCCAGGCGAACGTGACGAGCCTCAGCCGCGAAGCGACAGATTTTCAGGGCATTCCGCGCACCGGTAGCTATCTGCTCTCGCCCAGTGCGAATGGCGTCAGCTACCCGCTCTACGAGACCTGCACGACCTTCACGCGCAGCACCTGCATCGTGCGCGGGCTCGGCGGCAACACCACCCGCCTCTCGGCCGAAGCCTCGTGGCGCCGGACCTTCATCGACGATTTCGGCCAGGCTTTCACGCCGTTCGCCTATCTGCGCGCCGATACTTTCATCGTGAACCCGAGCATGTCGGGTTACCAGAACGCACTCGTGAACAACATCTCGACGATCGATGACGGGATGTCCGGGCGGGTGATGCCGGCGATCGGGCTCGATTACCGCTACCCCTTCGTCAGCGATTTCGGGCCACTTGGCGTCCACACGATCGAGCCGATCGCCCAGGTCATCGCGCGGCCGAGCGAGACACGGATCAAGGGCCTTCCGAACGAGGACGCACAGAGCCTCGTTTTCGACGACACCTCGCTGTTCGAATGGGACAAGTTCTCCGGCTACGACCGGGTCGAAGGCGGTGTCCGCACCAATCTCGGCGGGCAGTATTCGGTGGTGACGCCGGCGGGCTGGTACGCGAATCTGCTCTTTGGTGAATCGATCCAGATCGCCGGCGCCAATTCGTTCCGGCAGCCCGATCTCGCCAATGTCGGGCTTGATTCCGGTCTCGAAGATACCCGGTCCGATTTCGTGGGGCGGTTCCAGCTCTCGCCGAACCAGAACATCAGTTTCATCACCCGCGCCCGTCTCGGTCAGGGTGATCTCTCGATGAACCGATATGAGACGGGCGTGATCGCGCGCCTTGCGCCCTTCCTGCCGCTCGAGACCTCGCTGTTCTATTCGTATTACCAGGCACAGCCGGCGCTCGGTTTCAGCCATCGCCGCGAGGGCGTCACCGCCTCCGCGACCTACCACATCACGCCGAACTGGTTCATCTCGGGTTCGGCGCTGTTCGACCTGACGCGCTATCTCGACGTGCGCGACATCTACACCGACGCCTACAAGTCCTATATCGCGAACCCGATCGGCTCCGCGCCGATCTACCAGAATCCGGGCCGTTTCTATCTGACGGGCATGAGCCTCGGAGCCGGCTATCAGGACGAATGCACCACGGTCTCGGTCAATTACATCAATTCGCCCGTCGCAACGGCGCTCGGCGTTCGCGAGCGCAACGAGACCGTGCTGTTGCGGATCGAACTCAAGACCCTCGGGGAAGCCGATCTGCGCCAGAATGTCGGCACTCTGACGACCGCGGACGGGATCGCGACGGTCCGTTGAGGCTGGAACGTCGGACTTTTCCGGCCATCTAATGCGCCATGCCGGAAACGCTCCCCCTCGCTTTGACCCTCGGTGATCCCGCCGGGATCGGGCCCGAGATTGCCCTTGCCGCCTGGCGCCTTCGCGCAGAGCGGGGCGTACCGCCCTTCCTGCTCGTCGGGGATGCCGATTTCCTCGAAGCGCTCGCTGACCGGCTCGGTCTGCGCGTGCCCGTGGCCGAGGTCGATCCCGAATATGCCGTCGAAGTCTTTCCCAGGGCGCTTCCCGTCCTGCCATTGCCGAGCGGCACCAGGGTCGAGGCGGTGGCCGGCCTGCCCGACTCGAACAATGCCGGCGCGATCGTCGAATCGATCACCGCTGCCCTGGATCTGGTTCGCAACGGGCGCGCGTCGGCGCTGGTGACCAATCCGATCGCCAAGTTCGTGCTGACCCAGGCGGGTTTCGCGCATCAGGGTCACACCGAATTCCTCGCTTCGCTCGCGCAGAGCAAGGACGGAGAGGTGCCCCACCCGGTCATGATGATCTGGAGCGAGACGCTCGCCGTGGTGCCGATCACGATCCACGTCGCGCTTCGCAGGGTGCCGGAGCTGCTCACGCAGGACCTCGTCGAGCGTACGACGCGCATCGTCGCCTGGAGCCTGAAATTCCGCTTCGGCCTCGAAAAGCCGCGGCTCGTCCTCGCCGGGTTGAACCCGCATGCCGGTGAGGCCGGCACCATGGGCACCGAGGATCACGACATTCTCGCACCCGCCGTCGCGACACTCCGGGCCGAGGGCATCGACATTCGTGGGCCCCTGCCGGCCGACACGCTGTTCCACGAGCGCGCGCGCGCAGCCTACGACGTGGCGCTCGCCCCGACTCACGATCAGGCGCTGATCCCGGTCAAGACGCTGGCCTTCGACGAAGGCGTGAACGTCACGCTCGGCCTGCCTTTCATCCGCACCTCGCCGGACCATGGCACCGCCTTCGACATCGCCGGCCGGGCAATTGCGCGGCCCGATAGCCTGATCGCCGCGCTTCGCCTGGCAGATCGTCTCGGCAGCCGTTTCTGACCATGAGTGACGGGCTGCCGCCGCTGCGTGAGGTCGTGCGCCGGCATGGGCTCGAACCGCGCAAGGCGCTTGGCCAGAATTTTCTGTTCGACCTGAATCTGACCGGCCGGATCGCCCGTGCAGCGGGGCCGCTCGAGGGGATCACCGTCGTCGAGGTCGGCCCCGGTCCCGGCGGCCTGACCCGTGCGCTTCTCGCCGAGGGCGCTCGCAAGGTCATCGCGATCGAGCGCGACAAGCGCGCCTTGCCCGCTCTCGCCGAGATCGCGGAGCACTATCCGGGACGACTCGAGATCGTCGATGCCGACGCCGTTGGCTTCGATCCTCGCCCGCTGATCGGCGAGGCTCCCGCCCGGATCGTCGCGAACCTGCCCTACAACGTCGCGACCGTGCTTCTCACCGGCTGGCTCGGCAGCGAGGCCTGGCCGCCCTGGTGGGATCAGGCCGTGCTGATGTTCCAGCGCGAGGTTGCCGAGCGCATCGTCGCCGACGAGCGCGACCGCGCGAATTATGGGCGGCTCGGCGTGCTGTGCGGATGGCGCGCCCAAAGCGCGATCCTGTTCGACGTCAGCCCCTCGGCCTTCGTGCCGCCGCCGAAGGTGACCTCCAGCATCGTCAGCCTGACGCCGCGGCGCGAACCTCTGCCCTGCTCGTTGAAAGCGCTGGAAGCCGTGACGCGTGCCGCCTTCGGCCAAAGGCGCAAGATGCTGCGGCAGAGTCTGAAGGCAGCAACGCCCGATCCGGCCCGACTGCTCGCGGCGGCGGGTCTCAGCGAGACGGCGAGGGCAGAAGAGATTCCGGTCGCCGGCTTCGTCGCCCTCGCCCGCGCACTCGAAGGCTGAGCCTCGTTCAAGCCGCGCCGCGCTTGCCTCGACATGACGGACGCGACGCCCGTCCTTCCAAGCAATCGATCAATGCCGGCAGCAAGATCAGCTTCGATACCTGTTCTTTGTCAGAATTTCCGAAAGCATTCACCAAAAACATTCGAAAATAATCTGAGGCAGCGGCACCGCCGATCGATCAAGCTTCACCATAAGGAAGCTTGAGCAGGTCATAATGTCGCCCTTTGCGACGGTATGTTGCACCCATCCCAAGACAAAACTGGTTCGAAGCGTTTCGGCTCTTCGAAGCGCCCTCCCCTCTCGCCTGGATCACGCATGCTCAAATCTGCTCTCGCCCTCGCTTTCGCCGCCGGCCTCTCGTGCACCACGCTCGGCTCGGCCAACGCGGGCGATGGCGCCAATTTCGATGGCAATTGGAGCGTACAGCTTGTGACCGAGAGTGGCGGCCTCTGCGAATCGAGCTACAGCTATTCGCTGACTGTGATCGACGGTCAGATCCGGCCGGTCTCAAAGGCGGCGAGCAACGGCGCCTCGGTATCGGGCCGTGTCGGTCCCGATGGCAGCGTCGGCCTCACCGTGGCGACGAGTTCGGCAAGCGGCTCGGCCTCCGGTCGGCTTCAGGCGCGCGGCGGCTCGGGCACCTGGAAGGTCGCATCATTCTGCTCCGGCCGCTGGACGGCGCGCCGCAGCACGACGCGTACCGCCCAGGCCGATTGACGCTTCAACCCGGCCTCAGGCCGCGTCGAGCCAAGCGCGCGCGTCGTCGATCTTGGCGCGCTCGAAGACCTTGATCTGGGTCGGCGAGATGAACTTGAACGTCTCGGCGAGCACCCGCAGCCATTGCGCGTCGGTCACCAGCGCGACATGGCTGACACCCGTCATCATCGAAATGCCGAAGCGCGGGTCCTTGAAGAAGGCCGCGGGCTCCATGCCCTCGAAGGTGCGGACGTCCTCCAACAGCTTGAGCTTGCCGCCCTTCTCCAAGTCGGCCTTCATCTGCGTAATCGCGGAGTTCATCTCCTCGTCGGTGATTTTCCCATCGACGACGATCTCGGCGAAATTTGCCTTGGGCTTCTTCTCGTAGGTCAGCACGGTCTGGCTCCTTGGGCTGCAACGAAAGTCGTTTCGCACGCGGCGACGTCGGACGCAGGAACGCTGCCATTCTCTATAGGAAACTCTGCGGGTCCACGTCGATTGCCAGCCTGACGTTGCCCCGCGGTTTCGGGCCGCGTGCCAACCAGTCGCGCAGATAGCTTTGGATGTCGATGTCGCGTTCGGTCTTCACCAGGAGGCGGAACCGCCAGCGGCCGCGCACCAGGGCGAGCGGCGCCTCAGCCGGGCCGAGCACCATCACGCCAGGCGGCGGGTCGGCCACACGCGCGAGCGCCTGGCCATGCGCCTCGGCCGCCTCGCGGTCGGTCCCCGAGACGATCAGCGCCGCGAGACGCCCGAACGGAGGCAGGCCCGCCGCCTCGCGCGTCAGAATCTCCTCCTCGTAGAAGCGATCCGCCTCGCCTGACAGCAGGGCAGCGATGACCGGGTGGTCCGGCTGGTAGGTCTGGACCAGAGCCCGCCCCGGCCGTTCGCCGCGCCCGGCCCGGCCAGTGACCTGCTGGAGCAGTTGGAAGGTCCGCTCTGCCGCGCGCGGATCGCCGGAGGTGAGCCCGATATCGGCATCGAGCACGCCGACCAGGGTCAGGTGCGGGAAATTGTGGCCCTTGGCGACGAGCTGCGTGCCGATGACGATGTCGCATTCGCCGGCCGCCACCGTCTCCAGTTCCTGGCGCAACCGCTCGACCCCGCCGGGATAGTCGCTCGACAGAACGATGATGCGCTTGTCGGGGAAAAGCTCGGCGACCTCCTCGGCGATCCGCTCGATGCCGGGACCGCAGGGTGTCAGATGATCGAAGGCACCGCATTCGGCACAAGCCTCGGGCTTACGCTCGGCATGGCCGCAATGGTGGCAGACCAGCGCTTTGCGAAAACGGTGTTCAACAAGCCAGGTCGAGCAGTTGCAGCATTGGTAGCGATGGCCGCAGGCACGGCAGAGCGTCAGCGGCGCATAGCCACGCCGGTTGAGGAAGAGCAGCGCCTGCTCGCCAGCGGCCAAGGTGTTGCGAATGGCGGCGACCATCGGGGGCGCCAGGAACTTCCCCCGTTCCGGCTTGTCGAGCCGCATGTCGATCGCGGAAATATCCGGCAGGCGCCGACCGCCGAAACGCTCGGGCAGCACGATGCGGCGATAGCGGCCGCGCTCGGCATTGACGCGCGTCTCGAGCGAGGGCGTCGCGGAGGCGAGCACGACGGGGCAATTCTCGATCCGCCCTCGCACCACGGCCATGTCGCGGGCATGGTAATGCACGCCCTCCTCCTGCTTGTAGGCGCTCTCGTGCTCCTCATCGACCACGATAAGGCCGAGCTTGGCAAAGGGCAGGAACAGGGCCGAGCGGGCGCCGACCACGACCGAGACCTCGCCGGAGGCGACGGCCGCACGCAGGCGCTCGCGACGCTTTCCAGCGACGGCCGAATGCCAGGTCGCCGGCCGGACGCCGAACCGTGCAGCGAATCGGTCGAGGAACTGCGCCGTCAGCGCGATTTCCGGCATCAGCACCAGAGCCTGCCGTCCCTGCCATATGCATTCGGCGACGGCCTCGAAATAGACCTCGGTCTTGCCCGAGCCGGTGACGCCTTCGAGAAGAGCCGTGCGCCGGCGGCCTCCGCCCTCCTCGGGCAGGTCGAACAAGGCAATCAGCCGCGCCGCCGCATCGGTTTGCGCTTCGGTGAGCGGCTCGGCTCGCGGATGATCGGGGTCGGGTGGCAGCGCGACCGGCTCAGGCTCGAGCGCAACCGTCTCCAGCGCACCATCGTCGATCAGACCGTCGACGACGCTGAGCGAGACACCGGCTTGTTTCGCGAGCGCGCTCTTGCCGCGCACCTCGCCATCCGCCGCAACGGCAAGAACTTTGCTGCGTGCCGTCGTCGCCCGGGCCGGCGCTCGCCCGGCGGAGCGAACTCCGACGCGCATGGTTTCGCTGCGGGCGGATTCGTCGGGGATCCGCAAGGCCATGGCGAGGGCCGAGCCCTTCGGCGCGAGGGTGTAGCGGGCGAGCCAATCGACGAGTTGCCGCAGCGGCTCGGGCACGGGAGCGACGTCGACCTGCCCGGAGACCGGCCGCAGATTTCCGCCCGACGCCCTGTCCTCGACCCCCCAGACGACGCCGACCGTCTCGCGCGGCCCGAGCGGGATTTGCACGACATCGCCCTCGGCGAGGTCGAGGCCCGGCGGGACGGCGTAGCTATAGGCGGTGTCGAGCGCCAGCGGGATCAGGACGTCGGCAGTACGGGGCATGCAAGCATCGGCATTTGACAGTTTGTTCTACATTTGTACCGGTCGGCTGTCGATGAGATTGCACCGATCGACGGTGTGCCTCCTCAACGCTGGTCGCCGGGGTCCGCCCGAAGCGACATGGCGACCGGAATTGCGGCCAGGCTCAAGGCACTCATGACCCAGAAGGCGTGCAGGCCGAGGCCAGCATAGAGCGTTCCGGCCGCGAGCGTCAGCAGGGCGCTCGCCAATCCGAGTGCGAGATTGCCGTAGACCGTCAGCGCTGTCGCCCTGATCCGCTCGGGCACGGCCTGCTCGATGACGGCAAGGCATGCGAGATGGAGGAGAGCGAAGGTCAGGCCGTGCAGGCATTGGATGCCGATTAGCGCCGGCAGCGCGGACGTCTGACCCTGCACGGCCCAGCGCACCATGCCCGCGAGCGCCGCAAGTTCGATCGCCCGCGCCGGGCCGAGCCGGGCGAGGAGGCGCGGTCCCGCCCAAAGGAAGACGATGATCTCCGCAGCGACCGATTCCGACCAGAGCCAGCCTGCGATCCGTGCATCGATCCCTGCCTCTCTCCAGGCGATCATCGCGAAGGTGTCGTGCATGGCATGGGCGCCGATCACGAGGGCCGCAGCGAGGACGAGCCGGCGGAAGCGCGGAATTGCCGCCAGTTCGCGGAATTCGGCGCCGGCGCGGCCGTGCAGCCCGACACGAAGCGAAGCCGGCGCAGCATCCGGTCGCCCGACCTCGTCCTCTCGAGCTTCATGTTGCCGGATGCCGGCCCCGATCAGAGCGGCGATCCCGAAGCTCGCGCCGGCGACCAACAAACCGGACGCGCTGCCATGCGCGCCGACGAGATAGCCGGTCAGCACCGTCGCGGCGATGAAGGCGGCCGAGCCCGCGGCCCGCACCCAGCCATATTCGAAAGCCCGAGCCCCTTCGGCTGCCGCAAGCGCGAGGGTATCGGCAAGCGGTGCGAGCGGCGCCGTCGAGGCCGCCAGCACGAGGCCGATCGCCAGGAGCGGCCAGAATCCGTGCTCGGCGAACAGCGCGACGCTCACGCCGCCGGATACGCCCAGCGCGATGACCAGAACCCGCCGCACTGCGTGATGGCGGTCGGCATGGCGTCCAGCAAGCGGCCCCGCAATGAGCCGAATGGACAATGCGGCCGCGAGAAACGTCGCAATTTCCTGCGGCGAGAACCCGCGATCCTTCAGGAAGGCCGGCAGGAAGGGCGAAAGCGCGCCGTAACCGCCATAGAGCGCCGCAAAAAGCAGGAGGAACCCGGGAAGGCCTGCCCGCCAGGCCGTTCGCAGCGTGTCCGGTTCGCGCACGCAGCTTCTCTCCCTGGATCGCCGGTACTCCGTTCTTGGCACGGAAGGGCGTTTCCTTCATGACGGCCCCCTCGGACGCGAAACGTTGCATTCCCGGGCCGCACGGCGCGTCAAAGCCTTGATGGCGAACTCTTGTCGGAGTGAGGCACGCGCGCAGGATGCCCTTGTGACGGACAGTGCCCAGGTCGAGGGAGTCCTGCTGCTGCATGGGATCGCCCGCCGGTCCTCATCGCTGCGCCCGATGGAACGGGCCTTCCGCACCAGCGGGTTCGCCACCCTCAATCTCGATTATCCTGCGCGCCGCGCCTCGCTCGCCGAACTCGTGGAGATCGTTGCCGCATCCGTCGCGGCCTTCGCGGCGCGGGTCGGGCGCCTCCACATCGTCACGCATTCCATGGGCGGGCTGCTCGCGCGTGGGCTGATAACCCGGCATCGTCCTCACAATCTCGGCCGGGTCGTGATGCTCGCGCCCCCCAATGGCGGCAGCGAGGTCGCCGATGCGCTCCTGCCTTTTGCCGCTTATCGCCACTTCTTCGGGCCGGCGGGCGCCGAACTCGTCACACGGCGGAACGACAAGCTGCAAAGGCTGCTCGGCACCGTCGATTATCCGCTTGGGATCATCGCCGGCGATCGTTCGGTCTATCCGCTCGAATCTGCCTTGATGCTCAAGGGCCCCAATGATGGCCGCGTGAGCGTGGAACGCACACGATGCCCGGGGATGACGGATCACATCACTCTGCATACGACGCATGCGATGATGATGTGGAATCCGCGTGTGATCCGGGAGGCGCTGCATTTCGTCCGACACGAGCGCTTCAGCCACGGCGCTGTCGGGCTTCGCGGGCGCGCGCCGGATGAGTGAGGCAACCATCGCTGCGGATCGGCAAACCTGCCTCGAGATCCGGGAGATTTCCCGGAACTTCGGCAAGGTACGTGCGCTCGAACGCGTCTCGCTCAGCGTCGCGACCGGCGAGATCGTCGCGCTTGTCGGCGAATCCGGCTGCGGCAAGAGCACCTTGCTGCGCATCGTCGCCGGGCTCGAGCGCGCCGATACCGGCAAGATCCTGCTCGATGGCTACGACGTCGGTGCGCTCGAGCCGGACCGGCGTGGCGTCGGACTGATGTTCCAGGATTACGCGCTGTTTCCGCATCTCACGATCGGCGAGAACGTCCGCTTTGGCCTCTCGGGGCGTCAGGATGCACGAGCAATCGCGTATAGGCGGCTCGATCAGGTCGGGCTCGCCGCGCGCGAGCGGGATTATCCCGGTTCGCTCTCGGGCGGCGAGAGCCAACGCGTCGCACTCGCGCGTGCTCTGGCGCCGGAGCCGCGCATCCTCCTCCTCGACGAACCGTTCTCCAATCTCGATCGGCGCACCGGCGAACGCGTGCGGGCGCAGACGATGGCGCTCCTGCGCGCAGCCCGCGTCACCACGATCCTCGTCACGCACGATCCGGAAGAGGCGCTGATCTTCGCCGACAGGATCGCGCTGATGGAAGGCGGAAGGCTGCTTCAGGCCGGCACTGGAGACGAGTTGTATCGACACCCGGCCTCGGCCTTCGCGGTGCGCCTGTTCGGCCCGTGTTTCGAATGTTGCGGCCGTGCCGAGCATGGCCGGGTCGAGACACCGTTCGGCGTTGTGGCTGGGGATGCGGCCGCTCACGGCACGCTGGTCGATATCTGCCTGAGACCGGAAGCCTTTCGGCTGGGGCCTGCCGGAGAGGGCACGCAGGCGCGGGTCGTCCGGCGCAGCTTTCTCGGCGAGAAGGCCGTTCTGCTCTTGGCCGTCGATGGCGTTGACGGGCTCCTGACACTGCCCGTTGCTCAATCCGACCCGATCAGCGAAGGCGATCGGGTCGGTCTGTCCCTGACCGGAAAGGGAGCCTTCGCATTCGCCCGCGACCCAGCGTGAGGGCCGTCCTGATCCCTGTTCCACAAAGCCAGTAGCAGACCGCCGACCAGTTTTTATTTATTACAATACAATAACTTGCAGCTTGCCTTTTTCCTGAGCCAATGGTCCTGAACCAGCGATCTCGGGAGGAATGTGCGATGTGGAATTGGTTTTCGGCAGCGATGGTCGGAGCCGTCGCGCTCTCGTCGACGGCAGCATCGGCGGCCGAGGTCAACCTCTACACGACGCGTGAGCCCGGCCTGATCCGACCGCTGCTGGATGCTTACACCGCGAAGACGGGCACCAAGATCAATACGGTCTTCGTCGAGAAGGGGCTCGCCGAGCGCGTCGCGTCGGAGGGCACCGGATCGAGCGCCGACGTGCTGATGACCGTCGATATCGGCAACCTCATCGAGATCGTCGACCGGGGCCTCGCCCAGCCGGTCCGGTCAGCTGCGCTCGAATCCGCCATCCCGGCCCAGTTGCGCGATCCTGAGGGGAATTGGTTCGCTCTCTCGACCCGTGGCCGCGTCGTCTACGCCGACCGCGAACTCGATGATCTCAAGGCCATCACCTATGAGGGCCTCGCCGATCCGAAATGGAAGGGCAAGCTTTGCCTTCGCTCAGGCCAGCACCCCTACAATACCGCGCTCGTCGCGGCCCATCTCGTCAAGCACGGTCCTGACAAGACCGAGGCGTGGTTGAGCGGCCTAAAGACCAATCTCGCCCGCAAGCCCGCCGGCGGCGACCGCGACGTCGCAAAGGACATCCTGGCCGAGACCTGCACCGTCGGCATCGGAAATTCCTACTACGTCGGGCTGATGCGCTCGGGCAGCGGCGGCCCGGATCAGAAGAAGTGGGGCGATGCGATCAAGGTTCTGCTGCCCACCTTCGAGGGCGGCGGCACCCATGTGAACGTCTCCGGCGCGGTGGTGGCCAAGAATGCGCCCAACCGCGACGAGGCCGTGAAGCTCCTCGAATACCTCGTCTCGGACGAGGCCCAGGGCCTCTACGCGAAATCGGGGTACGAATATCCGGTCAAGCCGGGCGCGCCGGTCGATCCGCTGCTGGCCGAGATCGGCACGCTCTCCGTCGATCCGCTGCCGCTCGCGGAGATCGCCCGCAACCGCAAGGCTGCGAGCCTGCTGATCGACAAGGTCGGCTTCGACAACTGAGGTGCAGGCACCCGCATGTCCCGTCGATAGGGCCGAGACGCCGACCTCGGTCGTCACAAGAAGCGAGGTGCGTGGCCGGTCGCCGATAAGGCGAGTAGCCTGGCGGCTTCTTGGGCTGATCGCCGTCGGCGTGCTCACGCTCGTCGTCCTGGCGCCTGTTCTGTCGCTGGCGCTATCCGCGTCGAGTGCCAGCGCCGAGACCTGGTCGCATTTGAGCGCGCATGTGCTGCCGCGCGCTCTTGCCGATACGGCTTGCCTGCTGCTCGGGGTCGGCGCTCTCGTGCTGGTCATCGGCACCGGGACGGCCTGGCTCGTCACGGCCTACGAATTTCGCGGCCGCCGCATCCTCGAAGTCGCGCTGATCCTACCGCTTGCGGTGCCGACCTATATCGTCGCCTTCGCCTATCTCGACCTTCTGCATCCGATCGGACCCGTGCAGACCGGTATCCGCTCGATGCTCGGGCTGGCCCGCCCGCGTGACCTGGTGCTGCCGGATATCCGATCGATCCCGGGCTGCATCCTGCTGCTCGGATTCGTGCTCTACCCTTACGTCTATCTCTCGGCCCGAGCCTGTTTCCTGATGCATTCGGCGAATCTCGTCGAGGCAGCGCGCTGCCTCGGTGCCGGCTCGGCGGCGTCCTTTCGCCGCGTCGCGCTGCCGCTGGCGCGGCCGGCTTTGGCGCTCGGAACCAGCCTCGCCCTCATGGAAGCCTTGAACGACGTCGGGGCGGTCGAATTCCTGGGCGTACGCACCCTCACGGTTCAGGTCTACACGACCTGGATCAACCGTTCCGACCTGCCCGGAGCCGCGGGCATCGCTCTGATCGGGCTCGGCTTCGTGGTTGTTCTGATCTTCGCCGAGCAACTCGCGCGTGGCGGCCGGCGCTATGCGACCTCCGCGCATCGGATTCGCGTGATGGAACGGCGGCCCCTTTCCGGAATCGGCGGATGGGCAGCGCTCCTCGCGGCCACGCTTCCAGCCGCGATCGGCTTTCTGATCCCGGCCGGCTACCTCGCTCATCTCGCCTTGCAGCGCGTTCTCGCGCGGGGCCTGCCGGAAACCTTGCCCGGTGAGATCCTCGCCAGTCTCAGGCTCGCCCTGCTGGCGACGGCCTTCTGCGTCGTCATCGGGTTTCTCGTCGCGGCGGGCGCACGCTGGCTGCCGGACAGGATAGGAGCCATCCTGATCCGCCTTGCGGGCCTTGGTTACGCGCTGCCCGGCATCATTCTGGCCATCGGCCTCCTCGGCGCCCTTGCCTGGATCGACGCAGTCGGCACGAACCTCGGCATGCCGGTCGCAGCCTTGGCGCTCGGCTCAGGCAGCATCCTCGTGCTGGCCTATCTGCTGCGCTTTCTCGCCATCGGCACCGGCGCAGCAGAAACAGGGCTCGGCCGCGTACCCGCGAGCCTGCCGGATGCGGCCCGCATGCTCGGACGCAGCCGCCTTTCGGCCTTGCGTCAGATCCAATTGCCGATCGCCTGGCCGGCCGTCGCCAGTGGCGCGCTCCTCGTCTTCGTCGATTGCCTCAAGGAGCTGCCGGCGACCCTGCTTCTGCGGCCGCTGAACGTCGAAACGCTGGCGACGCACGTCTACGCCGAGGCCGCGCGCGGCACCTACGAGGACGGTGCCGTCGCCGCCCTGCTGATCGTCGCGGTCGGACTGATCCCGGTGGCGATCCTCATGCGAATCGGCAAAGCGAGGGCTACCCCTTGAACGCATCTCGGCCGCTGTCGGCGCGAGATGGAATGCTCGGGGGCTTGCTGCCTTCCGGGCGAAACTGTTCTAAGGAGCGTTGCCGCACCGCATCCTTGCTGCCCGCGCTCCGCCGAGCCTGAGGACAGCGTGGGATCCGGGCGCGCCCGGGAGAGCTCCGATCCCCATGACCAGCCTCGACTCAGACTCGCCTATTCGACCGGAACCGCTTCTGGTGACCGTATTTGGCGGCTCCGGCTTCCTCGGTCGCTATGTCGTGTGGGCCCTGGCCAAGCGCGGCTATCGCGTGCGCGTCGCGGTCAGGCGTCCGGATCTTGCCTTGTTCCTGCAGCCGCTCGGCAAGGTCGGACAGATCGTCGCCGTGCAGGCCAACATCCGCTACCCGGATTCGGTGCGCCGCGCCGTCGAGCATTCGGACGTAGTGATCAACCTCGTCGGCATTCTTCAGGAGAGCGGCGAGCAGAGTTTCGCGCGCGTACAGGCTGAAGGCGCCGGCACGATCGCGCGCGCCGCGGCCGAGATCGGCGCCCGCATGATCCAGGTCTCCGCTCTCGGAGCCGATGCGGATTCGCCCTCGCTCTACGCGCGATCGAAAGCGCTCGGGGAGGCGGAGGTGCTGAAGGCGCGGCCCGACGCGGTCATCATCCGGCCCTCGCTGCTGTTCGGGGTGGGCGACAGCTTCTTCAACCGTTTCGCGAAGCTGACCGGCCTGCTGCCCGTGCTACCGCTCATCGGCGCCGAAACGCGGATGCAGCCGGTCTTCGTCGGCGATGTCGCGGAGGCAATCGCATCCGCCGTCGACGGCAAGGTGGCGGGCGGCCGTGTCTACGAACTCGGAGGCCCGGAAGTCGCAACGCTCGAACAACTCGTTCGGTATCTGCTGAGCGTGACGCTTCGCAAATGCAAGGTGATCGCCCTGCCCTGGCCGGCGGCCCGTCTGCAGGCGCATGCGCTCGAACTCGCCGACACGGTGGCGCTCGGCCTGCTGCCGCAAGAATTCAAGCTGACGCGCGATCAGGTCGTGCTGCTGCAGACCGACAACATCGTGTCTGAGGCAGCCAAATCCGAAGGACGGACGATCGAGGGTCTGGGCATTACGCCGACCGCGATTGAAGCGATCGCTCCGGGCTATCTCTGGACCTATCGCAAGGCCGGCCAGTTCGCGCTGGGCCGCGGTACGCCGTCCGAGGAGGCCGAGCCGGACATGCTCAAGCCGGACCCGCAGGACGGCTCCGCCTTGCATCGACCGTTGGTAACGAGCGGCCCCGCGATCGGAGCGGACGTGTCGCGCCCAAGCCGCATGGGCGCGCGCTGGGGCACGCGCGCGTGATCGTGCCCCCTGTTCCAACGCCCGGATTGGGCGCAAAATATGCCGGAAAAGTAAGCATTCTGGGAGTTGAGCGATGAGTGCGCAGAGCCGCCCGGCCGGCCATGCGGTGTTCGATGTGGCGGCCCATGCCAACGCGCTGCCCGAGACATCGGAGACGATGGTTGCCGATTATCGCTTCACCGATGATGCGACAGCGAGCGCCCGCGTCTTTCGGGTCTACAAGCCGACCCCGCCGCATTCCCACGCGACCTGCGACGAGTATCTCTACGCGCTCTCGGGCCGCTGCATGATGAAGTTCGGGGATGAGACGCCGGTCGAGGTCGGGCCGGGCAAGCTGGTCTTCTTCAAGCGCGGCGTCGTGCATTCGGTGCCGGAAATCCTCGAGGAACCGATGGTGTTCCTCTCGGTCGACACGCCCCGGCGCGCACCGCGCGACATCCGCTTCGTCGAAGAGGGCACGGGCACGCCCGACAGCTTCATCCGCCAGCAGGATTGACCGGCTGCGGATTTACGCCGCGGCCGGGACCGCCGAAACCTCGTTGGCCGGCACGTCCTCGGCCGTCGCCGGCTTCTTGGCAGGCGCATGGCCAGCACTCTGGAACAGGCGCTCGCTGGTCAACTTCAGGAAATAGAAGCCGAATTCCGGATTCTGATAGTAGAGCTGCTTGACCTCGGAATAGGACACGCAGAGCGCATGCCCGGTCTCCACGCAGACGAGCGAACCGGTGCGGAGATTGCCCGGCGAGAGCATGCCGAGTTCGCCGACGACGGCGCCCGCTCCGAGTTCGATTCCGCGCTCTGGGATGAGGAAGCGCCCGGTCTCGATCCTGAACATCTCGGTCGCCGGATCGCCCTTGGTGAAGATCGTCTGGCCCGCCTTGAAGCGGCGTGAGTTGCCATAGGGCTTCAGCCAATCGAGCGAGAGGTCGCCCGCAGCCGCCTTCTCGACATCCCGTACCAAGCGGATCATCTGGTAGAGGCGATAAGCGTTGATCGGGATCTGGACAGCCTCGGTGATGACGATCGGCATGCTGTCGGTCAGGAAGCCGTAGCTGATCATCGCACAGCTCGCGAGCAGGGCGACGATCCGCAAGGGGATCATCGTGCTCATGGCAGTGGCCGCGATCGTCAGCGCAGTGCCGATATAGCCGATCGTTTCGACCCAGTTCATGCCGACCCTCGTTACGCGCCAGCAGGCGCCCGACGTCACGCGCGGTTCAGGAGACGACACAGGACATTGATGAGGCGGAAATTCGACCGTTCGGTTCGCAGTGTCTACCCGAGTCGGGCGATGATGCCGTCCGCAGCGCGAAGCCCTTCGGCATAGGCGCCGCCGACCGTGCCCCATTGCTCGCGCGAGAGCGCTTCTCCCGCGAACCAGAGGCGGTCGCCGACGGGTTCACGCAGCGCGATCCGCGCACCGGCATGGCCGGGCGGCGCTACGGCCCAGGATCCTCGCGACCAAGGATCGTGACGCCATTCCGTCACCGCGGAAACGCTCAGGTCATGAAGGCGCCGATGCCCGACATGTTCGGCCAACATCGCACGCGCGAGCCTGCGTGCGGCACCTGCCCTGTCCGAATGCCGATCGATGATTTCCGCGGCCTGCGCGTCGAGCTCGAGGTAGTGGAAGGGTGTTCCGTCGATCCGGGTCAACAACCCGGGAGGTGCCAGCCGCCCACCCACGATGCTCGCCAGCCGATCTCGCCCCCGGAACGGCGAAGATGGCCAATGCAGCACGGCATGCTCGTAGAATCCGGGCCGGAACCCGTCGATCGCCGCGCGAGTCTCCGAAGGAAGCGCCGGCTCAAAACTGACGGCGCGACGCAGCACCATGACCGGCAGCGTCACGAGACAGGCCCGCGCACTGAGTGCGGCCCCATCCGAGGTCTCGACCCGGATGCCGCTCTCCGACCAGGCGATCCGCGTCACCACCGCGCCCGTGGCGATCGGAAGTCCCTGTGCGAGCCTCGCGAGATAGGCCCCGTACCCGCCGCGCATGAAATAATTGTCGCCGTATTCCATGCTCGGCCAATCCTGGAGCGACACCTCGCCCAGCGGGCGGCCCGAGACGAGCGCGTGCACCCGCATGATTCGCTGCCGCCAAGGCCCCAGGCCCGGCAGAGGGATCGACCCTGCGGCACGGTCGGGACCCGGCCGGGCGGCCGCCTCCGTCATCGCTCGATCGGCCAGTTCGAATGCCCGGGAGAAGGCGATTCTTTCGTCCGGGCGGCCGCGCCTCTTGCCGACCATCAGGTGAGAGGTCTGAGGGGCCTTGCGCAAAGGCTCGCCGCGAGCAAGGCCGAGCGCCACGAGCGGGTTGACCGGCCCGGCATGAAGCCAATGCGCACCAAGATCGAGCGCATGCCCGCGCAGCAGCGACGTCACCGCGCGGCCACCGACCCTGTCGCGTGCCTCGAGCGAAGCGACCGAAATCCCGGCCTCGCCGAGGCGGCGCGCAGCGGCG
Source organism: Methylobacterium sp. (assembly GCA_044227265.1). Taxonomy (GTDB): domain Bacteria; phylum Pseudomonadota; class Alphaproteobacteria; order Rhizobiales; family Beijerinckiaceae; genus Methylobacterium. The sequence goes on from JBGAFL010000014.1 coordinate 40,498, forward strand.
ATGCCGGCCGCGCCGGCCCCGACCACGATCACGTCGGGCTCTCGGGGCAAGGCCGACAGGAGCGGGCGGGAACTCGGCGCGAAGCGGATATGCTCCGGTCGGTCGGCGAGCGCAGTCATGGCAACTCAGCGAGCTGGGGAGCGCCGATTATCGCGTCCTCGGCTCGTCCACCAGCCATCGTCCCCTGGCGTCGAACCTCAGGCGATGGTGATGTCCGTTTTCACGGAATTGGCGATGAAACAGGCCTCGTGCGCCTCGGAATGCAGCCTCGTCAGGGTGGCATCGTCGGGGGCTGCGCCCTTCCAGTCGATCCGGGGGCGCAGGGTGACCTTCGTCACGGCAAGCTTGCCCGAGGCGTTCGCTTCCAGCACACCTTCAGCATGGTCGCGGTAGGTGGTGGCATCAAAGCCGGCGAGACGCGCAACATGAAGGAAGCTCAGCATGTGGCAGCTCGCCATTGCCGCGACGAGCATCTCTTCCGGATCGATTGCCGAAACATCGGCCCATTTTCCGACGATATGCGGCGAAGCGGATGCAGGTATCATCGCGCCGCCATCGAAAGACAGGGAATGCGCACGGCTGTAGCGGCCGTTGCGAAAATCCTCGCCATCTCGCAGCTTCCAGACGAGATCGGCACTGTAACGATCTTCCATCCGTGACCTCCGCTCGACGCTGCCGGACGTCGAAAACGCCGCGCAATTTGGATCTTGCCGCCGATCCTGGCGATGGCGACAACCGCCCGCAACCGATGCCCTCGAAAAAGGGCTCTCTCCGGGACCTCGCACACGATGCTGATCGACGTCGCCTTCGCCGCCCTGCGGCAGGTCTTCTCGCCACCCTTGCGTGCGATCTTGTTCAAATCGCTCGCGCTGACGCTCGCTCTGCTTGTCGCGGTCTGGTTCGGGCTGACGCGGCTGATTCAGTTCTTCCAGTCGAGCCACCGGATCTCGGCGGATTACCCGATCCTCGACACGCTTGCCTTCTTCCTCGCAGGGGCCGGCCTGTTCGTCGCTCTAGCCTTCATCATGCCGGCCGTCTCGATCCTCGTCGCCGGCTTCTTCGTCGACGATGCCGCTGAGATCGTCGAACGCACCGACTTTCCGAGCGATCCTCCGGGACGGCCTCTGCCCTGGGGAGAATCGATGCTCTACGCGATCCGCTTCGCCGGGCTGACGCTGCTCGTGAATTTCATCGCGCTGATCCTAGTCTTCGTCCCAGGCGTCAATCTGGTCGCGTTCTTCGGCGCCAATGCCTACCTGCTGAGCCGCGAATATTTCGAGCTGGCCGCGAGCCGCTACAGACCCATCGAGGAGGCGCAGGCGATGCGAGGCCAGTTCGGCTTGCGCATCTTCGCCGCCGGCGGCCTGCTCGCCGGTCTGATGGTAGTGCCGATCCTGAACCTCATCACGCCGCTTTTCGGGATCGCGATGATGGTCCACCTGCACAAGGCGCTCAGCCGGAAGGCCTTGCTCGAAGCCCCTGCTCGGCCCGAGCGACTACACTGAGACCCTGGCTGAGAACCAGTCCGCTCAGAGCATGCTGGGAAGGATGCGGTCGGGCGGCCGGTGACCATCCATGAAGGTCTTGATGTTGATGATGACCTTCTCGCCCATATCGGCCCGGCTTTCATGTGTCGCCGAACCCATATGCGGCAGCAGCACGACCTTGCCGGCTTTCGCCAGCTTGACGAGCCGCGGGCTCACCGCCGGTTCCTGTTCGAACACGTCGAGGCCCGCACCGGAAATGTCGCCACCCTCGATCAGCCGGGCGAGCGCGTTCTCGTCGATCACCTCGCCGCGCGCCGTATTCACGACGATTGCTTCAGGCTTGAGCAGCTTCAGGCGCCGCGCGGAGAGCAGGTGATACGTCGCCGGCGTATGCGGGCAATTCACCGAGACGACATCGACGCGCGCCAGCATCTGGTCGAGCGATTCCCAATAAGTCGCATCGAGATCCTGCTCGATCCGGGCGGGGACGCGACGGCGGTTGTGGTAGTGGATCGAGAGCCCGAAGGCCTTCGCGCGCTTGGCCAACGCCTGCCCGATCCGGCCCATCCCGACGATGCCGAGACGCTTGCCGGTGATACGCCGGCCGAGCATCCAGGTCGGCGCCCAGCCGGTGCTCCAATCGTCATCGGGAATGATGCGAGCGCCTTCCGCGACGCGGCGCGCGACGGCGAGAATCAGCGCCATCGTCATATCGGCCGTATCTTCGGTCAAAACGCCCGGCGTGTTGGTCACCGTGATGCCGCGCTCCAGCGCGACGCCGACCTCGATGTGATCGACGCCGTTCCCGAAATTCGCGATCAGACGCAGATTCGGTCCGGCCTGGGCGAGCAATCCGGAATCGATCTTGTCCGTCACTGTCGGTACCAGGACGTCGGCCTCGCGGATCGCCGCGACGAGTGCCTCCTGCGACAGCGGAGCGTCGTCCGCGTTGAAGCGCGCGTCGAACAATTCGCGCATGCGCGCTTCGACGACCTCCGGCAGACGCCGCGTCACCACCACGAGCGGCTTACGCTTCAACGACGACATGACACCTCCCCGCGGCGCCTCGATACACGCCCGCTCTGGCAGGGACGCGTGAATCGGGCCACGGTTCCCCTCCGGCTCAAACCTGTTGTCGCATCTCAGGATTCGCCAACGGCACCCCGCGTCGTGCGAGCAAACCCACCCGATCGGGCACGCTCGACTTACGCTCCGTTAACCACGCCCTGGCCAGATGCAGTGCAATGGCGCTCGACACGGTGCCGAGCCTGCCACGATTCCGCGCTTCTCTATCAGAGAGACCGTGGAAGACAATGCGAACCCGCGCGACGCCGGCCCGATCGGTCGACTTCAACCGGCAGGATGGAGGATCGGATCATGCGCAATGCTGCGCGCGCTGCTTTGCTGGCTGGCCTGGTAACGGGAGGATTCGCTCCGGCCACCGCCCTCGGTCAGGAGAATTCCGTCGGCCAGGTGACCAAGCTGCCCTTGCCGCGATACGCCAGCCTCAAGACGGACCGCGTCAATTTGCGCGAAGGCCCATCGAAGGACCATCGCACGCTCTGGGTGTTCCGGCGGACCGGCTTGCCCGTCGAGATCATCGCCGAATTCGAGACCTGGCGCCGGATCCGCGATTCCGAGGGCACCGAAGGCTGGGTTCTGCACTCGTTGCTCTCGGGCCGGCGGACTGCCATCGTGACCGCACCGAAAGACGCCGACAAGGACGCCAAGGTCCCGCTCTTGGCGAAGTCGGAGCCGAATTCCGCGGAGGAAGCGCGGCTCGAGCCCGGCGTGATCGGCAGCGTGAAATCCTGCGCGAGCAATTGGTGCCGGATCATCGTCGCGCTCCCGCAATCGCGAGACGACGTCGATGGATATATCCGTCAGGACAGACTCTGGGGCGTCTATCCGAACGAAACGCTCGAATAGAACACCACATCGCCGCCGAGGTGGAGCAAAACTTCGCTGTCGTGGGTCGAACCGGAACCCGGCTCAGCCGCGGCCGGCGATCGAACGGCGCCGCAACCGGACGATGACCTCGACACCGGCGATCTCCATGCCGTCGGGCGCGTCAGGCAGCGAATCGACCGAGATGCCGCATTCCGGCATGTCGATCACTTCGCCTTCTTCCTCCAGGAAGAAATGGTGATGTTCGCTCGGGTTGGTATCGAAATAGGCCTTCGACCCATCGAGCGCGAGCTGCCGCAGAAGGCCCGCCTCGGTGAACTGGTGCAGGGTGTTGTAGACGGTCGCCAGCGAGACCGGCACCTTGGCCCGCATCGCCTCGTCATACAGCATTTCCGCCGTAAGGTGCCGGTCCCCGCGGCCGAACAGCAGCCAGCCAAGCGAGAGACGCTGACGCGTCGGCCGCAAGCCCGCCCGTCTCAGGCGGTCCCGCAGATCGGACAGAGGGCAGCCGCGACGCCCGGCTCCGACAGGGTCGCTCCCGTTCGAGATCGGTCGAGGGGTCAAAACGGCCTTCAGGGGCACCAGGTCGGACATTGGTCGCAGAGAACTCACGTCTGTCTTCGGAATTGTGATCTCGGTTATACGGCCTGACCCTCTGAACGGCAAGCGAACCAGCCGGTTTGCCCTCTACAAGCGCGAGAGGTGTAGCCGCCGCCTCTTTCGAGCCGATGCGGCCCTGTGATAACGAGGCCAGGCTTTCCGGTCCTGGCGGCCGAACTCACCAGGGGGACCGGCCGATCCGTGCAAGTCCCGAAGGAGGGATGCCAGCACCATCGACCGGCTACTCGAACCAGGAACAGAAACGCGAACGATGCCGCCTGCCACCACTTCAGAAAACGAGATCGAACAATCCGCTGGCGGCGACCGTGAGGACGGCAAGCGGGCGACGAGCTATTCCTACGAGGATCTCATCGCCTGCGGCGAAGGAGAATTGTTCGGAGCCGGCAACGCCCAATTGCCGTTGCCGCCGATGCTCATGTTCGATCGCATCACCTCGATCGGCAAGGAAGGCGGGGCGCATGGCAAGGGACATGTCCTCGCCGAGTTCGACATCCGGCCGGACCTCTGGTTCTTTTCGTGCCATTTCAAGGGCGACCCGGTGATGCCCGGCTGCCTTGGACTCGATGCGCTCTGGCAACTCGTCGGCTTCTATCTCGGCTGGCTCGGCAGCCCTGGCCGCGGCCGCGCGCTCGGCGTCGGCGAGGTCAAGTTCAGCGACCAGGTGCTTCCGAGCGTCGAGAAAGTCGTCTATGGCATCGACATCAAGCGCGTTCGCCAGGGCAAACTCGTGCTCGGTATAGCCGATGGCTGGCTCGACGCCGATGGGCGACGCATCTACGAGGCGAAGGATCTCAGGGTCGCGCTGTTCCAATCCTGAGCGATCGCGTAGACGTGCGACGCCGTGCGTCGAAATCCGTGTTATTGAGATCGAGCCTGCAACCTCCTAGGTGAGGTCGGGCGGTGCCGTAGTCGCACCGTGGCGGAGAAGCCTTTCCACATGCGCCGTGTCGTCATCACCGGGATGGGCATCGTCTCATCGATTGGCAACAACACCCAGGAAGTGCTCGCCAGCCTGCGCGAAGCACGCTCCGGGATTTCGCGTGCCCCCGCCTATGCGGAACTCGGTTTCCGCTGCCAGGTCGAGGGCGCGCCGAATCTCGACGCGGAAAGCGTTGTCGACCGGCGGGCCATGCGATTCCATGGCGGCGGCACGGCCTGGAACCACATCGCGATGGAGCAGGCGATCCGTGATGCCGGCCTCGAGGACGGCGACGTCTCGAACGATCGGACCGGGATCATCATGGGCTCCGGCGGTCCCTCTACGAGATCGATCGTCGAATCGGCGACGATCACGCGCGAGAAGGGCCCGAAGCGGGTCGGGCCGTTCGCCGTTCCGAAGGCGATGTGCTCGACGGCGTCGGCCACCCTCGCGACCTGGTTCAAGATCCGGGGCGTGAATTATTCGATCTCCTCGGCGTGCGCGACGTCGAATCACTGCATCGGCAATGCCTCGGAAATCATCCGCGCCGGCAGGCAGGACGTCATTTTCGCGGGCGGTTGCGAGGAACTCGACTGGACGCTGTCGGTGCTGTTCGATGCCATGGGCGCGATGTCCTCGCGCTATAACGATACGCCTGCACGGGCTTCGCGTGCCTATGACGCCAACCGCGACGGTTTCGTGATCGCCGGCGGCGCCGGCGTCCTGGTCCTCGAAGAATTGAGCCACGCCAAAGCGCGCGGCGCCCGCATCTATGGCGAGGTCGCCGGCTATGGCGCGACCTCGGATGGCCACGACATGGTGGCGCCCTCAGGCGAGGGAGCCGTCCGCTGCATGCGTCAGGCGATAGAAGACCTGAAAGGCGTGCGGATCGACTATATCAATCCGCATGCGACCTCGACGCCCGTTGGCGACACCAAGGAAATCGAGGCTATCCGGGACGTGTTCGGCCGCGGCGAGAGCTGCCCACCAATCTCGGCCACGAAATCGCTGACCGGCCACTCGCTCGGCGCGACCGGCGTGCAGGAAGCGATCTACTCTCTGCTGATGATGAACAGCGGCTTCATCTGCGAGAGCGCGAATATCGACGAAATCGATCCGGCCTTCGCCGATATGCCGATCTTGAGGGAGCGCCGGGACGGCGTGAAACTCGGGCACGTCATGTCGAACTCGTTCGGGTTCGGAGGGACGAACGCGACGCTGGTGCTGAAACATATCGACGCATGAGTATTTTGCACCCGAACTGCCAAGTTAGCCCTCTTCGAACATAGGCGCTTTTTGGCCGCGTTCTTCACGCTTCCGCGAATTCAGCGCTGGTTCATTTCGCTTTTGCGATTTGTATAGCCAAGCTCAGGCCAATGGCGGCCTCGCTTTATCTTGGAACCAACTTCCGACCCGTCGCGTTCAACCGCACGGCTGTGAGGACTATGACGCAAATGATCTGGGTTGCGATTGGATTGGTGACTTGCGTGGCGGTGATCGGCACCGTGGCCATTCGGATGCGCCAGGCGATGATTAACGATGCCCAGGCCACGACGAAGGGTTATCTCTAGACTCGAACAGCTCAACGGCCCTCGGATGGGCTAAGCCCCGCCCCGCGCGAGAAGAATGCGAGCGGGGCTTTTTCATGCCCGAACCCAAGAGATGTGATCATTCGGACGGCGTGACTTTCGTGGAGAGAGTGGGAAGGCTCGGAGCTGCGGAACGGCGATCGGTCAGGAATCATTGCCGTTGCTCTAACTCCTTGGGGTGCTGCATTTTCTTCACGTGAACCGGTTTCCACTTCGCTCGAAAATGCTCTAAGCGTGCCCTCCGGCCCGGAACTTTCAGCTGGGCAAGCGTACGGAACGGCGTATGGCAGGCTTAATGGCGGGCAAGCGCGGCCTCATCATGGGGGTCGCCAACGATCATTCGATCGCGTGGGGCATCGCCAAGGCGCTCAGCCGAGAAGGCGCCGAACTCGCCTTCACCTATCAGGGTGATGCGCTCGGCCGGCGTGTCGCTCCGCTGGCGGCCTCGCTCGGGTCCGAGATCGTTCTGCCGTGCGACGTCGAGGATCGCCAATCGCTCGATTCCGTCTTCGCCGCGCTCGACGAACGCTACGAAGATGGGATCGACTTCGTCCTCCACGCGATCGGTTTCTCGGACAAGGCCCAGCTCAAGGGCCGGTATGTTGACGTGACCACACGCGAGAATTTCTCGCGCACGATGACGATCTCGTGCTTCTCCTTCACGGAGGTCGTGCAGCGCGCCATCAAACGCATGCCGCGAGGCGGCTCGCTGCTGACGCTCACCTATGGCGGCTCGACCAGGGTGATGCCGAACTACAACGTAATGGGTGTCGCGAAGGCGGCGCTCGAAGCCTCGGTGCGCTATCTCGCTTGCGACCTCGGCCCTGACGGCGTGCGCGTCAATGCGCTCTCAGCCGGACCGATGCGCACACTGGCAGGCTCCGGCATCGCCGATGCACGGCTCATGTATAACCACCAGAAAGCGCATGCCCCGTTGCGGCGGACCGTGACGCTCGACGATATCGGCGGGTCGGCCCTCTACCTGCTTTCCGACCTGTCGACCGGCGTGACCGGCGAGATTCACTTCGTCGATTCCGGCTACAACATCATCTCGATGCCGCGCCCGGCCGTGCTGCAGGCGCAGGACGAAGCGGGCGTGGTCGGCGACGATTGAGGATCGCCCAGCCTCCTCAGGCGGCTTCCTGGCCGGCCGGGCGTTCCTCGATCAGAAGCAGGATATCGTCCCAGCGCGAAACGAAGGCTTCGACGCAGGCGGGATCGAAATGCGCGCCGGCCTGCTCCACCAGATGCTGCCGTGCCTCTTCGACCGGCCAGCCCGGCTTGTAGCGGCGCGCCGAGATCAGCGCATCGAACACATCCGCAACCGCGACGATCCGGCCCGAAAGGGGGATTTCCTCGCCCTTGAGGCCCTGCGGATAGCCATTCCCGTCCCAGCGCTCGTGATGGGTCAGCGCGATTTCGGACGCGAGCTGCAACAGGCGCGACGGACTGTCGTGGAGCATGCGGTAGCCGCGCAGGGCATGCTCCTTCATCTCCTCGCGCTCCATGGCCGTCAGCGGACCGGGCTTCAACAGGATGTCGTCGGGAATTCCGATCTTACCGATGTCGTGCATCGTCGAGGCCAGCGCGATGTCGTTCGCCGCAGTCTCCGACAGCCCTAAGCCTTCCGCGATGGCGATCGCGCAACCAGCGACACGCGTGAGGTGATCGCCCGCCTGATCGTCCCGGAATTCGGCCGCAAGCATCAGGCGCCGCACGATCTCGCGCTCGCGCGCCGAGATCTCGGCGATCGCTCGCTCGACCTGCTGGTTCATCATCTGCGCCTGCCGGTCGCGCTCGCGCCGGGCAATGGCGAGTTCGAGGAGAATGCGCAGGCGGATCTGGAGGTCGAGCGTATCGACCGGCTTGCGCATCACATCCGTGACGCCGGACTGGAGCGCCGCGCGACGCTCGTCGCGCGCATTGCTGCCGGCGATGAACAGAATCGGCGTGCGGGCAAGGGCCGGGATGCGGCTCAGCGCGGAGGCCACGGCAAAACCGCCGGATTCGAACCCGTCATTATCGATGACGACGAGATCGGCCGGCTGTGCAGTCAGATGCGAGAGAGCCGCCTCAACGCTATCGAACATCCGGGTGGCGCAATCGAAGCTGCGCAATGCCAGGATGAGTTGGATCGGCGGCTCGGCAGCCACGACGGCGACGACGACATCACCATTGGCTGCGGCCGCGTCGCTGCGCATTCCGAATCGTCTCTCGGATCTGCGCCGATCGGCCCGTGCCGTCAGACGCAATTACCGGGCGAATCTAGCGCGGCATCCCTTAATCGTTGCTAAAGTCAGTGCGGCAATGGCGAACTATCGCGCGGCGCGGCTTACAAACTGACACGCAATGTCAGCTTTTGGCCCCGGCGCCAGCCGTCATTTGGCCAAAGCCAGAGGTCGGAGCGCGCTGGGTCTCGATTCGAACGGGTTTGTTGGGCAAAGGCCATCAAGCCCGGCCCATCTGGCTGCGCAGCACGCGATCGAGCAGCCGGTCGGGGACGAACCGAACCGCGCGCGTCATGAGCCCGGCGTCACGACCGACCGTGTAGCGGATCCGTGGGCATTGGCGCGAACGGCACGCGAGACCACGGCGGCAGCCTGTTCGGGGCGCACGCCGTCGCGCGCGAACGCCTCGGCCTGCGCCTTCACGCCGTCCATCAGTCGGTCGTGACGCGTGTGGTCGTCGGGCGTCATCAATGCGGCCAGACGAACGATCGTCGCGAGGCCCGGCTCGGTCATGCCGGTGCTGACCGCGCCCGGCGTGATCATGACGACCTCGACGCCGTGAGGCTTCACTCCCGGCGCAAGGCGTCGTCACGGCATCCATGGCGAATTTCGCCGCTGAGTACGGCCCGAAACCGGGCATGGCCACCTTGCCGCCGAGCGACCCGATATTGATCACGCGGCCGCCAGAGGCGAAGAGCGCCGGCATGAGGGCTTGAGTCACCGGAATCTATCCGAAGACGGTGACTTCGAACTGGCGACGCCATTCATCGAGAGGTATCGCGTCGACGGGTCCGTTGACGGCTATCCCCGCGTTGTTGACCACAGCCCGCAAGGGCCGCCGTGTTCATCGCGGCCGACCCGGTCGGCCGGTGTGCGAAGGGCGTCTGCATCCGTAATGTCGACGATGACCGGTTCGATATTCCTGGCCGCCAGTTTCGCGGCATCGTCCCGGTTCCGGACGGTGGCCAGGACATGGAAGCCGTCAGTGGCCAGCCGCTGAGCCGTGGCTCGACCAATGCCGCTCGAAGCGCCGGTGACGACAACCAGTTCCGTCGGTTCAGGTGACATTCTTGCCTCCTGATGGATCGATTTTCTTGCCGCGGGGTGCCTCGGATGGCGGTGTGCGAACGAGGCGCTCGACGCAGCCGCGCAGGCTCGCAATCGCCTCCGCGATCGGTTCGCATGGATGAAGGCTGACGATCAGGGTCGCCGCCGCATGGGCGCTCGACCAGGTAATTTCGGCCGCAGCGAGAGGCGGCAGGGTGAGCCGGCCTTGCGCAGCCAAAGTTTCCAGTTTGCGATCGAGGATCGCACGGCTCTCACGCGCTGCGGGAAATGTTTTGCCGGCAGCGTATTTTGCGGCCATGGCGCTGTAGAGTTGCGGATGCGCGCGGGCGAAGTCGACGTAGTTGTCCCAGCCGGCAAGCAGATCTTCAGCCGCGTCCGCCACAGGCCGCTGGCGGCTCTTATGATCGAGGAAGCGCTCGAAGCCGGCTGAGGCGGCCTCATCGTGCAGGCCGCCGAGATCCCCGAAGTGATGATAGAGGGTCGGCGCCTTCACTCCGACGCGCTCGCAGACGGCGCGCGACGTCAGCCCTACCTGGCCGGCCGCTTCGAGCAGCGAAAGCGCCTCTTCGATGACCGTGTCTCGGATCGTCATGATCCGTAATACAGCATCGCTACAGAACCCCGCCTATAGCGACGTTATAGATATTCTCAAGGCCGCCGTCCGGCTGGCGGCTCCATTCTCCCGGGTTCCGCCTCCGGTCCGGTTCGTCTCCACAAGGGCTCACAGGCAGGCGATACCGAAGAATCGGAGATTTCGCCCCCTAACGTCGCCCAGTCGACCCAAATCCCCCCGCTCCTCTCTGTCCGGATTCCGATTCAGGGGCGGCAGTTTCGACGATGTCGATGTGCGGGCGCGTGATCCGCGTGAAGACCAGCTGGGCGATCCTGTCGCCGGGCTCGATCGTGATCGGCATGGCCGGGTGCCCGGGTGCGGGGACGGGGTTGCGGTTCCAGACCGAGATCAGCAGAGGGCCGCTGTAATCCGCATCGATCACGCCTGTGCCGTTGCCGAGCACCAGCCCGTCGCGATGTCCAAGGCCCGATCGCGCGAAGACCAATCCGCACCAGTCGGGATCGCGGATCTCCACCGTGATCCCCGCCGGAACCAGAATCGCGGGGGCCTGCGGTTCGAGGATCAGGGTTTCCTCCAGACAGGCATGCAGATCGAGACCGGCCGAGCCTGCCGATCCCCAGCGCGGAAAGCCCCAAGCCTCAAGGCGCGGATCGAGAAGGCGGACGCCGACCCGCATCAGCCGTTCCGAACCCGATCAGCGCGAATCCCGGTCAGTGGCGCGCTAGCGGCCCCCCAATCCGTGCCCGTCCCCGCCAGACGTCGAATGCCTGCCATGTCTTTCCATCACTCGTCCGCCCGTGAACGGCGGCGCGCCGGTCCAAATCATCCCGCGTGAGTTCGCGGCGAATTCTTGCTATCGCCAACCGCCATGAACGAGCCTGTCTCGCACAATGCGATCCTGATCCGCCACATCGCGCGAGCGCTGGTGTTCGACCCGCAAGGCCGTCTGTTGCTGATCGAATACGCCTATTCGCGCCGCAGCGATCCGGTGCATCCCTCGATCCGCAGCTTCTGGTTCATGCCGGGAGGCGGGTTGGAAGCGGGCGAAAATCACGAGGAAGCCTGCCGTCGCGAATTGTCGGAGGAGATCGGCGTTCGGGACGCCCGGATCGGTCCCCTCGTCGCGACCTGTGACGGCCCGTTCCATCTGTTCGAGACGTCGCGCGATGCGCGCGAGCGCTATTTCCTGGTGCGCCTCGACGATGATCGGATCGACACGCGCCGTCTCGCGGAGACGGAGGACAATCCAGTTCGCGGCACACGCTGGTGGACGATCGATGCCTTGCGCGCCTCGCGCGAACGGATCGAACCGGCCGGGCTCGCCGCGCTGGCTGAACGAATCCTGCGTGGCGATTTGCCGGATTCGCCCGTAAGGCTGGACTGGCATTAGGCAGCGCACGCGACGAGACTTGGCTCCTGCGACAGCGATTCGCCGCAAAATAGGGGGGAGAGGCCCGATGTTTCCTTCAATCCTGACAGAGGGATACCGTAGCTTTCTCGGCGGCCGGCTGTCGCAGGAGCGCACCCGATACAGCGCCCTCGCCAAGGGCCAGGATCCGGACGTGCTCCTGATCGGCTGCTGCGACAGTCGGGTGACGCCCGAGGTGATTTTCGATGTCGGTCCCGGCGAGATCTTCACGGTCCGCAACGTCGCCAACATCGTGCCGCCTTATGAGAGCGGCGGCGGCCATCACGGAACCTCGTCCGCGATCGAGTTCGCGGTGCAGGGGCTCAAGGTCAAGCATATCGTCATTCTCGGCCATGCCAGTTGCGGCGGCATCAAGGCCTATGCCAACCCAGCGAAGCCCCTTTCGCCCGGCAATTTCATCGGCAAATGGGTGACGCTGGTCGAACCGGCCGCAGGAGCGCTCGAAGCGAAAGGCGTCTCGCGCGAGGCGCCGAACTACCTGACCCAGCTCGAATATGCCTCGATCGGGCAGAGCCTCGCCAACCTGATGACCTTCGGGTTCGTGCGGCAACGGGTCGAGGCCGGCGAATTGCAGTTGCACGGCGCACATTTCGGGATCGAGAAAGGCGAACTCCTGGTCCGCGATCCCAAGACCGGCGAGTTCCATTCCGTGGTCGAATCCGACGGGCGTAGCCTCAAAGCGTCGAGCCTGATCGGCTGTTCGGAGGGCTGACGACGGGCTGGATGCACTCCGGACCGAATAGGCAGCTCTGCGCGTGAAGCTCGTCTTCGTCCAGGCGCTGCGGGCTTTCGCGGCTTTGCTGGTCGTCATCCATCATGCTCAGCCCGAGGCCGCTTCCATCGCCGCCTCGACGGGCGCCGGCTTCCGGCCTCTCGATCTGCTGCCCTGGACGGCAGGCGTCGATATCTTCTTCGTGATCTCCGGCTTCATCATCGTCCACGCCTCGGCGCCACTCTATGGGCGCCAGGGCGGCCGGCGACGATTTCTCGCCCACCGCGTCGCGAGGCTGGTTCCGCTCTACTGGCTGGTGACCGCCTGTTATCTCGTCATCGCCCTCGCCTCCCCGGCCGTGTTGAGCGGCGGGAGCGGCTTGAACCGTGTCGACCCAGGCTATGTCGCCGCCTCGTTCCTGTTCTGGCCCGCTTTGCGCGCCGATGGCGCGGCCGTGCCGCTCTACAGTCTGGGCTGGACCCTCAACTGTGAGATGTTCTTCTACCTGCTTTTCGCGATCGGGCTCGGCTGGGGCCGCCGGGCCGCCGTCGCCTGGCTGGTCGCGGGACTGGGCGTCTTGGCAGCCGCGTGGCTCGTTATCCCCGACCTGCCGATGCCGCTTGCCTTCTGGGCGAGCCCCATCATCCTCGAATTCGCCTTTGGCGCCGCTCTCGGATTGGCGCGATCGGAAGGCCTGCGCTTGACTTCGGGATCGCGCGTCGTCCTGGCGCTCGCCGGGATCGGCATGCTCGCCATGGTCCCTCATCCCGATGCGGCCTTGCGTCCCCTCGCCTTCGGCCTTCCGGGAGCTCTTCTCGTCGCCGCCGCTTCGCTGGGTCGCGACGAGAATCGCACCGGCTTGCAAGGAAAGAGGTTACTTCGCTGGACGGAGGCGCTCGGCGATGCCTCCTACGCACTCTATCTCGTCCATCCGTTCGTGCTCCGCGGCATGCGCGAGGCGTTCCTGCGGTCGGGCCTAGCCCCGGCGATCCATCCCTGGTTCGCTCTCTGCATCATGATCGCGATCGCGGTCGCGGCCGCGTTGATCGTCCATCGGACTATCGAGCGCCCGTTGACGCGACGCGTCAGGCAGATTCTCGATCCAACGGAGTTCAGAGCGCGCCATGATACGACTACACTCGAAGAGTTGGCCGCGCGCGGCTCCCGCTGACGCGCGGATCGGTCAGCAGCACTGTCGTGTTCGGAGGCTTTCGCAATGAAGACCTTGCTCGTTCCCGTCGCGCAGCACGATTGCCTGCCTTCCGTCTTCGAGACCGCCATTCTCGTCGCCCGGCGCTTCGGCAGCCTGATCGAAGGCGTCTCGCTGCGACCCGCGCTCGCCGAATACGTGCCGGTCGACATGGTCGGCGGCATGACCTGGCTGCGAGACGAGGAGGCCGATCGGGTCGAGGCCGAGGCGGCCGGAGATCGCTTCATCGCCGCCATGGAAGCCGCCGGCATCCCGCTGGAGGATGCGGATGACGGCTCGACCCCGAGGGCTGCGAATACCGGTGCGCGGTTCCGATGGCGGACGGATGCTCCTCCGGGCGACGCTTTCCTCGGGCAATATGCGCGTCTGTTCTCGACAACGATCGTCGGCCGCCCGGGCTCCGACGATTCCGCGCCGCGCATGACCACGGTCGAGACCGCCTTGTTCGAAAGCGGACGCCCGATTCTGCTAGCGCCCCCGGAACCGCCCGTATCCTTGGGCGAATCGATCCTGATCGCATGGAACGGATCCACGGAGACGGCGCGGGCGATCGCCTTTGCCATGCCGTTCTTGCGCCGTGCGCGCCGCATCCTCGTCTTGAGCGCCGAAGGCGGCATGGTACCCGGCCCGAGTGCCGAAGATGTCGCACGCGCGCTCGCCTGCGAGGGAATCGAGGCATCTCACAAGGCTTTGCCCGCCGGACGGCGCACGCCGGGCGAACACATCCTCGACGAAGCCGCGGCGCTTGGCTGCGATCTCATCATCAAGGGTGCCTACACGCAGAGCCGCCTGCGGCAGATGATCTTCGGCGGCCCCACGAGCCATATCCTGGCCTTTGCCGAGATCCCCGTCCTGATGGCCCATTGACGGGTGCCAGCCGCAGGCTGGTCACCAGCCATCCGCATGGCGGCTTGCCGCAGGGCGTTGCATTGCCCTTCCGCAACCGCTAAATTGCTGAAAAGCATGGACTTTTCAACAATTCTAAACTGCGCGTCTCGAAATCGTTCGTGACCATGATCGCCATAAATTCTTCGAGATTGGGCGGTCGAGGTTCTGCGTGCGCTCTCGCGTTGCGCCAAAGACCAACGAGTTCGCGACCCCGCGCATGATCGTCTGTTCTTGTAATATCCTTTCGGACGGTCAGGTCCGCGACTGTCTCGGCCCCGGCCCGGGTTGCCCCCGGACACCGGCGCAGGTCTATGCCTGCCTTGGCTGCAGCGCAAAGTGCGGAAGCTGCGCGCGCACGATCCGCAGCATCATGCGCACGGCACTTCTGGAAGCCGGCGCAGATCCTCATGCAAGCTGCTCATCCGCCTGCAGCAGCGCTTGCAGTTTGGTACAATTCCAAACTACACAGGACCTGGAAGAGGCCGCAGCCTGAACGGACACCCTGCGGCCCTCAAGGGTGTTGAGGAGAGCAGGCAATGAAAGGCGATGCCAAGGTCGTCGAATATCTCAATCGGGGCCTGCGCAGCGAGCTGACCGCGGTAAGCCAGTACTGGCTGCATTTCCGCATGCTGAACAACTGGGGCTACGTGAAGCTCGCGGAGTTCTGGCGCAAGGAATCGATCGAGGAGATGCAGCACGCGGACCGGTTCATCGACCGGATCCTGTTCCTCGACGGGTTTCCGAACCTGCAGATGCTCGATCCGCTGCAGATCGGTCAGAACGTCGAGGAAATCATCAAATGCGACCTCGCCGCCGAAGTCGGTGCGCGGGCTCTCTATCTCGAAGCAGCGCAATATTGCGCCTCGATCAACGATCGCGTCTCGAAGAACCTGTTCGAGGCGCTCGCCGAGGACGAGGAAGGCCATATCGACTTCCTCGAGACGCAGCTCGAGCTGATCAGCCAGATCGGCATCCAGCTCTACTGCCAGAAGCATGTCGGCGGGCTGGAGCTGATCGCGCCGGAAACGAAGTGAAGCGAGGCGCGGGCGGCGGAACGGCGCCGCCCGCGTTCATGCGGCAATGACGCGGCGGTAGACCTCGCCGAGTGAGAGGGACGCAGCGATCGCTGGCAGTTCCAGAATTGCATCGAGACCGTCGAGCAAGCGAAATCCGTTCCAGACATCGTCGACGCGGTCGAACACCTCCACATGCGGACGGTCGCGCGAGACCAGCACGTAGTGCCGAAGGGAAGGCAGTCGCTGGTAGACGCTCCATTTCTCGAAGCGGTCGCGCGATTCGGTTCCGGGCGACAGAACTTCGAACAGCACGACCGGATTGTCGACCGAAGTCGCGCCCGGTTCGAGATCGCCGCAAACGACGAGCACATCCGGCAGCATCGCCGCCTCGAGCGGCCGGCTCTTCATGTAGAAGGTCTCGGTGAAGGTCTGGCAGGACGAACCCTTCGCTACAAAACCGTTCTCGAGGTTACGAGCAATGTTCTGGACGATGCGCCCATGCTCCCAGCGGGCACCGACCATCATCTTCACGAGGCGTCCGCCAATCAATTCCCAGCGCTCGTTGCGCGGCTTGTCAGCCAGCAGCTCCTCGAAATCGTCGAAGGACAGATAGTCGAACTCGCGTGAAGGGTCGCCCATTGCGGGATCTCTCGTCAGCGACTGCCGGTCGCACATCGTTGTCGCATCCGGCAATTGTAGCGTGAACGGCCCCGGTATGCGACATCGTGGGCGCTCGTCGTCACCTGCCGCGTGATGGCAAGCCGAGAACCCCGAGCGAGCTCCGTTTGAAGAAGCGCAGGCCCACCCCACGCCGGTCGCCGGGCCCTCCCCCGGAGGAATCGCACGACGCGCCCGAGCCGGTATCCGCGCAAAACCCGCTTCTCGATCCGGAGCGCCGCATGGACGATTCCGAGCAGTCGATCCGCCCCCAGACCCTCTCCGAATTCATCGGACAGAAGGCCGGACGCGCACAACTTCAGCTTGCGATCGACTCGGCGAAAACCCGCAAGGACGCGCTCGACCACGTCCTCTTCGTCGGCCCGCCGGGCCTGGGCAAGACCACACTCGCGCAGATCGTCGCGCGCGAACTCGGCGTGAACTTTCGCTCGACCTCCGGCCCGGTCATCGCCAAGGCCGGCGATCTCGCCGCGCAGCTCACCAATCTCGAAGAGCGCGACGTGCTCTTCATCGACGAGATCCATCGGCTCAATCCGGCGGTGGAAGAGATCCTCTATCCAGCGATGGAGGATTATCAGCTCGATCTCATCATCGGCGAGGGACCGGCCGCCCGCTCGGTGAAGATCGAATTGCCCAAATTCACGCTGGTCGGCGCGACGACCCGCGCCGGCCTGCTGACGACCCCCTTACGCGACCGTTTCGGCATCCCAATCCGGCTCGAATTCTACGATATCGACGAGCTCGAACTGATCGTCAGCCGCGGTGCACGCGTACTGGGGCTCGGCATGTCGGCGGAGGGCGCCAACGAGATCGCCAAGCGCGCCCGCGGAACCCCGCGCATCGCCGGGCGACTGCTGCGCCGGGTGCGCGATTTCGCGATCGTCGAGAAGGCCGCAAGCGTCAGCCGCGCGCTGGCGGACCGCGCCCTGCAACTACTGGATGTCGATCCAGTCGGGCTCGACGTGATGGACCGCAAATACCTGACGATGATCGCGCGCTCGTTCAGTGGCGGGCCGGTCGGGATCGAGACGATCGCGGCGGCCCTCTCCGAGCCGCGCGATGCGATCGAGGACATCATCGAGCCCTACCTGATCCAGAAGGGTTTCGTGCAGCGCACCCCGCGCGGCCGAATGCTGACGCCGCACGCCTTCAAACATCTCGGTCTCAAAGAGCCGAAA
The DNA here is from genome assembly GCA_044227265.1 of Methylobacterium sp. Classification (GTDB taxonomy): domain Bacteria; phylum Pseudomonadota; class Alphaproteobacteria; order Rhizobiales; family Beijerinckiaceae; genus Methylobacterium. Next base: position 58,003 of record JBGAFL010000014.1, read on the forward strand.
CGTGATCCGGCCGCACAGTTCGGCCTGTTCCCGGAAGGCGACGGGGATGCTTGAGACGCCGCGAAAGGCATCGCCAGTATCCGTCACACGCCGCAATATCCTCATCGGCCTTGGCGCGACTCTCCTGACCGGCAGCGCAGCCTCCGCCTATGCCGTCGGAATCGAGCCCTTGCGGCTGACCGTCACGACCTACCGCATCCACCCGATCGGCCCCTGGCCCGCCAATAGGATACTGCGCATCGTCGCGCTATCGGACATCCATGCCTGCGAACCGTGGATGTCGGCGTCTCGCATCGCCGGCATCGTCGAGACGGCCAATGCGCTCAAGGGCGATGTGATCGTTCTGCTCGGCGACTATGTCGCGGGAATGCGCGTCGTCAGGCGCTATCTCGATGCGGCCGAATGGGCACCGATCCTGGGCAGACTCACCGCGCCGCTCGGCGTCCATGCCATTCTCGGCAATCACGATTGGTGGGAGGACAGGTCGGCGCAGAAGCGCGGGGCTGGGCCGACCATCGCCGGAGAGGCCCTCTCGAAGGCGGGAATCCGCGTTCTAGAAAACGACGCGTTCCCGCTCGGTGGCCCGGACGGCGATATCTGGCTGGCCGGGCTCGGAGATACCATCGCGCTTGAACCTTTCGCCTGGACATACGGCCACAAGCGGAAAGGCGTCGACGACCTTCCCGGCACCATCGCCAAGATACCCGAAGGTGCGCCGGCGATCCTGCTCGCTCACGAGCCCGATATCTTCCCCAAGATTCCGGCCCGGATCACCCTGACTCTGTCGGGACACACCCATGGTGGGCAGATCCGCGCCTTCGGCTATTCGCCGGTCGTGCCCTCGCGCTACGGCAATCGCTACGCCTATGGGCATGTGCGCGAACAGACTGATCTCGTCATCTCCGGCGGGCTCGGCATGAGCATCGCACCCGTGCGGTTCGGGGTGCCGCCGGAGATCACGGTCATCGAGCTCGTGGGAGATGCCGTATCGTGACGGATCAAGCTCTCGGCGGCGCGCTCGAGCACGGAATTCATCGGCTGCGGCTGCGCGTCTATTATGAAGACACGGACTTCTCAGGCTTCGTCTACCACGCCAATTACCTGCGCTTCATGGAGCGCGGCCGAACCGAGATGCTGCGGGCGCTCGCGGGCGACCAGTCCGACATGCACCGCGAGGCGAGCGGCCTGATCTTTGTCGTACGAAAGATGGTCCTCGATTTCCTCAAGCCGGCGCGCATGGACGACGTGCTGGAGGTGCGCAGCTGGTCGAGCGACCTGCGCGGCGCCTCGATGCATCTGCGCCAGGAGGTGCGGCGCGGCGACGAAATCCTGATGGGCGCCGAGGTCGTCGTCGCCTGCGTGCGCGAGGGCCGAGCGATCCGCCTGCCGGATGGCTTGCGACGGGCGCTCACGCGTTCGATTCCATCGGAAGCAGAATCTCCCCCGGTCCTACCCACCCCCTCATCCTGAGGCGCCCGTGAAACGGGCCTCGAAGGAGCCCTCCAGAGATCGCAGAGTTGTCTGGAGCCCTCCTTCGAGGCCTTCGCTACGCTGCGGCACCTCAGGACGAGGATGAGGGTGGGAGAATTGGGGCGCGCGCTGATTGAGCTTCGGTCTCGCGCGCCCTGCCCACTCGTGCCTCCCCTCACGCCGCCTGCGAAAAACTCTCGAGGCTGGCATCGCCGATGGTGCGGGCGAAGGCCGGGCGCCGGGTCAGGCGGCCGAGATAGGCACGGAAGACCGGGCAGTCCGGGATCAGTTTCATGATGTCGATCCCGTAATACAGCCCGCAGCCGATGGCGATGTCGGCCGCGCTGAAACGGTCGCCGAGCAGGTACGGACTTCCCGCCAGCGTGCGCTCGAGATGGGCCACCGCATCCTCGAGCGCGCCGAAGGAGACCGCACGTGGGTCGTACTCCCAGCGGTGCCAGCGCGCGCAGAGCGCCGGATCGAGCACACTATCGGCGTAGGTGAGCCAGCTCAGGTACGGGCCGCGCCGGCGGTCTCCGACGGAAGGCGCCAATCCCGCATCGGCAAAGGTATCGGCAAGATAGGCGGCAATGGCCGCGCGCTCGGTGATGGTGACGCCGTCATGGATGATCGCCGGAACTTTGCCATGCGCCTGGATCGCCCGGTAGGCGGTCGGGACGCCCTCCTCGGAACGGATGTCGATGATGCGCGTCTCGAAAGGCACGCCGAGTTCGGCGAGCAGCCAATGAATGCCGGAGGAACGCGAGAACGGGGCATGGAAGAAGGTGGTCATCGTGGGCAGGTCCTTATTCCCTTCCCCGCTTGCACCCTCACTCGGCGCTCCATCAGGGATGAGGGGACCATGCCGCCTCGCCCTGACAGGTTCTGTCAGGAGCCTGCCTCCCGATTCTGTCGCTCCTTCCGCCATTCCTTCACGAGCACGGCGCGCCGCGTCGGAAAGCGCGTCCCGGTGAGAGTGAGGGTGACTATGCGCTCGGCATGGAAATGCCGGAAGCCTTTGCGCAGCTCGCACCAAGCCGAGATCAAGCGCTTGGCGTCGTAATAGGCGAGGCCGATCGGCCAGATCGTGCGCTCCGTATCCGCCCCGGCCGCGTCGCGATAGGAGATCGCGAGCTTCTCCTCGCGCCGTATCGCCTCGCGCAGGGCCCGCAGGGTCGGCGTGCGGTCGACCTCGCTGCGCGGAATCGCCGCCCACAAGCCGGTCTCGGCAAGCGCCTCGCGCTGGTCGCGCGGTGTCGCCATGGCGATCTTGGCGATGGCGCCACTCGCAGCCCTGGCCAGCACCGAATCGGCCTGCCTCTCGACCCAGCGCGCACCGAGCACCAGGGCCTCGCGCTCATCCTCGTCGAACATCAGCGGTGGCAGGAAGAAGCCGGAGCGCAGCACGTAACCGAGCCCCGCCTCGCCCTCGACCGGCGCGCCGAGCCCGGTGAGCGTGGCGATGTCGCGGTAGATCGTGCGCTCGGAGACCGAGAGTTCTTCCGCCAGCACGGCAGCCGTAACCGGGCGCCTGCGCCGGCGCAGCGCGTCGATCAGGGAGAACAGGCGGTCGGTGCGGCTCACGGGTCACATTCTGCTGTGCGCATGCGGCCTCATGATCGGCTTGAACGCAACTGATTGTTAACCCCGAAGCAGGTTTATCCTTCAATATACCGCAGTGCGGGATCCTGCCGTCCCAGACCAAGCTCGGCCCTTACTTTCGACAGATTCGCGGGTGATTCCTCTTGATATCGCTTGAGGATTTGGCGGGAGCGCACGGGCGGAACCGCGGCGGCGCAGCCTTGGGCACTGGGAACTGCCACCGATGAATCCAGCCGACGCCATGCAGGCCGCGCCCGTCATCGACATGAGCCTGTTCGGCTTGTTCTGGCAGGCACATTTCGTCGTCAAGGCCGTGATGCTCGGGCTGCTCGGCGCCTCGATCTGGTGCTGGACGATCATCGTCGACAAGACGCTGCTGTTCCGCCGCACCGAAGCCGAGATGAATGCGTTCGAGGATGCGTTCTGGTCCGGCCGTTCGCTCGACGAACTCTATCGCTCCTACAATGATCGCCCGGCCACCGGGCTCGCCGCCGTGTTCGTCGCGGCGATGCATGAATGGAAGCGCTCCTTCTCGGGCTCGGGCCGGCAGGTCCAGTCGCTCAGCCAGCGCATCGAGAAGCAGCTCGACGTCACCATCCAGCGCGAGGTCGAGCGGCTCGAAGCGCGCCTGCTGTTCCTCGCCTCGATCGGCTCGGCCGGCCCCTATATCGGCCTGTTCGGCACGGTCTGGGGTATCATGACCGCCTTCACCTCGATCGCCGCCTCGAAGAACACCTCGCTCGCCGTGGTCGCGCCCGGCATCGCCGAGGCCCTGTTCGCGACAGCGATCGGCCTGTTCGCGGCGATCCCCGCAGTGCTCGCCTACAACAAGCTGCAGGCCTCGGTCTCGAAGTCGCAATCGCGGCTCGAAGGCTTCGCCGACGAGTTCTCCGCGATCCTGTCGCGGCAGATCGACGAGCGGCTTTCGGTCGCTGCCTGATCCCTGAGCGAATCGAGGAATTCGGTCATGGCCTTGGCTCAAAGCCAACAGGGCGGCGGCAAAAGGCGCCGGCGCGGACGGCGCAAGCACGGCGCCATCAACGAGATCAACATGACGCCGTTCATCGACGTCGTGCTCGTCCTGCTGATCGTGTTCATGGTGGCCGCGCCGATGATGACGGTCGGCGTGCCGCTCGATCTGCCGCAATCGAAGGCCAGCCCGCTCAATTCCGACGTCAAGCCGATCACGCTCTCGATCCGCCAGAGCGGCCAGATCTTCCTCGGCGAGGTCGAGCTCAAGGACGACGAGATCGTGCCGCAGCTGACCGAGACGGCCAAATCCGGCACCGAGGAACGCGTCTTCGTGCGCGGCGACAAGCGGGTCGATTACGGCCGCGTCGCGCAAGTCATGGCGATCGTCACGGGCGGCGGCTTCAAGAAAGTCGCGCTCGTCACCGAGCCCGACCAGAACTGACGGGGACGGGCGGTGGCTCTCCGCTTCGATCGCAAGGAACCGGGCGTCTGGATCTCCACGGCGGTGCATGCGCTGCTGCTGGGGGCGGCTTTGTTCGCGGTCGCGGCGCCGGCGCTGCCCGATGCGGAGGAAGGTGTTCCGGTCGAAGTCATCTCCGAGAACCAGTTCGCGGAGATGACCAAGGGCCAACTCGATGCCGAAAAGGTGGAGGAGACGCCGAACCAGGCCGACCGCGTCTCTGAAAAGCTCGAGAAGCGCGAGCCGGAAAACGCCAAGGTCGACAAGCCCGCTCCCCCGACGCGCACGGCCGAAATGAAGGTCGCCGCCGTCGACGAGATGCCGTTGCGCGCCGACACGCCGGACCCGGTCAAGGAAGAAGCGGCCGCCGCCGCAGCAGCCGCGAAAGCCGCCAAGGCCGAGGCCGAAAAGGCGGAAGCGGCCAAGGCCGCGGAGGCGAAGGCTGCAGAGGCAAAGGCCGCGGCTGCCAAGGCTGCCGCCGAGAAGGCGGAAAAGGCCGAGAAGGCCAAAGCCGAAGCGGCCGCCAAGGCGGAAGCCGAGCGCCGCGAAGAACTTCAGAAGCTGATGGAACGCCAGGAAGCCGAGGAGGCAGCCAGAGCTGAAGCGGCGAAGAAGGCGGAGGCCAAAGCAAAAGCCCAGGCGCAGGCCAAGGCGGAAGCGGAGGCCAAGGCCAAAGCCGAAGCGGAGGCAAAAGCGAAAGCCGAGGCGCAAGCCAAGGCGGAGGCTGAGGCGAAGGCCGAAGCCGAGCGCCAGAAACAACTCGCCGAGGCGAAAGCGGAGGCGGATGCCAAGGCGAAGGCCGACGCAAAGGCGAAGGCCGATGCCGAGGCGAAAGCTAAGGCGGAAGCGGCTGCAAAGGCCAAGGCGAAAGCGCTTGCGGAGGCCAAGGCCAAGGCTGATGCCGAGGCGAAGGCACGGCGTCAGGCCGAGCTTGCGCAGCAATTCAACGCGGGCGACATCCGGGAAACCCTGGCCTCGCGGGCGCCTTCGCAGTCGACAGGCTCGACCGGCCGCGAAGTCCAGCGCACGGCCTCGCTCGGAACGGCGACCGGATCGTCGCAGAAGCTCTCGCCCTCGATGCTCGCTGCCCTGATCGGCATCCTGTCCGAGCAGGTCGGGCGATGCTATTCGGCGCCGCCGGGCGCATCGCAGGGCATCATCGTGCCGATCCTGAAATTCGGCCTGCGCCAGGACGGATCGCTCGCCGGTGAACCGACGATCGAGCGGGCCGGCGGGTCGGCCGTCGACCAGTCGGTGGCGCAAGCCGCCATGCGCGCCGTAAGGCGCTGCGCCCCCTACAAGATTCCGGCCCAGTTCGCTCCTTATTACAACGACTGGAAGACCATCCGCGGCGAATTCGAGCTGGGTCTGGGTTGACCGTTCCCGACACTTGTCAGCGCTCTCGCCCGAACCTCTATCAGGGACCGTTATGACCGATCGTCTCTTCCGGCTGCGCCTCGCGCCGGTTACGGCTGTGCTCGTTGGGCTCGCCCTCTCCCTCGCCGCCCTCGCCAGCGTGCCCGCGCGCGCCGAAATCTACCTGCGCATCGGCGGCGGGGCGTTCCAGCCCTTGCCGATCGCGATCACCGATTTCCAGGGCGATGCCAGTCTCGGCGCGCTCGTCTCGGGCGTGGTGACGAACAATCTGCGCCGCTCGGGCTATTTCACGCCGCTCGAGAAATCCCGTTTCCCCGAGAATCCCGGCTTCGATTCCGTTCCGAATTTCGAAGCCTGGCGAGGCACGGGCGTGCAGGGCCTGGTGACCGGCCGGGTCAGCCGCGATGGCGGCGGCAGGCTCAAGGTCGAGTTTCGCCTCTGGGACGTGACCTCGGGCCAGCAGATGATCGGCCAGCAATACGGCACCGATCCGGGCAATGCCCGGCGCCCCGGCCATCTGATCTCGGATGCCGTCTATACCAAGATCACCGGCATCGGCCCCTATTTCGACAGCCGCGTCGCGTTCGTCGACGAATCCGGCCCGAAGGAGAATCGCCGCAAGCGCCTGATGGTGATGGACCAGGACGGCGCCAATGTCCGCTCGCTGACCGGTGGCGACCTCAACGTGGTCGCGCCGCGCTACTCGCCCGCCGGCCAGGACATCGCCTTCATGACTCAGGCGACCGGCCAGCAGCCGCGCGTGCAGATGATCGACCTGGAGAACGGCACCCGCCAGACCGTCGGCAATTTCGCCTCGATGAGTTCGAGCCCGCGCTTCTCGCCCGACGGACGCCGCCTCGTGATGAGCGTGCAGCAGGGCGGCAATGCCGACATCGTCACCGTCGACATCGCCTCCAAGGCTCAGACGCCGGTGACCCAGGGGCTCGCGATCGACACCTCGCCCTCCTACTCGCCGGACGGGAGCCAGATCGTGTTCGAATCCGATCGCGGTGGCTCACAGCAGGTTTACGTGATGGGGGCGGACGGCTCGAATCCGCACCGGATCTCGTTCGGGGAAGGCTCGGCCTCTCAGCCGGCCTGGTCGCCGCGCGGCGACCTCATCGCCTTCACCCGCCAGCGCAAGGGCGGCTTTGCCATCTGCGTGATGAAGACCGACGGCTCGGGCGAGCGTGTGCTTACCGAAGGCTTTCACAACGAAGGCCCGACCTTCGCGCCGAACGGCCAGTACGTGATGTTCTTCCGCGATCCCGGCGGCCAGGGCGGCGGCAAGCTCTACATGGTCGACATCACCGGCAAGGTCGAACAACCGGTGCCGACGCCCTCCTACGCCTCGGACCCGACCTGGTCGCCGCTGCTGGGCGGGAAGTAACGGAGCCTTCGCGCTTGCCTCGGGCGGCTACCAATCCGGTTCGAGCTTGGTAGCCGGCGTCTCGGTCGAAACCCGAGACAGGGATGAGGCACGCTCGCGAAGATCCTGCGGCAAAGCGGCGAGCGCCGCATCGTCGAACGGAAGATGCGGCAAGCGGCTGCGCAGAAGCTCCGCGACCAGCTCCGCCTGCGCCAGGTCGCGCCTGGCCCTGGCAGGGTCGCGATCTGGGCGTGCCCGTTACTTTCGGGCTGTTGACCAGCCAGGACAGCCCTTCGATCTCCACGGCCTGAAGATCGTCGTTGTCCGAGCCGATCCGGCTGCGGGCGGGCGCTTTCATTCGGTCCTTGCCGGCGGCCATGATCAGATCGACGATGTAGCCGTCGCGGTTCACAGCGCGGAAGCCGCCGCGGCCCATCACGTCGAAGGAATGGTCGAGCTTGCGCAGCAGCCCCATGACGCCCGAGGCGGCGACATCGGGTGCGAGCAGCTTCAGGCTGCTGCGCGCATCGAAAAGCAGGTCGACGTCGGCCGTGGCGAGATAGGAGCCCTCGATCTGCACGCCGGCCAACCGCTCGTAGACGAACAGCGCATTGGTGCCGACGACCGTGATAGCCGTGTCCGAGAGATGCGCCCGTGCCAGCGATCTCAAGATGCGGGCCGCGATGACAGGCAGCCGGCCAAGCCGAAGGGCGCGGTTGACCGGCGCCATGGCGTCGATCCGAGCCGCCAATCCCTCGACACGGTCGCGCAAGCGCTCGCGGTTCGCGTGAAACCGGGCAAAGGCTTCCTCGGTCTCCACTGTGCGCGGGCCGAGCGACTTCCACGCGTCGCGGCGTTTCCGATAGAGGTACTCGCGCCCGCGAACGGTCTTCCAGGACATCGACCCCGCGTAGCGGCGATCCAGTTCGTCCCGGGCCTCGCGGTATGCGGCGAAGATCTGGTCGACATCAATCGCTTGTCGCGTTTGCTCACCCGTCAAATCACTGAGATTCATGGGATTGTCCCAAACGGGTCACCGGCTCGTTGATTCAGGGATAACATCCCTGATGCTTTTGATAAAGCACTATGTAATCAGCTATTATCCCTGAAGCGCCACCGATTGCGTGTCGCAGGGATAATTCCTGAACGGTGACCCGTCTCACCCCTGTCCCATCAACCTGTCTCGCGCCCTGAGCGCGGGAAACAGGCGGCCCCAAGCCGCGGCGACGGTGAGGGTCACGACGCCGCCGAGGATGACAGCCGGCACCGTGCCGACCAGGGCGGCGAGCGCGCCGGATTCGAACTCTCCGAGTTCGTTCGAGGCACCGATGAACACCGCATTCACCGCCGAGACACGGCCACGCATCGCGTCGGGCGTCTCACCCTGGACGAGGCTGAGACGGATGAACACCGAGATCATGTCGGCCGCGCCGGTGACGTAGAGGGCCGCCATCGACAGCGGCAGGCTGGTGGACAGGCCGAACACGATCGTCGCGGCGCCGAACACCGCGACCGCGATCAGCAGCCGAGGCCCGGCGCGCCGCCGCAAGGGCCACCAGGCGAGCACGATCGCCATCGTCACCGCCCCCGCCGCCGGCATGCTGCGCAAGATTCCGAGGCCGAGCGGGCCGACATGCAGGATCTCGGCGGCGTAAACCGGCAGCAAAGCCACGGCACCGCCGAACAGCACGGCGACGAGATCGAGGCTGATCGCGCCGAGCACGACCGGGTGATCGCGGATATAGGACAGGCCCGCCGAGAGCGTGGCCCAGGTCAGCGGCGCCCGCTCGGTGGGCAGAGCCGACCGGAACCGGATCGCGAGGAGCAGCATCGCCGCCAGCCCGAAGGTTCCGCAGGCGACGCCGAATACGAGGGCCGGCCCGAACACGTAGAGAAAACCGCCGAGAGCCGGCCCGACGATGGAGGAAGTCTGCCAGATCGAGGCGTTCCAGCTCACGGCTTGCCCGAATTGCTCGCGTGTGACGAGCGTCGGCAGTAGCGCCTGCTGCGCCGGATTGGCGAAGGCGCGCCCGAATCCGGTGCCGATGACCAGTCCATAGACCGGCCAAACCACGTGCATGCCGGACGCTGCGCAGGCGAACAGGCCGAAAGCGGCAAGGCTCAGGATCACGTAGGCGATCGAGGCAACCAGCCGCCGGTCGTAGGAATCGGCGACATGCCCGGCGAACAGGGCCGAGAACATTGCGGGCAGGAAGGCGGCGAGCCCGACGAGCCCAAGCGCCAGCGTGCTCTGCGTCAGCGCATAGACGTACCAGCCGATCGCCACCGCCTGCATCTGGTAGCCGAGCCCGGTGAGAAAGCGTGCCGCGGCAAGCAGACGGAAATCGCGATTGCGAAAGACGGTCCAGCCGGAAGCAGTCGGGACGAGCATGCGCGCGCAGTGCGCCACGCGTCACCGCAGGTCAATCGGTCCGAGGACACGGCCATGCTGCGCGCTCAATGCGCCGTGGGACTCGCAATTGCCTCCGTGCGCAACGGCTCTGGTGCCTTCAGCTTTTCCACCTCGGCGAGCACGTTCGCTCTGGTCAGGATCTGGGGGAGAACGGCCGGTTCGGCGTTGCCCTGGTAGAGCAGGTAGAGCGGCACGCCACTGCGGCCGTGGCGTTCGAGTAGCCTGGTGATCTCGGGGTTCTGGTTGGTCCAGTCGCCACGCAACGTGACGATGTCGCGCGCCTTGAAAGCGTCCCGGATCTCGCCGCTCGCCAGCGTGCCGCGTTCGTTGACCTGGCAGGTGATGCACCAGGCGGCCGTCATGTCGACGAAGACGTTGCGGCCTTGTGCTCGCAATGCGTCGAGACGGGTCTGGGTGAAGGGCTCGGTGCCCTGAGCCAGTGCCTTGGTCTGGTCGGCGGCGTGATCACGCGCGGCCAGCATCACGAAACCGGCCGCAGCGAGGAGCGCGGCAAGCGCGACAGCGCGCGCCAAGGGCTGACCGAGCGCCCCGGCGGAGCTGGCGCGCGCCCACGCCCAAGCCGAGAAGCCGACGAGCACCAGGCCGACCAGGGCTACGAGAAGCCCCTCCGATCCGACCTGCTGCGAGAGCACCCAGATAAGCCAGGCCACTGTCAGATAGACGGGAAAGGCGAGCACGCCCTTCAGCGTTTCCATCCAGGCGCCGGGACGGGGCATGGCGCGCAACGCACCCGGCCAGAGCGTGAGCGCGAGGAACGGCAGCGCCAATCCGAGGCCCAGACTTCCGAACACGGTCAGTCCGACGAGCGGCGCCTGCGTCAGCGCGAAACCGACGGCCGCCCCCATGAAAGGCGCCGTGCAGGGGGTCGCGACGACGGTTGCGAGCACGCCCGTGAAGAACGAGCCCTGCAGGCCGGCACGGCGCGTGAGCCCGTCGCCAAGCCCGGCGATACCCGCTCCGACATGCACGACTCCGGACAGGCTGAGGCCCATCGCGAAGAGCAGATAGGCGAGGCCGGCGACCATGATCGGCGATTGCAGCTGGAAACCCCAGCCGATTCCAGCCCCGCCAGCCTTAAGGGCAATCAGCAATCCTGCAAGCGCGAGGAAACTCGCCAGAACGCCGGCCGTATAGGCGAGCCCGTGCAGCCTCACGCGCGAGGGCGTATCGCCGGCCTGTTTGACGAGGCTCAACACCTTGATCGAGAGCACGGGAAAGACGCAGGGCATCAGGTTCAGCAGCACTCCCCCGAGCAAGGCGAGGCCGGCAGCGCTCCAGATTGTCAGCGCATCATCGGCGGAAGCCGCAGGGAGAGTGGATTGTATCGGCGCCTCTGCGGCAGCCGGCTGCGTGCCGGCGAGCGGGGGCGCAGTGCCGATGGCGTAGGCACGGCGCACGGGGCTGCCATCGACCTGCTCGTCGAAGGTGAGGATTCCAGCCAGCTCGCTCCGTGGGGGCGCCTTGTCGTCCGCCCTGGTTAGGGTCAGCCGAAATCCGCTTTCGTCGACCGCCAGATCCTGCGGTGCCGCGTTCTCGATCGCGCTCTCGGAATAGGGAAAGAAGGCCGCGTCCCGGATCGTATCGGCCTTCAGGCCGGGTGCCTCGGCGCCGAGTACCAGACGACCTTCGGGCGTGGCGCTCAGCCGGACCGGCCAAGGCGGCTCCACCGGTAGGGCAGCGCGCGCGCGGGTAAACAAGGCCGCGTTTGCCGAATCGAGCTCCGCTTCCGTGCCCGGCTGAGCCACCGGAACGTCGAGGCGCAGATCGGCCGAGCCGGGGATGCAGATTTCCTCACAGACGAGGTAGGTGAGCTTTCCCTCGATCCGTGCCGGTTTCGAGGGTGACAGATCGAGGCCCGGCGTGACCGGGACGAGCAGGACGACCTCGCCGGCATAGCCGTAATTCATCAGGCTCTGGACGGGGATGCGGTGCGGCGCGGGCCACGCGATCTCGCCCGCTGAAAATCCGTCCGGCAAGGTCCAGGCCACTTCGGGCGGCAGACCGGAATCGCCGGGATTGCGCCAATAGACATGCCAATTCGGCTTCATCCGAAGCCGCAAGCCGAGCGTGAACGGCTTGGCCGGCTCGATCGCGGTGACGTCCGCAACGAGACTCGCCTGGACGAGGTCACGCGGCGACTTCACCGATTGTGCTTCGGCGCCCGAGAGAAAAAGGACCAGGCTAGCAAGTATAACGAGAAACCGTGTCATCACCGTCCTGGTAATTGCCACGCCCCGGCCAGAGTGCGCTGCGCTTGACTGGCAAGCGGCAGAACGCTCCAAATCATTGATGTCGCACGATGTCCTCGACAAAGCGGACTCCACTTCGCCGCATCATGCTCCAGAGGCATCTTCGCTCCATGCGGCGGCAGGTTACCCGCGCACCCGGCCTGCGGTCCATAGGACGCATCCGCCAGTGGCCAGCGCTGAACCACATGATGACGAACGATCCTGCTTCATGGTGAAACGCTCATGGCAAGTCATTTCCGTTCGGCAAACGGGCGCGTATGTATCGACCGGTCGTGCGCGCAATCGATCATTGCGCTGGAGCACGCTGCGTTGTCGTGGAAGCGGAAACGCGCCCCCGAGTGTCTGGTGTCGCATGATGGTCTCGGAAAGCCGGATTCCACCTTTCTGCATCATGCTTTAAGGCGTGAAGCGCCATGAAGGGCTACGCTGCCAACGCACAGAATATGCTGAATGTCGCTGCGGTGATCGAGCAGGCACGTCGTGAAGGCCGCGACCTGATCACGGCTTTGCGCATCGCCAGAGTGACGCTGGCCTATGTCAGCGGCCCCAATCCCGACCGGAAGCAGGCCGACGCGCTCAACACGATGGATCGTCACCTCGCCACGATGTCTTCGGAGAGCGGGACTGCCCGCCACCCCGGCTTAACCTGATTGGCTGATTGGCGTGAAGGCGCCGAAGACGAGGACAGCGAGCAAGACGAGGGCGATCAGGATCAAAGCCGCGCGCGATTCTCGCCAGGAATCCTCGTCCATCTGCGAAAGCTAGAGCGTTTTCGAGTGAAGTGGAAACCGGTTCACGTGAAGAAAATGCGGTACATCAAAAGGTTGGAGCAACGTCCAAGATTCCCGAATCATGGATGCTGCTCCGAGCGAGAGGGGGTCCACGCGGAAGCGTGACCGGAAGCGAGCCGTCACGCGGCGTCATTCCGCCGCATCGGAGAGCGCGAAAGCCTCGATGCCGTGCCGCTCGGGGTTGATCCTGGCAAGCGCGCGCTTGGCGGCCTCCAACGGATGCTCGGATTCGATCCGCACCGAGGCGAGATCCGGGCTCTTGTAGACGGTGACGATGGTGTCCATCACTTCGGTCAGCGTCGTGCGCTTGTCTTCGGGCGCGGCGACGAGGAGTTGCAGCCCCCAGGCGCGGAACAGATCGACCAGGGCCTGGCTGTTGCGCACATCGAGCTTCGAGAAGGCCTCGTCGAGCAGGCAGAGCCCGAGCCCGGCATGTTCCTGGCCGGCCCGGTCGCCGGGGTAATAGGCCGAAGCGAGCGAGGCCGCGATGGCGACGTAGAACGGCGCCTGCGCCTCCCCGCCCGATCCCCGCAGAGCCCGGTTTGAAAGGGTGGTGCGGTTGCCGGCGGCATCGCGCATGCCGATCTCGTAGACGAAGTAGTTCCGGTAATCGGCAAGCCGTGCGGCGCTTTCCTCGCCTGCGATCAGCGCCGAGATCTCGGCCATCGCCGCCCCGAGCGGGCTGTTCGCGTCCGCCTCCGAACCCTCGGCTTCCGGCAGGATCGCCTGAGCCGCATCGGCCGAGCGCGCGACCTCGCTCGCCAGGGCATGAACCGCCGCGTAGCGCCGATCGACGGCCGCTTCGAAGGCATAGGTCTGGCCGGTGAAGGTCTGCGAGGAAAGGCGCTCGTTCAGCGCGTCGAGCCGGTTGCGCACCCGCTCGAACTTGTCGGCAAGCCGCGTCAGCAGGTCTTCGGTCAGGAGGCGCCGCATCTCGCCTTGCGCCTGCAGACTCTGCTCGCGATAGCGCCGCAATTCATGGCCGGCGACCTGTTCGTGCTCGCGGCGCACCCAGGCATAGCCGATCGTGGCCGGCGCATCGCCGCGCCCGATCGGGTTGTCGATCCGCCAGCGCACGCAATATTCGGCGAGATCGCGCTCGGCCGCCCGCGCCTGGATTCGTGCCGTCTCCTCGGCTTGCTTGGCCGAGGCGCGCGCCCCGTTCGACAGGGATGCGAGATCCTTACTCTCGAGACCGGCGAGTTCCGCCCGGATCTGCCTGATCGCAGCCGGATCGGCACCGGCCGAGCGGATCAGGCGGATCTGTAGGGCATCGCCGCCGGACCAGCGCGCATGTGCCGTGCGGCGGGCCGCGATCGTACCTTTCAGCGCCACGCGCGTGGCCGCGACCCGCGACTTGAGCGTCGCCTCCTCGGCGAGCAGCCCGTCGACCTTTGGCTCCAAAACCTGGACGAGTTCGGTCAGATAGGCCGAGCGCTCTCGCGTCAGATCGCGCAATTCCGCTTCGAGATTGCCGTCATCGGCCTTCCCGATCGTTTCGCGCTCCGTGGTCAAGCTACGGCGGCGGCCTTCGATCGCGTCCGCCTCGGCCCTCAGCTCTGCGAGGTCCGGCATCGGGCCCGAGAGCCGCACCTTGAGAGAAGCCGCGAGCCGGGCCGCCTCCCGCATCACGGAGGCCTCGCTACGCAGGCGGCGCGCATCTTCGATCGCCGCCTCCAGATTCTGCCTGTCCTGCACTGTCGGACCGTGATGGCCGCGGGTCATCATCAGCTGGACCGACCGAACCACCGAATAGGCCATGCCGCCGGTCGAGCGGCCGCTCGGAGCGATCGCCCGGCTCATCCGTGCGAGCGCGGCATCGTTCGGCGCGAGGTCATAGCCGCCGAGCCGGGCGGCGAGAAACGCGGCGGCGTGATCGTCATCTGTCTCGATCATGCCGAGCGGACCGTCATCGATGCGCCGGGCCATGCGGCGGGCGGTGTCGGTCGTCTTGACGAGCAGGCAGCGGTGGAACTGGCTGCGCCGCGCCTCGAGCAGGCCGAAAGCGTCGTCGAGACGATCCGGATCGACGACGAGCGCCTCGCGGGCACGGCCGAGCAGCCCTTCGAGTGCAGGGCCCCATTTTGGATCGACGATCTCGGCGAGTTCGCAGATCGGCAAAGCCGTGATGCCGAGCCGGGCGAGCTCTTCGCGAAAGGCTTGGGTATCCGGGGATAGCCGCGCGGCGCTGCCCTGACCGCTGCTGAAGGCGGCCGACAGGGTCTGTGATTCGCGTTCCCTGGTTCGGGCGCGCAGGGCAAGATCATCCGCCGCCTCGTCGAGACCGGCCGAGACGTCCGGCAGCATGTGCAGAGCTTCGACGAACAGACCGAGCGTGCCATCGAGGCGCAGCATGTCTTCCGGAGCAGCATCGCGACGCAGACCCGAGCGGGCACAGACCTCGACGATGCGGGCGGCATCGACGTCGACGGTTCGAAGCGTTCCCGACACCGCCGAC
Source organism: Methylobacterium sp. (assembly GCA_044227265.1). Lineage (GTDB taxonomy): Bacteria > Pseudomonadota > Alphaproteobacteria > Rhizobiales > Beijerinckiaceae > Methylobacterium. Next base: position 73,185 of record JBGAFL010000014.1, read on the forward strand.
AGCCGGCCGGCATCATGGACGAGCCCGACGAGGTCGCCGACACGCTGGGCGAGGTCACGGCGCTCGCGTGCGATCATGGCGAGGCCGGCATTGGCCGCGGCCAGCCGGCTCTCGGCCGCCCCACCCGCAAGCAGCGCTTTCCGCTCGGCGATCTCGGCATCGATCTCGCGCACGAAGCCCTGGCTGGTGCGGACACTGTCGCGGGCGATGCGCAGCCGCTCGCTCGTCTCGGTGAGACGCCCTCGAAAGCCGGCAAAATCGATCACGCGGCGGCGCAGTTCCGCCTGGGCGCCGCGCAGTTCGTCGTGAGCGGATGCGAGGCTCGCATCGGCATAGGACTCGTAGCGCGCCAGGATGCGCGACAGGAGCGCGAGCCGCGCCTCGAGCTCCTCGATCACCTCGCAGAGTCGGCGCCAGGTCTCGACCGAAACCCGGATGCGCCCGACATCGAGCGGCTCGGGCTCCAGAACGAAGGAGCGGACGAAGGCGCTGGTGTCGAAGATCGGCTTGAATGCCACCGCATTGGCGAAAGTGCGCAGGAAGTGGCGGGGCTCGGGCGCAGCCGCTCCTTCGCGCAGTTGGTTCAGCACCTCGGCCGTGAAGCGCTCGCCGGAGCTCCGGAACTGCTCGAAGCGCTCCGCACGTCGCAGGAGATCGGATGCGATCGTGCTCCAGGGCGCGACGAAGCTGCCCCGCTCGGTCTCGTGGACGTAATCTTCGATGCGGAAGCGGTGGCCGATCGCGATGAAGCGCGAGAGCGTCTCTTCGCGGGCCTCTTCCGCGCGCGCGGCCAGAGCAAGGCCGATCGAGACGATGCGGCCGTTGGCCGGATTCTCGAAGGTAAGCGCGATGATCGTCTCGCAGGCCTCGCGCGTCGGGCGCCCGCCTTCCGCCGGATCGCTGATCCAACCGAGGCAGTAGTCGCGTACCGTGCGGGCACTGCGGCCAGAGGCGGAGGCATTGAGAACGAGCCGGCTAGCGTTGTTTCCGGCAAGCACGGTGCCGACTGCATCGAAGATCGTCGATTTTCCGGCGCCGGTCGGCCCGACGAGCGCGCTCGCACCCCGGATCCGGATCTGCTCATGGCGGATCAGGTACCAGTTCGACAGGGCAATATCGGTGAGCAGATACAAGATTGTTGGCCGGCCGAAAGCGCTTCAGGCGTCGCGATATGCGCTGAGGAGGGCGCTGGGACTCGGGCGTGAAGCGTAGGGCGTCAAGGCCATGCATGGCAAATGCGGCCGCCAGAACACAGCCCGCGACGCAATCCGCTCGCACCCTGTCCCGCGCCGATCGAGGCTTGACCGTGCAAGCGTAGCTGTTTCAATGCGCTTTCGAACAATCCGGGGTGGATCAGGCGGCGACGATGCAGCGGTTCGCATTCCCGCTCGTTCTCGCGCTCTGTCTGGCGGGGGCGGGCTGTTCGAGCTTTGCCTATATCTCGAAGACCTACGTCGCGGAGAGGCCGCAGGTCGTCACCATCGGCTGCAACGAGCCTTACGAAGTCTACGACAACCGCCAGCGGCGGCGGATGCTGATCGTCTCCAACGCTCTGCGCGAGATCACGGGCTGTGATGTCGGCGAACGCTACGAAGGGCGCGACCCGGCCGAATCACGGGCACTCCGCTTCCGAGCGGCCGCACGCGCCTATCTCGACGAAACGGCCCGGGAAGATTGCACGATCACCGGCGAGACCATCTTCGTCGATCTGCAGACGGAATTCGTCTATACCTGCGAGGCTCCGATCGAACCGAGAGGCACCAAGGTTCCGCGTCTGCCGGGCCGCCCGCGCCTCGGCCTGCGCTGAACCCGTCCTCGGCTCAGTCGCGCTCCCTCGGCGAGAAGGTACGCTCGGTCGCATCGCCCGCCGCAGCGAGCAGCGAGCGCGCGAAGGCGCGGGCCTCCGACCGCTCGAGCCTCAGCACGGCTGTAACCGGCCTCCCTGCGAGATCGGGCAGGCCGATTTCCAGGCGGACACCGTCACCCGCCGCGCGCGCCGACAGGCTCCAGCCACGCTCGCTTTCAGGCTTCTGAGCACTCATCGACGACACGCCTCGTCAGCCAACCTGCTGCCCTGCATGAAGGATCGGCGCGGTGATGGCCAGAACGGAATGCAAGGGGGCATACCCGAATCGCAATTGACGCGCGGCATCCAGAATGGTGTCTGCGCCGCATTCGCGCCGGTTGGGCGCAGTGATGCACAGGAAAGGTGCGAAAGACGATGTCGGAGATCTGGTTCCGCACAGGCGAGGCGACGGTGCTCGCGGCCAACGGGCAATATACCGACGCAATGCCGGAGGTGCTGATCGGCTCGACCAGGGGCCCGGTCGGCCAGGCCTTCGCGTCGATGATGGGCCAGGTCCAGGGCCATACCCGGATGTTCGTGGTGCGTGACCTCAACCAACTCGTGCGCCCGTCCACGATGATGACCACGAAGGTCACGATCCACACCGCCGAATATGCCGAACTGCTCGGCGGCGTCGTTCAGGCGGCGACCGGGGACGCGATCATCGATTGCGTGATCGAGGGCGTGCTGCCGAAGGACGGGCTCGACGAGCTCTGCATGATCATCATGATCTGGCTCGACGAGCGCTGCGCCGCCGACAAGAATGTCGACCGCAAGGATCTTTACCGCACGAATTACGAGGCGACGAAGCTCGCCATCGCCCGCGCCATGAAAGGCGAGCCGACGATCGACGAGCTCATCGCCAACCGCAAGACGGTGAAGCATTACGCACTGGAAGACGTGATCGAGTATTGAGAGACATCTCAATAGATGCTGCGCGGGCTTGGAGAGAATAACTCCAAATCAATACCCTCATCCTGAGGTGCCCGCGTCAGCGGGCCTCGAAGGAGGATTCCAGGGGTCGCGAGGCCAGCTGGAAGGCTCCTTCGAGGCCTCTCGCCAAGGCAAGGCGCACCTCATCATGAGGGCCTGAATTGGACTGGCCAAACTGCACCTGAGTCGGGCTCGTCATTCGATGGGCGTCGGCACAGAGCCCTTCCGGTAGTTCGTCACCCGGCATGTCGAGCCGCGAGCCCCGACATGCATGAAGCCCATATTGTACTCCGACACGTCGAGCTTGCCCTGCGCGGGCACCACCCGCGCCAGGGTACGACGATTCTGGTCGATCTCTTTGCCGGCCTCGTCGGTGTGCCGGCACAAGACCTCGATATCGGTGACATCGAAGGGATTGTCGTTCTCGAGCACGAAAGAGGCGCGCATGAACCAGATCGATTCGTGCCGCCAATCGACCGAGACGACGCGGACCTTCGAAAGATACCATTCGTCGTAGAGCGACTTCAGGCCCCAGGCGCAGCCAACTAGAGCCGCGATACCGGCGGCCACCGCGGCAATCTTCCAGCGCTTTCGCATCCCGCCCGTCTCACGCCTGCGTCGAGGTGCCGACGGCTTCGTCGAGCGGCTCGTCTCCCAGGAAGCCGCCGGATTGGCGTTGCCAGAGCCGCGCGTAAAGCCCGCCGCGCCGCACGAGTTCGGCATGGCTGCCCTCCTCAACGATCCGGCCACGGTCGATCACGATCAGCCGGTCGAGCGCGGCGATGGTCGAGAGGCGGTGGGCGATGGCGAGCACCGTCTTGCCCTGCATCAGGGTGTCGAGGCTCTCCTGGATCGCCGCCTCGACCTCGGAATCGAGCGCCGAGGTCGCCTCGTCGAGGATCAGGATCGGCGCGTCCTTGAGGATGACGCGGGCGATGGCGATGCGCTGGCGCTGGCCGCCGGACAGCTTGACGCCGCGCTCGCCGACCTGCGCGTCGTAGCCGCGCTGGCCCTTGTGGTCCGCGAGGTCGCGGATGAAGCCATCGGCCTGCGCCAGGCTTGCGGCCTGCGCGATCTCATCCTGACTCGCCTCCGGCTTGCCGTAGGCGATGTTGTCGCGGATCGAGCGATGCAGGAGCGAGGTGTCCTGGCTGACCATGGCGATCGCCCCACGCAAGGATTCCTGCGTCACCGTGGCGATGTCCTGTCCGTCGATCAGGATTCGACCGCCTTCGAGATCGTGCAGGCGCAGGAGCAGCGAGGTAATGGTGGTCTTGCCCGCGCCGCTGACGCCGACGAGGCCGACGCGCTCGCCGGGCCGGATCCGGAACGAGAGGTTCTCGATGACGCTGGCATCGCCCCGCCCGTAATGGAAATCGACGCCCTCGAAGCGGATCTCGCCGCGCGTCACATGCAGCGTACCGGCATTGGGCGCATCGATCAGCGCATGCGGGCGGGCGATGGTCTGCATGCTCTCCTGGATGATGCCGACATTCTCGAAGACGCCGCGCACCGTCTGCATGACCCAGCCAGACATCGCGAGGAGCCGCAACACCAAGGCCAGCCCGGCCGCCGCCTCGCCGGTCGTCATGGCGCCGCGCTGCCACAGCAGGAAACACGCGCCGGCCGTCGCCACGATCAGCAGGCTGTTCAGGATGCCGAGCAACGTCGTCGTCAGGCTCACCAGCCGGAACTGGTGGAGATAGGCGCCCGTGTGGACATCCATCGCCTCGCGCACGGCGGCGCGCTCCTCGCGGTCACGCGCGAAGAGCTTCACGGTCAGGATGTTGGTATAGCTGTCGACGATGCGCCCAATCAGGGTCGAGCGGGTCTCGGCGCTGCGGTGCGAGCGGGCCCGCGCGCGCGGCACGAACCAGGTCGTCAGCGCGGCATAGGCGATCACCCAGACCACCACCGGCAAGGCAAGCCAGGCCGAAATCGAGCCGAACAGGCCGATCGCGGTGATTGCGTAGATCGCGACATAGAGCAGCGTGTCGATGAACACGACCGCGAGTTCGCGCACCGCCGGGCCGACCTGAACCACGCGATTGGCGAGCCGCCCGGCGAAATCCGCCTGGAAATACGAGAGCGAATGGCCGAGCGTGTAGAGATGCGTGCGCCACCTGATCTGGCTGGTCGATTGCGGCACGACGAGTTGGTTCGAGGCGACCTCGTGCAGCCAGATCGCGAGCGGGCGCACCACCAGGATCAGCGCGAGGGCGAACCCGATTCCCGAGGCATGGTCCTGGAGCACGCTCGACCGGTCGGCATGGTTCATCAGGTCGATGAACCAGCGCATCAGGAGATAGAGCGAAGCCTCGATCGAGCCGGCGAAAATCGCGATGACGAAGAGGAGCGCCAGCGCCCAGCGGATCGGCTTCAGGTAGAAGCCGGCAAAGCCGAGCACGGTCTTTGGCGGCATCAGCCGATCGTCGAACGGCGCGAAGGGATCGATGCGGCGCTCGAGCCAGTCGAGAAACATGGTTGTCCTGGTCGGCGGCGTTTACGGATGTCGCGCTTGAGGTAAGACCTCCGCGCGGATAGCCAAGGGATAGCAGAGGGAGGCGATATCCGGGCCGTTGCCGCAGGCGGCAATTGCTCGCGCGTCGCGATCCCGGCTAGCTTCTTCACGAGCCGCAGCGCTTCACATCGAAAAATGCAGCCGCGATCGACGGAGCGAGGCGTGCCCAGTCCTTACGAGATCCTCGGAGTATCGCCGACGGCGACCGAGGCGGAGATCCGGTCCGCCTACCGGAAGATGGCGAAGACGCATCACCCCGATCTCAATCCCGGCGACAAAAAAGCCGAGGAAAATTTCAAGGAGGTCGCGGGCGCCTATGATCTCCTGAGCGATGCCGAGAAGCGCAAGCGCTTCGATGCCGGCGAGATCGACGCGAGCGGCGCGGAGCGGCCGCCCCATCCCTACTATCGCGATTATGCCGCCTCGGATCACGGCTATCGCTATGCCGACAATTCCGGCTTTGCCGACTACATGGACCAGGAGGACGCCTTTGCCGAACTCCTGCGGCGTAGCGCCCGCGAGCGGGCCAATCGGCGCGGCGCCGATCTGCATTACCGGCTGCCGATCGATTTCGTCGACTCGATCACCGGGGCGAACAAGCGCCTGACCCTCCCTGAGGGCGGCACGCTCGACGTGACGATCCCGCCCGGCCTCGTCGACGGGCAGGTTCTGCGCCTGCGCGGCAAGGGCGCCCCTGGCGCCGGTACGGGCGGCCCGGGCGATGCCTTGATCGAGGTTGAGGTGCGACCCGATCCGCGCTTCGAGCGCGAGGGGGACGATATCTCGATCGAATTGCCGATCTCGCTGTCTGAAGCCGTGCTGGGCGGGCGCATCCGTGTTCCGACCCCGACCGGTGACGTGACGATGGGAGTCCCGAAGGGCTCGAACACGGGCACGAAACTGCGCCTGCGCGGAAAAGGCGCGCCGCGCCGCGATGGCGGAGCCGGCGACGAATACGTGACCCTGAAAATCGTTCTGCCGAGCCCGCCCGATCCTGAGCTCGAAGCCTTCGTCTCCGGCTGGGAGGCGGGCAAGGCGTTCAACCCGCGTGGGGATCAGAGGTCATGAACCGGGATGAATTTCTGCTCCGCTGCGGCATCGAGATCCGCACGCTCGAAATCTGGCAGGAACAGAGCTGGCTCCTGCCAGAGCAGACGGGGGCTGAGATCACCTACACCGAGATCGACGTCGCACGGGTGCGGCTGATCCAGGATCTGCGTGGCGATTTTGGCGTGAACGACGAGGGCGTGGATGTCATCCTGCACCTCGTCGATCAGATCCATGGGTTGCGGCGGGCGCTCGAAGGTGTTCGCAAGGGCAGCTCGGGAGAGGGTTGAATTCATCAATTCTCACCCACTCCCTCATCCTGAGGTGCCGCGAAGCGGCCTCGAAGGAGGGCTCCAGGGATCGCGAGGTTGGCTAGCGGGCTCCTTCGAGGCCCCTTGCAAAGGCAAGGGGCACCTCAGGATGAGGGAGTAGATTGGATGAATGCCCGTAGATTCCCACATGCTCCGCCTCGCCCTCTACCAACCCGACATCCCGCAAAACACCGGCACGATGCTGCGGATGGCGGCCTGTCTCGGGCTTGCCGTCGAGATCATCGAGCCGGCCGGGTTCGATGTCTCCGACCGGCACCTGCGGCGCTCGGGCCTTGATTATCTCGACCATGTTGCGATCACCCGGCATCGCTCCTGGAGCGCCTTCGAGACATGGCGGGCAGAGGCCGGCTGCCGACTCGTGCTGGCGACGACCAAAGGTGCCCTGCCCTACACCGATCATGCCTTCCACGATGGTGACTGCATCCTGATGGGCCGGGAATCGGCCGGGGTGCCCGATACCGTCCATCAGGCGGCGGATGCCCGCATCGTCGTGCCGATCCGCGAGGGGATGCGCTCGCTCAACGTCGCCGTTGCGGCGGCGATGATCGCAGGGGAGGCTTTGCGGCAGCTGCGTTGATTTTTCCGCAGCCGCCCGCAGACGCTCGAATCCTTGAAAACACCGATACGGTGTTTATGTCCCTGACATGACCCGTGCCGACACCCTACCGGCCAGCCTGACCTACCGGCTGCTGCCATCCCAGGAGGACCTCGCGGCCTTCCGCGCGCTGCTCGCCGCCTATCGCCGCGTCCCGGCGATCCTCGATGCCGTCCGCCGCGAGCATGGCCTGCGCTCCAACGTCGTCGCGCTGACCGAGCATGGCTATCAGCGCATCCGCGACGAGACCGGACTTCCGGCCCGGATGGTCACGCTCGGCATACGCGATTTCGCACAGACGGAAGCAGTTGATCCCGACGAGATCGCCTCGATGCCGCTCGACGAAAAACTGTTCTCCGTGAAGAGCGCCTCCGAGATCGCGCTGACGACGCTCGGCGGGCGCCGCTCCCTTCCCTATCGCGTCGACGGCTATGGCGGCCCCTGGCGCGAGAATTCGAGCGCACGCCTGTATCTCTCGGGCGAGGCGCTCACCATCCGGGTCGGCGTTACCGTCTCGGCCCCCAACCAGGAGTCCAGGATCATGCCCGAGACCATCCTCACCCGCGTCGGCCGCATCATCGGCGGGCTCTCGAATGCCGCGCTCGATGCGGTCGAGGACAAGTCGAGCCTGGCCATCGCCCAGCAGGCCCTGCGCGAGATCGACGGGGTGATCGACGAGGCCCGGCTCGATCTCGGCAAGATCAAGGCCGAGGACCATCGCCTCACCGCGCGCAAGGGCCAGCTCGATTCCGAACTGAAGGCCCTGCCTGCCAAGCTGCAGACCGCTCTGTCGAGTGGCCGCGAGGATCTCGCCCGCTCCGGCATCGCCCGCCAGATCGACCTGGAGAGCCAGATCGAAGCGATCGATTCGAGCCTGTCCAGCGTCGCCGAGCGGCACGAGGCGGCCGGCAAAGCCCTCCAAGCAGCGCTCGCCGCGCGGCGCGATGCCGAACATCGCATCGCCATCCTGCGCCAGCCGGCCGCCAAGGCCACCGAAGCCTTGGCCGATTATGGAGATGACGCGGCCCGCACGCGAAAACTCGAACACTCCTTGCGCGCGATCGACCGCGTTACCGGCACGCCGGGTTCCGTGCCCGATGCCGACGTGGTCGATCTCGACAAGCTGCACCGCGACAGCGCCATCGAGGCGCGGCTCGCCGCGCTCAAGCAGGGGCGGAGTTCATGAGTGCCCTCGCCTCTCCCGCCCTGTTCCCCTTCACCCTCGCCGCCCTGGTGATGGGTGGTCTCGTCCTGGTCGAGGTCCTGTCGCTCGTCGTCGGGCATTCCGCTTCGGCGATCGTCGATTCCATGCTGGACCATGATGCCGGTCACGGCTTCCATGCCGAAGCGGATGGCGACTTCTCGCCCTCCGGGATCATGTCTTGGATCAATGTCGGCCGCGTGCCGTTTCTGATCCTGCTGATCCTGGCGCTCGCCGGCTTTGCGGTGGCGGGTTTTGCCATCCAAGCTGTCGCAGGAGCGATTCTTGCGCCTCTGCCAGCGCTGCTTGCCGGAATGGGCGCCCTTTTCCTGACGGTGCCGTTCCTGCGCGTCTCCTCGCGCGGGCTCTCCCGGATCATCCCAAAGGATGAGAGCTATGTCATCAGCGCCGACGACCTCGTCGGCTCGACTGCGGAAGTAACGCTCGGGCCGCTCGATTCCGGTCTACCGGGCCAGGTCCGCGCGCTCGATCGCCATGGCAATGCGCATTTCCTGCGCGCCCGCGCTGCCGCAGACGCTCCGGCGATGAAGCAGGGCGAACGCGTGCTCCTCGTCGATCGTGCGGAGGGTGTGTTCACCGCCGTCCCCGCGCCTCCCGATCTCTAATGCATCAGCCCGAAAGGTGGGAGCCGGCTTTCGGGCAAAGCTGATGCAACATACCGACCTCGCCAGAAAGTTCTCGCACGATGGATATCCTCAACATGGACATCATCAACTTGCTCGTGATGGCGGCGATCATCGTCGTCGCCCTGCTCGGCATCGGCTTCGTCTTCAGCCGGCTCTATCGGCGTACCACGCGCGACACTGCCTTCGTGCGCACGGGCCTCGGCGGCCGCAAGGTCGTGGTCGATGGCGGCGCGGTGCTGCTGCCGGTCTTTCACTCACTCTCCTCGGTCAACCTCAACACGCTGCGGCTCGAGGTGAAGCGTTCGGGCAACGAGTCGCTCATCACCAAGGACCGCCTGCGCGCGGACATCACGGTCGAGTTCTACGTGCGCGTCGAGCCGAAGGAGGAGTCGATCGCGCTCGCCGCCCAGACGCTCGGTGACCGGACCAACGATGCCAATTTGCTGCGGGAACTGATCGAGGCGAAATTCGTCGATGCCCTGCGCGCCGTCGCCGCCGGCATGACCCTGCCAGACCTCCAGGAGAAGCGGGCGGAGTTCGTCAAGGGCGTGCAGGAGGCCGTCTCCGGCGATCTGCGCCATAACGGGCTCGAGCTCGAATCCGCCTCGCTCACCCGGCTCGACCAGACCTCGATCGATCACTTCAACCCCGACAACTCCTTCGATGCGGAGGGTCTTGCCCGCCTCAAGGCAATCACCGAGCAGCGCCGCAAGGAGCGCAACGCGACCGTGCGGGACGCCGAGGTCGCCGTCGCCGAGAAGGATCGCGAGACCGCCCTGAAGCAGCTCGAAATCGCCCGCGCGACCCGCGAGGCCGAACTCGCCCAGGAACGCGACATCGCCAACAAGACCGCCGAGACCCGAGCCGAGACCGCGCTCGCCGAGCAGCGCGCCCAGCAAAGCGAAGAGACGGCGCGAATCGAGCGCGAGCAGGCGGTCAAGCTGCGCGAGGCGGAAGCGCGCCGGAGTGCGGAATCGGCCCGGATCGAGGCCGATCTCGCCATCGCCCAGCGCAATGCCGAATCCGAGCGTGAGCGCCAGCTCATGCTGCAGGACAACGCCATCAAGATCGCCGAGCGCTCGCAGAAGGAATCGGAGGCGAAGGCTGCGGCCAAGACCGCCGAGGCCCTTGCCGTCGCCGCCGAAGAGCGCGTTGCCACCGCCAAGGCGAAGGAAATCGCCGAGCGCGAGCGCGAGGTCACCGTCATCGCGGCCAAGAAGGAGGCTGAGAAGGACGCGACCGGCATCACCGTCACCGCCACGGCCGAGCGCCAGGCGGCCGAGGACCGCGCCTCCGCCATCACCACGCTCGCCGAGGCCGAGGCCGTCGCGGCTCGCTCGAAAGCGGAAGCCATCACCAAGCTCGGCGAGGCCGAGGCCGCGCGCGAAAAGGTGTTGAACGAGGCGCGCAACGCGCTGTCGGCTGAGGCGCGCGCCTTCGAGACCGGCCTCAAGCGGCTGGAGATGATCCCGGGCGCCCTGCGCGAGAGCATGCGTGCGGTGGAAAAAATCGACTCGATCAAGATCTTCGATGCCGGCGGCATGATGGGTGCGAACGGCAACGGCGGCGCCACCGGCAGCCTCGGCGACAGCCTGTCCGGCCACCTTTTGCGCTATCAATACAATTCGCCGATCCTCGGGGCGCTGCTGAAGGAGGCCGGGCTCGATGGCGGCGCGAACGCGATTGACGCTCTGGTCGGCGGTGTGCGCGGCGGCAACGGAGCCGAGCCCGCGAAGGCGGGTGACGAACCCGTGCCTCCGGCCAAGGCCACAGCCAGTTGGACTCCGACGAGCGGGACGCTAAACCCGCGCAACTGAGTGCGCATGGCGCGAGGCCGACTCGCTACGATCCCCTTTCCCCGCGCGGATCTCGGGCTTGCCCGAGATCCGTATAATGTGCCGAAGTCGGGAACACCCGACTTCGGTTGGGGAGAGGGATTTGCCGAGCTCGTACTCGGCAAGTCGAGGCGGCAGCCGAGGGTGAGGGGACGGTGCCGGATGTGACTTTTCCGGGATCGTCCCCTCACCTTCGCTCCGGCTTCGCCTGCGCTTGCCACAGACCCAACAAGGGATCTGTGGCCCTCTCCCCACGTGCGGGGAGAGGGGATCCCAACCTCCGATCGGAACGCTCCAAAGACAGATGACGGCATCCCTTTCGAGCGCAGCACCACCACCTGACACGAACGACCTCGAAGCCTTGAAGCTTGAGGCAGCAACCTGGTTCGCCACACTACGCGACCGGATCGTTGCGGCTCTGGAAACGCTTGAGGATCAATCCGCCGGCCCGTTCCACCCCGACGCGCCGCAAGAGCCCGGCACTTTCGAAAAGACGCCCTGGCAGCGGACCGACCATACCGGAAAGCCGGGCGGCGGCGGCGTGATGGCGATGCTGAAGGGCCGGGTCTTCGAGAAGGCGGGCGTTCACATCTCGAGCGTCCATGGCGAGTTCGCACCGGAATTCCGGGCTCAGATGCCGGGAGCGGCCGAGGATCCGCGCTTCTTCGCGACCGGCATCTCGCTGATCGCGCATCCCTGGAACCCGAACGTGCCGACCGTGCACATGAACACGCGCTTCGTGGTGACGACGAAGGCCTGGTTCGGCGGCGGCGCCGATCTCACCCCGGTCCTGGAACGCCGTCGCAATCAGGACGATCCCGATGCGCGGCTCTTTCACCAGGCTCTGCGCGCGGCCTGCGAGGCCCACGCCCCGGCCGTCACTTACGAAAAATACAAGGCCTGGTGCGACGAGTATTTCTTTCTCAAGCACCGCAACGAGCCGCGCGGAATTGGTGGAATCTTCTACGATTACCATTGGACCGGCGATCCGACCGCCGATCTCGCCTTCACGCGCGATGTCGGGCTCGCCTTCCTGAACGCCTATCCCGAGATCGTCTGGGCCAATCTCAGCAAGGCCTGGAGCGAGGCCGACCGGCTGGAGCAGCAGGTGCGGCGTGGGCGCTATGTCGAGTTCAACCTGCTCTACGACCGTGGCACCATCTTCGGCCTGAAGACCGGCGGCAACGTCGCCTCGATCCTGTCCTCGCTGCCCCCAACGGTCCGCTGGCCGTGAGCGGAGCCCTCGCGCCGCAGCAGGAGAAGGCGCTCTCGGCCATCGCCAAGTGGCTGAAGGGCTGGGAGAAACGCCAAGACCAGCAGGTCTTTCGCCTGTTCGGCTATGCCGGCACCGGCAAAACCACGCTCGCCAAGCGCATCGCCGAGGATGCGGATGGCGAGACCGTGTTCGGTGCCTTTACCGGCAAGGCCGCCTCCGTCATGCGCGCCCGTGGCTGCCGGGACGCCTCGACCATCCACGGCCTGATCTACCGCACCAAGGAAGGCGACGAGACCGGGCCGACCTTCACGCTCAACAAGTCCGGCCCGGCCGCCAAGGCCGACCTCATCGTGATCGACGAATGCTCGATGGTCGATTCCGATCTCGGCAACGACCTCCTGTCGTTCGGCAAGCCGGTTTTGGTGCTGGGCGACCCGGCCCAGCTCCCCCCGGTCAAGGGCGGCGGTTTCTTCACGGAGGCTGAGCCCGACGTGATGCTGACCGAGATCCATCGCCAGGCCGCCGACGATCCGATCATTCACATGGCGATGGTTGTGCGCGAGGGCGGGCGCCTGACGCTCGGGACCTATGGCGAGAGCCGCGTGATCCGCCGCAGCGAGATCAGTACCGAGCAGGTGCTCGATTGCGACCAGGTGCTGGTCGGCCTCAACCGGACGCGACGGCTCTACAATGGCCGTCTGCGGGAGCTCGCCGGCCATGTCGACCCGATGCCGTCGGTCGGCGAGAAACTGGTCTGCCTGCGCAACGACCGCACCAAGGGCCTGCTCAACGGCTCGACCTGGACCGTCCAGGCTCTGCGCGCGCCGACCCGCCCCGATGCGATCCGGCTCGACGTCGTGCCCGAGGACGATCCCGCCTTGCGCCGCCGCGCCGTCGACATCACCGTCTTGCGAAAAGTGATCGAGGGGACGGAAGAGGAGATCCCGTATTTTCTGCGCCGTGAGACCGACGAGTTCACCTACGGCTACGCGCTGACCGTGCACAAGGCGCAAGGCTCGCAATGGGACAAGCTGGTCTTGTTCGACGAATCCTTCGCCTTTCGCGAGCATAGGGCGAGGTGGCTCTATACCGGGCTGACCCGGGCGGCGCGGTCGATTACTGTAGTTTTATGAAATATTATACTATAGTATGGGCAATAATTCAAGAAGAGACCAACTTTTTAAGCTGTGAAGCAAGTTTAATTAGGCAATTCGCAATCAGATCTGGATCTGCATCGGTTTTATCAATCACTATTGTCGCAGTTCCAGAAGTGTTAAATCCATTTATTGTCAGTTCATTGAGAGTTGGTTGCCAAGATTCTGAAATCCAATCACGTAAATCTTCAGAAAAATGCTTGTACAGATGTCCAGAAGCAACAACATGGACCTTTTTTGGGCGAAGGCGTTGGGACATGACAAGGACAACACCATTTCGCTCCTGCCCTCTGAATGCTGAACGTGGCCCGCATAAGCGGATTGACTCACTTCCCGGCGCAAAACGGTGTGCTTTACAGAATCCTGAGGGCGGATTTATGAGTGGGGCGGCAGCCCTTTTTAACCAATCATCCTGAAGATCATCAAAATTGATGTCATGAATGTTCGCTCGCGGCGCAAGTCTACGAATATCATTGATGGCTCCGCTCAACAGAGTTAGAATGACGCTCTGACGAGGGCTCGCGCTTTTTTCGATTTTTTCTGCAATTTCTTGGATTTTGCTCCAATTGGTTCCCCTTTCTGGTTGTTTCCCGGGGCCAAGAATTAGGATGGGCTTTCTGTCACCGATCGCATAGTTCTTCGATTGTTTAGGATTTTCACTCCAATTCTCGCATTCGATATAATCAAGAATTTTCATTTTATCCGATCGAACAACAAAATCGGGACGTCCATTCTCGGCATTAAGCTCTGGAATCAAGATACACGATTCTGGTAAATCCATTTCTTTGCAAAATTCTTTCCAAAATTCGTCAATTACTACTGAGGCAAGCAGAAATAAATTGGCTCGATTTTCAGTCTTACTAAGATCTTCTCTAGTAAAGAATTTTATGTCTGCAAAAACCGATTGACCATTGGTCATATTTGGTCTCCATAGAATTTTACATAATAATAATATTGACCGACCGATTGCAGCGAACACGAATGTAGGGCAATTATTTCATGTTCCGGGCTTCGTCTCACACGCCGCCAGCAGCGCACACAACGCCACCGCCTCCGCCGCCGCTTTCACCTCGGCGAGCTTCGGATAGGTCGGCGCGATGCGCAAAGTCCGATCGTGGGGGTCGCGGCCATAGGGGTGGGTGGCGCCGGCCGGGGTCAGCGCGATGCCGGCCTCGCCCGCGAGCTTCACCACAGCTGAGGCCGTGCCGTCCGCAACGTCGAGCGTGATGAAATAGCCGCCTTCCGGCCGGCTCCAGCGCGCGACGCCGTGCTCCGACAGGCGCTCCGAGAAGGCCTTCTCGACCGCCTCGAATTTCGGCGCGATCAGCGCCCGATGCTTCTCCATATGCGCGGCGATGCCGGCCTCGTCGCGCAGGAAGCGGACATGGCGGAGCTGGTTCAGCTTGTCCGGCCCGATCGAGCGGCGCGAGGCCTGCGCAAGATACCATTTCACGTTCGCCGGCGAGGAGGCGAGCATCGCGAGTCCCGCGCCTGCGATCGTCACCTTCGAGGTCGAGGCGAAGACGATCGCGCGGTCCGGGTTTCCGGCCTCAGCGCAGGCATCCAGGATATTGGCGAGCGCGGGCCGCGCCTCGCTCAGGTGGTGCACCGCATAGGCGTTGTCCCAGAAGATGCGGAAATCGGGCGAGCCCGTCTCCATCGCGGCAAGCCGCTTCACGGTCTCCTCGGAATAGGTCTCGCCGCTCGGATTCGAGTATTTCGGCACGCACCAGATGCCCTTCACGGCCGGATCGGCGACCGCCCGCTCGACCTCGAACATGTCCGGGCCTTCGCCGGTCATGTCGATCGGGATCATCCGGATCCCGTAATTCTCGCAGATCGCGAAATGACGGTCGTAGCCCGGCACCGGGCAAAGGAACTCTACGGCCTCGTTCGACCAGGGACCATGCCCGCCGGGCACGCCTTTCAGCATCGCGTAGACGATGACGTCGTGCATCAGCGCGAGGCTCGAATTGTTGGCGATCACAACCTGCTCTGCCGGCGCGCCGAGCACGGGTGCGAATAAGGTTCGTGTCTCGGAGAGGCCCTGGAGGTTACCGTAATTGCGCGCGTCGGTGCCGTCCTCGGCGGTGGTGTCGCGATTGCCGGGAAGGCCAAGCATGTCGGCCGCAAGGTCGAGTTGCTCGGGCGCCGGCTTGCCGCGTGTCATGTCGAGCTTGAGTCCCCGTGCCTTCAGTGCCTCGTAGTCGCGGCGGAGGTTCGCCCGGAGATCGGCAAGGGCGGCAGGGGAGAGGTCGGAAAGGCTCGGCATCGCTGTCGGTCCGATTGTGAGGGTTGGCCGCTGGTTTGCCGCCCTTGGCACCCTTCACGGGCATCACGTCAAGATGCTCGGTGCGTGTTTCGAGCGTCGTGCGCAGCCTTGCCCCTCCCGCCTGGCCGTGCGACGCCTTGGGAACAATAAGAGAACATCAATGACGCTGACCGGACGCTGCCGCTGCAGTGCGATCACCTATTCGGCCGAAGGGAACCCGGCCTACAGCGCGCTGTGCCACTGCGCCGATTGCCGGCTTTCCTCGGGGGCGCCGATGGTCGGCTGGGCGCTGTATCCGCGCGAGCGCGTCTCCATCACGGGATCGCCGGTCGCTCACGAATCCTCGCCCGGCACGATCCGGCAATTCTGCGGGATCTGCGGCACCGGATTGTTCTACCGGAACGAGGCCGTCTTTCCCGGGCAGATCGACATCCAGTCGGCAACGCTCGACAACCCGGAGGCCCTGGCGCCACAAGTCCGCGTCCAGGTGGCGGAAGCGCTGCACTGGTTCGCGGAATTCGACAGGCTGCCGACCTTCGAGCGCTATCCGGGATAGCTGAGACGTTTGAGGCGGGTGCGATTCGCGTTTGACCGCAGTGATGCCGCGCATGCCCCCTCGCCCCGCTTGCAGCGAGAGGACCGAATGCACCCTGTCGTGCATTCGGTTAGCGGAGGCGAAGCTGGAGCGGGGGTGAGGGGAGCGGTTCCGAAGAAGGCTCGTCCGTCGGCATCCCCTCACCTTCGGCTGCCGCCTCGTCTTGGCGAGGACAAGCTCGCCAAAACCCTTGTAACTTGGATGTGCCGTCATCTGGTAAGGATCGGGATGCGGTGGCAGGCGTGAGACCGATCGCCCTGAGGGACACCAAGCCCGTGGGAGAGCGCGGATCCTCGCCTGCCGTTCCATCGAACCCGAACAG
>JBGAFL010000092.1:0-11061 GCA_044227265.1 Methylobacterium sp.
CTGAACCGATGCCGGCGCCTCGCCAAGGATTGGGAATGCAAGAGCCGAAAAGGCCGCGCCTTCCTCCTCCTAGCATCCATTCGCCTTATGACCCGAAAGCTCTGTCAGAAAACGAGATGACGTCGGACAGACTCTAAGGTAAAATGGGCTTGATGCGGCGGTTCATGGTCAAGATCTGCTCGCTTTCGCGTCTACAGAAGTGGGGATTGCGGGGCGTCCGATGCCTGCGTCCGTCAGCCGCGACCGCCGCGATGGACGAGGAGATGCCCGCGCCGCAACGGCTTCGTGTCGTTAGCAGGCGGAGCGAAAGACTGAGGAAAGGGGACTAAGCCGTCCTGGTCCCCGCCTACTGCGTCTAGCGCCGAGTCCAGGACTCGCACGGAAGCGATGTCGAGGCGCTTGACCGGACGGATCCCATGCCAGGACGGGATCCGATGCGGACTGAGTGCGCCGAGCATGCGCGCCTGGGTCTGACCCCGGTGCCGCAGCGGCAGCAAAAGCAATTCCAGTTCGATGACGTCACCGACCGCGGTGGTGCCCTTCAGGCCCGCGACAAGGCCAACCGTGTCGACGGCGACGGTCTCGATGAGACGCCAGGGGCCCGCGCCATCAGGATCGCCCGGCACCTCGCCCCAGAGATCGGCGAAGGGCGTGCCCCGCAACTCCCGGCCGAACAATGCGCAGATCCGGGTTCCGGCCAGCCGGATCGCTGCGGCACGGCGGGCCGGCTCCAGTTCGAGGATGAGACTGTCGGCGAGAAGGTTGCGGATCTCTCCGGGCTCGATCTCGCCGCGCTCGGGCGAGGCGCGTTCTCCGCGCAATCGATTCCAATAGGCGTGGAGCTGGCAACTCGTCGGATGTTTCATCGTGTTCCGGATCGGTACGCCTCGGCCGTTCGGCCTGTGCCAGTCTTGCAGTGTCTGCGAACCGATCGCCCGCAAAGGCATCAATTCGAGGTCTGCGGCGCACAGCGTATGCCGTTCGATTGCGGCCGGCGCGGGTAAGGTTTCATTAAGGTTAACCGATGGTTGACGTTGCAAGCCGGCCGGCCCGGCGCAATGATGAGGACATCGGATCGGGGCGGGCGGCGAAAGCGGGTTCTTGAGCTCCCCAGAGGCTTCGATACGGTAGCTTGCGATGCCTTGAGAGGATCGAGCCTGCTGCGTGGTGAACGGCGCTGCCGATTGGGCACGCGCCTTGCGCGAACGAGGTCGAGACCTTTCGTTTCGGGGGAGGGCGGTAACGCCTTCCCCCTTTTTTCGTGATCCTGTCGCAGTGACACGGCATCACGAAAACCTGGGCGGGGGGCTTGCGGCCCGAGGCGGAGCGCCGACATGGTGCGGCGATGGATGCCTCTCCGAACCTGCCGCAGCAGGGCCGCGTGCCCGTCTTCAACCTGCCGGGCGTCGTCACGGCGGTGATCGCGCTGCTCGCAGGCATCCATGTGGTTCGCCAGGTCCTGCCCGATCTCTGGGACATTCATCTCCTGATCGACGTCGCCTTCATCCCGGCCCGCTGGACCGCGGCGTTCGATCCCTCGCGCGTGCCCGCGATCATCGAGGCTGCAACGCAGGCAAGCACCGATGCCGAACTCGTCTCAGCGCAGCGCGATTTCGCCCGGGCTATCGTCGCCGAGCCTTCAACGATGCCCTGGACCTTCGTGACCTACGGCCTACTCCACGGCTCGTGGATGCATCTGATCTTCAACAGCGTCTGGCTGGCAGCCTTCGGAGCCCCGGTCGCACGCCGCTACGGCCCCTTGCGCTTCGGGTTGCTGGCGCTCGCCGGGGTCATCGCCGGCGCTCTCGTTCACCTGATCCTCAATCCCTTGAGCGTGATGCCCCTGATCGGCGCCTCGGCGGGCGTCTCGGCCTTGATGGCCGGTGCGGCGCGCTTCGTGTTCCAGCCCCCGCCAGCCTACCGCCCGGCGATGGCCTGGCAGATCACGCCGGCGCCGCGCCTGCAGACGATTCCCGAATTGATGCGCAACCGAACGGCGGTCATGTTCCTCGGGATCCTGCTCGGCACAAATCTGCTGTTCGGCCTGATCTCGGTCCCGCTCGGCGCCGGTGAGGGGCCGATCGCCTGGGACGCGCATCTCGGTGGCGTCGCGGCAGGATTCTTCCTGTTGCCGTGGCTGGAGCCGCGCCGCAGCTGAAGCAGCTGCGTAAAACCGCAAAAAAATTCAAGAATCCTCGCCGATGCTTGGCCGTGGGTGCTTGCCATGCGGGGGCGAGCGCCACACAATCCTGTGACCAACGAGCTGGGAGCGAACCCGGCCGCCGCTCAATTCGGCGCTGAGGCTGACGGCGCGTGTCCGTCCAGGGAGAAGTTTATGACCGTTGCACGCATCCTCGCGGAGAAGGGCCGCTCCGTGATGACGGTGCCTCCGCATCGGACTATCGACGAGGCGATCCATCTGCTCGCGGAGAAGCGGATCGGCGCATTGATCGTTTCCGATGCCGAGCAGACCGTCAAAGGCATCCTGTCGGAGCGCGATGTCATGCGCGCGCTCGCGACCCAGGGCGCTGCGGCTCTCCTTGCGCCGGTCTCGCATTACATGACCGCCAAGGTTACGACCTGTACGCGCGGCACGTCGATCGAGGACTTGATGGAGATGATGACCGAGGGTCGCTTCCGTCACGTCCCCGTCGTCGAAGACGGGCGCCTAGTCGGCGTGGTGTCGATCGGCGACGTGGTCAAGCGCCGCATCGACACGGTCGAGGCCGAGCATCAGGCCATGCGCGAATACATCACGATGTCCTGACGAACGGGTCTACGGGACCGATTCGAAGGATCGGTTCCGTGGCTCCAAAGGGTCAGGCTCGCGCGGTCGCGCCGGCGATCATCGCCTTGAGATCGGGGAGCGCGGCGCGTGCCGCGGCCCGGCCGATCGCGATGGCCTCCTCCGCGCGATGGAATTCGAACTGGCCCATCGCGGTGAGCTTCGGTGCGATGGTCAGATCGGGCGGGTCGCTCGCGAGCCGGGCACGCGAGATCCGATCCTGCGTGATGTTGAAGGCATCGAACATCACACGAGCGACACCTGGCAAGGCGGGCGTCGGGGCGCGCTCCCCCCGTCCCGCGCCCACGATGCGCAGGCTGGCCCGGCGCAGGGCTGCCCAGCGACCGCGAACCGCGATCACTGCATCGGGCTCCGGTTCGACCTCTTCGTCCTCGTCCGGTGCGCGGGGATGGGCCCGGATCACCGAGCCGCGCACCCGAGGATCGCAATTCAGGTTCACGCAGGCGACGACGTCGGCGCCGAGTTCGCGGGCGAGCCGCACCGGCACCGGATTGACCAGCGTTCCATCCATCAGCAGGCGCTCGTCGATCGCCACCGGCGGGAACAGGCCCGGGATCGCGTAGGAGGCGCGAACTGCCTCGACGAGCGATCCGTTCGTCAGCCAAACCTCGTGGCCGGTGCCGAGTTCGGTCGCGACGCAGGCGAAGGCGACCGGCAATTGCTCGATGCGGCGGCCCGACAATTCGCTCGTGAGCCGCGCCCGTAGCCGGTCGCCGGCTATCAGTCCGGGACCCGGAAGGCGCAGATCGAGCAGGCCGACGACGCGGCGCTTCGTCAAGGAGCGCGCGAAATCCTCGAGCGCAGCGAGCTTGCCGGCCGCATAGCAGCCGCCGACCACGGCGCCGATCGAACAGCCGACCACGATGCCGGGTACGATGCCGGCCTCCTCCAGGGCCTGGATCACGCCAAGATGGGCCCAGCCGCGCGCCGAGCCGCCGCCAAGCGCCAGCCCGATGCGTGGCTCGCGCGGCCGGGGAGGGGGGACCGGCTCGACCACCCCCTCCGGGAAGGAGGGGGTCGGGACGCCGCGCAGCGGTAGGGGCCTCATCGGAATCCGGCCATCACGCGGCCGGAATCAGCAAAAGGCTGCCTTCGGCGCCCGGAAGCACGGTCCGGTAGAAGCAGGAGCGCCGGCCGGTATGGCAGCAGCCGCCATCGCCCCCGACCGCAACGCGGATCAGCAGGGCGTCCTGGTCGCAATCGACCCGCATCTCGACGACGTGCTGGATCTGCCCGCTGGTTGCGCCCTTGTGCCAGAGTTCGGCCCGCGAGCGCGACCAGTACCAGGCCTCGCCGGTCTCCAGCGTGCGGGCCAGCGCCTCGGCATTCATATGGGCGAGCATCAGGACAGCGCCGTCCTGCGCATCGACGGCGATGCAGGCGATCAAGCCGTCCGCGCCGAAGCGCGGCATCAGCACATTGCCCTCTTCGACCTCCTTGCGGGTGCCCGGCGGCGGAAAGCTTGGGGTCATGGCTTGCTGCGGACTTTGGGGACCGCGCCTCGTCGCTCGCGCAGCTTATGCCTTGTTGCGGACCAGAGTCAGGAAGCGCACTTGCTCGTTCGGCTCCTCGAAGACGCCGCGGAACTGCGTGGTGATGGTCGAGACGCCCGCCTTCTGCACACCGCGCATCGCCATGCAGAGATGCTCGGCCTCGACGAGAACGGCACAGCCGCGCGGCTCGAGAATGCTGTCGATCGTGTCGGCGATCTGCGCCGTCATGGTCTCCTGCGTCTGCAGGCGCCGGCTGAAGGCATCGACGAGGCGGGCGAGCTTCGAGAGGCCGACCACGCCGCGTGTCGGATAATAGGCGATATGCGCGAGCCCCATGAAGGGCACCATGTGGTGCTCGCAATGCGAATAGAACGGGATATCGCGCACCAGCACGATGTCGGAATAGCCCTCGACGTCCTCGAAAACGCGCTCCAACAGCGCGTCAGCATTGGTCTCGTAGCCTCCGAAAAGCTGCTCGTAGGCCTTGACCACGCGGGCGGGTGTATCGATCAGCCCCTCGCGGGTCGGGTCGTCACCAGCCCAGCGCAGGAGTGTGCGCACGGCGGCTTCGGCCTCCTGCCGGCTCGGCCGGCCCAAAGCGACGGCGTTCGGCACCCGTTGCGGAGCCGACGGAAGCGGCGCGATCTCGGGTCGGCTGCCCGGCCTCGGCTCACCATCCTGGCGGATCGGGCTGAGTTTGACGCCGTTCGAGCGCCTGACATCGTCGGTCATGCCGTAGGTGAGGGATTTGAGAGCAGCATCCATGGCGTCTTCTGCCCGGCCGATCCGGGACGTCATCGGGTCGATTTCGGGCTTCACATACATCGGCGATCCGCCTCGGCCTCAAACACGGACAATCCACGACGTCCCGCCCGGATCCGGCGGATCCCAAAATGCGGTGCCGTGGAGGAATACGACCCGGACCGAGCGGCCCATCCTCGCGGAAGGGAACTCGATCGCCTATATCGTCCCAATCACGCGCTGGCGCAATGCGCAGCGCACGCGTGCCGGATTTTCCCGGCTAAAGCCTCTGTGCAGAAGACGCCTCCCGCCAGGTCGGGTTCGAAATTTGGACGCGCGATGCTCGACGACATCTACAATCGCCGCATTCTGGAACTTGCCGCCGACATTCCAAGACTCGGCCGGCTGCCCATGCCCGATGCCAGCGCCCGCGCCCATTCTAAGCTCTGCGGCTCGACCATCATCGTCGATCTGACGACGGATCCCAGCGGCGCCGTGGTGACCGATTTCGCGCATGACGTGAAGGCCTGTGCGCTCGGCCAGGCCTCCTCGTCGCTGATGGCGCGCCACATCATCGGCGCGCGGGCCGAAGATCTGCGCGCCTTGCGCCAGCGCGTCCGTGCCATGCTGAAGGAGAACGGGCCGGTGCCGGAGGGCGTCTGGGCGGATTTCGCAATTCTGGAGCCGATCCGCGATTACCGCGCCCGCCATGCCTCGACCTTGCTGACCTTCGATGCGGTTGTCGACGCCCTCGACCAGATCGCCGCGCGCAACGCGGCGCCCGCCGCCGCGGAATGATGGCGTTGCGCGCCGACCCCGCGATCATCAGGCAGGCGGCGCATCTCGCGATCCGCTCCTACCAGCTGACCCTGTCGAGCCTTGTCGGGCGCCAGTGCCGGCATTGGCCGTCCTGCTCGGAATACACCGACGAGGCGATCCAGAATCACGGCCTCTGGGCCGGCGGCTGGATGGGATTTTCACGAATTTGCCGCTGCGGGCCGTTCGGGACGCACGGCATCGATCTGGTGCCGAAGGCGCTGCCGATGCGGGCACGCTGGTGGCTCCCATGGCGCTACGGCCGCTGGCGCGGCGTCGAGGCGCCGCCATCGCCCTTCGTTTGCGAGACCGTCGAGGAGCGCGCCTCAGACCCCTGAGACGAGGCGGCGGGATGGCAGGAGGTCGGGACGGGAGCGCCGCCGAAGCCGGGCGTTCTCGTCTCGCAGATTTGCTGAGAGGTCGTTTGTGGCTGGCAGGCGCCGGCGAGGACGACAATGGCCGTCAGCCAGAATGCCCGGCGGATCGTTGCCATGTGGCGGCCTCGCTCATTCGATCGCATGCGCCATCTAACGCTCCGATTCCGTCATTGCGAGCGGAGCGAAGCAAGCCAGTGCACCGCCGCGCTCCACGAAAAGAGCTAGGCTGCTTAGCTTCGCTCGCAATGACGAAGACGAGTGCATGTCGCCCTTCTGCTTGACGGCCGATCTGCACGCCGTCGAACGGATCATCCGCAAGCCGTCTCGCAATGGGCCAAATCCGCCGCCGTTCCCGAAACGGGAAAGCGGTTCTCAGCCTTGGCCGGTGCCATTCTGGCGCATGGCCGGGTTGCCACAGCCTCAGGCTATGCGCTGAGGGCGGGCATAGGCCTTGCAAAATACTTCCGTGCCGACCTGAACCCAAACCGGATCGGCATCCGTAGATGAACGGAATCCCTTTGGTGAGATCACGGTCCGTTCAAGCGGCTTGCTTCATCACTATGCCAGCGGCGGCCGAAGTTCAGGGCTCGCCGACAACCCCGGACCCGGCAGGGTCCGTCCTCGAAGGATCAGGAGTCATGGAAACCGAAGCTCTCGAACGCCCCGCCGACCTCGCCCTGTGGCGCACCGGCCCGGCCACTGCGCTGGTCGCTCCGCCCAAGCATTTCGCGAGCCTGCGCGAGGCGATCGCAGCGGCCGTGAGCGCCCTGGCCGATCCGTTCATCCAGCCCTGGATCGTCACGGAAGACGGCGACATGCTTGCGCCGAACTGGATCCGGACCTACGCGGTCTGATCGAAATAAAGGGGCCGCGACGCCTCGTGATCATTCCGTGGTCGCGGCGCCAGAGCAGCGAAAAGCCGGAGACGTCGATTGGCCGGTTTCGACGGGATTGCCCGGTTCTTCGGGATGTCGGACGAAGCCTGGCGGCGACACGCCAATCCCTGGAGCGTCTATACCCGCTTCGCAGCGATCCCGGCGATGATCCTCGCCATTTGGAGCCGGGTCTGGTTCGGTTGGTGGGCTTTGGTCCCGGTCGCCATCGTCATCATCTGGCTGATGGTCAATCCGCACATCTTCGCGCCCGTCTCCGCCTCCCATGGCTGGGCGGCGCGCGGAATCTACGGAGAGCGTTACTGGCTCGAAAACCGGCGCGACCTTTCGAGAAGCCAATTGCTCGCATTCCGGCGACTGGCCATTCCCGGCTTTGTCGGGCTCGGGCTTCTCGCCTGGGGGCTCGTCGCATTGTCGATCTGGCCGACGCTGATGGGCGCCTTCCTCGTCACCGCCACCCAGCTCTGGCGGATCGACCGGCTCGGGCGGCTCTACGATGATCGGCCTCACAGCTCGAAAAGCGAGTAGAACTGGCGCAGCCAGACGCTCAGTAAGCGTCAATACAAATTCAGCAGAATGTTTGGCTTCTGTCGAAGCTCAATTTCACCAAGGCGCTCAGAATTATTGTCTTGGATATTACATACAAGGTGATGCGTCAGCTGCTGGTGTTGCGTCATTATATTGTGAAAACTTATTTCTACGTTTTGAGAAGATATGCTTTCCAGCGCAATCGCACTGAAGAATCCACGATTGTCCGGCTGAAATACGACCTGAGCGGCGCTTTCGACGACCAATTTTAAGCAACTTCTCATTCTCTCCGGTCATGCTGTCCCATGGCGCGGGGGAGCTTCAGTATGCTCGGGACGTTTTTCAGTTTTCGCGGCCGGATGGGCCGGCTGGCCTATTTCGGCTCGGTTCTCGCGGCCGGCCTCATCGCAGGGGTCGGGTTCGCAATTCTCATCGTCATGGGCTTCTCGGCAGGCCTTACGAAAGGCACGGGCGGTGCGATCGTCGGGACGTCCCTCGCCGTCCTGATCGGCTTCCTCGGCCTGATCCCCTTCACCTGGGCGAGCCTCGCACTCGCCGCCAAGCGCCTGCGCGATGCCGGATTTCCCCCGCTCGTCGTCATCCCTGCGATGATCGCCTTCTCGCTGTTCGACGTCCTCGTGCTGTCGCGGCATTCGGCAGGCCATGTGTTCGGCGGGTTCCACCTCAACAGCCCGGTCGGCCTGATGGTGAACCTCGCCTATGGACTCGTTCTGCTGTTCTGGCCGAGCGCCGATGGCACGGGTCGCGACGATGTCGATGGCGGCACGAAGCGGCTTTCCGGCGAGATGGCATGGCACGAGCGCGCGCTGATCGCCGCCTCAAGCCCGCTTCCGGCGCAGATCGCGGACCCGTATCCCTCGCAGATGCCCTCGCCGAGCCAGCCGCGGACGTTTGGGCGGCGGGGGTTGTGAGGTGTTCTGTGTGGTTGTGCGCTGATCCGGTGACGACGGGAAACTTTGCGTGATCGCCTGCCTCGCACCTTGCCACTAGCGCCAGGCCCTCTGTGCGCTCGGTCGAGCAGACCTTACAGTCGAGACGTCTCTCAACGCTTTCCGATGAAGATGACACCGACCAAGCGGGCCATGCCGAAATCGTGATCCGCAATGAGGGAAGAGCAAGTTGTCACTGCAATTCTCGAAACGACGCTACTGTGGCTTCTTCAGCTTCAACATCGGCTCCAGAACGGCGTTTGCCGGCTCCAGCCGTTCGTAGGCGTCCACCGAAGCCTTCATTGCCGCGAATGTGTCTTGATTCGTGCCGGGGGCGTCGTCCTTCAAGGTCATCAGCGGGATGAGCAGTGTCAGGTAGTTGCCGAATGCATTTTGTTCGGTCACGAAAGTCGCCTTGAGCTTCGGGCGCTGGGTAAAGAAATCGTCCAGCACCGCCTTCGCGCCCGTATCGTTGGCCGCGACAGAGCGGACCGCCCATAGACCTGTGGTGAGGGTGAGCAGCCGCATGAAGTTCGCGCGGTCCGCCTTGCAGGAATACTTCGCGCAAGCGTTCGCGACGATCGTGCTCCGATGATCCTTCGGTGCGAAGCTTTGGCCGAATTTGCCCAGGAGCGACGCAAGCCGCATCGCGTCGGCCGCCATGGTGTCATCGACGCCGTTGAAGTTGTCGAGAATCCGGGTGAGGTAATTGCGCTCACCTGAAGCGGAATATGCGCCGATCAATAGATCGTTCTCGCCTGGACCGACAGTGGGCTTGGCTGCGGCGATCGTTGGAAGACGAGCCGCTCGGAGCTTCTCGTAATCGCCCGAGAGCCCGCTCTCCGTTGCGAGCCGGCTCGCATCCTCGTCGAGGCCGGCGCGATGCAGGCTCATGATCTCGACGGCCCTGGTGATGCGATCCGCTTCTGCCGAAAGGACGCGCTGCTTTTCCTTGGGGGAGACCCGGAACACCTCGCCCAGAAACCCGACGATGTCGCTGGACGGCCCTCGCATGTGCGCGGGAAGGTTGGTTGCCCGTCCGACGACGTCGTCGACGCAGGCTGACGATTTCGTCTTGTAGTAGGACGCGCTGCAGCTGCCCGGCGTCTCCGCCTGAGCGACCGCAAAGGGTGCAGACAGAAGCGCAGCCAAGAATGCCGCCGTAAAAACGCGTTTCGGCATGATGGCTCCGCCGGATGATCGCGCCGCAACGCCCTCGTCGACGGCCGCGCCCTACTGACTCGGATTTCAACCCTGTGTCGAGCGCGCGATGGCAACAGTTGCGTCCCGACGCCATCCGCTGGAGCATCGAAAGCTTGGACTCACGGCTGAAACGCCGCTGATCGTCCGCCACCATGACAGCTTCGTTACGAGAAGATTGTCACCCTTTTTTAGCGTCTTATGTCAGGGGTGCACTACAGTAATCGGAAAGAGTAAACTGTCACCGTAATCGCGTTGGGGCTTCTCTTGGCAGGTCACTCCCCACCCGCTCTTCGAAGGCATGGCCGACCCAGACCCCGCCACGGCCAAGCGCGTGATAGAGGCGATGATGGCGATGGGGAAGATCGATATTGCAGGGATCGAGACGGCGCGGTGGGGTCGGGGTGAGGCACCGCTTCAGCGGGCAGCGATCGAAGCGGGATCAGACGGGGAGGAGGATGACGGTTTGCTCGGTCCAAATTCCTTCGTTCCCGTCATCGCCTGCCGAATGTCTGTGTGCGCTGTAGCGTGCAGTCGACGAAGTCTGCGTGCAAGGTCGCGTGGCGAGTTGGTGGATTTTCGCTATTGAGCAAGCTGTTATCGCAATTGTTAGTTGATGATTGATGTAATTGAGCGGATCTAAAAATTCAGCATTATCGGATCCAGATCAATCATCGTGATCTTCGTGATAGTGCTGACAGATTTATCCATGAATGGGATTTTCGATGATGATCACAACAATCACTGTCTTGGTGGCACTCACTCCGTGAAACAGTGCCCGTAAAGGCGTTGTCTGGGACATCACGGTAACACCGCACTACCCGGGGGATAATTACGTCTCGCATCAACAAGGTTCTCGTGTCGGACGCAGCAGTAGACGGGCATCCGACGTCGCCGTGCCACCGTAGTGAGCACACACGTGTTTGGCGATCTGGCATTGTTTCGGAATATTAGCAGGTCATGCAGCGAGGTCAGGAAGACAGACGTTGTCGTAAATAATTCTATAGTTTCAATTCCTAGATTATCTTTCCTTTTTCGCTTTCTGTTGAGTTGGCGATTCAAATTTTTAGAGATGACTTTGATGTTAGCGTCGTGTAGTCTGCTGCGATTGGCGATAACCTTAGAGTCTGTCCGACGTCATCTCGTTTTCTGACAGAGCTTTCGGGTCATAAGGCGAATGGATGCTAGGAGGAGGAAGGCGCGGCCTTTTCGGCTCTTGCATTCCCAATCCTTGGCGAGGCGCCGGCATCGGTTCAG
>JBGAFL010000015.1:0-83461 GCA_044227265.1 Methylobacterium sp.
CCAGGGAATCACGCCGTCCGACGCCGCGCAATTTGCAAGCTTTCAATCTCCACAACTCGCAAACCCGGCAAACCCAAAAGCGAAAAATCCGAAAATCACATCACAAAATCAGACGCTTGGGTGTTCTTCACGGACGACTATTTTATATCGCATTTTTGTAAAGAAAAACCTCCAGACTATGTTTAATCAGGCACGAAATAATTTTCTAATTGAATATCCAGACGAAGTTCGTTCTTTAATACCCGATGTATGCGCAAGGCGTCCATGATTGCATCGTAACTGGCATTTCCGGTGTCCACCGAGGCGAGGAAAGTGACCTTTTCTAAGGCCTGCGGCATTTATCGTGATACAATGACGGCGGCCGCGAGATCGATCGTGGCTTCCAGGCCCTGAATTGTTTTGGCGGCAAATATTTGAGCGCGTTGTAGCTCACCGAGCTTGCAGAAAAAGCCCTCGATCGGATTGCGCTCGGCAATTCCCCTCACGGTGACGCCCGCATGACAAAACGGTAATTTCGACGCCACCCCCGAGCCAGGGAGCGCGACCTAACGTGGACCCACGGTCCGCATTGCGCGGCCAATGCAGAACAGGCCCTGGAGACTCTGATGAATCAATCGTATCGCCGCCGCACGCTCGCATCGGTCGCTGCGGCCGCACTC
Organism: Methylobacterium sp.; assembly: GCA_044227265.1. GTDB lineage: Bacteria > Pseudomonadota > Alphaproteobacteria > Rhizobiales > Beijerinckiaceae > Methylobacterium. The sequence goes on from JBGAFL010000015.1 coordinate 660, forward strand.
ATTGCCGGCGGTACGGTCGGCGCCGGCCTGCTTCAGCCGTCGACCCAGGCGGTCGCACAGGCATTGCCGAAATCGCAGATCGAGGTCCCCGACCATCCGCCCGGCTCTTTCGCCAGCGTCGTCGAGAAGGTGAAACCGGGCGTCGTCGCGGTAAAGGTCAAGCTCGACGATTCGAGCGATTCAAGTGACGACGAGGACAGCCAGATCGGACGCAACCAGCAGCAGATTCCGCCCCAACTGCGCGAGTTCTTCCGGCGCTTCGGTCAGAACGGGCAACCGGGTATGCCCCAGCGCCACGGCCAGCGCGGCGCAGTCGGGTCGGGTTTCATCATCTCGGCTGACGGCTATGTCGTGACGAACAACCACGTCGTCGACCATTCGAAGACCGTCGAGGTCACGCTCGACGATGGTCGGACGCTCGATGCCAAGGTGATCGGCAAGGACGCCAAGACGGATCTTGCGCTCTTGAAGATCAAGGACGAGGGCAATTTCCCGTACGTTCAGCTCAGCAAGAGCGCGCCGCGCGTCGGCGATTGGGTCGTCGCCATCGGTAACCCGTTCGGGCTCGGCGGCACCGTGACGGCGGGTATCGTCTCGGCACGTGGCCGCGACATCGGCGCCGGCCCCTATGACGACTTCCTGCAGATCGATGCGCCGATCAACCGCGGCAATTCCGGCGGCCCGACCTTCAACGTCAACGGCGAGGTCGTCGGTGTGAACACGGCGATCGCCTCGCCCTCGGGCGGCAGCGTCGGCCTTGCCTTCGCGATCCCGGCCGAGACGGTGCAGGCCGTGGTCGACCAACTCCGCTCGGACGGCAAAGTCGTGCGTGGCTATCTCGGAGTGCAGGTCCAGCCGATGACCAAGGACATCGCGGAAGGGCTCGGCCTCGACAAGGTCAAGGGGGCGCTCGTCAACTCGACGGAAGGTGGCACGCCGGCCTCGAAGGCGGGCATCAAGTCGGGTGACGTAATCGAGTCGGTCAACGGAACGCCGATCAACGACGCCAAGGATCTGTCCCGCAAGATCGCGGGCCTGAAGCCGGGCACCAAGGTTGAGTTGGCCTACCTGCGCAACGGCAAGAACGACACCGCGACGGTCGAACTCAGCACGTTGCCGACCGAGGGCAAGGTCGCATCCCGTGACAATGGCGGCTTCTCGTCTTCGAACAGTCAACAGCGCCTTGGTCTGAGTCTCGCGCCCTCGGCGGAAGTCGGGCTCGGCGACGAAGGCGTGGCGGTCATGGACGTCGATCCCGATGGGCCGGCTGCCGCCAAGGGCATCGAACAGGGCGACGTCATTCTCGATGTCGCCGGAAAGAGCGTCTCGAAGCCCTCCGATGTCACGGCGCAGATTCGGTCTGCCGAGACGAGCGGGCGAAAGGCGGTGCTGATGCGCGTGAAGAGCGCCAAGGGCCAGACCCGCTTCGTCGCGGTCGCGCTCAGCAAGGAGGGCTGATCCGCCATCGCCTCGGGACGGAGAGAGGCGACGTCTCTCGTTTCGCCCATCGACGCCGGCTCCAACGGAGCCGGCGTTTTCGTTTATGGCGACACAAACGGCAGTATCACGCATCCGAAACCAGCGGAGCGATCGTCTTGATGACGGCGACAAGTTCGCTTTGCTGGCGGGCTCCTGTCTTGCCGTAGATATTGCTGAGATAGCCGCTCGCCGTTTTCACCCGGATCTGGGCGGCGTCCGCACATTCCTTGAGGCTGCGCCCTTCCGCGAGCAGCGTGGCGAGCTGCGCCTCCTTCGCGGTGAGACCAAAAATCCGCTCCACCGACTGCGCGAAATGCCGGGGTAGAACTGGCGTCAGTTCCTGCAGGACGATCGCGGAGCTGGGTTCGACGATGGCGCGCGAGGCATGAGGCAAAAGCGGTCCGATCGACAGGACGAGATCGACCGCACCCTCCACGTTCCTGTCGGCCATCGCGAGCAATTCGCCTCCAGGTCCCGGGGAATGGTCGTCCCGCAGCGAACAAGCCGACGCCACCAGCTGAACGAGGGCCTGCTGCAGCGGACCGTTGCCGTGCAGAGTGCCATTGCGGATTCCGAGCGGACAGCCACGCCCTTCGAGGATCGTCTCGGCGCGACCATTGAGGCTCGAAATCCGCATGTTCGAATCGACCACGACCACGCCGAAAGGCTGGTCTCCCATGCGACGGGCGGTGGAACGTTCGATCTGAAGCCGGCGCCCGATCTGAGTCGCTCGTCGGACGTGAGGCACAAGGAGCCTCATCAGAGCGGCCTCCTCCGAATCGAAGCTTTGGCGCCGCCCATGCTGGACGTCGATGAACCAGTAGGAATCGCCCGCGGAAAGGACCTTGCAGATCAAGCCGCCATGCATGTCCTGCGGCCGCATCCACTCGTTCCACAGAACCGAGGACGTCGCGGCGTCAGGCCCCATGAGATATTCGGTGCGCTGAATCGAACCGATGCCATATCGATTCAGCCCATGCAGGATCGGGTCCGTCTGAAAGCGCTCGTCGTCAATGAAAGCTTGCTCGAAGGTGGGGTCGCTTTCCGTTGCGATGGCATCGTTCGGAACGCGATGCGGTCCTATGCGAACGAGGCAGGCGCGCGAGCCATTCATGGCCCGCCTAATCCCTTCGAGAGCCCCGCGCCACTGGTGAAAATCGTAAGCGGCTTCGTATATCGAGGCGATGAGCTCGCCGACTTTCTCCTGTCCAATCGAGGTCATCAGCGTCGAGACCGATCATAAGGCAATCGGCAGTGCAGAACGGACAGTAACACGCCGTTCGAACGCGATGATATCCGGGCGCGTGTCCTAAACGAGTGGTTTCGGGCGAGACGATCCATCGTCGAACAGCGATGCTCCTTCGATCGGCCTACACGATGAGGCATTCGGCAACCCGTCATCAGCGATGCGGTTCCGTCCCCCGCGTTTCGTCGCTCGACCAGTGCGACGAAGTCGGCAAGGGCCTCGTCAAATCCGTTGAGCAAGCCATATGCCCTCGATCGATCCACCAGCAGGAAATGGTGGACCGACTTTTCCAGACGCTTGAGGGACTCAAGGTCTGGGTCGGGCCACGTCCGCATTCGAGGCCGTATGAGCAGCGCAGACGCATCTGGAACTTTCGCAATTGGCGGCGACCTGAAGGTCCACCGTCTCGGCTTCGGTGCGATGCGCATCGTCGGTCGCGGCGTCTGGGGCGAGCCCCCGGATCGCGCCAAGGTACTTGCCACGCTCCGCCGCATACCCGAACTCGGTATCGACCTGATCGATACCGCCGACAGCTACGGTCCCTTCATCAGCGAAGATCTGATCCGCGAGGCGCTCTATCCCTACAAGGGCCTCGTCATTGCGACGAAGGCCGGCCTGACCCGTCACGGACCGGATATCTGGCGGCCGGTCGGCAATCCCGATTACCTGCGCCAATGCGTGCTCATGAGCCTGCGCCGGCTCAAGCTCGATCGCATCGATCTCTGGCAACTCCACCGGATCGGCCCCGATGTCGCGCCGGAGAAGCAGTTCGCGGACATCGCGCGGATGCGCGAGGAGGGGCTGATCCGCCATGTCGGCCTCTCTGAGGTCTCGGTCGCCGATATCGAAGCCGCCCAGGCCTTCTTCCCGGTCGCGACCGTGCAGAATCGCTACAACCTGGTCGATCGCACCAGCGAGGACGTTCTGGAGCACTGCGAAAAACACGGGATCGGCTTCATCCCTTGGGCACCGCTCGATAAGGGCGGCCTCGCGCGAGAGAATTCGGTGCTCGCCGAGATTGCCCGGAAAACCGGCGTCGGCGAGGGGGCCATTGCCCTGGCCTGGCTCCTGAAGCGCTCTCCGGTGATGCTTCCAATTCCTGGAACGGGCGATCCCGTGCATCTCGAAGAGAACGTCAAAGGCGCCGACGTCAGCCTGAGCGAGGACGAATTCGCGGCGCTCGACCGTCAGGGCCGTGCCGCTTGGCTGGGCGTCGCGCAATGATCCGGCGCTACCAGGTCTTTGCGGATTATCACCAATTCTACCTCTGGGATCACGAGCACCAGCTCGATCAGGAACTCGATTTTACGCAAGCTGACGTCGACAACCGGATCAAGGCGGCGCCCCATCTCGTTGTGATCCAGCCGGAGCGCAACATGACGGTTCCGGTCGAACTAGAGATCGCTACGGGCGCGCCCGAACCGGCGCTCGATGGATGGGACCATGTCGCGGAAGCAAGCCTCGATCTTCCCTCCGGACAACTCGAGGTTCATGAATGCACGACGGGTTCGGTCGATATTCTCCCGGTCGAGCCTGGCACCTACCGCGTCAGAGGCTATTTCGGCGGCCTCGGCACGCTCAGTCTCGATGGGCTCGAGGGGGACGACCATTATCGGATCGTGGTCTGGCCGGCGCCAACGGGCGAGGTCGTGGTGCTGAAGCAGTATGCAGGACGTGGAGATGAGCGATGAAGCGGCGAGACGCGACGGCGAACAAGCCAAACGGTGAGGCCTTGGCGGCAACCGCATTGCTGGCGAGTGGAACGGAGCCGGCACCTGAAATGCAACCGGCATCCCACGAGAGCGACACCGACGGCCTCGATGTCGTCGGCAAGATCGTGAGCGTGAACAAGGGCCGTGATCCGGCCCTTCTCGTGAAGAAGTTCGATCTGATTTCGACCGATTCCTTCGCGTTCCTGCGTGCCAGCGCCGTCATCGGCCATGCGGCGCTCGATCTCAGCTCGGTGCCGGCAACGCCCGTCGCCTGGCTGACGGGCGACCTCCATGTCGAGAATTTCGGCACCTTCAAAGGTGAGAATGGGCTCGTCTATTTCGACCTCAACGATTTCGACGAGGCGGCGCGTCTGCCGCTCGCCGTCGACCTTGTTCGGTTGCTCTCCAGCATGGTGGCGGCCAGCCGCTCGCTTGGACTCGAATCCGCGGCACGCAGGAAGATGCTGCAGACCGTCCTGACCCGGGCTGGAGCGGTCTTCGCCAAGGGCAAGCCCGTTTGGCTCGAACGCGAGACTGCACGCGGCACGGTTCGCGTTCTCATCGCGCAGGCTGCTGGCCGCCGCCGCCGGGATATGCTGGCCAAGCTCACCAAGGGCAGCGGAGACAAGCGCCGGTTCAAGATCGACGGGGCGCATCTTCTTGCCTTCGACAGTGTCGAGGGGCGGTTTTCGTCCAAGGCGATCGAGCAGGCGGTCGAAGCCCATTCCAAGAAGCGGCAGGACGAGTTCGAGATTCTCGACATCGCGGTTCGGGTGGCGGGCAAGGGCAGCTTGGGGCTGCCGCGCTACGCGCTTCTGGTGCGCCGGCCCAACCGGCGGCAGCCCTATCTTCTCGATCTGAAATACGCGGCACCGTCCTCCGCCGCAGCACGGTTCGGCCTGCAGCAGCCGGATCTCTCGAGCGAAGCAGGGCGCATCGTGTCGATTCAGGAGATGTGTCAGACCGTATCGCCGGCCGGATTGTCGGCGTGCATGGTGGAGGGAGAAAGCTTCGTCTTACGTTCGCTGCAGCCCCAGGAAGACAAGGTCGATCTGACCATCCTTGCCAAGGATCCCGCTGCGTTGACGGAGCTGTTCGCCCGCATGGCCGAGATTCACGCGGCCGGCGTGCTGCGCAGCGCGGGCCGGGGCGGAAGCGCCGGGCCGGACGATGTGATCGCGTTCGGGCAGGGCCTGGCCGCTGCCTCGCAACAGTGGATCGAGGCCGCGATCGACGTCGAATCGGATATCCGCAGCGCCTTCAAGGAGTTCCGCACAGCCTGGAAAGACCGCGATCCACGCTTGGTCGCGCTGACGCGGCCGGCACCTGGCGCTTCACCGCCGCCATCGTCCAAACCGGCGAGCGCCGCGAAGGCGAAGGCGGGCAAGGCTCACTGATGCGGCGATGAGGCTGCCGCCTTGCGTGTTGCGGTCACTGCGGCCGGCCGAAAGGTCTCCCGCTCCGTGAGATCCGGCCGCGGCGTCGGGCGTTCGGCGGTGCTCGGCTTGCTGGCAGCCTCTCTTGCCACATTGTCGAGCGGGCCGGCGCTCGCCGATGGCTGCGATGCGCTCATCGCCAGGATGATTCGGGGCACTGGTGCCTCGTTTGCCGGGCGCGATGGTGCGCTCGCGGTGTTTCGCGCCGCGGATGCCGAGCGCATGAGCCTCGATTGCAGCCGGAGACGCATGGTCTTCTCCTCGCTCGATCGCCAGCCGAACCGCTATTACTTCGTTCTGATCGGGCTCGCCGCGAAGACGCTGCTCGGCGCCAGGGCTGGTGCGGTCGAGGACCTCGCGATCCGCCTGCAACTTGCCGCTTTAGCCCGCGCGCAGGCACAAGAGGGCAGCGCAGGATCGGCTCGGCTGCGTTGCGAGACGAGCGACAGACCGGATGGGTTCAGCGACGGCACGCTCTGTCGTCTCGCGTCCGATCGCCCGCCACGGCATCGGCGCAAGGCTCTTCCCGCATCCGGCAACGCGAGCTAGACGGGCGGCATGAAGTCCGAGAACAGCCTAGCTTCACGGGGGACCGTCGTCCAAGCCGGAACGGTCGCCTTCGGCAATCACCTTCCGATCGCGCTGATCGCGGGGCCTTGCCAACTGGAAGGCCGGGCGCACGCGCTCGAAATCGCCGCGGCCCTGAAGGAGATGGCACGCGATCTCGGCATCGGCCTCGTCTTCAAATCCTCCTTCGACAAGGCGAACCGGACCTCGGGCGGCTCAGCTCGCGGCATCGGTTTGGCCGGCGCGCTGCCGATCTTCGCGGAGATCAGGGAAAGTCTCGGATTGCCCGTGCTGACGGATGTGCACGATCGCGAGCAATGTGCAGCAGCGGCAGATGCCGTGGACGTCCTGCAGATCCCGGCCTTCCTCTGCCGCCAGACCGATCTTCTCGTCGCGGCCGCGCGCACGGGTCGCGTCGTCAACGTCAAGAAGGGCCAGTTCCTCGCCCCCTGGGACATGGCGCATGTCGCGGCCAAGGTGACGGGCGCGGGCAATCCGAACGTGATCGTGACCGAGCGCGGCGCCTCGTTCGGCTACAATACCCTCGTCTCCGACATGCGTGCGCTGCCGATCATGGCACAAGTGACGAATGGGGCACCTGTCGTGTTCGACGCGACCCATTCCGTGCAGCAGCCGGGCGGCCAGGGCTCATCCTCGGGCGGGCAGCGCGAGTTCGTGCCGGTATTGGCGCGGGCGGCGGTGGCAGTCGGCGTCGCGGGCGTGTTTATCGAGACCCATCCCGATCCCGATCGCGCGCCCTCCGATGGGCCGAACATGATCCCGCTCAAGGCGATGCCGGAACTCCTCGCCGAGCTGCAAGCCTTCGACCGGCTTGCTAAAACTACGCTTTGATCGACCCGTTCGACACCTTCAGGTCGCATTCATCCTGAGACTGCCAAGCTCATCTTACATGGAGAGCGTTCCGGTTGCGGTTGTGAACAACAGGAACGATGCGCTATGTTCGACGTTAGTTTCGCTAACGTGTTCAAGGAAGGGAAGGACGTAATGCGGAAGCTTTTGCTAGCAACGACCGTCGCTTTGTCGACCGGTGCGATGATGGCTCCCGTGGCTGAAGCGGGCCCCTATGGGCGCGGCTGGGGTCATGGTGGCGGATATGGCCATTATCACGGCGGCTATGGTGGTGGTTATGGCCGCCGCGGCATCGGGAGCGGCGCAGCGATCGGCTTGGGAATCGCGGGCCTTGCGGCCGGCGCGATCGCCGCGGGCGCCGCGCGCGATGCCTATTACCGTGATCGCTATTACTACGGACCGCGCTATCGTTATTATGGCGGCCCCTACTACGACGGCTATTGAGCCGATCACTGACGGTTCTTGAAACAGGCGGCCGGGTAACCGGCCGCTTTTTTGTGACTATGGATAATTGCGGCGTCCGCAATCCACGCGTGCTTTCCGCGGCGTCAAATTGCTGAAGCGGCGTCAGTCTATGCGCCGCTCTTCATCGCAGTGGGGGCGATCCTATGCCAATCCTCATCGCCGTCGTCGGCGCGATCCTGAGCGGTCTCACCTATTGGTTCGTCTACGGCAACGGCATGGAGCAGGTCGACCAGCTTCTGCGCGACCGCCGCAACACGAAAATACGTGCTCGGAGCGAAGCGAAATTCCGTTCCGCTCCCGTTCGCTCCATCAAGAATCCGGCGGATGCCGCCGGCGTGCTGATGGTCCTCGTAGCATCGGCGCGCGGAACCCCGACGCCCGAGCAGGAAGCCGAAATCGAGGCGCAGTTGCGCGCCATCACCGAGCCTGGCGACGATCTCGCCGCGCGGCTTGTGTTCGTAAGACATGCGGCTGGACAGGCCAGCGACCCGAATTCGGCCATCGCGCATCTCGCGCCTCTGCTGCGCGAAAAGCTCGACGCAGCCGAACGCAACGATCTTGAACGGATGCTCGAGGCCGTCGCCGTGATCCACCAAGGCCCGACGGAAGCCCAGGAGCGCCTGATCTCGCGCGTCGTCCGCACGCTCGCCGAAGAGGTCTGAGAACCGCCGCGGCGCTCGCGCGTTCGCGCCTCAGCCACGTCCGCGATAGGGCGCGACGCCCTGATCCGGCAACCACAGCGTGGCCGGCGGCGTCCCTGATTGCCAGAACACGTCGATCGGCATGCCCCCGCGCGGATACCAGTAGCCACCGATCCGCAGCCAGCGCGGCTCCAGCAGGGCGACGAGGCGCTTGCCGATCCCGACAGTGCAATCCTCGTGGAAGGCGCCGTGATTGCGGAAGGCGCCGAGATAGAGCTTCAGCGATTTCGATTCGACGAGCCAGCGATCGGGCACGTAGTCGATCACCAGGGTCGCGAAATCGGGCTGACCCGTCACCGGGCAGAGCGAGGTGAATTCCGGAGCCGTGAAGCGCGCGAGATAATCCGTATCGGGATGCGGGTTCGGCACGCGGTCGAGCCTTGCATCATCGGGCGATGCGGGCAGCGGTGTTGGAGCCCCGAGTTGCAGGCCCTCGGTGTCGGTCAGGTTCGTCATGGTCTTCGCCTATAGGGGGCTCGCGCCGGCCGCGCATCCCGAGATGGTCTTACGCGAGAGCGCCGACCCCGCCGCCTGTCGGCGCTCTCGCAAAGAATTTCGCTTTCCGATGCAAGCAGAATTCTTCGACGCGCCCGGCACGCTCGGTGCTTGCCCGAGACCTGCGCTTGGCGGATAAGCCCGGTGAGAACCGCCGCGCAAGGCTTGCCGTTTCATCGAGACGGTTCGCAGCCCGGCCGAAGGACGTGAAGGCTCACGCCAGAGAAGCCTGACGAGGGAGGTTCCATGACCGCCATCACCAACATCGCCGCCCGTGAAATTCTCGACAGCCGGGGCAATCCGACGGTTGAGGTCGATGTTCTCCTGGAGGACGGCTCCTTCGGTCGTGCCGCCGTTCCTTCCGGCGCCTCGACCGGCGCGCATGAAGCGGTGGAGCTTCGCGACGGCGACAAGGGACGCTTCCTCGGGAAGGGCGTGCAGAAGGCGGTCAACGCTGTCCAGACCGAAATCCTCGATGCGATCGGCGGCATGGATGCCGAGGACCAGATTGCCATCGACGAGGCGATGATCGCGCTCGACGGTACGCCCAACAAGGCGCGTCTCGGCGCCAACGCCATTCTCGGTGTCTCGCTCGCGGTCGCCAAGGCCGCTGCCGAGACGGCTGGCCTGCCGCTCTACCGCTATATCGGTGGCGTCCAGGGCCGCGTGCTGCCGGTGCCGATGATGAACATCGTCAATGGCGGCATGCATGCCGACAACCCGATCGATTTCCAGGAATTCATGGTGATGCCGGTCGGCGCGCCCTCGCTCAGCGAAGCGGTGCGCATGGGTGCCGAGATTTTCCACGGCCTGAAGAGCGCGCTGAAGAAGGCCGGCCACAACACCAATGTCGGCGATGAGGGCGGCTTCGCCCCGAACCTGCCTTCGGCCGAGGCCGCGCTCGATTTCGTCATGAAGTCGATCGAAGCAGTCGGGTTCAAGCCGGGCAAGGACGTGGTCCTGGCGCTGGATTGCGCCTCGACCGAGTTCTTCAAGGACGGTGCCTATCACTACGAGGGCGAAGGCAAGGTCCGCTCGATCGAGGAGCAGGTCGAGTATCTCGCCAAGCTGACGGCCGACTATCCGATCCTTTCGATCGAGGACGGCATGTCCGAAGACGATTGGAAGGGCTGGAAGCTCCTGACCGACAAGATCGGCGGCCGGGTGCAGCTCGTCGGCGACGACCTTTTCGTGACCAATGTCGAGCGCCTCTCGCGCGGTATCGCGGAGGCGACCGCCAACTCCATCCTGGTCAAGGTGAACCAGATCGGCTCGCTCACCGAGACGCTCGCCGCGGTCGATATGGCCCAGCGTGCCGGTTACACCGCCGTGATGTCGCATCGCTCCGGTGAGACCGAGGATTCGACCATCGCCGATCTCGCGGTCGCGACGAATTGCGGACAGATCAAGACCGGCTCGCTCGCCCGTTCGGACCGGTTGGCCAAGTACAACCAGCTGATCCGCATCGAGGAAGGCCTCGGCGCGCAGGCGATCTATGCGGGACGCGGGGCGCTCAAGCAGCTCGCGACGAGCTGAGCCCAAACTGGCTGGCAACAATCCGCGCGGCCTCGTTCCGGCCGCGCGGACCCCGTTTCATGCAGTTCTCGTGGCGCTCGCCATGTCGGCGGGCACCACGGAGCTTCGCTCCGAGCAGCCATCGCAGGATCGATGCGCGCTCGCGGCGGCGCGGCCGATGCTCACGGCTCAGCTGCTGCTCGGCATGCGGAAACGGAACGGGCGCATCATCCCTCAAGCTGCGTGGCAACGCTTCCTCGACACCAAGATCACGCCGCGCTTTCCGGCCGGGCTGACCGTGTTCGACGGACATGGGCAGTGGCGGCGGCCTGACGGTCGTCTCCTGCGCGAGCCGTCGCGAATCGTGCTGATCGTGGCGTCGGATGAGCCTCAAACCGTCGCCGCGTTGGAGGCGATCCGAACGGAATACATGGCCGATTTCGCGCAGGATTCCGCTGGGCTGGTTCTCGGCCGCAGTTGCGCGGTGTTTTGAGTTCGCGCAACCATTTCTTCACCCTGTGCGGCGAAGCTCGGACCATGGTCATCCGCCGCCGCGTCCGTGCCATCGTTGTCCCCGTCCTCCTCTGGACGGTGTCGGCGCTCGTCGTCGGTTACTTCATCCAGCAGGCCGAGGTCGGCAATCGCGGGCTGACCGCGAAGCGCGCGCTGAAGATCGAAGCCTACGGACTGACTCAGGAACTCAAGGCCGCCACGGCCGAGCGCGATGTGTGGGAGCACCGCGTCTCGCTCCTGCGCAGCGAGCAGATCGACCGGGACCTTCTCGAAGAGCGGGCTCGCGTCGTACTGGGCCGCGTTCACGCCAATGACGTCGTGATCATCGATCCCTGACAATTCGGGGCGAGCGCAAACACAACTAAAGCGCGAATTTTTTGTTCCAAAATTCATCTATAAGCTAGCAATGAATCGGCCTCGATCCTATCGGAGCCGTTGGACTCTGCGGATATCGTCGACGACCTGAGAAATTTCTCTCGCCGAACGGCTCCGATGCCCTAGAACCTCCCCCAAGAGTGAATTCAAAATCGGGAGGTCGCCGATGGACGCAGCCAACGAGGCTGGTCAAGCCGTGCCTGCTCAGCACCAGCCGGCGCCCAACATCCCCCAATTCACGAAGGACGAGGATCTCCACGCCTATCGTGAGATGCTCCTGATCCGCCGTTTCGAGGAGAAGGCCGGCCAGCTCTACGGCATGGGTCTGATCGGCGGGTTCTGCCACCTCTATATCGGCCAGGAGGCCGTGGTCGTCGGCATCATGATGGCGGCGATTCCGGGCGACCAGAACATCACCGGCTATCGCGACCACGGCCACATGCTGGCCTGCGGCATGGAAGCGAATGGCGTGATGGCCGAGCTGACTGGCCGCAGCGGGGGCTACTCCCGCGGCAAGGGCGGCTCGATGCACATGTTCAGCCGCGAGAAGCAGTTCTTCGGCGGCCACGGCATCGTCGGCGCCCAGGTCTCGCTCGGCACCGGGCTGGCTTTCGCCGATGCCTATCTCAAGAACGGCAACGTCAGCTTCACCTATATGGGCGACGGCGCGGCCAACCAGGGACAGGTCTACGAGAGCTTCAACATGGCGGCGCTCTGGAAGCTGCCGGTCGTCTACGTCATCGAGAACAACCGCTACGCCATGGGCACCTCGGTCGCGCGTGCTTCGGCCCAGACCGATTTCTCCAAGCGCGGCCTGTCCTTTGGCATTCCCGGCGAGCAGGTCGACGGTATGGATGTGCGCACCGTGCGCGAGGCCGCCAGCCGCGCGATTGAGCATGCGCGCTCGGGGCAGGGGCCCTTCATCCTCGAGATGCAGACCTACCGCTATCGCGGACACTCGATGTCCGATCCGGCCAAGTACCGGTCGAAGGACGAGGTCTCGAAGATGCGCGAGGAGCACGACCCGATCGAAATGGTGCGCAAGCGCCTGATCGAGGTTCACGGCGTGCCTGATGCGGACCTGAAGGCGGTGGACGCGAAGGTGCGCGAGATCGTCAACGAGTCCGCGGAATTCGCGACGCATGATCCCGAGCCCGATCCCGCGGAGCTCTGGACCGACATCCTCCTCGAAGCCAAAGCCTGAATCTCGGGCATCCACGAGCAGCATCGATCAAGGGCAAGACCCATGGCGACCGACATTCTGATGCCCGCGCTCTCTCCGACGATGGAGGAGGGCAAGCTCGCCAAATGGCTCAAGAAGGAGGGCGACCCGGTCAAATCCGGCGACGTCCTCGCCGAGATCGAGACCGACAAGGCGACGATGGAGGTCGAGGCCATCGACGAGGGCATTCTCGCCAAGATCCTGATTCCCGATGGGACCGAGGGGGTCGCCGTCAACACGCCGATTGCGATCATCGCCGACGAAGGCGAGGATGTTGCGGCCGCCGCAGCAAGCGGCGGCAAGCCCAAGTCGAATGGAAGCGGCGGCGCGCCACAGACTCCCGCCGCCAAATCCGGGGACGATGCGGCCCGCGCACCGGCAGCGCCGGCTGTCGTCACCAGCAAAGCGCCAGAGCCGGTCGTGGAGGAATTTCCCGCCGATACGCCGATGGCGACCATGACGGTGCGCGAGGCCCTGCGCGATGCCATGGCCGAGGAGATGCGCAAGGACGAGAACGTCTACGTGATGGGCGAGGAGGTGGCCGAGTATCAGGGCGCCTACAAGGTCACGCAGGGGCTCTTGCAGGAATTCGGCGCGCGCCGGGTCGTCGACACCCCGATCACCGAACATGGCTTTGCCGGCATCGCCGTCGGTTCCGCCTTCATGGGCCTGCGGCCGATCTGCGAATTCATGACCTTCAACTTCGCCATGCAGGCGATCGACCACATCATCAATTCGGCGGCTAAGACCCTCTACATGTCCGGCGGCCAGCTCGGGTGCCCGATCGTCTTCCGCGGACCGAATGGCGCGGCCGCCCGTGTCGGCGCCCAGCACAGCCACGATTACGCCGCCTGGTACTCGAACGTGCCGGGTCTCAAGGTGATCGCGCCCTACACGGCCGCCGATGCCAAGGGCCTCTTGAAGGCGGCGATCCGCGACCCGAACCCGGTCATCTTCCTCGAGAACGAGATCCTCTACGGACAGACCTTCCCTGTGCCGAAGCTGGACGATTTCGTGTTGCCGATCGGCAAGGCCAAGATCCATCGCACCGGCAAGGACGTCACGATCGTCTCCTTCGCGATCGGCATGACCTATGCGCTCAAGGCAGCGCAAGCGCTGGCCGAACTGGGCATCGAAGCCGAAGTCATCGATTTGCGCACGATCCGGCCAATGGATTCCCAGACCGTCGTCGAGTCGGTGAAGAAGACCGGCCGCTGCGTGACGGTCGAGGAGGGTTTCCCGCAGAGCGGTATCGGCGCCGAGATCTCCGCGCGCCTGATGGTCGATGCTTTCGACTATCTCGATGCGCCGGTCCTGCGCGTCACCGGCAAGGACGTGCCGATGCCCTATGCGGCGAACCTCGAAAAGCTTGCCCTGCCCAACGTCGCCGAGGTCGTCGAGGCGGCCAAGGCGGTCTGTTACAAGTGATGCGGCTCAGATGAGCGAGAAATTCGAGGCCTTGTCGATCCCTCCGGATGCTCTCGAACAGGGCGGCGTGGAAGTCCTGCGCGCAGCGATCGTGAACGGCGCGGTCAGCTTCGCATTGCGCCGCTCTTTCGACGACCCGGCTACCTGGGGCCGCCTGCTCATCGATCTCGCCCGCCAGGCTGCGCGCATCTACGCCTTGGATTCCGATATGTCGGAGGACGAGGCGTTCGAGCGCATCCGCGCAGCCATGGAAGCCGAGATCATGCGTTCGGACATTGCCCTCAACTAGTCACGCAAGAAACGCCCGCAACTGCCGCTCGGGATAGAGAAAATGCCGATCACCGTCCTGATGCCCGCGCTTTCCCCGACGATGGAGAAGGGCAACCTCGCCAAGTGGCTCAAGAAGGAGGGCGACCCGATCAAGTCGGGTGACGTGATCGCCGAGATCGAGACCGACAAGGCGACGATGGAAGTCGAGGCGATCGACGAAGGCGTGCTCGCTAAGATCATCGTTCCGGAGGGCACGGCCGATGTGCCGGTCAACGACCTGATCGCGCTGATCGCGGAGGAGGGCGAGGACCCGAAGAGCGTGCAGGTGCCGGGCAATGGAGGCGGAGCACCAGCTCCCGCCAAGGCCGAGCCGGCTGCAAAGCCCGAAGCCGCCGCATCGGCGCCGGCCGCGAAGGCCGATGGCGCAGGGCACGCCGCTCCGACGCAGGCAGGCGGGCGCATCTTCTCCTCGCCGCTCGCGCGCCGCATCGCCAAGCAGGAAGGCATCGACCTCTCGGCCGTGAAGGGGTCCGGCCCGCATGGACGGGTGATCGAGCGCGACGTGCGTGAGGCGATCGCCGGCGGCACGGCCAAGGCCGGGGCTGCCGCGGCTCCGGCGGCCGCGCCCTCTGCGCCCGCGAAAGCTGCTGCGCCTGCAGCAGGCGGCGCGATCGCGCAGGGCATGACCACCGATCAGGTCAAGGCGATGTTCGAGCCGGGCTCCTACGAGGAGATCACGCTCGACGGGATGCGCAAGACCATCGCGAAGCGCCTCGTCGAATCCAAGCAGACCGTCCCGCATTTCTACCTGTCGATCGACGTCGAGCTCGACGCCCTGCTGAAGCTGCGTGGCCAGCTCAATGCCAGCGCGGGCAAGGACAAGGACGGCAAGCCCGCCTTCAAGCTCTCGGTCAACGACTTCGTCATCAAGGCGCTGGCCGTTGCCCTGCAGCAGGTGCCGAATGCCAATGCCGTCTGGGCCGGCGACCGCATCCTCAAGTTCAAGCATTCGGATGTCGGCGTCGCGGTTGCGATCGATGGCGGGCTGTTCACGCCGGTGATCCGCAAGGCCGAGCAGAAGACGCTCTCGACGATCTCGGCCGAGATGAAGGATCTCGCCGGCCGCGCGAGGACCCGCAAGCTGAAACCCGAGGAATATCAGGGTGGTACGACGGCCGTATCCAACCTCGGCATGTTCGGCATCAAGAATTTCCAGGCGGTCATCAACCCGCCGCACGGCACCATCCTGGCGGTGGGAGGCGGGGAGGCCCGCATCGTCGCCAAGGACGGCCAGCCCGCCGTCGTCCAAGCGATGACGGTGACGCTCTCGGTCGATCACCGCGTCGTCGACGGCGCGCTCGGAGCCGAATTGCTCGCAGCCTTCAAGGGGCTGATCGAGAACCCGATGGGGATGCTGGTGTGAGCGCCGCGCTGCTCTCCTCCCCCTTGCGGGGAGGAGTTGGAGGTGGGGGTCGGGCAGGTGGCACCGCCGAGTTCTTTCCAGCGCCGCCCGCGCCCCTGCCCCTCTCCGCAAGGGAGAGAGAAATTCGCGCCATGAATGGGGTGCTCTCAATGGCGTGGCAGTCGCCGCCCGCTCGTGTCACGACACAGATCGCCAAGCGAAATGCCAAGATCCTGCGCCGGTCGCTAACCGAAGCTGAAAGACGTCTTTGGTGGCACCTCCGTTATCGTCTTCCGATTGAGGGCTCGCATTTTCGCCGTCAGGTCCCGATCGAGAACTATGTCGCCGACTTCTGCTGCCTATCCCGAAAACTCGTGATCGAAGTCGACGGCGGCGGCCACGGCCACGATGCGCAAGCAACCTACGACGCAGAAAGAACGGCAAAACTCGAAGCCCTGGGTTTTCGCGTCCTGCGCTTCAGCAACGCTGAGGTGATGCGGTCGATCGACGATGTGCTTGGAGCGATCTTCGCAGCCCTTTCCCCTCCCTATTGCGGAGCAGCGTCCGGCGCGGGGGTGCCTTCGCTTGTCTTCGAACATCCGCCGATCGACCAAGCAGCCCCCTTGACCCCGCGACCCATCAATTCAGTCCGTCTGCCTGACGGCGCGACCCCCACCCCCAACCCCTCCCCGCAAGGGGGAGGGGAGTAGGAGCTGCCATGCCCGACACTTACGATGTCCTCGTCATCGGCGCCGGTCCCGGAGGCTATGTTACGGCGATCCGCGCTGCACAGCTCGGCTTCAAGACCGCTGTCGTCGACCGCGAGCATCTCGGCGGCATCTGCCTGAACTGGGGCTGCATCCCGACCAAGGCTCTGCTGCGCTCGGCCGAGATTTTTCACTATCTCGAGCATGCCAAGGATTACGGGCTGACCGTCGAGAAGGTCGGCTTCGACGCCGGCGCCATCGTCAAGCGCTCACGCGCCGTTTCGGCCCGGCTCAATGGCGGCGTCGGCATGCTGCTCAAGAAGAACAAGGTCGACGTGATCTGGGGCGAGGCGACGATCGATGCCGCGCCCAAGGGCAATGAGCCGGGCAAGGTCACGGTCAAGGAGACCACGCGCGCGGAGCCGCCGAAGGGCGCGCTCGGCGCCGGCAGCTACCAGGCCAAGAACATCATCGTCGCGACCGGTGCGCGCCCGCGGGCGTTGCCCGGCATCGAGCCCGACAAGAAGCTGATCTGGACCTATTACGACGCCATGGTGCCGGACAGCATCCCGAAGAGCCTGCTGGTGATGGGCTCGGGCGCCATCGGCATCGAATTCGCCTCCTTCTATCGCACCATGGGCGCCGAGGTGACCGTGGTCGAGCTGCTGCCTCAGATCCTGCCCGTCGAGGATGCCGAGATCGCCGCCCATGCCCGCAAGCGCTTCGAGAAGCAGGGCATCAAGATCCTCACCGGCGCCAAGGTGACGAAGGTCGAGAAGGGCGCGAACTCGGTTACCGCCACGGTCGAGGACGACAAGGGCAAGGTGCAGCAGATCACCGCCGACAAGCTGATCTCGGCGGTCGGCGTCGTCGGCAACACCGAGAATCTCGGCCTCGAAAAACTCGGGGTGAAGCTCGATCGCGGAACAGTGGCGACCGATGGCCTCGGCCGCACCAACGTGCCGGGCATCTTCGCCATCGGCGACGTCGCCGGCCCGCCCATGCTGGCGCACAAGGCCGAGCACGAGGGCGTGATCTGTGTCGAGACCATCAAGGGGCTGCACACCCACCCGATGGACAAGCTGAAAATCCCCGGCTGCACCTATTGCCAGCCGCAGATCGCCAGCGTCGGCCTCACCGAGGCCAAGGCCAAGGAACAGGGTTTTTCGGTCAAGGTCGGCCGATTCCCCTTCGCCGGCAACGGCAAGGCGATCGCGCTCGGCGAGCCGGACGGGCTCATCAAGACAGTCTTCGACGCAAAGACCGGCAAGCTGCTCGGCGCACACATGGTCGGGGCCGAGGTGACCGAGCTGATCCAGGGCTACGTCGTCGCAATGACGCTGGAGACTACCGAGGAAGACCTGATGCACACGGTCTTCCCGCATCCCACGCTCTCCGAGATGATGCACGAGAGCGTGCTCGACGCTTATGGGAAGGTGATCCACTCCTGAGGCGGGGCGGATCGGCTCGTTCGTTTGCGCGGTCCAGCGGACGAGCTTGTGACGCCCGACAATCTCGATGCGATCGATCGGCATCACGCCGGTCATTGCATCCGGGTTGCCCCGCCTTGGGCCGCGTCATCCACAGCCCTTACCGATCGCGTCAAGGACTCGTTAACCAATCGGGTATGTTCTATCTTCGTTCTCATCACGGATCTGATGGCGAGTCGGAGACGGACCATGCGCGAAAGCCTAGCCAGACCTCTCGGCGCGAGCCCCGCCGCTCCGGCCGAGCGCCCCGCGCACGGGCGCAATTCCCTCGCACCGCCTGCGGAACCGCAACCCGAGGCCATCGCAGAGGAGGCGGCGGGGCCGGTCGAGGAAATCGCTCAAGCCTACCTCGCCGCCACCGAGGGCGATGCCGCCATCGCCCTGCGCTGCGCGATCACCGACGCCCTGTCCGACCTGCTCGAGGCCGAGCGGCGGGCGCGGGAGAACAGCCGGTTGATCTCGCGGGGGTTCGTGAGGGAGGGGCGGGGGCGATCGTGAGAAGTGCGCGCCGCTGCGCAGCCATCACCATTAAACGTGACAAACGCGCCGATTACCGGACCGCGCTCGGTTCGTTTGGAATGATGATCCGGGGGGCGGACACCCCTCAACTCACTCCCCGCAAGCGAGCGAGACGGTCTGCGTCTTCGAGACCTTCCCAAGGCTCGCCTCAACCGTGAGCTTTCCCGCGCAGGTGGAATCCGGGAGAAAGAGAGCCTGCACGGTTCTGCCCTCGTTGAAAAACTGCGACTGGACCTTGCGGCTCGCCAGCACCTTGCCCTTGGCGTCTGTGGCTTTGATGACGAGCGGGACGCTGCTGTTGCCCTGCTTCTGCGGAATGGACAGCCGCACCGTCACCAGGATGTCGTTAGCGGGTTCGCGCGCATCACCCTCGCCGATGACGGTGTTGTGGGCGCTGAAGGTCGAGGGTGGTCCGATATTTTCGGAGAGCTTGCCGCTCGTCGCGTAGAAGAGCTGGATGCCGATCGAATCGATCTTCGGTTTGGGATCCTCCGCGAGCGAGCCGGTCACGCCGAGGCCGATGGCGAATGCAAGCGACAGCGCGAGAGAGGCGAGGCGGTAGGGATGAGGCATGGCGGCTGCTCCTGGCCGCATCGTGCAAGGGCGGCGTAGCGGGATCGGGTGAGCGACCATCGCCCGATCGTGCTCGGCGCGCCGTGCCGAACCTCACCGTCCGCGCGGGAGCAGGCCTGTGATCATCACGAGTAGCCAGCCGGCCATGAGCACGATGCCCCCGCTCGGCGCCGCCATCGGAAACAGCGGCGTACCGGCAAGCGCACGCAGGGCGAGATCGCCCGAGAACAGGGCGAGGCCGAGAAGAATCGTGCCGCCCGCGATCCGGGCAAGCATGGCCTGCCAGCCCTCGCGAAGGCTGAGGGAGACGAGCCCGACGATCAGCGGCGCGTGAAGCAGCAGAAAGGTGCTCGCCATGCGCAAGGTCTCACCGCCGTCCGAATGCGCGGCAGCCGCGCTGCCGGCAATGCCGAGGAAGCCGGTAAGGCCGGCAAGGGCCAGCAGAATGCGGTCGACGAGGCTCACGCGCCGCGCTCCGCGAGAAGCCGGGCGATGCTGGCGCGCAGCTCCGGGATACCGCGCTGGTCGCGGCTCGAGGTCAGCAGGATCTCGGGGTAGGCGGCGGGGCGCTTCGCCAGAGCGGCCTCGATGCCGGCTACACGCGCTGCGATCTCGGATGTCTTGAGCGCGTCAGCCTTGGTCAGCATGATCTGGTAGGACACGGCCGCCTTGTCGAGCCCGTCGAGCACGTCGGTATCGAGGCTCTTCAAGCCGTGGCGCGCATCGATCAGCACGAAGACGCGGGCGAGGTTGGCGCGGCCCTTGAGATAGGCGTGGATCAGATCGGTCCAGGCCTCGACCTTGGCCTTCTCGACCGCCGCGTAGCCATAGCCCGGCATGTCGACCAGAGTGAGCCGGCCACCGATCCGGAAGAAGTTGAGTTGCTGGGTGCGTCCTGGCGTGTGCGAAGTACGCGCCAGCGTGTTGCGGCCGGTCAGTGCGTTGACGAGGCTCGACTTGCCGACATTGGAGCGGCCCGCAAAGGCGATCTCGATGCCGTCCATCGGGGGGAGGGCCCCGAGCGAGGGCGCAGCCGCGATGAAATCGGCGCTCCCGGCGAAGAGCAGGCGACCGGCTTCCTGGAGCGCAGCTTTATCGGTTTCGTCTTCGGCCATGCCGCTGCCGTCAATTCCCTGGCGTCATTCCGGGCCCGCTATGCGGAACCTGGAATCCAGAACCACAGGTCAGCCAATTCTCAGCGCCTCGGCGTGTCTGGATTCCGGGTTCTCGCCGAAGTCGAGCCCCGGAATGACGGCGCGATGGCGCTCGCGACTTGCCTTGCGAACGCCTAGCTCTTGGCTGCCGCGCCCTTCTCGGCCGCCCCCTTCCTAAAGGTGCTTTTCAGGTTGTCCCAGAGTTCCACCTTCACGCCGTTCCTCTTCATGATCACGTATTGCTGCGACACGGAGAGGATGTTGTTCCAGGCCCAGTAGATCACCAGCCCGGCCGGGAACGAGGCCAGCATGAACGTGAAGATGATCGGCATGAGGGAGAAGACCTGCGCCTGAACCGGGTCCGGCGGCGCGGGGTTCATCTTCATCTGAACGAACATCGTGATGCCCATGATGATCGGCCAGATCCCGAGATGGATGAAATCCGGGGCGGCGAAGGGCAGAAGGCCGAATAGGTTCAGGACGCTGGTCGGGTCAGGCGCGGCGAGGTCGTGGATCCAGCCGAAGAACGGCGCGTGCCGCATCTCGATGGTGATGAACAGGACCTTGTACAGCGCGAAGAAGACCGGGATCTGGATCAGGACCGGCCAGCAGCCGGCGATCGGGTTGATCTTCTCCTTCTTGTACAGCTCCATCATCGCCTGCTGCTGCTTGACCTTGTCGTCTTTCCAGCGCTCGCGGATCGCGGTCATTTCCGGCTGCACGGCCTTCATCTTGGCCATGGAGACGTAGGCGCGGTTGGCGATCGGCAGGAAGAAGATCTTCAGGCAGAGCGTCACGATCAGGATCGAGACGCCGAAATTGCCGAGCAGGTGGAAGAAGAAGTCCAGCGCCCGGAACATCGGCTTGGTCAGGAACCAGAACCAGCCCCAGTCGATCATCAGGTTGAACTGCTTGATGCCGAACTCTTTCTCGTAGCCGTTGATCGTGTTGACCTCTTTGGCTCCGGCAAAGAGCTGCTGGGTGGCACCCACGGTGGCACCCGGGGCGATGCTGAGGCCATCGCCCCGCACGCTGGTCTGATAGACCTTGGTCGCCCCGTCGCTGCGCTCGGTGAAGGCGCCAGTGAAGGTGATCGACTGGTCGGGGATGGTCGCGGCGGCCCAGTACTTGTCGGTAATGCCGACGAAGCCGCCGGTGACGTTCGGCCAGGCCTTGCCCTTGGTGCCGGGGCCGCCATAGGCCGGCTCCTTGGCGATGTGGTCGTAGGTATATTCCTGCAGGCCGTCGCCGCCGAGAACGCCGATCAGGCCCTCGTGCAGCACGTAATAGCCCTGGACATGCGGTTTTCCCCAGCGCGAGACGAGGCTGTACGGATAGAGCGTGACCGGATTCGTACCCTTGTTCTCGACCTCGTCGCGCACCGTGAACATGTACTTGTCGTCGACGCTCACCGTGCGCTTGAAGGTAAGGCCCGCTCCGTTGTCCCAGGTCAGCGTCGCCGGCTTACCGGGTGCCAGCACGTCGGCATCCGTCTTCCAGAGCGTGTCGCCATTGGGCAGGCTGCCGGCATCGCTGCCGACCCAACCAAACTCGGCGTAATAGGGATTGGCGCTGCCGGTCGGCGAAAGCAGGACGATGCGCGGGCTCTCGTCGCTCACGGTCTCGTGGTAGTTCTTGAGCAGCACGTCATCGATGCGGCCCCCCTGCAGCGCGATCGAGCCGAACAGGGCAGGGGTGTCGATGCGCAGCCGTGCAGAGCGGGCGAGAGCTTCCTCGCGCGAGATCGGCTGTGCGGATTGTCCGGGCACGCTGCCGGGAACCGGCGCGGCCGGGGAGCCTTGCGTGCTCGGCACGGGAGCGGCATCGCCCCCGGGCGGCGTGCCGGCAGCCTGGTTCTGCGTCGTCGTCTGGCGATGGCGCTCCTGCATGGGCGCGGCTACGAAATAGTTCCAGCCGAGCAGGACCGCCATGGACAAGGCGATCGCGACGAACATGTTCGTCTTGTCATTACCCATCGGTCGATCCGTGCGCCGCGTTCGTTCCGGGATTCGTTTGGCGCGGGACATGTGCCCCTGATCGGCGGCGAGCGCCAGAGGCTGCGTCGCCGTGAGCGGGCGCCGGTTTGGCCGCGCGAGGCTTCGTCACGGCGGCAAACGCCCTGCGAAGATCGTCAATGAGCGTGTCGAAGCTTGCCTCGAGCGCGGCACGCCGCGCCACGAGAACGATATCGGCATGGCAATCCGGAGCATCGTCCGCGACCGCCTTGACGGCGTGCCACAGTCGCCTGCGAATGCGGTTGCGCTCCGTGGCATGTCCGACGCGTTTCGTGATGGTCAGGCCGAGATGCAGCCCCTCGGCCGGGGCGCCGGCACGCAATTCCCCCGTCTCGCGTCGCCGACATTGCGCCGTGAAGCGTTCGGTATGGAAGCGCCGGCCGCCGGCCGCCGCGAGAAAATCGGGGCGCCGCTTGAGACGGAGTATCGTCGGCACGGCGATACCGATGCGGAAACGCGGCCTTGCGAGGACTAGCCGATCGTCGGCCGCCCCGATTCAGGCAGAGAGACGCTTGCGGCCATGCGCGCGGCGGGCGGCAATCACCTTGCGGCCGCCGGCCGTTGCCATGCGCGCACGGAAACCGTGGCGGCGCTTACGAATGAGCTTGCTCGGCTGATAGGTTCTCTTCACGGCCTGAACTCCGACGGTCGGCGAGGCGAATCTGGCAGCGCCAGCAGCGCGCGGATTCTCGCCTGTCCTTCAAGATGGATGGAAACGCGAAAGAGCGCCCTGGCTGGGGCGCCGCATCGCTTCGCGCGGGCTTATGGAGGATGGCCCGATTCAAGTCAAATCAGAGCGGGCACTCAGGTCGATTTAAGTCGGTGTTAACCATTTCCGGATATCACCATCTCCATCCAGCGAGCTGGATGTCGAGTGGGTGCTGTCCACTCTGTTTGATGCCTCCCTGTTAAACTTTTCAAAGCCGTCCGCCAGGGCGGCTTTTTTTCGTTTTGCCGTGCGCGCGCGATGCCACGCGATTCGTCGTCCGCGCGTTAACGTTAAGCAACGGTCAACGCTCGCTCTCGCCGATAAAGGCGCTAGGATTGCCCAACACGCTCGGAGCGAAGCGCGAACGGTACCATCCCGGCACGGCGTGGATCGGTGGCGGGACAGGAGGCAGGATGAACGGGTTCGACGTCATGTTCCGGGACGAGCAGGACTGGGTCAGCTTCGGTCAATCCTTCCTCAATTCCGAGGGCTTCCGAACCTTGTTTCGCGAGGGAATGGCGCTCGTCGAGGAAACGGCGGCCTATCTCGACGGGCAGGGCCGGGAGGAATCGCGGCAGGCGCCGCGCGAGGCGACTCTGGCTTACGCGAGCGAGAGCATGCGCCTCACTACCCGGCTGATGCAGATCGCGTCTTGGCTGCTGGTGCAGCGCGCCGTCGCCGAAGGAGAGATCACCGCAGGCCAGGCGCAGGAAGAAAAGCGGCGCGTCAAGCTCAGCGCGACGGAGCCGGCGCTACCCGCTCCGGACGATGCCCACGCGCTCCTGCCGGAGCACCTTCAGGAACTCGTGGCGCGCTCACGCCGTCTACACGCGCGCATTCTTCATCTCGACGCGCTCATCAGCGAGGACAGCCCGGTGCCGCGCGCGCGGCTGAGCCCCGTCGCCGCTCAGCAGGGCCTGCTGCAGACGGCCTTCGAGAATCGCTGAACCTCGTCCACCGATCCCGGGCTCTGAACAGCACACGAGCGTCATTCCGGACGTGCCGAAGGCGCGATCCGGAACCCATGACTGGCCTCAACGCCATGTACCAACCCCGCATCGCGGGTGGGTTCCGGGTTCCGCTGAGCGGCCCCGGAATGACGGAGGAGCTACTATTTTCGAGCGGTGTTCGGCTTAAGCCGAATTCGAAGCCGAGGCGCCGACTCTCGACCCAACTGGAAGGACAGCGCAGCCTGAACCCGGCAATCGCGTTTACGGCGCCGAGGCGCCGAACGATCACTTCTTGCCGAAGGCCAGTCCGCCGAAGCGCGAATTGAAGCGCGAAACGCGCCCGCCGCGATCGAGCATCTTCTGTTCGCCGCCGGTCCAGGCCGGATGCGTGAACGGATCGATGTCGAGATTGAGGGTGTCGCCGTCCTTGCCGTAGGTCGACCGCGTCATGTACTCGGTCCCATCGGTCATCACGACCTTGATGAAGTGATAGTCGGGATGCTCGGTGCCCTTGGCCTTGGCGGCCGCGTTCTTAGCCATGACGTGGTCCTGTTCGAGGCACGGCCTCTCTCCCGCCGGGCGGGAAGCGGCGACGTGATTGCGCGCATTCGGATGAGGGCGCGCGTATAGCTCAGGCGCATCCGGCGGACAAGACCGGAGGCAGATTAGGGAGAAAACGATGTCGAGGGACGATGCCCGCTGCGCGTGAGACACCCCGCCAAACCGGTGGTGGGCGCGCGCCGCTCGGTGCGCTCAAGCCTTTGGTTCCCTTCGCTCTCGCCTATCGGGGCCGCATCCTCGCCGCGCTGATATCGCTGATCTTCGCGAGCGCGGCGACCCTGGTGGTGCCAATCGCGATCCGCAGGGTGATCGATCACGGGTTCTCGCCGGAAGGACAGGCGCTGATCGACAGCTATTTCCTCGGGCTGCTCGGAGTCGTCGCGGTGCTCGCGCTCTCGAGCGCCGGACGATACTATACGGTCGTCTCGCTCGGTGAGCGTGTGGTCGCCGACCTACGCACGGCGGTATTCCGCCGCCTCACCACGCTCGATCCGACCTTCTTCGACAAGACGCAATCGGGCGAGATCGTCTCCCGACTGACCGCCGATGCGACGCAGGTCAAATCGGTCTTCGGCGTCTCGGTCTCGATTCTCCTGCGCAACGCCTTCCTGTTCGTCGGCGCCGTCGTGATGATGGTCTGGACGAGTCCGAAGCTCTCGATTCTCGTGCTCGGCGCGATTCCGTTGATCGTCTTCCCGCTCATCCTGTCGGGACGGGGCGTGCGCCGCCGTTCGCGGGCGGCACAGGATCGGCTCGCCGACGCTTCCGCCTACGCCGCCGAGGCGATCGGCGCCGTGCGGACCATGCAGGCTTTCGGCATGGGCCGGGCCACGTCGGAACGCTTCGCCGCAGCCTCGGACAATGCCTACCAGGCGGCCCGATCCTCGATCACCGCGCGGGCGATTCTCACCGGTGTTGCAATCTTCCTGATCTCGGCGAGCGTCGTCGGGGTGATGTGGTATGGCGCCCAAGGCGTTCTGTCCGGCACGATGAGCGCGGGCCAGCTCTCGCAATTCGTGCTCTACGCGGTGTTCGGCGCGAGCGCCCTCGGGCAGCTCTCCGAGGTCTACGGCGAACTCGCGCAGGCCGCGGGCGCCGCAGAGCGACTCGGCGAGATTCTCGCCGCGCAGCCGGCGATACGGGCGCCCGAACATCCCCAAGCTTTGCCCCAGCCACCGCGCGGCGAGGTCGCCTTCGACAACGTGCACTTCGCCTACCCGACGCGACCCGAATCGGAGGCGCTCGACGGCGTCGGTTTCCGGATTCTGCCCGGCGAACGGGTCGCCCTGGTCGGACCGTCCGGCGCCGGCAAGACCACTGTGCTGCAATTGCTGCTGCGCTTCTACGATCCGCAATCGGGCTCCATCCGGGTCGACGGAGTGGACATCGCACATGTCGATCCCGAACGCTTGCGCGAGCGTCTCTCGCTCGTGCCGCAGGAC
Organism: Methylobacterium sp.; assembly: GCA_044227265.1. Taxonomy (GTDB): domain Bacteria; phylum Pseudomonadota; class Alphaproteobacteria; order Rhizobiales; family Beijerinckiaceae; genus Methylobacterium. Next base: position 26,476 of record JBGAFL010000015.1, read on the forward strand.
CCGACGATTTTTTCGGGCAGCATCGCCGAGAACATCGGCTATGGACGCCCCGGCGCTAGCGAGGCGGAGATCGCGCACGCGGCCGAACTTGCCAATGCGGACGGCTTCATCCGCCTGCTGCCGCAGGGCTATTCCACAATGGTCGGCGAACGGGGCGTGACCCTGTCCGGTGGCCAGCGCCAGCGCATCGCGATCGCGCGGGCGATCCTCAAGGACGCGCCGATCCTGCTCCTCGACGAGGCGACGTCGGCCCTCGATGCCGAAAGCGAGCGGGCTGTCCAGAACGCGCTCGATCACCTGATGGACGGGCGCACGACGCTCGTCATCGCTCACCGCCTTGCAACGATCCGGGCGGCCGACCGCATCCTCGTTCTCGACCATGGGCGGATCGTCGAAGAGGGCACCCACGAGAGCCTGCTGGCGCGCGGCGCGCTCTATGCCCAGCTCGCAAACCTGCAATTCAACGACCGGTCCGATCCGCCGACCCAGCCGCGCGAACGGCAGTCGGCTCTCGATACCGTTCCTGCGGAATAGCATGGACCTTTCGCGCTTTCCCCGCGCCCGGTTCCTGCCGGGACCGACGCCGATCGAGCCGCTCGACGGCTTGTGCCGGCATCTCGGCGAGACGCTGAAAGGCGTGCGGCTCTTCGTGAAGCGCGATGATCTCGGTCCCGTGGGGCTCGGCGGCAACAAGCTGCGCAAGCTCGAATTCTTGCTCGGCGCGGCGATGGCGGAGGGGGCAGACACCGTCATCACGGTCGGCGCGATCCAGTCGAATCACGCACGCTTGACGGCTGCGGCCGCGGCGCGAAGCGGGCTTGCCTGCGAATTGTTCTTGACCCGCAGCGTCGCGCGAGACGATCCCGACTACACCGGCAATGGCAACAGGCTGCTGCAGCCGCTCTTCGGCGCGATCGTGCACGAATTGCCGGCTGAGGCCGATGCCCTTGCCCATGCCGAAGAGTGTTCCGCGCGGCTGTGCGCGCAGGGCAGGGGCGTCTACGTCTTTCCCTCGGGCGGATCGAGCCCGGTGGGCTGCCTCGGCTATGCGGCCTGCGCCGCCGAGATCCTCACGCAATCCGCCGAGATCGGTGTCGACTTCTCGAAGATCGTCGTCGCGAACGGCAGCAGCGGCACCCATGCGGGCCTGGCGGCTGGCCTCGCCGCGATGGGCCGGGATCCGCGCCTTGCGACCTCCTACACGGTGTTGGCGCCGGTGGAGGACGCCCGTGCGATCACTCTCCAGAACGCGGAAGGGACGCTGGCGCTGATCGGCGCGGAGCGTGGATTGGGCGAGGCCGACATCCTGGTCGAGAGCGGCGCGCGCGGGGCGGGCTACGGTATTCCGACGGACGCGATGAAGGAGGCCGTGCGTTTGATGGCGCAGAATGAGGGGCTGCTGCTCGATCCGGTCTATAGCGGAAAGGCCTTTGCCGGATTGCTGGCAGATATTCGCTCCGGGGTTTTCCGGCGCGGCGATGCCGTACTCTTCATCATGACCGGCGGCGTGCCGGGGCTGTTCGCCTATGCTTCGGAATTCGCGTGCGACGCGAAAGCCGCCCATCAGGGCGAATAGAACCAGGGATAGAGAGCCTGCGCGAACCGCGAGGTTTCGGTCACGCGGCAGGTCGCGACCATGTTCGGCGCGGGCGTGTTGATCGCGATCGCCGCAAAGGTCGCGCAGGACGTATCGCGGTACTTTCGGAACGCCGCGATCGCGTTCCGAATGGGCGCCTCGCGCTTGGCCGATCCCTTCGAGAGCTTCACGAGACGATCGAGCACGCCGTCCCAGATCACGATGTCCTTGGCAAGACAGGCCTTCTCGGCCGCTCCGTCGAGCTTTCCGCAATGCTTGCCGTCGATGTAATCGCCCTTGCATTGCTCGTTGGGCGGACCCGGCGGGAGGCTGCCGCCGACCGGCATGTCGCCGCCCTCGCTGGTCAGGCATTCGGCACGCATCTCGATGATCTGCTGGACGCTCTCTTGGGCGTGGAGCTGGGTGCCCGGCGGCGTCAGGAGGACGGTGGCAAGTACCATTCTCGAAAGCGCGGAATGCGCGGGCCGACGCCGGTTCGGTTTTGCGCGCAGGCGCACCACATTGGCCATGCGCATCACCGCTCGGTCAGCTTCATCTCGATCCGCCTGTTCCTGGCATAGGCTTCCTCCGTGGTGCCGGTATCGATCGGCTGGAACTCGCCGAAGGCACCGGCCAGAAGACGCTGCGGAGGAATGCCTTTTCCGCGCAGGTACTGAACGACGGCGATGGCACGCGCGGCCGAGAGCGCCCAATTCGAGGGGAACTGCGCCGACTGGATCGGCCGGGCGTCGGTGTGGCCATCGACCCGCAGAACCCAAGGGATGTCGGACGGGATGTCCTTGGCGATGTCGAGGATCGCCGCGGCGATGCGGTCGATCTCCGGCGCAGCCTCCGGCTTCAGCGTAGCGGAGCCGGCCGGGAACAGCACTTCGGATTGCAGCACGAAACGGTCGCCGACGATGCGGATGTCCGAACGGTTGCCGATGATCTGGCGAAGGCGCCCGAAGAAGTCGGACCGGTAGCGCGCGAGCTCCTGGACGCGCTGCGCCAGCGCGACATTGAGCCGGCTGCCGAGATCGGCGATCCGGGCCTGGCTGTCACGGTCGCGCTTTTCCGAGGCTGCCAGCGCATCCTCGAGGGCCGCGAGCTGGCGCCTCATTGCCTTGATCTGCTCGTTGAGGACGTCGATCTGATTCTGCGCGCGCGTCGTGGCACCGCGCTCCGCCTCGAGCGCCTTGTCGACGTCGATCGACTTGCCCTGTGCGGCCTGCGCCGCATCGGCGAGGACCTGCAGACGGTCCCTGTCGGATTCGGCGCGATCGAGATTGCTGCGCAGCCCGGCGAGCGTCTCCTCCTGCGCACGCCGGTTCGAGCGCTCAAGCGCGAGAAGATCGGTCAGATCGGCGATCTGACGGTTCAGGCGGGTGAGAACCTCGTCGCGGCCCGTCAGTTCCTGCGACAGGAAGAACTGGCCGACGACGAAGATCGTCAGCAGGAAGACGACCGCGAGCAGCAGGGTCGCCAGAGCATCGACATAGCCGGGCCAGACATTCAGGCTCCGCGGTGAGCGGCCGCGCGCTGAGGCCATTACGGCACACGCTCGCGGCTCAGCCGGTCGAGCACCTGCTTCAGCTCCTTCTCGCGGGTCGCCTGCGCTTCCACCCAGTCACGGATCATCTGCTGCTCGGCCCGCATGTGCTGGACGAGTCCCTGGATGCCCTCCGCGAGGTTGGTCATCGCTTGGGTGGCGGCGCGTCCGCCCGTGCCTTCGGAGACCACCTTTGTCAGGCGGTCGACCGCCTCCTGCAATTCGCGCGCGGCCAGAGGTTCATAGGTCGGTGCGGGTGCTGGTGAGAGCGCGGTCTTCACGGTCAGGGCCTGCTCCTCGCCGGAGACCAGCCAGTCTTCGAGCTCGTTGTGGAAACGGGCATGAGCCTGGCCGGCCTGAAGATCGAGAAAGCCGACGATCAGCGACGAAGCCAGACCGAACAGCGAGGCGGAGAAGGCGAGGCCGATGCCGCCGAGCGGCACCGCGAGCCCCGTCTTCAATTCGTCGAACATTACAGCGGCATCGCCGCCGCCGGAGCGCATCGAGCTGATGACCTTGCCAACGGCCGAGAGCGTGTCGATCAGGCCCCAGAATGTGCCGAGCAGGCCGAGCAGGATCAGGATGCCGGCGATGTAGCGAAGGATATCGCGGCCTTCATCGAGGCGCGCGGCAGTGGTTTCGAGATGGGCGCGGGTGCCCGAGAGCGTCGTACCATCCCGTCGCCCTTCGATTGCCGGAACGAGCGGACCGAGCAAGGCGGGGCCGGCCTTGGGCTTGGGTTCACCGGTCGCGACGGCGTTGACGAAGGCGACTTCCTTGTAGAGACGCCAGACCTGCCCGAAGGCTAGCAGCGCTGCGATGAGCAGGACGCCGAGAATCAGGCCGTTGAGGCCCGGATTGGCGAGGAACGCCGGGGTGATCTGCTTGAACAGAACGAAGGCGAGAAAGCCGACCAGAACAAGAAAAACCAGCATCCGAACCAGGTAGATGCCGGGCTTGCTCAGGGGGAGAGACGCGGGTCGGGCCGCCATCGGGTCCAAACTCGTTTCGGGTCGGGCCGCTTGGAGGTCAGGAACCCCTCGCGCCATGCGGCCGCACTCTGCCGAGTGCCTCAACCGCGATCATGCCGCTGTCGTTTTCAGCAGTCCGATCGGGTCCGTCAATCCCAGGCGCGGGGCCAGGTCTCTTCGAGATGTGGACCGAGGCGCAAGGCATACACGGCCTTTGCCAGTCCCGTGGCATCGTCGGTCTCGACAGCGATCCCGCTGAGAGTTCCTTGCCCCTGCGCCGGTTCGAGCCGGGAACCGGGCGTCTTGTAGAGGAACCGGCGGATCGGCTCCTCCTTCTGCATGCCGAGGATGGAATCGTAATCGCCGCACATGCCCGCATCGGTCAGGTAGGCAGTGCCCCCGGTCAGGATGCGGTGATCGGCTGTCGGCACATGCGTATGTGTGCCGACGACGAGGCTCGCCCGCCCGTCGCAATGCCAGCCGATCGCCTCTTTCTCGCTCGAGGCCTCGGCATGGAAATCGATGATCACGGCATCGGCCGCCTCGCGTAAGGGGCAGGCGGCGAGTTCGCGGTCGACCGCCGCGAAAGGATCGTCGAGCGGATCGATGTAGAGCCGGCCCATCGCGTTGACGACGAGGACGCGCGCGCCCTTTCGCGTCTCGACGACGGTCGCGCCGCGGCCCGGCGTTCCCGGCGGATAATTCGCGGGCCTGACCAGCCTCGGCTGCCGCTCGATGAAGACGAGAGCCTCGCGCTGATCGAAGGAGTGGTTGCCGAGCGTGACGACATCCGCACCTGCCTGGAGCAGATCGTCACAGATGGCCTCGGTAATGCCGAAGCCACCGGCTGCGTTCTCCCCGTTCACGACGACGCAATCGAGGCGCCAGCGCTCGCGCAGGGCCGGCAGCCGGTCGGTCACCACGTTGCGGCCAGGACGTCCGACGACGTCGCCGAGAAACAAGAGACGCATGGTTCGGTATCAGCTTCTGACGAGTAGGACCGGCCCCGCTTCGGTCACGATGTGGTCGAGCGGGCAATCGTGCGGCTCTGCCGGCACCTCCGCGATCTCCTGCGTCTCGAAAGCGAATCCGATCGTCAGGGGAGGGTTGCTGCGGCTCAGTCGATCGATCGCGCGGTCGTAATAGCCGGCGCCATAGCCGATGCGATGGCCGCGCCGGTCGAAGGCGGCGAGCGGCACGATCATCGCCGTCGGATCGAGCGGCGGAAGGTCGTCGCGCGGCTCGCTGAGCCCCAAGCCGCCCGCCACGAGTTCCTCGCCCTCGTGCCATTCGCGAAAGACAAGGCCATCCGGCGTCACCTTCGGCAGGACGACGCGCTGGCCTCGCGCGAAAAGCAATTCGATCAGGGGGCGGGGATCGATCTCGCTGCGGATCGGCCAATAGGCGCTGACGATCTCATGATCGGACAGGCCGGGAATGCCGGCGACGATCTCCGAAGCGCGCTGCGACCCTTCGAAGCGCGCGTCGAGCGTCATGGCCGCGCGGCGGCCGAGGGCCTCGTTGCGAAGCTGCTTCTTGAGCGATCGGATGGGAGAGGAGTGCGGAGCCACGTGAGCCGTTGGAGGATCGATCCCGGGAAACCTACAAAGTAGGTGGGCGCCGTGTTGGCCAAGTCCACGGACGAGGCCAGTGACAGCTCCCTGGGGAGTCGATAAGGCCCCGGGGATAGTACTCCTGACGAACTCTGCAGCCCCGCCTGCCTGATGTAGACCCTCTCCTGCATGTGCGCCAGGGGGCCGCGCCATCGAGATCCGGCTGCACTTGGACAAGATTATTTGGACAAGGTCCCGGACAGAGCCTTGGTGAGACGGTCGATCCGCTGCGTCGTCTGCTCGATTTCCGCGGCGCGCCTCTTGTCCCCGGTGATCGCGGCAGCGCGCAGCTCCGCCGTCTCGGCCTCCAACCTCGCGAATTTCCGCTTCAGCTCGTCCAGTTCGTCGAAGGCGGTCAGAGCCGCCATGACGTGCAGGCGCATGTCGCCGATCTCGCCGAAGCCCTTCCGCATCTCGCCGACGCGCGTGTCGAAAGCCGCAGCGATGGAAACGAGGTGATCCTCCTCACCCTCGCCGCAGGCCATACGATAGGTCTTGCCGGCGATAGTGACGTTGACATGCGGCATCCAGCACTCCGCTCCAGGATCGGTCGGGGACGTCTCGTGCAAAATCCGATCGACAGCTTTTCGATGCGGATTTCGGCTACGCTCGGGTGAATCCTCGCATGAAAGCGCAGCTTTGTGGGAGTCCCCGGCGGCGATCGGAATGCACGCACCGGTTTCAGCCGTTGGAGCGGGCAGGCCCGTTTCGCTGCGCGACGACGGACTCGACCGCCTCGATCGCACGCCCAAGCCGGTGCTCGACATCGCCGGTCACGGCGTTCATCTGCGTCAGCCGTGCGCTGGCACGATCGAGTTCCGCCGCGAGCCGGGCGCGGTCCTCGTCCATCAAGGCGAGTTCCGTCTCGCGGTCGCTCCTGGCGGCGTCGGTTTCGATGCGCCGCGCCACGACCGTTTCGAGGCGCGCCAACGCCGCTTCCAAATGTTGATATGCTTCCTCGATCACCGGCATCCGGACATCCCTGGTTCCGTCGATTTTGCGGTCTCCGGACGTGATTCGCGAGGCGTTATGATCGGCCCCGAAGCTTTGACAGTGTAGGACGCCATGTTAGAGAGCCGCGGCCTTGGGAACGCATGAGCGGCGTTGCCAAGGTTCTCTGGAATTCTCGCCCGTGTCACCTCTCGGTTGAGGGCACACATCGTCTGAGCGCTCGTGTCGTCCGGCAATCGAATGCATACGGGCGCGAGAGTGGCATAATTCTTCTTATTGCTGGGTTTGGTTCATCACAGGTTCAATAAGGCTGGTATTGGAGCGGGCCGAGCGCATTGCACGCTGCATACCACCATTTGAATGACGGGCGCCCGAGCGCCACGCATCGCGAAGGAGTCACGCTGTGTCGGTGAAGGTTGCCATCAACGGGTTCGGACGCATCGGTCGCAACGTTCTGCGTGCGATCCATGAGGCCGGCCGCAAGGATATCGAGGTCGTCGCCATCAACGATCTCGGTCCGGTCGAGACCAACGCCCACCTACTCCGCTACGATTCCGTGCATGGCCGCTATCCGGGCGAGGTCGGGATCGACGGCGATTCGCTCGTCATCGATGGCAACCGGATCAAGGTCACGGCCGTCCGGAACCCGGCCGAGCTGCCGCATCGCGATCTCGGCGTCGACATCGCGCTCGAATGTACCGGCATCTTCACCTCGAAGGACAAGGCGAAGGCCCATCTCGAAGCCGGCGCCAAGCGCGTGCTGGTCTCCGCCCCAGCGGACGGTGCCGACCTGACTGTTGTCTATGGCGTCAATCACCATGCGCTGAGCGCCGATCACCTCGTCGTCTCGAACGCATCCTGCACCACGAACTGCCTCGCCCCCGTCGCCAAGGTTCTGAACGACGCGATCGGGATCGAGCGCGGCTTCATGACGACGATCCATTCCTACACAAACGACCAGCCCTCGCTCGACCAGATACACAAGGACCTGTATCGCGCCCGGGCCGCCGCGCTGTCGATGATCCCGACCTCGACTGGCGCGGCCAAGGCCGTCGGGCTCGTCCTGCCCGAGCTGAAGGGCAAGCTCGACGGCGTCTCCATCCGCGTTCCGACCCCGAACGTCTCGGCCGTCGACCTCGTCTTCACCGCCAAGCGCGGCACGTCGGTCGAGGAAATCAACTCGGCGATTAAGGAGGCGGCGAATGGCCGGCTCAAGGGCGTGCTCGGCGTGACCGACCGTCCCAACGTCTCGATCGACTTCAACCACGATCCCCATTCCTCGACCTTCCATCTCGACCAGACCAAGGTCATGGACGGGACGTTCGTGCGGATTCTGGCCTGGTACGACAACGAATGGGGCTTCTCGAACCGCATGGCCGATACGGCCGTGGCGATCGGCAAGCTGCTCTGACGGCAGCTTCGTTCGATAGCTAAAGCGTCGACCCGAAAAGCAGGAACCGCTTTTCGGGTTGATGCGGTTAAGTGGATTTGGCGCCCATTGCTCGAGCCGGAGTGATCCGCAATGACTGCCGACACGCCGAACAGAACGATCGGACAAGGCTTCATTCCGGGAGCTCCCGCTCCCGCTGCAATGCCGGATGCGGAAGCGGAAACGGCCGGCAAGGCCGTCCTGGAGACGCCATCGATGATCAAGCCGGCCTCACCTCAGCCGGTCGCCGCGCCGATCAGCGATCAACTCGCGCGGATCGAGGACAAGTGCTCGCGGATCGAGGACAAGCATGCGCGTGCTGAAGCTCTGCTGACACGCGTCGAGGATCACGTCGAGGGCGCTACGAACCGGATGGGCGAGGCGGCCCGCCAATCCGACCTCGCGGCGTTGCGCACGGAGGTGCGGGGCATCAGCGACCGGGTCCGCGGTATTCCGGGCACGGGCGCTCTGATCCTGACTGCCATCATCACCTCGGTCCTCACCGTGATCCTGATGGTGGCGATACAACGGCTGCCACTCGACAGCCTGCTGCCGCAGCGTGCCGCACCGGCGGCGCCTGCGAGCTAGCCTTGATGGAGTAAGGACGGGCGTAATGGCGGGTTTTCGTACCCTCGACGATGTCGGGTCTCTCGAGGGCAAGCGCGTTCTCGTACGCGTCGACCTGAACGTGCCCATGGAAGGTGGTCGCGTCACCGATGCGACCCGCATCGAACGCGTCCTGCCGACGATCCGCGAGATTTCGGGCAAAGGAGGCAGGGTGATCCTGCTGGCGCATTTCGGGCGCCCCAAGGGCAAGCGCGATCCCAAAGAATCGCTGGAGCCGGTGGTCGGTGCCGTCGCCGCGGCACTGGGAGCGCCTGTAGCCTTCGCGACTGATTGCATCGGCGAGGCAGCAAAATCCGCGGTCGACGCGATGAGAGACGGCGACGTGCTGCTTCTCGAAAACACCCGCTACCATGCGGGTGAAGAGAAGAACGATCCCGATTTCGCCGAGGCGCTAGCCGCGAACGGCGACATCTATGTCAACGAGGCCTTTTCGGCCGCGCACCGGGCGCATGCCTCGACGGAAGGTCTGGCTCATCTGCTTCCGGCCTATGCGGGTCGCGGCATGCAGGCCGAACTCGATGCGCTGACCAAGGGCCTGGAAGCTCCGGCCCATCCGGTCATCGCCATCGTCGGGGGCGCAAAAGTCTCGACGAAGATCGACCTCCTGCAGAACCTCGTGAAAAAGGTCGACATGCTGGTGATCGGCGGCGGCATGGCCAACACCTTCCTGCACGCGCAGGGCAAGGATGTCGGCAAGTCGCTGTGCGAGAAGGATCTGGCGGACACGGCTTTGCGCATTGTCGATGCGGCGAAGGCGGCGAATTGCCGGATCATCCTCCCGACCGATGCGGTCGTGGCGAGGGAATTCAAGGCGAATGCGCCGAACGAGACCTTGAGCGTCGATGCCGTGCCCGGCGATTCCATGATCCTCGATGCAGGTCCCGCCTCGGTGAAGACGGTGAATGCGGCGATCGACGAGGCCGCGACGCTCGTCTGGAACGGCCCGCTCGGCGCTTTCGAACTGACTCCGTTCGATGCCGCGACCGTTGCCGCGGCACGCCACGCTGCCGAGCGCACCAAGGCTGGCAAGCTCGTCTCTGTCGCCGGCGGCGGCGATACCGTGGCCGCGCTCAACCATGCGGGCGTTGCCGACGAGTTCACCTACGTCTCGACTGCGGGCGGCGCCTTCCTCGAATGGCTCGAGGGCAAGGAATTGCCGGGCGTGGAGGCGTTGCGGGCGAAGGGTTGAGTCGCGTCCTACGTCTCGCGACCTCATCTTGAGGAGCCCGCCCAAGCGGGCTTCGAAGGATGGCTCCAGAGATCGCGCGACATCTGGAGGTCCTTCGAGGTCTCCGCTTCGCTATGACACCTCAGGATGAGGTGATTTTATGGGATCAGCCGAGCGGCGCGGATCGCGCAGGATTGGGGAAGGACAGACATGGCACGCATCACCCTCAGGCAGCTCCTCGATCACGCGGCCGAGAACGATTACGGCGTGCCAGCCTTCAACCTCAACAACATGGAGCAGGGGCTCGCCATTATGGCCGCCGCCGATGCGACCGAGTCGCCGGTGATCCTGCAGGCGAGCAAGGGCGCCCGCGCCTATGCGAACGACGTCGTGCTGGCCAAGCTCATCGATGGCCTCGTCGAGATCTATCCGCACATCCCGGTCTGCATGCATCTCGACCACGGTAACAACGAGGCCACCTGCGCCACCGCGATCCAGTACGGCTTCACCTCTGTGATGATGGACGGCTCGCTCAAGGCTGATGGCAAGACCCCAGCTGATTACGACTACAACGTCACCATCACCGGCAACGTCACCAGGATGGCGCATTGGGCCGGCGTCTCGGTCGAGGGTGAACTCGGCGTGCTCGGTTCTCTGGAGAGCGGCACGGGCGAGGCCGAGGACGGCCATGGTGCCGAGGGCGAACTCTCCCACGACCAACTGCTGACCGATCCCGAAGAGGCGGTGAAGTTCGTGAGCGCGACCAAGGTCGACGCGCTCGCCGTCGCCATGGGCACCAGCCACGGCGCCTACAAGTTCACGCGAAAGCCCGATGGCGAGGTCCTCGCCATGAACGTGATCGAGGAGATTCATCGCCGCCTGCCGACGACACATCTCGTCATGCACGGCTCGTCCTCGGTGCCGCAGGACCTCCAGGACATCATCAACAAGTACGGCGGCGAGATGAAGCCGACCTGGGGTGTGCCGGTCGAGGAGATCCAGCGCGGCATCAAGCACGGCGTGCGCAAGATCAACATCGACACGGACAACCGCATGGCCATGACCGGCCAGATCCGGAAGATCCTGACCGAGAACCCATCCGAATTCGATCCGCGCAAGTATCTCAAGCCAGCGATGGATGCGATGACGAAGCTGTGTAAGCAGCGCTTCGAGGAGTTCAACACGGCAGGGCAAGGCCACAAAATCCGGCCGATCTCCGTGGCGCAGATGGCCAAGCGCTACGCAGACGGTTCGCTCGATCCGAAGATCGGAAGCTGAAGTAGCATTCGCTCATGTTCATCGCGGCCTAAGCGACCGCCCCGGCAATCCCATGCAACCGGATGCTCCCCGTCTCGCGCTGCTGACGCCTTTCGGCATCGACGATGCCAATGCGGACGCGATCGCTCAGGCGATCGGTGCCGTGTGTGGAGCGGTCGACGTCGCTGCGCTCGTTCTGCGCGTGGCAGCGGCGGATGACCGCGCCCTCGTCAATCGGGTGAAGCGGATCGCGCCGGCGGCGCAGCAGAACGGCGCGGCGGTGATGGTCTGCTGTCCGGATCATCCGGGAGACCTCGTCAGTGTCGCGGTTCGGGCCGGCGCCGATGGCGTGCATGTCGACGGCGCAGGCGAGGCACGCCTGCGCGCCTTGCGGGGGCAATTGCGCGATGGCCGCATTCTCGGCTGCGGCGGACTCGGCGATTCCAAGCATGACGCCATGACGGCTGGCGAAGCTCAGGTCGATTACGTGATGTTCGGCGGCCTTTACCCCGATGGTGCGGCTCCGCCAGCGGATCGGGTTCGCGAACGCGCGGCCTGGTGGGCGCCAATCTTCGAGACTCCGTGCATCGCCGTTGCGACCCGGATGGAGGAGGTCGCGGATCTCATCGCGACCGGGGCCGAGTTCATCGGCCTGGAAGCCCCTCTATGGATCGACGACCCGCAAGCGCCGACGACAATCCAAGACCTGATCCGAACCGCGGGGCGCTCGTGATGAAGCGACCGAATCTGGCCTTCGGTTTCGCCATGCTGACAGCGTCCGTAATCCGCGCGGATGCAGCACCAAAGCAGCCGCCGACCCCCCCGCCGCCGAATGCAGCACCGGCCCAGCAGCCTGCCAAGGGGCCCGGCACGGATGGCAAGGGCCTCGGCCGCGACCTGCCGACGCCGTACACCCCGAATGCCGAAGGCGCACGTCCGGAGCGTCCGGGAATTGTCGATCTCGCCTACGGCGCCTACCAACGCGGGCGATACGTCACGGCTTACCGCGAGGCGACCAAGCGGATCGATGCCGATCCGAAGGACGCGGCCGCGATGACGATGCTCGGCGAGCTCTACAACCAGGGACTCGGCGTCAAGCAGGATCCGAAGCGCGCGCTGGAATGGTACCGGTTGGCGGCCGCGCAGAACGATGCCCATGCCATGGCCTCGCTCGGCCTCATGGCGCTCGACGGACGCGGCGGCCCCAAGGACGTGAAAGGCGGTCGGCACTGGCTGGAGCAGGCCGCCGAGAGGGGGGAGCCGACGGCCGCCTACAATCTCGCACTGCTCCTGATCGGGAGTGGCCGGGAGGAGGATTTCACGCATGCAGCCGCCGTGCTGCGAAAGGCGGTCGATGGCGAGATCGCACCGGCCCAACACAATCTCGGCGTCCTCTATCTCAAGGGGCGAGGTGTCGAGAAGGATCCTGCCAAGGCGGCGGAACTGTTTCGCAGGGCGGCCGATAACGGCGATCTCGCCGGCGAAGTCGAATTCGCGATCCTGCTGTTCAACGGCACCGGCATTTCCAAGGACGAGAAGCGCGCCGCGCGCTACTTCCTGCACGCGGCCGGGCGCGGCAATGCCATCGCCCAGAACCGCGTCGCCCGGCTCTACGTGGTCGGACGGGGCGTCCAGAAGAATCTCGTCGAGGCGGCAGCCTGGAATCTCGCTGCATCCGCGCAAGGATTATCGGATGCCTGGCTCGATCAGGCACTGGCTGGCATGAGTAAGGACGAGCGCGCCCGCGCCGAGACGCTTGCCGCCGACCGCGCCAAGCTCAATCAGTAGAAGGCGTTCGGGCCCGACGATCTGTTACGGGTCGTCAGTGCGTCACTTCGACGGGGGTGGCGACGGCATCGACGATGCCACCGGTCTTGTCCGGCCCGTCGGCGCTCGCCACGGTCTTCGGCTCGAGAAGCGGCTGCAGCCTCAGGGCGAGTTGCTTGTCGAGATGACGCGCATAGGCACCTGTGAAATACCGCTCGCCCGTTCCCGGCCCGTAGAGACGATCATGCCCCTGGGCCATCCGTTCGACTTCCGGGCGACACAGGAAGCCGATGACGCCAGCGGCCTCGTACCAACGGCCGGCTTTCGCGAGGCTGGTCGCCTTGGGATTGGCGAGCACGGTCTCGGCGAAGCAATTCGTCGCGGCCTCCTCTAAGGGGACCATGATCGGATGCGGCTTGCCTGGGATCCGAGGAGCCGGTCGTGCCTCAGCGGCACCGGCGGTGATGATGACGAGACCAGCTAACAGCAACGCTTTCATCGGTATGGGGCCTCGAAGCAGCGCAAACCTCAGCCAAGTATCTCCCCAGAATTGTGCCGGGAACAGGGCGGCGTGCTTTGCAAAATGCGATTGAGCGATGACGTGCCGCCGATGTCACCGTTCAGTCGCAGGCGAGGCGAGACCTTCCCGTTCCGCTCGAAGCCATAGCCATCGTCCGAACTAAGCACGGGCGCGGATGACCCGATTCCGTGCTGCTGATGGACAGACCGCGTCCGAATGCCTCAGCCTCGGCGAATGGCGTTCCAACGGCCGCTGCAGGCGAACGGACTGCTGCCCAAAGTTTGCCAAATGCCGGCACCCGTGCCGCCCGTGCCGAGCCGCCCGACGACACGGGCGGCGGTGTCTCCCCGCGCGATGACGGCGTTGACCGCGCCGACGCTGGAGACGCGCCCGTTGATCATGACGTCGCCGCCCGGATAGATCGCCTGGCCCCGATAGACCTGGACGCCATATCGATAGGCCCGTTCGCAGGGGCCATCCATCGTCACGACCTCGATGCTCCAGTTGCCGTCGAATTTGTTCGGCACGGCGACATGGCGCCTCGCTGCATCAGCAATGCCGGACCCACCAATCGTGAAAGCCAGCAGCGCTGCAGCGAAAATCGGAAATCTCATGATCTATCCCTGCACTGTTCTGGACCGCGATCCCGGCCGGACGGCGCGATCGCGGCAGTCGCGACGTTAGGCCGTTTGACGGATCGCGTTCGTGAGGCCGCGCACGCCCTCGGGAACGAGGCGTGGCCGCGACCGACCAACCGACAAACTCGCAAGCCGCACCGCAGGTTCAGGCGTCAATTTGCCCGTGGGCGCGCGACTGCGCCTCGGTCAGCAGCGCCAGCAGGTCGCAGCCGGCGAAAAGGAAGGCGTCGACGCCGGCCTGCTTCAAGGCCTCGGCATCCGCCGGCTTGCCGGCGAGATATACGGTCGCGACGCCCGCTTCCTTGAGCGCCTGCGCCATCTTGGCGGCCTGCGTCTCGTAGATCTCGTCGGAGGAGCAGAGGCAGGCGATGCTCGCGCCAGATTGCTTCATCGCCTGAACGAGGGCGTCCGTCTCCGAGAAGCCGTCATTGCCGATCGACTCGATGCCACCCGCGGCAAAGGCATTGGCCGCAAAGGTCGAACGCGCGTTGTGGACCGCGATCGGCCCGAGATTAGCCAGGAACACGCTCGGCCGCTTGCCATTCTTCGCGAGGAAGGCATCGGAGGCGTCGCGCAACTTCTCGAAAGACTCCGTCAGCCGAACCGAGGGCAGGGCTCCCTGCGCACGCTCAATCGGCTCCGCCGGCGCCACATCCAGCACCGCCACTGGCTTCTCCGCGAGGAACGGGAATTCGCTGGCCCCGGTCAGCTTCTCGCGTCGGGTCGCGATGCGCTTGGCGCGATCGTCACGCAGGGCCGCGATGCGAGCCTGGATCTTGCCATCGCCAAGGCTGGCGAGAATGCCGCCTTCGCGCTCGATCTCCTGGAACGCCGACCAAGCCTCGTCCGTCAGAGAATCCGTCAGCGTTTCGAAGCCTCCGGCACCCGCCGCCGGGTCGGAGACTTTCGCGAGGTTCGATTCCTCGAGGAGAACGATCTGGCTGTTGCGCGCCACGCGCCGTGCGAAGGCATCGGGCAGGCCTAGCGCGAGCGTGTAGGGCAGGGAGGTCACCGAATCCGCGCCGCCGAGCCCGGCCGAGGCCGAAGCCATCGTGGTGCGCAGGAGGTTCACGAAGGGATCGCGCTGGCTCATCATCCGCCATGCCGTCTCCGCATGGACGCGCAAGGGCTTCGGATCCAGACCACAAGCGCCTTCGATCCGTGCCCAAAGCCGCCGGATCGCGCGGAACTTCGCGATCGTCAGGAATTCATCGGCATCGGCGACGAGCAGGATCGACAGGGAGTTGCGCGCCCGTTCGAGATCGATCCCTTGCGCCTCGAGAGCCCGCAGATAGGCAACTGCCGTCGACAGGACCGCAGCGAGTTCCTGGGCTTCGCTGGCGCCGGCCTCGTGATAGGGCCGCCCATCGGGCAGAAGCATACGGCCGCGATAGCCGGCAAAGGCCGTGACGGCATCGGCGATCCGCTTTTCCCAATCCGGAACGGGCCGGCCGGTGGCGGCAAGCAAACCGATCGGATCGAGACCGAGATCGATGTCGAGTCCCGCCGGATCGTCGCCACGACGCTCAGCCAGAGCCTTGAGATGATTTGCAATCTCGAAGCCCTTGTCGCCCGCATCCAGCCGCAGCGCGATCAGGGGAAGCATGACCCTCTTCAGCACGGCGTCGAGCGTCTCGACGCTGTCGATCGACAGGCCAAATCCCCGCGATGCCGGCGCTCCACTGCCGACGAGCGTCAGCGAATCGGCACCTCCTTCGAGGTCGGTTAGAGCCTGTGCCGCAGCCTTCGCGGCAGCCGGATGATCGACCCGCTGAGATAGGCGCCAAGGGCCAGGAGCCCGGACCGGCTGGGCCTTCGGTTCGGCAGCCGCATAAAGCGGATCGATGCGCAGGCCATCGGCGGATTTCGAGACCAAGCGCTTCTCGAAATCCGCGCCCTTCAGGGCCTTGCCGACGGCCTCGCGCCAGCCACCTTCGCTGGCCGGTTCGAAAAGTTCGGCAAGCGGTCGATTGTCCATCGTTGTCGAGCCCCGGCACGCACAGATTCAAGGCCTTCTAAGCAAGTTCGCGTTGGCAAGCCAACGCTTTCACCCCTTAGGTCTTTGGGCCGAAGCAGCTTCTTCTCCCAGGACCAGCGGCCGCTCTTGCGGAACCTTCTGCGCGGTCAGCGTCGCGGCTGCAGGTTCCCGCACGGTCTGTGCTTGGGGAGCAATCGGCATTCGGGCCACGAAACCATGAACCAACCGCGATTGGCGGCCCCTTCACCCGAACAGGATCAGGCCGGCGAAACCGAGCGAGCCGACGATGATCCGCCACCAGGCGAACAGGCCGAACCCGTGGCCGGAAACGTAGTCGAGCACCCGGCGCACGACGAACAGCGCAGACAGGAAAGCCGCGATGAAGCCGATCACGATCAGGATCGCGTCGTTCATCGAGAGGTTGTTGCGATTGTCGAAGAGATCCTTGGCGAAGGCGCCGGCCATGGTCGGCATGGCGAGATAGAACGAGAATTCTGTCGCGGCCCGCTTGCTGGCACCCATCAGCAGTGCCCCGACGATGGTCGCGCCGGAGCGCGACACGCCCGGAATCATCGCCAGGCACTGGAAGACGCCGATCTTCAGGGCCATCGGCAGGCTGAAATCGTAGACGTCACTCTTCTGCGCGGCATCCTCCGCCATGTGCCCGTCCGCGACACGCTTCGCGCCGGCCTCGTACTTGTCCGAGAACATGTCGTCGATGACGAGCAGCACGAGGCCGCCGGCAACAAGCGTTGCGCAGACGATCCACGGATTGAACAGGTAGTATTTGATATCTTTCGAGAAAAGCCCGCCGATTATCGCGGCGGGCAGGAAGGCGACGAGCACTGCGAGCACGAAACGCCGTGCCTTCGGGTCGGTCGGAACTGCTGTCGCGATCCCGATCAGCTTGCCCGAATAGGCGTAGAGGATCGCCAGGATCGCGCCGAGCTGAATCAGCACTTCGAAGGTGTGGTTTGGCGACTCGAAGCCGATGAAATGGCCGATCAGCAGCTGATGGCCGGTGGAGGAGACCGGGATGAACTCGGTCGCGCCCTCGATCACGGCAAGGACGAGTGCCTTGAGGATATTCCAGAGGTCCATTAGCGCGCGCGCTCCTCAATCCGCCCGAACATGGCCGCTCAATCCTTCGCGCAATGTGCCGGAACCCCGCGGCGGCGATACGCCTGCCCCGCGCCATTCATCCGCAGCCTTCGCGCAGGCTGGTTGACAGGCGGTTACCGTCACAGTGCCAGCGTGTTAATGAGGCGGCAACGATCGAGCAATAATCCTGGTGTGCCGTCCGTCCCGCGCCGCGTGATCGGTATGCTCGGCACCGGTCTCACCCGTCCGACCTACGGCCTGAATGGCGACGCTTCACCACTCTCCCTTCTGTCCGAATTCGCGCTTCATCCGTCTCGCGCTCGCCGAGATGGGCATGGAGCCCGAGCTCGTGGAGGAACGCCCCTGGGAGCGGCGCGAGGCCTTCCTGCAGCTCAATCCTGCCGGGACGACGCCGGTCCTCGTCGAACAATCGGGCCTTGCCGTCCCCGGCGCGGCGATCATCTCGGAATATCTCGACGAAACCCGAGGCCTCGGCCTGAGCGGGCGCAGGCTTCTGCCCGACACGACGGCTGCGCGTGTCGAAGTCCGGCGTCTGCTGCACTGGTTCCTGGTGAAGTTCGATGCCGAGGTGACCGAGTATCTCGTCACGGAGAAAATCTACAAACGCTTCATGAGGAGCGACGATGGCGGCGGGCCGCCCGACATGGGCGCGATCCGTGCCGGTCGCACGAA
This sequence comes from Methylobacterium sp., assembly GCA_044227265.1. Lineage (GTDB taxonomy): Bacteria > Pseudomonadota > Alphaproteobacteria > Rhizobiales > Beijerinckiaceae > Methylobacterium. The sequence continues at coordinate 44,314 of JBGAFL010000015.1, forward strand.
TGTCCGCTACCATCTGAAATATATCGGCTATCTGATCGGCCATCGCCGCTGGCTGGCCGGCAGCGAACTGACCTATGCGGATCTGGCCGCTGCGGCGCATCTGTCCTGCGTGGATTATCTCGGCGACGTGCCATGGGAAGAGGACGAGATGGCAAAGGACTGGTACGCGCGCATGAAGTCGCGTCCGTCCTTCCGCGCGATCCTCTCGGATCGGGTGCCGGGCATGGGGCCGGCCGCGCATTACGCGGATCTGGATTTCTGAAGGCGCGAACGCCTGCTCATGCCGGCGCCGCGCTGCGGTCGCTGGTCGAGGAGCGCGCAAGAAAGCTCGGATTCGATGTCTTCGCGGTCACGAAGCCCGACAGCATATCGGGCCTTCCGGAGCGGCTGAAGGACTGGCTCGATGCCGGTCGCCATGGCGGCATGAGCTGGATGGCGGAGCGGGCCGACCAGCGCGCGATGCCCGCGACGCTCTGGCCCGAAGTACGCAGCATCGTGGTCCTCGGCATGAATGCCGGCCCCGAGCACGACCCGCTCGCGCTCCTTTCGCAGAAGGATCGTGCGGCGATCGCGACCTACGCGCAGAGGCGCGATTATCACGAGGTTCTCAAGGGCAAGCTGAAGGAACTCGGCGGCTACCTCGCAGCGAAGGGGGCCTGCGCCGTCAAGGTCTTCGTCGATACCGCGCCGGTCATGGAGAAACCACTCGCGCAGGCAGCGGGGCTCGGCTGGCAGGGCAAGCACACCGTCCTGGTCTCGCGCGAGCACGGCAACTGGCTGCTGCTCGGCGCGATCTACACCAGCGCAGATCTCGAGCCAGACGCGCCCGAGCGGGATCATTGCGGGTCCTGCCGGCGCTGCCTCGACATCTGCCCGACCGGCGCCTTCCCCGCGCCCTACCAGCTCGACGCCCGGCGCTGCATCGCCTACCTCACCATCGAGCACGAGGGGCCGATCCCACACGAGTTCCGAAAGGCGATCGGCAACCGTGTCTTCGGCTGCGACGATTGCCTTGCCGTCTGCCCCTGGAACAAGTTCGCCAGAGGAGCGCGCGAAGCCAGGATGTCCGCGCGCGCGGATCTCGCTGCTCCGGCACTCGCGGACCTCGCAAGCCTGGACGATGCCGCGTTCCGGGCGCGCTTTGCCGGCACGCCGATCAAGCGCACAGGCCGCGACCGCTTCCTGCGCAACGTGCTGATCGCGATCGGGAATTCGCGGGACACCTCCCTCGGCAGAACGGCCGTCGCGGCATTGACCGACCCGTCGCCGCTCGTGCGCGGCGCCGCCGTCTGGGCTTGCGGGGAGCTTCTCGGAGAGGATCGCTTGCGCGTTCTGGCCGACGATCATCGACCGAGCGAAAGCGATGACGAGGTCGGCCAGGAATGGAAGGCCGTCGCCGAGGTTCGCCTTGCGGCGAAGGATGCTCGGGCGCTAAGCGAGCCGTCTCATCTGGGGGAGCGGAACGCATGAATCTCTTCGTCTTCGGTATCGGCTATTCCGCGCGCCATTTCGTCGAACGCGAGCGAGACCGCTTTGAGACGATTCGCGCGAGCGTGACGGATGTCGCCAAGGCCGGAGCAATCGCAGCTCAGACCGACATCGAGATGCGTGTCTTCGGACCAGACGCTGACGATCCGCGCATCGCCGCCGATCTCGCTGATACCGATATCCTCCTCGTCTCCGCGCCACCGGACGACAATGGCGACACCGTGCTCGCCCGCTACCGAAGCGCCATCGCCGAGAGCCGCATTCGCTGGATCGGCTATCTCTCGACGATCGGCGTCTACGGCGACCAGAAGGGAGCCTGGATCGACGAAACCACGCCGGCCGCTCCATTGAGCGAACGCTCGAAGCTGCGCCAGACCGTCGAGGAGGATTGGCTCACCCTCGGCAAGGATACGGGCAAGAGCGTGCAGATCTTCCGCCTCTCGGGAATCTACGGTCCCGGCCGCAATCCGATCACCAAACTGCGCCGCGGCAAGGCTCAGCGGATCGTCAAGCCCGGCCAGGTTTTCAACCGGATCCATGTCGACGACATCGCCACGGTGCTCGCCGCCTCGATCGATCGTCCCCGGGCCGGGGCGATCTACAACGTCACCGACGACGCGCCGGCCCCGCCCCAGACCGTGACGGAATATGCAGCGACGCTGACCGGATTGCCCCTGCCGCCGGCTGTCGATTTCGAAGCGGCGGACCTGCCGCCGATGGCGCGCAGCTTCTATTCCGAGAACAAGCGCGTGCGGAACCGCCTGATCCGCGAGGAACTCGGGGTCACGCTCGCCTACCCGACCTATCGAGAGGGATTGGTCGCGCTGTCTCAGGAGCGCTGACGCGCGCGCGTCGATCAGAGATTACTCAAAGAAACTCGCGTAAAGGCTTGCCATAGCGTTCGAAATAGAACGGGATCGGCCGGTGCTCCGCGAAATTGGCCTCGACCGCCTGTTCGAGATCGTCGAGCACCAGGCGGGTGATGCGCGGCAGGTCGAGCTTGCGCGCCGCGTCGAGCCCGACCCATGCGATCTCTGTCAGTTCCGCATCCGGTCCGACGATGCCTGCGCGCTCTGCCGCGACCTGCTTGCGATCGACCACGAAGAAGCGCGTATCGAACCGGCGCGGACGCTGCGGCGGCGTAATGGCGCGCGCAACGAGGCAGAGCGCCTCAAGATCGGGCATGACGCCTTCATCACGAAAGGCAGCCCAGGCGCTTTCCTCCGGCACCGTCTCCGGCGGTCCGTAATCGCGGGTGCCGACGAGCAAGCCGGTCTCCTCGTAGGTTTCCCGGATCGCGGCGAGCGCCAGCGCGCGGCCGAGCGCGCTGCTTGGCCGAGAGAGGCGGCTCGCCAGGGCTGAATCCGTCCTCTGGGACAACGCACCGGCGACCGGCATCCGACGGTCCGCTGGCTCGATCCGGCCACCCGGAAACACGAATTTTCCGCCCATGAAGGCGAGCCCGGCATGGCGCCGGCCCATCAGCACCTTGAGCCCACGCCGGCTGCGGTCGATCAGGATCAGGGTCGCGGCGGGTCGCGGCGTCAGGCCCTTGTTCTGTCGGCTGCGAGACTCAGAGGCGCCCGAGCCGTGGGACGGGACTGCCGGCATCGTTCGATCCATCACCTGCCGAACCCGTCCTTTCACCCGAAGCGCCCGCGTCCGAAGGATCGGCCTTGCCCGGAAGCCTCTCGAACCCGTGCATGGCGAAGGCATATTGCAGCCCGACGACGGCGCCTTTGATCGGCTGCAGCAGAGCGAAAGCGAGTGCGATCGTCAGCAGCGGCCAGACCGTCACGGAGACCCAGAGCGGCAGCTCATAGCCCATTTCGATTTCGAGGATCAGGTAGCCGACGATGTGCCCCACGAGAAAGATCGTCACGTAGGGCGGAAGGTCGTCGGCCCGATGACCATCGAGCGCGAGCCCGCAATGATCGCAGACCGGCCGAACCTTGAGAAAGCGCCCGAACATCTTGCCCTGGCCGCAATGCGGGCATCGATCGCGAAAGCCGCGCGCCATTGCGGCTATCCAGCCTGTGCGGTGGGGAAGCGGTGTGGCGGGTTGCGTCATATTCACCGTGGCATCGGAGGTGGCTCGGCTCCCATCGGCGGCGGCGCCGCGCCCTTCGCATGGCAATGGGATCTCGGCGCCTCTTCGTCAAAAATCCAACACTCGGTACCAGTTTGCGAGGGCCGAAGGCTATTGTGACAAATACGCCTCGAGCCCGGGCGATCGCCAGAGCCAGAATTGCGCCTATGCGACGGCCGCGAAATCGAGGTTGGCCGGAGCGGTCCGTCTCGGAAAGGCGGAATCCGTCGTCTGGATCGAAGCGTCTACTTCCGAGAAAAGAAAGCGGCGCGCCCAGACGCTGCCTCCGCCGCGCAGAAAGAATCCGAAGTGGATCGACCGCGCGGCTGCCGGCACATCCATTACGATGGATCTTTCCTGCCAGCCGGCAGTGCCGGTCAGCGGGCCGCCGCTCCCGCGCCCTTCCATGTTGTCGAAGGCGAGGGTGCGCCCGCGTTCTGCATCGACGCGCATCCACAGTGAGGCGATTCCCGTCACCTCCTGTGCCTTCAGCTGAACCGTGAGTCGAAGCCGCTTGCCGAGATAGTCCTCCGCCAGGAAGTTCTGCATCAGCGTTCCGAACCCGCCAGTCGGCGTATCGGGAGCTGGGCTTCCGAGAACATCTCGATAGCGGATCAGCGCACAGCCAGTCGCGGGGTCCAAACCCATGTCGTAATCTTGGATGCGCGTGCCACCGATGGTCCAGTCCTCGGGCAGGCGGAGTGTCGGCCGCTCGAGTTGAACGGCCAGCGTATTCCAATCGCGCCAACCAAGCTGACGCGCGACGCATTCCAGGCTGTCGCTATGGGAGATGTCGATTTTGCGCTCGGCAAGCGCCTGACGAAGGCTTTTCGCCATCGCCTTCGGGTCACGAGGTGTATGCATCTGTCCGGTCCTTGAACCGGGCGGTCGCTGGTATCGGGGCTCGCATTGCCGACGGGACCGCCCTCAAGGGTCAGACCTGTCTCATCGTCTCAAGTGCATTCACCGAACCATGCGGTGCGAGCGGCTGGCTGCACTGGCCAATGCCACGAGAGCAACCGAGCGGCCCCGATGTCAAGGCGCATCCGCGAAGGTTCGCGATGGAATGCGGCATCCCCTGGCGAGGGGGCAAGAAGCGTCAGGTTCCGAGCACGAGAGCAGCAGCCCAAAAGGGGGTTGCCAGCCTTCGGCAATAGTCCACGCAATGAAGCCACCCGGACCAAGAGCGTCTAACGAGGATCGCGGCGGCCTTTCCTATGACGCGCTCCGTCGCTCGCGGTGTCTATCCGTTTGCCAGGCCGTGCGGATTTCGCTTTTGTGGACTTGGCTGTGCCGGGTTTCGCCTTTCCAAACGGCGCGCCTCTCCTGCCGCGATGCGCTGCTCCCTTGCGGCCATCGGTCAGCAACTCGAAGCGCAACGCGCCCGCGACCGGGGCGGCCTCGACGAGCTTGACCTCCACCTCGTCGCCGAGCCGGAACGTCTCGCCCGTGCGGTCGCCGACCAGCGCATGGCTTTTCTCGTCATGCCGGAAGAAATCGGCGCCGATCGTCGAGGCCGGCACGAAGCCGTCCGCGCCGGTCTCGGCGAGCTTGATGAACAGGCCGGCGCGGGTGACCCCAGAAATCCGCCCCATGAAACTCGCGCCGACGCGATCGGCGAGGTGATGGGCGATCAGCCGGTCGATCGTGTCGCGCTCGGCCGCCATGGCGCGGCGCTCGGCGGCAGAAATCTGCTCGCCGATCACGTCGAGTTCGCCGACCGTGACGCCCGCCGGCAAGCCATCCTTGCCGAGCTTCTGCGCGGTGATCAGGGCGCGGTGGACGATCAGATCCGCGTAGCGCCGGATCGGCGAGGTGAAATGTGCGTAGCGGCGCAGGTTCAGCCCGAAATGGCCGAGATTGTTGCTGGAATAGACAGCCTGTGCCTGCGAGCGCAGGATCACCTCGTTGATGAAAATCGCATGCTCCGTCTCGGCGACCGCGCCGAGGATGCGGTTGAACAGGGCTGGGCGCAGGGCGCCTTCCTTCGGGAGCTTGATGCCGATCGAGGCGAGCACGTCGCCCAGCGCCCGCATCTTCTCCAAGCTCGGCTCGTCGTGGACGCGGTAGATCAGGGGAGAATGCGCCGCCTCCAGCGTTTCGGCGGCGGCGACGTTCGCCTGGATCATGAATTCTTCGATCAGGCGATGCGCTTCCAGGCGCTCCGGGATCACGACGCGGTCGACGGAGCCGTCGGGTTTCAGCAGCACCTTGCGCTCGGGCAGATCGAGCGCGAGCGGGCCACGCGCCTCGCGGGCCTCCTTGAGCGCCGCATAGGCCGCGTAAAGCGGCCGCAGGATAGGCTCCAGCAGCGGGCGCGTTTTCTCGTCCGGCCGGCCATCGATCGCGGCCTGTGCCTGCGCATAGGCGAGCTTCGCCCGTGAGCGCATCATGATCCGATGGAAACTGTGCCGAAGCTTGCGCCCTTGCGCGTCCAAGATCATGCGCACCGCGAGGGCAGGGCGGTCCTCTTTCTCGCGGAGCGAGCAGAGATCGTTCGAGATGCGCTCCGGCAGCATCGGCACGACGCGGTCCGGGAAATACACCGAGTTCCCACGCAGGAGCGCCTCGCGGTCGAGCGCCGAGCCGGGCCGGACATAGGTTGCGACGTCGGCGATCGCTACGGTCACGACGAAGCCGCCGGAATTCTTCGGGTCGTCATCGGGCGCCGCAAAGACCGCGTCGTCATGATCCTTGGCATCGGGCGGATCGATGGTGACGAGCGGCAGCTCGCGCCAATCCTCGCGGCCTCTCAGAGTGTCAGGCTTGATCGACTCCGCCTGCTCCAGAACCTCTTTCGGAAAGACATGCGGGATGTTGTGCAGGTGCAGCGCGATCAGGCTCACCGCCCGCTCCGACGCGACGGATCCCAGCCGCTCGCGCACACGTCCGCGCGGCAGACCGAACCGCGTCTCTCGTTCCAGGCTGACGCTGACGAGATCGCCGTCTTTCGCCTCGCCCTCTCCGCCCGGCGGAATTTCGATCTCGCGCCCCTGCGCGCGCTTTTCGACCGGCTGGATGCGCCCGCCCTGTGTGCCGGCGCGGAAGATGCCGATGATCTCAGCCTTGTTCCGGCCGATGACCTTTATGACCCGGCCGGTATAGCGGCCCGGCAACTCGAGATCGGGCTCGACGCGCAGCAAGGCTCTGTCGCCGAGGCCCGGCATGGGAGCCCGCGATTTGCGGCCGCCGCGCGGCACCAACACCAGGATGCGCGGGGCCTCGCCGTCCTCGCTATCCCACTGCGCGGGTCTCGCGATCAATTCGCCATCGCGATCGCGGGCCGAGATATCTGCGAGCACGACCGGGGGTAGGCGCCCGGCCTTGCGGAAGCCGCCGCGGCCCTTTGCAACCGCACCGTCCTCCTCGATCTCCTGAAGGAGGCGCTTGAGTTCGAGACGGGCGTCGCCTTTCAGGCCGAACGCCTTGGCGATCTCGCGCTTGCCGACCTTGTCCTTGGATTCGGCGATAAAGGCGATGATCTGCTCGCGGCTGGGCAGGGCCTGCGCGGAGGATTCGTTCGATTTACGTTGAGCCAAGAGTCACTCGCTGCACCACTGACCCACCGATGGGAGAGGGGCCAAAGCCGGCTAGTAGGGTGTTCCCTCCTGCCGTTTCGCCTGGAGAGCTTCCGCGTACCAGATGAGTTCGTCCAGGAACTTTTTCGAGGCTTTTACAAGCCATTCCTCCTTCGCCTCGCCGGTCTCGCCGAGCATCTTGTGGATTCGCGGGATCGGTAGGAGCGAGGGAATGCTCGGCGTGCCCAGTTCGCTCAGCATCGCGCGCAATTGCATCGCGGCGCGCACGCCGCCGAACTGCCCAGCCGAATAGCAGACGATCCCCGACGGTCGCCAGAAATACTCTTCGAGGAAATAATCCAGGGTGTTCGAGAGGGCAGGCGGGATCGAATGGTTGTATTCGCCCGATACGACGACGAAGGCATCCGCGCGCCGATAGAGCACCGCCAGATCCTCGAGCACCTTCGGCGCCTCGCCTGCCGGGTATTCCTTGTACATCTTGTCGAGCAGTGGGAGCTTGTGCTGAGCAGGGTCGACCAGCGGCGCCTCGATGCCCCGCGCCTCCAATTGCGACACCATAAAGCGCGCGGCCCGGATACCTTGCCGATCAGAGCGCACGCTGCCGAGAATGACGGGGATCACGAGGGACATGGGCTGTTCCTTTGGCAGAGCTGAGCAAGCCTGCAGCATGCCCTGGTGAAAAGCTAATTCGCAGTCCCCGGCGAGACGTTACTTGCCACGAGCGTTCCAGACCATCCGAATGGCCGTTGACGAAGAATTCCATTCGAAAGGTGGCCGCCGACATGGGCGATCGGTTCCCTGGTCGGCGAACAGTCGGAATGCGAGGTCCGACCGGCGTTCCTCGGCACGCTGGTGGTACTCGCCCCCGTGCACGCGCGGAAAATTCTGGTGCGAAGACCGATCCTCGACGAACCCGTTCACATACCAGAGCCCCGCCGCAGCCCAACGTTCGATCGTCCCGCGCTCAGCCTCTGAGGGCGCAGAAATGTCGTCGACGAAATCCTCCATGAGAGCCACGAGCCGGAGGCAGGCCGGCTTGGACCATTCGAGGTCGCAGCGCAAAGCGAGCAGGAAGCTGCCCGGCTCCGCGTCGACCTCTCTCCGAAGCTGTTCGAACGCTCGCTCCATCGGCTTCAGCCCATTGCCGCAGGCCTGCCGCTGAAACGTACCGTGTTCGCGATGGATGATGTCCCGGTCAGGCCGCGTTCGCGACGCGAGGGCTCGACGGCACGATTTCCGTCGGCCCGGCTTCGATCGCCAAGGGCTGGCGATGGAAGGAGGCGATCTCGGATTCGGGCATCGGCTTCTTGAACAGATAGCCCTGCATATGACGGCAGCCGCAGGAGCGAAGCAGCATCATCTGATCGAAGGTTTCGACGCCCTCCACGACGCAAGAGTATCCGAGGTTGCGGGACAGATCGATCAGCGCGCGGATCACCTTGAGCGAGGCCTGGTCGTCGGCGATGTTTCTGACGAAGCTCCGGTCGATCTTCAGTTTGTCGATCGGCAACCGATGCACGTAGCTCAAGCTCGAATAGCCGGTGCCGAAATCGTCGAGCGCGATCCGGACGCCGAGAACCTTCAACTCATTCAGCGAGTGCTGCGCGTCATCGAGATTGTGCATCAGGCCGGTCTCCGTCACCTCGAAAATGATCCGCGACGGGTCGACGCCGCTGTCGATCATGAGTTCGGTGATGCGGAAGAGATCGGCCGCCGAGGCGATATCCTGCGCCGAGAGATTGAAGGAGAGCCGCACCGATTCCGGCCAGGCGGCCATTGCGGCGAGCGCCTTGCGCAACAGCACCTGGGTCAGGTCGGTGATCAGTCCCGAGCGCTCGGCGACGACGATGAAATCGCTGGGCGGGACGGCGCCAAGCGTCGGGCAGTTCCAGCGCGCCAGGGCCTCGTAGGCGTGAACACGAGACTCGATCACATCGATGATCGGCTGGAAGACGAGATGGAATTCCGATTCGAGATCGGCGCTGCGCAAGGCCTGCTCGATGATTGCGTGACTGCGCAAGCGCTCCTCGTGTTCGGGCGCGAAGCAGACCGCCGTTCCACGATGGCAGGATTTTGCGAAGTACAGCGCGTAATCGGCGCGCTCGATCAGCATCTCGCTCGTCGTGGCGGCGGAGGGATATTTTGCGAAGCCGACCGAGGCTCCGATCTGCGCCGTGTTGTCGCGAAGCGCATAGGGCATCTGCAGGGAGGCGCAGATCGCGCGGCCCAGCATGTCCAGATCGCGTTCGCCCTCGATGATCAGGCCGAATTCGTCGCCGCCGAGCCGGGCAGCCGAACCGATGCCTTCCATGATGTTGTCGAGGCGGTTGGCCACCTCGCACAAGACCTCGTCGCCGACATGATGGCCGAAGCTGTCGTTGACCGGCTTGAACCCGTCGAGGTCGATGATGCCGACGGTGACACTTCTGCCCGTGGCGGCTGCCCCGTCGATCGCCTCGCGCAGACGCGCGAAGAAGGAACGGCGATTGGGCAGGTTCGTGAGGGCATCGGTATGCGCGAGTTTCCGATTCTCCTCGGTCACCATCACCATGTTCTGGAAATGGCGAAAGTTCAGCTTCTGCATCACCAGCATGGCGCAGAAGCTGGCCGCGTAGCTCAGAGTGGAGATTTTGACGAGCGGCTCGCCCAGGGCGCTGAAGTAGACGATCAGCGGCACGGCGATGATGGCGAGGATCGTAGAGGCTGAACGCAGCTGCGCGACGCAATGCACGCAGACGACGATCGAGATCGTCAGGAAATACAGAACATGCATGCGCGTGCCGAGATCGCCGTAGAGGCTGAGCGCCACGCCCCAGCACGCGAAGGCCAGTCCGATTGCCCCGGCCGAGATGTTCGTCGCTCTCACGCGCCGGACGGCGGCTTGCCCTTCGAGCGTATTCCTGGCCAGTTTCAGCCAGCTCACCGTCCGCCAGATGCAGATGACCGTCAGAAGGAAGGCCGGCATGATGCCGAGCCATGCCGGAGCGACCCCGTAATGCGTGTAGGCCACTGCAATGGAGTTCACGCAGAGCGTGACGAACAGGATGGGAGCCTGGCGCGCGATGGCCTTGAGCTGCGCGGCGGCGAGCGCCTCGTCCTTCTCAACGCCGAAACCGAGGAGCTTCGCCCGGATTGTCTCGATGACCACGTTGCTACCTTCGGCATCGATGCCTCGTGGCTCAAGAGGTGTCCGAAAGGCTAATTTTCCCTTTTTTCAACCACACAGACCCAGCTTCGTCGGGCGGCTCGCCGAGGCTGAACCGAACATGGTTTCGGAAGTCGAAAACGACGAAGGGCCGGAGATATCCGGCCCTTCGCTTCTTCGTTTGTTCGCTTCGATTGTTCAGAGCGAATAATATTGCACGAATTCGACAGGGTGCGGAGTCATCTCGAAGCGGAGCACTTCGGTCATCTTCAGCTCGATGAACGAATCGATCTGATCGTCCGAGAACACGCCGCCGGCCTTGAGGAAGGCGCGGTCCTTGTCGAGGTTCTGCAGCGCCTCGCGCAAGCTGCCGCAGACGGTCGGGATCTTCTTCAACTCGCGCGGCGGCAGGTCGTAGAGATCCTTGTCCATGGCCGGGCCGGGATCGATCTTGTTGATGATGCCGTCAAGGCCGGCCATCAGCAGAGCCGAGAACGCGAGATAGGGGTTCGCCATCGGATCGGGGAAGCGGACCTCGACGCGCTTGGCCTTCGGGTTCGTCGTCCACGGGATACGGCAGGAAGCAGAGCGGTTGCGCGCCGAATAGGCGAGCAGCACGGGAGCCTCGTAGCCCGGCACCAGGCGCTTGTAGGAATTGGTCGAGGGGTTGGTGAAGGCGTTGAGCGCCTTTGCGTGCTTGATGATGCCGCCGATATACCAGAGGCATTCCTGCGAGAGGTCGGCGTATTTGTTGCCGGCGAAGAGCGGCTTGCCGTTCTTCCAGATCGACTGATGGACGTGCATGCCCGAGCCGTTATCGCCGTAGACGGGCTTAGGCATGAAGGTCGCGGACTTGCCGTAGCTCTGCGCGACGTTGTGGATGCAGTACTTGTAGATCTGCATGTGGTCGGCGAGCAGGGTCAGCGTGTCGAACTTCATGCCGAGTTCGTGCTGAGCCGAGGCCACCTCGTGGTGGTGCTTCTCGACCTTGACGCCCATCGAGGCCATGGCCGCGAGCATCTCGCCGCGCATGTCCTGCGCCGAATCTTGCGGCGGGACCGGGAAATAGCCGCCCTTGGTCTGGATGCGGTGGCCGAGATTGCCGCCCTCGTATTCGGTGAAGCCGTTCGTGGGGAGTTCGATCGAGTCGAGCTGGAAGCCGGTGTTGTACGGGTCGGCCGCAAACTTCACGTCGTCGAACACGAAGAACTCGGCCTCAGGACCGACGAAGATGTCGTCGCCGATGCCCGAGGAGCGCAGGAACGCCTCGGCGAGCTTGGCGGTGCCGCGCGGATCGCGCGAATAAGGCTCACCGGTCGAGGGCTCCAGCACGTCGCAGACGATCGACATGGTCGAAGCCGAGAAGAACGGATCCATGCAGGCCGTGACCGGATCGGGCATCAGCAGCATGTCGGACTCGTTGATCGCCTTCCAGCCGGCGATCGACGAACCGTCGAACATCGTGCCTTCGCTGAAGATCTCCTCGTCGACGAGCGAAACGTCGAAAGTCACGTGCTGCCACTTGCCGCGCGGATCGGTAAAGCGGAAGTCGACATATTTGACGTCGTTGTCCTTGATCGCCTTCAGGACCTCGGCTGCATTTTTCATGTTGGGCGTTCTCCTCGGGACTTTCGCGCAGGCAATTGTTCTGGCCGAGCGCCGCTCGCTTCCGGTCCGTCTCGACGGTCGCCGCGCACGACGCTTTGGGAATCTCGTGTTTCGGGGCTCGCTCGGGCGCTTGCCGTGGACCCATCGTCTACGGGACAGCCGCGCTCGTACGTTCTCCCACTACGCACGCCGACCGCGCGCACAAATATCGTCCAAGTGGCTGCGTTGCCAGCCATTGAACGGTCGAGACTTGCCGCTTTTCTAGGCAAATGCTGCGATCTGGGCCCTTCCGAATTCGATTGCGCCGCTTCGCGCGCGGCCTGCCGGGATCGCCTTACCGACCTCGCCCGGTCGCCGCCTTCCGGTGCCACTCAGGTCACCGAAATGACCGTCGCCTTTCCCGCGGACGACATGATGGCACGGGACCTGCTAGGGCGGCCTCGGCCGTCGATGGCTCGAACACCCGAGCCACTTCAGACCTTCAATTGGTCAACGGACGAGAGAGTAGGGATGACGAAATACAAGCTCGAGTATATTTGGCTCGACGGCTATGAGCCGGTACCGAACCTGCGTGGCAAGACGCAGATCAAGGAATTCAGCGAGTTTCCGACACTCGAGCAGCTTCCGATCTGGGGCTTCGACGGCAGCTCCACCAAGCAGGCCGAGGGCGGCAGCTCCGACTGCATGCTCAAGCCGATCCGTCACTTCCCCGATCCGGCCCGCACCAACGGCGTCCTGGTCCTCTGCGAGGTGATGATGCCGGATGGCGTCACCCCGCACGCCTCGAACAAGCGCGCCACGATTCTCGATGACGACGGCGCCTGGTTCGGCTTCGAACAGGAATACTTCTTCTACAAGGATGGCCGTCCGCTCGGCTTCCCCACCTCCGGCTATCCGGCCCCGCAGGGCCCCTATTATTGCGGCGTCGGTTATTCAGCCGCCGGAAACGTTGCGCGCGCGATCGTCGAGGAGCATCTCGACCAGTGCCTCGCCGCAGGCATCAACCACGAGGGCATCAACGCGGAAGTCGCGAAAGGGCAGTGGGAATTCCAGATCTTCGGCAAGGGCTCCAAGAAGGCTGCCGACGAGATGTGGATTGCCCGCTACCTCTTGCAGCGCCTCTGCGAGAAGTACGAGATCGACATCGAGTATCATTGCAAGCCGCTCGGCGACACCGACTGGAACGGCTCGGGCATGCATGCCAACTTCTCGACCGAGTATCTGCGCACGGTCGGCGGCAAGGCCTATTTCGAGTCGCTGATGGCGGCCTTCGACAAGAACCTGATGGACCACATCGCCGTCTATGGCCCGGACAACGACAAGCGTCTGACCGGCAAACACGAGACCGCGCCGTGGAACAAGTTCAGCTACGGCGTGGCCGATCGCGGCGCCTCGGTCCGCGTGCCGCATTCGTTCATCAAGAACGACTACAAGGGCTATCTCGAAGATCGCCGCCCCAACAGCCAAGGCGACCCCTATGCGATCGCGTCGCAAATCCTGAAGACGATCTCCGAGGTTCCGACCGAGAGCAAGGCCGCCGCGGCGGCCTGAACCACCTTCGCACTTCGACGACGTTTCAATCGCGGCACGGATGGCTTCATCCGTGCCGCGATTTCGTTTGGACGCAGGACGATCGCCAGTATCGCTTGACCGCGGGTGACTTTGCTGTGTAGCGGCCCAGCTCGATCCGGAGGTCCACTCATGGTCAGCAACCAAGGTGAGGAAGCGATCCTCTTCTACCGGACGAGCGACCCCTACGGAGAATTCTCGAATTTCTCTAAGCATCCCATCGAGATCGACGGGATGGTCTGGCCGACGAGCGAACATTACTTCCAGGCACGGAAATATGCGGATCCTGTCCGCAGGGACGAGGTTCGCTCGGCCAAGACGGCGATGATCGCCGCGCAGATGGGGCGCGACCAGACGATCCCGATCAGGGCGGATTGGGACGCGGTCAAGGATGATGTGATGCGCGAGGCCGTCCTCGCGAAATTCTCGCAGCATGCCGCGCTGAGGGAGCTGCTTCTCGCCACGGGAATTCGACCGATCGTCGAGCATACGACGAACGACAGCTATTGGGCCGACGCCGGGGACGGCAGCGGCATGAATCGGCTTGGAGCTATCCTGATGGAGGTGCGGGAGGCATTGCGGCGCAGCTGAGCGACCGCAACAAGAGCGCCCCGATGCTGACCGGGTTTCGCTTCGGCAGGCGCCTTATTCGGCCGGCGATCCTGGTTCGATGGCGTTGTTGCCTAAGCGTGAGGCGTGCTCGATTGTGCAGCAACTTCGACAATTGCATTACTTCGGCAGCGCAGCATTGCTGCTTAAAAATGCAAATCTTTACTTGCTGATATTTTTCGCAAAAGCAGACTTTCTGCGAGTTGGGTGGTACATTTTTTCGGGAACGTCTTCTACATCACGTCCGACCGCAACGGATTTGACGTGAAGAGAGACGACCTTCGATGATGACCCAGACCGGCCGCGAGTCGGCCAAGATCATCCCATTCCCCAGCCGCAATCGCCCGGCCTCCAGCGATGTGCGTCCTTCGGCACTCGCTGCCGACAAAGCGCGCACGCAGCAAGTTCCGGTCTGCGATTACGAGGGTGGCTGGTATCACGACGCCGCCATGCAGGATGAGGCGCAGGGCCGGAAATCCTGAAGCGGTGATTTGAGCGCCGCCACTGTGTGCAGCGCTCACGGGCCGAAGATCGACCAGCCCATCCGTTTCGTCAGCATCTCCAGCGCAATGCGGCCGAGATGCGAATTGCCCCAGGAATCGAGGCCCGGCGCCCACACGGCGATCGAGGCCCGACCGGGCACGATCGCCAGAATGCCCCCGCCAACGCCGCTTTTGCCGGGCAACCCGACGCGGTAGGCGAATTCTCCCGAGCCGTCGTAATGGCCACAGGTCAGCATGATGGCGTTGATGCGCCTTGCGCGCTCCGGCGAGACGACCGAATAGCCCGTGTGCGGATTTCGGCCGGAATGGGCGAGGAAGCGACCTGCCATCGCCAATTGCCGGCACGACATCGCGATAGCGCAGTGATGGAAATAGACGCCGAGCGTGTTCTCGACCGGGTTCTCGATCACTCCGAAGGAGCGCATGTAGTTGGCGAGCGCGGCGTTGCGAAAGCCGGTGCGCTTTTCTGATGCCGCTACCGTCTCGTCGATTGCGATCGAGGTATCTTCGGCCAATGCCTGCATAAACCGCAGGATCTCGCCGATTGCCTCTCGCGGCTGATGGCCCGACAGGATCACGTCGGTGACGGCGATGGCGCCGGCGTTGATGAAGGGGTTGCGCGGCACACCGCGTTCGAGTTCGAGTTGCACGATCGAATTGAACGGATTGCCTGAGGGCTCGCGCCCGACGCGCCGCCATAGCCGGTCGCCGACCTGGCCGAGCGCCAAGGTCAGTGTGAACACCTTGGAGATGCTCTGGATCGAGAACGGGACGTCGCTGTCGCCGCCGGAAGCCACGCTGCCATCCGCATCGATCACCGCGATGCCGAAGGCGTCATGATTGGCGCGCGCGAGTTCGGGGATGTAGGTCGCGACCTCACCTCGGTCCGGCCGATCCCGCATCTCGTCGGCGATCTCTCTCACGACGACGTTCAGATCGGGCACGGGGACCGGTTCCTGTTGTGACTGCAGCCGCAAAAGCTCAGCGCGCGGGGAAACACCCGGCCGGAAGCGTGCCGTCATCGTGCAACATGCGGGCCGCCATATCGAAGGCCGACCAGGCCGCAAAGGCGAGGCGGCTGCCGACGCTGACACGACGAACGCCCAATTCGGCGAGGTCGACAACGCGCATCCGGGCAGAGGCGAGCAGCACATTGACGGGTTTGGGCGCGAGCGCCTGCACAAGCTCGCGTATCGCGTCCGGATCGGTGATGCCCGGTGCGTAGAGGCAATCCGCGCCCGCCTCCGCATAGGCCTGAAGCCGAGTGATCGTAGCACCGAGATCCGTCCGACCGATCAGGAAACCTTCGCTGCGGCCGACGAGCACCGCCTCGGCATCGGCTTCGTCCATCGCCCTCCGTGCCGCTGCGATGCGCTCGGCGGCGAACGAGGCGTCGAAAAGGTCCTCTCCCTTTCGGTCCTCGATGGACAAGCCTGCGATCCCGGTTTCCATCGCGAGCGACACGTTTGCGGCGACCGCAGCGGGTGCGTCGGCAAATCCCGCTTCGAAATCTGCATTCACCGGCAGAGATGTAGCGGCACACAATTCGCGCAGATGCGCGAGCAGAACATCGCGCGGCACCGCGCCGTCGTCGCGGCCCAGGCTCCAGGCGAGCCCGGCGCTGGTCGAGGCAATCGCCGAGAAGCCGAGCGCTTCCAGTCTCCTCAGGCTGCCGAGGTCCCAGGGATTGGGAAGAACGAAGCAGCCCTCACGATGAAGGGCGCGAAACGTGACGCGCTTTTTATGCGCGTCCGACATGACTCAAATCGCGTCCGGCCCCGTTTCGCCGGTCCGGATCCGCACGGCTTCCTCGATGGTCGACACGAAGATCTTCCCGTCGCCGATGCGGCCTGTCTGGGCTGATTTGCGAATCGCTTCGACGGCACCCTCGACCTGCGCGTCACCGAGCACGATCTCGAGCTTCACCTTGGGCAGGAAATCGACGACGTATTCCGCCCCCCGATAGAGTTCGGTGTGGCCCTTCTGGCGGCCGAAGCCCTTGGCCTCGATCACGGTGATGCCTTGGAGGCCGACTTCCTGAAGTGCCTCCTTCACCTCGTCGAGCTTGAAGGGTTTGATGATCGCTTCGATCTTCTTCATTCGGGGGCGCCCAATCCGCGCTAAGCTCTCAGGAATGTCTACCACCGCGATCGTTGCGCCGCCACGCCGATTTCGATTTGAACTCGCTCAGTTTGCCTAAGAATCAGGCAATCACAGCATAACATTTGGAGGCGCGCTGCGCAGATGCCTACTGATTGGACAGGGCTGAAGCGGAACTGCGCAGAAACGAGGAGGATCGCAGATGTCTGCCGCTCGTCTGCTCACCGTTGAAGCGATGCGCCGGGTCGACGCCGCCGCCATCGAGTCCGGGATCGAGGGCCTGACGCTGATGCATCATGCCGGTGCGGCGGTGGCCGAGCGGGTCCGCCGGCGCGTCCCGGCGGGAGGGCGAATCCTGATTCTGTGTGGCCCCGGCAACAATGGCGGCGACGGCTTCGTCGCGGCCCGGCTGCTGGAAGCGGACGGCTATTTCATCGATCTGCGGCTCCTGGGTGCGGTTTCGGCTCTGCGTGGCGATGCCGCGCTCGCGGCTGCCGAGTGGCACGGGGCGGTCGGCGAGGCCGCGCCATCGCGAGACCTCGATGGATTCGACCTGATCGTCGATGCCCTGTTCGGGGCAGGTTTGTCGCGCGACATCGAGGGGGAGCCGCGCACGCTCATCGAAGCCGTCATGCAGAGCGCGACACCGATCCTGGCCGTCGACGTCCCGAGCGGCATCGATGGAGACACCGGTGCCGTGCGCGGTGCGGCCATCAGGGCAAGCGAGACCGTCACCTTCGTCGCGCTGAAACCCGGCCATCTGCTTCAGCCCGGGCGCTCGCATTGCGGTCTGCTTCATCTCGCCGACATCGGGACCGGGCCGGCCGCGTTCGATGCAGGCTTGGCGCTGGCGGGGCCGCCCATGTTTCGCAACGGCCCCGATCTCTGGCGCGGCGATTTTCCAAAGCCCAGCTCGGCCGATCATAAATATCGGCGTGGGCATGTCCTGGCGCTGTCCGGTCCGGCGACGAAGACGGGGGCTGCACGATTGGCGGCGCGCGGCGCTCTGAGAATCGGCGCCGGCCTCGTCACCGTGGCTTCGCCGAGCCCGGCGCTCCCCGAGAACGCAGCGCAGCTCACGGCTATCATGCTGCGGCCTTGCGACGATCCAGACGACCTCGATGATCTCCTGGCCGACGAGCGGCTCGATCCCGTTCTGCTCGGGCCAGGCCTCGGAACAAGTCCAGCGACGCGCGACTTCGTCAGCGTCGCAGCCTCGGCTGGGCGCCGTCTCGTTCTCGACGCCGATGCTCTGACGAGCTTCAAACAGGCCGCGGCCGAACTTTCCGCCATTCTGCGCGAGGGCAGTGCCCAGGCCGTCCTGACGCCTCACGAGGGTGAGTTCGCGCGCCTGTTCGCGGGAACCGATGCGGTCGATCCCAAGGCATCCAAGCTCGTAAGGACCAGGCGCGCGGCGGCGTTGATCGGCGCGGTCGTCGTCCTCAAGGGGAGCGACACCGTGATCGCCGCGCCGGACGGGCGCGCCGCGATCAACGATCACGGTTCGCCCTATCTCGGCACCGCCGGATCAGGAGATGTATTGGCGGGCCTGATCGCCGGGCTCATGGCGCAGGGCATGGAGCCCTTCGCGGCAGCTTGCGCCGCGGTCTGGCTGCATGGCGATGCCGGATTGCGGTTCGGGCCCGGTCTGATCGCGGAGGATCTCCCGGAGATGATGCCCGCAATTCTGCGGTCACTCCTGGGGATCAGGTGACCTCGTAAGCTCCCCACAACCCCGTGTCGAAGCGTTCGAGCACGGTCGAACTGATCAGCCAGCGCCCGGGATTGTCGGCCAGAAATGCGATGCGGACCGTGCGACCGTCGACCACCTGCAAGGTATCGAGCCAATAGGGCTCCCAGCCGTCATCGAGCGGATGCAGCAGTCGGAAGGCATGCCCGTGCAGGTGCAGCGGCTGGATGAATGACGTATCGTTGCGGATCGCCAGAACCACGACCTGCCCGCGCTTGACCGAGAAGAGCGGCGGAGCGCCAGCGTCGCCGCTCGTGCCGTTGACCTGCCAGATCCGCGTCGGATCGCCTGTAAAAGTGGGGTCGGCCTGAGGTTTTGCCTTGTCGATATGCGCGCCGCCGGTGATTGCGAGCTCGCGCCGAAACGCATTCTGAAGCTTCACCTCGGCGGGCAGGAGCTTGTTCTCGCCGATCGGAACGATCGGCGGACGCTTCTCGGTGATCGGGTCGCCCTTGCTCGTCAGCGTGGCGAGCGTGAATCCGTTGCCGATGAGGGCTGTCACCGTCGCGCTGGCGCCGGCTTCGGCCGGCATGTCGAGCATGATGTCGTAGCGGGTTCCCGGCGGGAAGGGCAGGGTGGCGCGCAACGGCTCGAAGGTATCCGTCGGCTGCCCATCGACGGCGACGACATAGGCCTTGGCGCCTTCGAAGCGGATGCGGGTCGCACGCGCATTGCAGGCATTGCCGACCCGTAAACGAACCCGGCTCGCCGGCGGCACCTCGATCGTCTCCGGGATGGGGCGTCCGTTGATCGTGATCAGGTTTCCCAAACGGCCCGAGGCCGACGCGAAGGGGACTTGGCCAAAAGGGAAGGGGGCACCGGTCTCTTCGAGACGCCAATCCTGCATCACGAGCGCCAGGTCGCGATCGAGCAAGGGCGGGACCTTCTCCTCAACAACGAGCATGCCGACGAGGCCGCGCCCGGATGGCTCGCTCGATCCTCCGGCGACCAGGGGCCGGATCAGGGTGGTGCCGGCATCGGGCGGCGTGAATTCGTAGGTGAATTCGGCGCCCGGCAGAATCGGCGGCTGCGTCACTCCGCCGACGCCATCCATTGCGTTTCGATTGCGTACGCCATGCCAGTGCAGGCTCAGCGGCTTGTCGGTCTTGTTGACGAGCCGAACCCGTACTATCTCGCCAAGCTTGACCCGGATCACGGGCGGCTCGCCCTTTCCGTCGAAATTCCAGACCGGAGTATCCTGGGCGGGCTCGGGCTTCAGACGTGCAGTGCCGGGCGCCGCAACCAGATCGCGCAACCCCGGCTCCGCGTCCGCGCCTCCCGCTGGTTGCGCTGCCGCCGAGCGCGCGAGCCATGGCAAGGAGGCTGCGGCCGCAAGCAGCACGCGGCGGGACGGGCCGGACGCCCGTTCGCAATTCGTCGGCTTTTCTGAAGGCATGTCACCTCGGATGCGAACCGATCGAGACCGGGAAACGCCGCGCTTGCGCGGCTGGTTCTAGCGGCACTACACCAACACCGCCACCTCCTGCCGAACGCCCGAAGTTTTTTGCTGCACCCTGGAAAGTGCGTGCTATAGAGCCGCCCTTGTGCGGCGCGACCCGAGCTTCGTCGCAGGCGTCCGCGGGCGTGGCGGAACTGGTAGACGCGCTGGATTTAGGTTCCAGTGACGAAAGTCGTGGGGGTTCGAGCCCCTCCGCCCGCACCAGCTTTTCCGCCCTGGTCGTGTGAAGCACGCGCGATGCGGATCTCCGTGCGACCGGATGTGAGGCCGCCCTCGAAAGATCGAGGTGCGCCCGACAGGCCGGTATGCCCGCGCTGGCGAGCCGATGCCGAACGACCTTGAAGTGAATTGGACGAGAAGACGATGCAGGTTACCGAGACGACATCCCAGGGGCTGAAGCGCGAGTTTCAGGTGCTCTTGCCCGCGGGCGAACTCGAGGACCGCCTGAACACGGAACTCTCGAACATCAAGGGCAAGGTTCAGATCAAGGGATTCCGGCCGGGCAAGGTGCCGGTTGCGCATCTGCGCAAGGTCTATGGCCGTTCCGTCATGGCCGACGTGCTTCAGAATGCGGTCAACGAGGCCAATCAGAAGATCGTCGCCGACAACAGCCTCAAGCTGGCGCTGGAGCCGCAGATCGAGTTCCCCAAGGACGATCAGGGTGACGACAAGACGATCATCGACCGGGCGCTCGCCGCCAAGGACGATCTCGCCTTCAAGGTGAAGGTCGAGGTCCTGCCGAGCTTCGACCTCGCCGACCTCTCGGATGTCAGCCTGAAGAAGCTCGTGCTGGCTCCGAGCGAGGAAGAGATTCAGGCGGCGATCGAGCGGATGGCCGCGCAGAACCGCAGCTTCGCACCTCGGGAAGAGGGCGCCGCGGCCGAGACCGGCGATCGCGTCACCATCGACTTCGTCGGCAAGATCGATGGCGCGCCGTTCGACGGCGGTGCGGGCGAGGATGTCGATCTCGAGCTCGGCTCGAACAGCTTCATTCCCGGCTTCGAAGACCAACTCGTCGGCGCCAAGGCGGGCGAGGCGCGCGTCGTCAAGGTGCAGTTTCCCGAGGGCTATCAGGCCGAGCACCTTGCCGGCAAGGACGCGGAATTCGACGTGACGGTCAAGGCCGTTCAGGCCCCCGGCGAGACCGTGATCGACGACGAACTCGCCAAGCGCTTTGGAATGGACGACCTCGAGAAGCTCAAGGAGGCCGTCTCGAAGGCGATCGCGACCGATTACGACGCGCAGTCGCGCCGTAAGCTCAAGAAGGAACTGCTCGACGCGCTCGACGGCAAATACGCCTTCGAACTGCCGCCGAGCCTCGTCGCTCAGGAATTCGCTGCGGTCTGGGCGCAGGTTGAGCAGGACCTCAAGAACCGCGGCAAGACCTTCGAGGACGAGGACACCACCGAAGAGAAGGCGCAGGCTGAATACCGCAAGATCGCGGAGCGCCGCGTCCGTTTGGGCCTGGTGCTTGCGAAGGTTGGGGAGACCGCCGATATCACCGTCAGCGACGACGAGGTCAATCAGGCCCTCTTCGCCCGGATCCGGCAGTTTCCCGGCCAGGAGAAGCAGGTCTACGACTTCTACCGTAACAATCCGCAGGCGCTCGCGGAGCTTCGTGCGCCTCTGTTCGAGGAAAAGGTCGTCGACCACGTACTCGGACAGGTGACGCTCGTCGAAGAGCCGGTCTCGAAAGAGACGCTCTTTGCCGACGACGAGGAAGATGAGGCCGCCAAGCCCGAGGCTGCCGGAAGCAACGCTCCGGAGGTCGAGAAGGCGGCGCCCGAAAGCGCCTGACGGATCGGAAAGGCCGGCCTCCGCGCGATCCGTGGAGGCCGATCAGAGGGCGTTAACGCCCGCCGTGTTCGTTATCAATCGACGGCCCGAAGCGATTCGCCAATGGCCGAGCAGGAGTCGAGGACGCGATGATGAGAGATCCGGTCGACTACTTTCAGAACAACCTCGTACCGATGGTGGTCGAGCAGTCGAGCCGGGGCGAGCGCGCCTTCGACATCTACTCGCGCCTCTTGCGGGAGCGGATCATCTTCCTGACGGGACCCGTCGAGGATTACGGCGCTTCCCTGATCGTTGCCCAGTTGCTGTTCCTCGAGGCGGAAAATCCGAAGAAGGAGATTTCCTTCTACATCAATTCGCCGGGCGGCGTGGTGACGTCGGGCCTGTCGATCTACGACACGATGCAGTTCATCCGCTGCCCGGTCACGACGCTCTGCGTCGGGCAGGCCGCCTCGATGGGATCGCTCCTGCTCTGCGCGGGCGAAGCCGGCCATCGCTTCGCGCTGCCCAATGCGCGGATCATGGTCCATCAGCCGTCGGGCGGGTTCCAGGGTCAGGCGACGGATATCCTGATTCATGCCCGCGAGATCGAGGCGCTGAAGCGCCGGCTCAACGAGATCTACGTCAAGCATACGGGCCGAGACTACGAGACGATCGAACAGGGCCTGGAGCGCGACAACTTCATGACCGCCGACGCCGCCAAGGAATTCGGTATCATCGATGACATTCTGCACAAGCGGCCGGAGCCGGCCGCTACGTGAGCCGTGGCTCCGGGGTGACGGGTGGCGCGGACCATGCGTCGCTTGGGCGCCGGGTCGTCTCCCGACGCAGGTTGATCGGGGGGCGTGGGCGTGGTTGCATGGTCGCTTGCACTCGACGGTTCGGAGCCCGGGCGCCAGTGACTGTTTCTTTAGGCGAATGTCCTTAATAATGCCCGATGTGCGTGCGCCCCTCTCAGGCGCTGTGCTCGCGATGCGGAGACCGATATGACCAAGACCGGCGGCAACGACTCGAAGAGCACGTTGTACTGCTCGTTCTGTGGCAAGAGCCAGCATGAGGTTCGCAAGCTCATCGCGGGCCCGACGGTGTTCATCTGCGACGAATGCGTCGAGCTTTGCATGGATATCATCCGCGAGGAATCGAAATCCTCGCTGGTGAAAAGCCGCGACGGCGTGCCGACCCCGAAGGAGATCCGCCGCGTCCTCGACGATTACGTCATCGGCCAGGACTACGCGAAGAAGGTTCTCTCGGTCGCGGTGCACAACCACTACAAGCGCCTCGCCCACGCGACGAAGCACTCGGACGTCGAGCTCGCCAAGTCCAACATCATGCTGATCGGGCCGACCGGCTCGGGCAAGACGCTGCTCGCGCAGACGCTGGCCCGCATCCTCGACGTGCCCTTCACCATGGCGGATGCGACGACGCTGACCGAGGCCGGCTATGTCGGCGAGGACGTCGAGAACATCATCCTCAAGCTGCTCCAGGCCTCCGACTACAATGTCGAGCGGGCCCAGCGCGGCATCGTTTACATCGACGAGATCGACAAGATCAGCCGCAAGTCCGACAACCCGTCGATCACGCGTGACGTTTCGGGTGAGGGCGTGCAGCAGGCGCTCTTGAAGATCATGGAGGGCACCGTCGCCTCGGTACCTCCGCAGGGCGGCCGCAAGCATCCGCAGCAGGAATTCCTGCAGGTCGACACCACCAACATCCTGTTCATCTGCGGCGGCGCCTTCGCGGGCCTGGAGCGGATCATCTCCCAGCGCGGCAAGGGCACCTCGATCGGCTTCGGCGCGAGCGTGCAGGCGCCCGACGATCGCCGCACCGGCGAGATCTTCCGCTCGGTGGAGCCGGAGGACCTGCTCAAGTTCGGCCTGATCCCGGAATTCGTCGGCCGCCTGCCGGTCCTGGCGACTTTGGAGGATCTCGACGAGGCCGCGCTCAAGCGCATCCTGCAGGAGCCGAAGAACGCTCTGGTCAAGCAGTACCAGCGCCTGTTCGAGATGGAGAATGTCGAGCTGACCTTCCAGGACGAGGCGCTGTCTCTCGTCGCCCGCAAGGCGATCGAGCGCAAGACCGGCGCGCGTGGCCTGCGCTCGATCCTCGAGACCATTCTGCTCGACACGATGTACGATCTGCCTGGCCTCGAGTCGGTCGAGCAGGTCGTGATCGGACCGGAGGTCGTCGATGGCAAGTCGCGGCCGCTCTATATCCATGGCGACCGCAACAAGAGCGTGCCGGCGAGCGTCAGCGCTTGAAGAATCGCGGGGCCGTGCCAAGAGGCGGCACGGCCTCCGCCCTATACGAATGTGGAACGGATCGGGGCGCTTGAAACGGGCGTTTCCAGAGACCAATTCAGAGCAAGCGCAGTGGCCGCACGCTCACTTCTCGGGGTGCGGTGCTGCGCCACCAGCCGCATTTTTTCGTTTCGTACGTTCCCGACCCAACGCGGCCCGGTCGGCCCCTGGCAGGCTGCTTGCTCGTAACGAGGAGCAGATGCCCGGCGTCAGTAAGAAGGGACCTATTCCATGACCCAGTCGAAATCGCGCCAGCCGGTGATTCCGGGCTCGACGGGCTCCTACGCCGTCCTGCCTCTGCGCGACATCGTCGTATTCCCCCACATGATCGTGCCGCTCTTCGTCGGCCGCGAGAAATCGATCCGCGCGCTCGAGGAAGCCGTCCGCACGGATCGGCACATCCTGCTCGCGACCCAGATCAACGCCAGTGACGATGATCCGGCAACCGACGCGATCTACACGATCGGTACGCTCGCCAGCGTGCTGCAGCTGCTCAAGCTGCCCGACGGCACTGTGAAGGTGCTGGTCGAAGGCGGCGGCCGTGCCAAGATCGAACGCTTCACCCGCTCCGACGAGTTCTACGAGGCGGAGGCCGAGGCTCTGCCCGACGACCTCGGCGATCGTGTCGAGGCGGAGGCTCTCGCGCGCTCGGTCATTTCCGAGTTCGAGAACTACGTGAAGCTCAACAAGAAGATCTCGCCCGAGGTCGTCTCTGCCGTCACCCAGATCGACGAGCCTTCGAAGCTCGCCGACACGGTTGGCTCGCATCTCGCGGTCAAGATCGCCGACAAACAGGCGATCCTCGAGATCCCCACTGTGGCGCAGCGCCTCGAGCGCGTGCTGTCGCTGATGGAGAGCGAGATCTCCGTGCTACAGGTCGAGAAGCGCATCCGGACCCGCGTCAAGCGGCAGATGGAGAAGACGCAGCGCGAGTACTACCTCAACGAGCAGATGAAGGCGATCCAGAAGGAGCTGGGCGACGAGGACGGCCGCGACGAATTGGCCGAGCTCGAAGAGAAGATCGAAAAGACCAAGCTCTCGAAGGAAGCCCGCGAGAAGGCGACGGCCGAGCTGAAGAAGCTGCGCCAGATGTCGCCGATGTCGGCCGAGGCCACCGTCGTGCGCAACTATCTCGACTGGATGCTCGGCATCCCGTGGAACAAGCGTTCGAAGATCAAGAAGGATCTCGTCGCTGCCCAGGGCGTGCTCGATTCGGACCATTTTGGCCTGGAAAAGGTCAAGGACCGGATCGTCGAGTATCTTGCCGTGCAGCAGCGCGCGAACAAGCTGACCGGGCCGATCCTCTGCCTCGTCGGTCCTCCCGGCGTCGGCAAGACCTCGCTCGGCAAGTCGATCGCCAAGGCCACGGGCCGCGAATTCGTGCGCATGTCGCTCGGCGGCGTGCGTGACGAGGCCGAGATCCGCGGTCACCGCCGGACCTATATCGGGTCGATGCCCGGCAAGATCGTGCAGTCGATGCGCAAGGCCAAGACCTCGAATCCGCTCATCCTGCTCGACGAGATCGACAAGATGGGCATGGATTTCCGGGGTGACCCTTCTGCCGCTCTCCTGGAGGTGCTGGACCCTGAGCAGAACTCGACCTTCAACGACCATTACCTCGAGGTCGATTACGACCTGTCGAACGTGATGTTCGTGACGACGGCGAACACGCTCAACATCCCCGCGCCGCTGATGGACCGGATGGAGATCATCCGGATCGCCGGCTACACGGAGGAAGAGAAGCTCGAAATCGCCCGCCGCCACCTGATCCCCGAAGCCGTGAAGAAGCACGGCCTCGACGAGAAGGAGTGGTCGATCAACGATGACGGTCTGCTCATGCTCATCCGCCGCTATACGCGGGAGGCGGGCGTGCGCAACCTCGAGCGCGAGCTGTCCAACCTGATCCGCAAGGCGGTCAAGTCGATCCTCATCACCAAGGTGAAGGGTGTCGCCGTGACGCCGGAGAACCTGCCCGAATTCCTCGGGCCGCCGAAATTCCGCTACGGCGAGATCGACGCGGACGATCAGGTTGGTGTTGTCACGGGTCTGGCCTGGACCGAGGTCGGCGGTGAGTTGCTGACGATCGAGGGTGTCATGATGCCCGGCAAGGGCAAGATGACGGTCACGGGCAACCTGCGCGACGTGATGAAGGAATCGATTTCCGCGGCGGCGAGTTACGTCCGCTCGCGGGCCATCGATTTCGGCATCGAGCCGCCTTTGTTCGAGCGCCGGGACATCCACGTCCACGTTCCGGAGGGGGCGACCCCGAAGGACGGTCCGTCGGCCGGCATCGCCATGGCCACTGCGATCATCTCGACCATGACCGGCATTCCGGTCAGGCGGGACGTCGCAATGACCGGCGAGGTCACGCTCCGCGGTCGCGTGTTGCCGATCGGCGGCTTGAAGGAGAAGCTGCTCGCGGCCTTGCGCGGCGGGATCAAGACCGTGCTGATCCCGGAGGAGAACGCCAAGGACCTCGCCGAGGTCACCGACAGCGTGAAGAACGGAATGGAGATCATTCCGGTCTCCCGGATGGATCAGGTCCTCGAACGGGCTCTCGTCCGCCAGCCCGAACCGATCGAGTGGGACGAGCCGGCACCCGTCGGCAAGAAGTCCGGTCAGGAAGACGGGGCTGCGGTCGTCGCGCACTGACGATCGGCGGACCGGGCCTGCCAGGGCCTGGTACCACCGGTAGTCGACAACATCGAAGGCCTTCGGGATGGATCCCGGAGGCCTTTTTCGTGTTTTGGCGGGGCGCCTCTCGATTTCGGCATTCGCAAATCAGCCGGCCTCGGCGCCGTCGAACGCGACTCCATCGGCACCCGACAGCTCCCACGTGAATGTGCCGTCCCGTGAAGGGTCAGAGCCGCACCCGAAAGCGATATGCGACGGGATGGCACGTCCAGCCCGGCGCCCACGTCCTGGGCGCACGGTTCCCGTTAATCGTTCTTCAACCAATCAAGTTGATAATAGAATTTTAAAATTGTCGTTCGCTGTGAGAATTCCTTCTCAAGTAAATGTGAGTAAATTGTGGCTTTTTCTTATCTCATTGAAATACAAAGATAAATCTAGCGCCGTGTTTGGCAATCGAGTGTGCCGAATTTATCACGGACAGATCGAGGAAATGCGTCTATTTTGTTTGGGTAATTTACTGACGTTCGGAGCCGTTGGGCCAATGACCAAGTATCTATCTTCTGTCGCTGTTTTCGCTTTGCTGACGGCCGGCGCTTCCGCCGCCGATCTTCCGCTGCGCACAGCCCCCGCGCCCGTCTTCACGCCGGTGCCGGTTTTCACCTGGACCGGCTTCTATGTCGGTGTGAACGCCAGCGGCGTCGTTGCCGGTGATTTCGGCGCCAGCCTGCTCACGCCGTTCCAGGCCAACGCATCCGTCTCGGCCGCCGGATACGTTGCTGGTGGCACTCTCGGCTACAACTATCAGTTCACGCCTGGCAGCGGCTTCGTGGTCGGTCTCGAAGGTGACGTCGGCTATTCCGACATTCACAACCGCCTGACCTTGTCCTCGCCTGGTATCGGCAGCGCGAGCGCCGCTCTCGTGACCGACAGCTATTTCGCTACGGCACGCGGCCGCCTCGGCTATGCCTTCGGACCCGCGCTCGTTTACGCGACCGGCGGCTATGCTGCGACCGAACTCGGCGTCAAGGCCGATGCCAACGGCCTCGGACTGGCCGGCTCCTTCTCCAAGAAGACCTCGATCGACGGCTACACCGTGGGTGGCGGCCTCGAATACGCCGTGTTGCCGAACCTGACGGTCAAGGGCGAATACCTCTACTCGAATTTCGAGAAGCCGTTCGCCGGTCGGATCGCAGGCGTCGATTTTGCCGCGCGCGCGAAACTCGAAGTTCAGCAGCTCAAGCTCGGCATCAACTACAAGTTCAATCTCTTCAACTGAGATCGAACGTCCGATACCGTCCGGAATGGAACGGCCCGTTTGCGCCAGATGCAAACGGGCCGCTTCCGTATTTGCGAAGGCGCCCTTGCGCGCTGGGCGAGCGTTCCTTATCGATCCGCCCGGAACCAAGGGCGGTTAGCTCAGCTGGTAGAGCGTCTCCTTTACACGGAGAGGGTCGGGGGTTCGAGTCCCTCACCGCCCACCAACGATTTCCGAAACGTTGTTTCGTAAATTGAGCAACACGGCGCATTGATCGCCGTTCTGCTTCAATTGTCATCGAAACACTGCAAATGGCCGTGCCTTTCACTGCAAAATGGTGCCGTGCGTCACGTCCCGTGCCGTCGTCGCGCAGGTTCCGGCTTAAGTCTGCGGCCAATTGACGATATGAGCGTGCCTCGAACCGGCGGACTGCAGCTTCCTGCACCCGCCTGAGCTTTCAGTCTCACCGGGCGGGAGACGCTGCTGTGACCAAGGGACGCGACGGGTCGGAGATCGCTTCGGCATTGGCGCCGGCACGGATGGCGCTGATTGGCGTTGCCGTCATGAGCGGGCTCATCAACATCCTCTACCTCACCGGCTCGTTCTTCATGCTCGAAGTCTACGATCGGGTGATTCCGAGCCGAAGCGTTCAGACGCTTGTCGGCCTCGGGACACTCGCCCTGATTCTGTATATCTTCCAGGGCGTTCTGGAGATGATCCGGTCGCGTATCCTGGCACGGGTCGGCGCCTCGCTGGACGAGGCCCTCAGCGGCAGGGTGTTCGATATCGTGGTACGCGCCCCCCTGAAGGCGGCGATGCCTGGCGATGGCCTGCTGCCGCTGCGCGATCTCGATCAGCTGCGCTCGTTTCTCAGCAGCACCGGCCCATCGGCGATTTTCGACCTTCCCTGGATGCCGGTCTACGTCACGATTTGCTTCCTGTTCCATCCGGCAATCGGAATTGCCGCCATCGTCGGCACGATCTGCCTCGCGCTCATTACTTTCCTCACCGAGCGGGCGACCAGGAAACCCCTGCAATCCACGACGAGCCACGGCATGCGTCGCAACGGGCTGGCGGAAGCCGGAAGGCGCAACGCCGAGGTGCTCGCGGCGATGGGCATGCAGAGCCGCGCTGCGGCGCGCTGGGGCCTCGCCAACCGCGACTACATGAATTCGCATCAGAGCGTCTCGGACGTCTCGAGCGGCTTCAGTTCGGCCTCGAAAGTGTTCCGCATGGCCCTGCAATCGGGGGTGCTCGCGCTTGGTGCCTGGCTCGTCATTCACAACGAGGCGACGGCGGGGGTCATCATCGCATCGTCCATTCTGGTTTCCCGTGCACTGGCTCCCGCCGAACTCGTGATCGCCAACTGGAAGGGCTTCGTCGCCGCGCGGCAGAGCTGGCGGCGGTTGTCCGAACTCTTCACGCGCATGCCGGCCAGCGCACCTCTCCATGCGCTCCCAGCGCCGGCCAAATCGCTGTCCGTGGAGAGCGTAAGTGTCGCGCCTCCCGGCACACCGCGCTTCGTGGTCCAGGACGTCAGTTTCGAGCTGCGGGCGGGCCAGGGGGTTGGCGTGATCGGGCCGAGCGCGTCGGGCAAATCGTCATTGGTTCGCACCTTGTGCGGTGTCTGGCCGCCGCTGCGGGGCAAGGTCCGGATCGACGGCGCAGCGTTGGACCAATGGTCGAGCACCGATCTTGGCCCGCATATCGGCTTCCTCCCGCAGGAGGTCGAACTCTTCGCCGGCACGGTCGCGGAGAACATCGCGCGCTTCGAGCCCAACGCGAAGTCCGAAGACGTCATCGCGGCAGCCAAATCGGCCGGCGTCCATGAACTCATTCTTCGGTTGAGCGAAGGCTATGATACCGCGATCGGGGAGAGCGGCTCGGCTCTCTCGGCGGGCCAGCGCCAGCGCGTCGGGCTTGCCCGCGCCCTCTATCGCAACCCCTTCCTGGTCCTTCTCGACGAGCCCAATGCGAACCTCGATTCGGAAGGCGAGAACGCACTGACTCAAGCGATCCTCGGCGTGCGCCAGCGCGGCGGGATCTGCGTCGTCGTCGCGCACCGGCCGAGCGCACTCGCCGCGGTCGATCTGATCCTGATGATGGCGGACGGGCGTGCTCAGGCCTTCGGACCCAAGGAAGAGGTGCTCAAGCGCGTGCTCCGTGCAGCGCCCGCGCCCCAGCAGGTCCCGGAATCAGCAGCGCCGCGACCCATTGCGAACGTGCCTGACACGGGGCCGATCGTTTCCCCAATCCAGTCCAAGCCCCTGCAGGAGATCGCCTGATGGCCACGTCCCTCGTGCCCACGGCCGGTTTCGCCCCGGCTCCGCCGCGCCCCGTGGCACTGGCTTCGATCCGCCGGCACCTCGTCGTCGCATTGTTTCTCGCGTTCGGGCTCGTTGCCGGCATCGGAGGCTGGGCGGCACTGACCGAGATCGCGTCAGCCGTGATTGCGCCCGGTCAGCTCGTCGTCGAGAGCGACATCAAGAAGGTCCAGCACCCGACCGGGGGCATCGTCGGCGAATTGCTCGTCCGCGAAGGCGCCAAGGTCAAAGCGGGCGATGTCCTGATCCGTCTCGACCAGACCCAGACGCGAGCCAATCTCGACATCATCCTCAAGGCGCTCGACGAGTTGGCGGCCCGGCGTGCCCGGAACGAGGCCGAGCGCGATGGCGCGAAGACCATCACCTTCCCCGCCGACTTGCTCGCTCGCAAGGATCAGGACTGGTCCGTCGCCCATGTCATCGACGGCGAGACGCGACTGTTCGTTTCACGCGTTGCCGGTCGCGAGGGCCAGAAATCGCAGCTTCGCGAGCGGATTGATCAGCTTCGGCAGGAGATCAACGGCCTCGGCGAGCAGGCTGCCGCAAAGGAGCGCGAGATCGCCCTGATCGGCGAGGAGTTGAGCGGCGTCCGCGAATTGTTCGGCAAGAACCTCGTGCCTTTCTCGAGAGTGACGGCGTTGGAGCGCGACGCTGCCCGGCTGGAGGGGGAGCGCGGGCAGCTGGTCGCTTCGACCGCCTCAGCCAAAGGCAAGATCGCCGAGACCGAGCTCCAGATCTTCCAGATCGACCAGGAGATGCGCACCGAAGTCGGCAAGGACCTCTCCGAGATACGCGGCAAATGGTCGGAGTTGACCGAAAAGCGCGTCGCGGCCGAGGACCAGCTCAAGCGTATCGAAATGCGCTCGCCGCAGGACGGTTTCGTCCATCAGCTCACCGTGCACACGATCGGAGGTCTTGTGACGCCGAGCGAGCCGGCCATGCTCATCGTGCCGGCAGCCGACCAGCTTCTCGTCGAAGTGAAGGTTCAGCCTCAGGACATCGACAATGTTCGAATCGGGCAGAAGGCCGTGCTGCGCTTTCCGGCCTTCAATATGCGAACGACCCCGGAAATCGACGGCGAGGTCAGTCGCGTATCAGCCGATGTCAGCCAGGACCCGAAGAACGGATTCACATACTACACTGCCCGTATCCGCATTTCGCAAAACGAGAAGGATCGCCTCGGCGGATTGCGGCTCGTTCCTGGCATGCCGGTCGAGGCTTATGTGAAGATCGGCGAACGCTCGGTCCTGTCCTATCTGATGAAACCGCTTTCCGATCAGATCGCGAAAGCCTGGAAAGAGCGGTAAGACCCCGCCTGACCGCTTCGCATTCGGGCGATTGCTCTGAACCTCGGGGTTGAGCCTTGCCTAGCGGGGGAGCGGTCTGGTATGGCGGCTGCCTTTCCCGCGATGCGTCATTCGTCATCGCCGGGCCGCTCGCGAGAGCAGCCCGACATCCTGACACTTCTTGCTTACGGACGGCCGGGCCATCCCGCCGAGTGAACCCGATGAAAATCCGCAACTCGCTCAAGTCCCTGCGCGGCCGCCACCGCGACAACCAGCTCGTGCGCCGCAAGGGCCGGGTCTATGTGATCAACAAGACGCAGAAGCGTTTCAAGGCTCGCCAGGGCTGATCACGTTTCACGGGTGGCCGCCAGCGTCTCCCGTCTGACGAACGTTGACGAACAGTCCGGCGCCGTGAGAGCGTCGGGCTCGATGCAGTCTTCCGGTTCCTGCCGCCTCGCGCGGGCATTCTTCGTTGTACTGGCCGTCCAGGCGGCAGGCATGGGGCCAGGCATGGCCGCCCGGACGCCGCCGGACCGCGAGCAGGCGCCTCATCCGCCGGTTACGCTCGACGATCTCTACGCGCGTCTCAAGGATTCCGACGATCCTGTTGCGGCGAAAGGAATAGCAACCCTCATCGAACGGCGTCTGGCGCGCTCCGGCAGCGCCACGGTCGACCTGCTCACCGATCGCGCCAGGGTGGCCATGACGAGCGACGATGTCCCGCTCGCCGTCGAGCTCATGGACCGGGTCACCACCCTCGAGCCGAACTGGGCGGATGGCTGGAGCCGGCGCGCGACCCTCTTCTGGCAATTGTCCGATTCGCCGAGCGCCATTGCGGATCTCGAGCGCGCGCTCGTGCTCGAACCGCGCCACTTTGAAGCCTGGGCCGCACTGGGCAAGCTCTACCTTGCCGCCGACGACAAGCGGCGCGCCCTCGACGCCTTCCGGCGCGCGGAGGCGCTCTACCCGCAATGGGAGATCGTGACGAAGGCGGTCGAGCAATTGGCGCCCGACGTCGAAGGGCGCGACCTTTGAGCGTTCCGAAGCCCTGAAGCCGGCGGTCCGCCCGCTAGCTTCTCACGCTTTGTCGGCGTGCTCACGGGTGATGTAGGCGATCCGGACCATGTTGGTGGCACCGGGGGTACCGAACGGAACGCCGGCCACGATGAGGATACGGTCGCCGAGCTTGGCGAAATCCTCGCGCACCGCGAATTTCGCCGCCCGGAACGCCATGTCGTCGACATCGCTCGCATCGTTGGTGACGATCGGATGCGTTCCCCAGACGATCGCGAGACGCCGGGCTGTCTCGCGCTTTGGCGTCAATGCGATCACGCTGGCATTCGGCCGCGAGCGGGCGAGTCGCTGCACCGTCGATCCCGAATGGGTCCAGGCCATGATCGCGCGAAGCCCCAAGGCTTCGACGATCTGGTGGGCAGCCGCGGCGATCGCGTCCGACACGGTCGGTTCGGGCCCCGACCGCTGGGCTGTCAGGATCGACCAGTAGAGCGCGTCGCGCTCGACCTGCTCTGCGATCCGGCTCATCGTCGTGATCGCCTCGACCGGGAAGGCGCCTGCGGCACTTTCGGCCGAGAGCATCACCGCATCGGCACCCTCATAGACGGCGGTGGCGACATCCGAGACCTCCGCGCGCGTGGGCACGGGTGAGATGATCATCGATTCGAGCATCTGGGTCGCGACGACGACCGGTTTGCCCAGGCGGCGCGCGCCCCGCGTGATCCGCTTCTGGACCCCGGGGACCTGCTCCAACGGCATCTCCACACCGAGATCGCCTCGGGCGACCATGATGCCGTCGGACAATTCGATGATCTCGTCGAGCTTCGTGAGCGCCTGGGGCTTCTCGATCTTGGCCATCACCAGGGCACGGCCGGCCGCAACCTTCTTGACCTCGGCGACATCCTCCGGTCGCTGAACGAACGACACCGCGATCCAATCGGCCCCGGCACTGAGTCCGGCCTCGAGATCGGAGCGATCCTTGTCGGTCATCGCCGGGACCGGCAGCACCGTATGCGGAAGCGAGACGCCCTTGCGGTTGGAAATCCGGCCGCCGACTTCGACTCGCGTGACGACGCGGCCCTCATCGACTTCCGTCACCACGAGGCGCAGCTTGCCGTCGTCGATGATGACGGCGTGATCCGGCTCGAGCGCCGACAGGATCTCCGGATGCGGCAGAAAGACCCGCTTCGCATCACCGGGCGCAGGATCGCTGTCGAGCACGAAAGTCGCACCGTTCTCGAGTTCGGCAGAACCTTCCGCGAACGTGCCGACGCGCAGTTTGGGACCCTGCAGATCGACCAGGATGGCGATGGGTCGCCTGGCTTCGCGCTCGATGGTCCGAATGATCTCGACCTTCTCGGGCAGCTTCTCCCGAGGGAGGTGGCTCATGTTGAGCCGGAATACATCCGCGCCGGCATGAAACAGCTTGGCGATCATTTCGGGCGTGTCGGATGCCGGTCCGAGCGTCGCGACGATCTTCGTGCGGCGTGCGCGTTTCAATGGTGCCTCCATGACCCGTTAGGACCCGGCGGGATCGATAAGCGACCGCGGGAACGGCCCGGCGCGATGCGACCGGCGAGAGAAGATGCCGATGGGCCGGACTGGGGCACCGCCACAAGCCTTCTCGATGCGCTGCCGTCAAGACCGATCATGAAGACTTTATTCGTCATTCGCCGGAGAAGAAATTCGCGATCTTTGGCAGCGGCCCCGGCATTTCAATCTTCGAGATCAGTTCCGGCGTGGCTGTTGCCCGGATGTCATAGGCATTCAGCCGCGTGTCTCGGTAAACTTGGCCATAATCAGAGCAAGCTCGGGTGGATCGACGCGATGAAAAGATGGTTGATGGCCAGCGCCGCCTCGGCGCTCATGATCGGCGCAGCCTCGGCCGCCGACCTTCCTCGTCGCGTCGCTCCGCCGCCGGTCTTCGTGCCGATTCCGGTCTTCACCTGGACGGGCTTCTATGCTGGCCTGCACTCGGCTTATGCGTTCTCGGACAAGCAGACCGTCCACACATCGGGCTACAATGGATCGCCTTCTACGGGTTGTCCGCCGAATTGTGAGACGGCGGCCGCGCGCACGGCGCTCGCATCCGTTTACAGCCCGTATGGGCCGGCATCCGTAAAGAGCGAGCAAAACGGATTTGCGAATGTCGGCGGCGGTTTCGGCGTCAACTATCAGCTCACGCCAGGCAGCGGCTTCGTCGTCGGTGCGGCGTTCGACATATCCTGGACGGACCTTCACAAGAATACGGTCCTCATCAACAACCCGAATACCTACTACCGTACTGGAAGTGTCTATTCCCAGTCTCTTGACTATCTCGGAACGGTGAACGGCAAGATCGGCTATGCCTTCGATCGGTTCCTCGTCTACGGGACCGGCGGTCTCGCCTTCGGCAATGTCGGCTATGGCGCGAGCTTCTACAGCGCAGGCGGCTCTCTGCAGTACCTTGGCGGATACGACGTCAACTTCGAGACGGGCTACAATTACGGCGGCGGCGTCGAGTATGCGATCCCCGAGGACAGCTTCCTGAGCTCTTTCGCCTTCGGCAAGCTGCTCGGCATCCAGTCGGCCGTGACCATCAAGGCCGAATATATCCGCTACGATCTCGGAAGCCGCAGCGTCCTAGTCGATTCCGCGCCCTATGCAGGTTACGGATCCTATATTTCGAAGTTCCACACCGAAGGCAGCATCGTTCGCGCTGGCTTCAACTACAAGTTCGGCGGGTGATCAAACAGAATTCAGCCGGCAAAACCAAGGCGGGTGCTCTCCAGGCACCCGCCTTTTTCTTGCTTCACGTCATGGCTGGCCAGTAAGCGGCTGGTTCGGATCGGTGAGCTGAATAGTCCAGCTTTTCTGCTCACCCGTATCGACTTCGATGAAGCCGTTCCGGTCGAAGCCACGCGCGAGACAATCCTCGACGCCGCGAATGGTGAAGGCCGTGTCTTTCGTGCACATCATCGCGCGGCCGCTCCATTCGCCGCCGCGCGTGAAATCGACGGCGAAGACATAATAGAAGCGGGCGGCCAGGGCGCCTTTCAGCAGCGTCTCGCAATCCTTCGGCTTCAGATCCCACCAGCCTTCGGTCACCCATCCCTGCAGGTCGCGGTAGCCGAGGGTGACGCCGATCTTGCTGCCGGTCTGATTGCACATGCGCAGATCGGCCCGAGCCGGCTGAACGGCACAGGCGACAGCGCCGAGGGCAAGGAGGACCGCCGGCCTAAGCCGCCGGCGAGTCCGTCGCTCGTCATGATGAGTTCCGGAGCGCATTCCGTTTTCGCGGAAGCGGCAACGCGCTCTCAGTTGCTGGGCTCGCATGATGATTGCGGAAAGCCGGATGCCACCTTTCCGCATCATGCTCTAGCCGATGAGGATGATCCGGCAGTCATTGACATTGGTACGCGTCGGGCCCGGCTGAACGAGATCGCCAATCGTCGCGAAGAATCGCGTCGAATCGTTGTCGGCGAGCATCGCGGCCGGATCGAGGCCCTTTTCACGCGCCCTGGCGAGGGTCGACGCATCGACATAGCCTCCGGCCGGATCGGTGGCTTCGCCACGACCGCCGTCGGTGCCGTCCGTATCGGCCGCGATGCCGGCAATTCCTTCAGCCCCATTCAAGGCGATGGCGAGCGCGAGCGCATATTCCTGGTTCGGTCCGCCATTGCCTTCGCCGCGGATCGTCACGGTGAGTTCGCCGCCCGAAATCAATGCCGCCTTGCGGCCGGACGCCTGGAGTTCGCGCGCCATGCGCGCATGGTCGGCCGCCACCTCGCGGGCCTCGCCCTCGACATCGGGGCCGAGCATCACCGGCTCATAGCCGGCACGCTTGGCCGCGGCAGAGGCAGCTTCGAGCGCATCGATCGGACGCGCGATGATCCGATATTCGGCCCGTGCGAAGGCAGGATCGCCGGCCTTCGGCGTTTCGTTCGACGGATCGGTGAGCAGCGCGCGTGCGGCATCGGGCAGGGGGATGTTGCGGCGCTCGCAGATCGCCAAAGCCTCAGCGAGCGTTGACGGATCGGGCACCGTCGGGCCGGACGCGATCACCGAAGGATCGTCGTGCGGCACATCCGAGATCGAAAGCGTCAGGAGCTTGCGGGCCTTGCTGGCCGCCACTGCCAGACGCCCACCCTTGATTCGGGAGAGGTGCTTGCGCACCGCGTTGATCTCGTTGATCGGAGCGCCCGAGCGAAGCAGAGCCTTGGTGATCGCCTGCTTCTGTTCGAGGGTCAGCGAGCCGGCCGGTGCGATCCAGTTCGCCGAACCGCCGCCGGAGAGCAGCACCAGCACCTCGTCATCCGGGCCGGCTTCCGAGGCGATGCGCAAAGCCTCCTTGGTCGCGGCAATGCCGGCAGCATCCGGCACCGGATGCCCAGCCTCGACCATGCGGATGCCGGGAGCCTCTTCGCCGTAGCCATGGCGGGCAACGGCAAGGCCAAGGATGCGGTCGTCTCCGAGCCCATGCTGCTCCCGATAGAAGCGGCTGGCGACCGCGGCCATGCTGCCGCCGGCCTTGCCGGCCCCGAGAATGATCAGGCGGCCGGGGGAGGGCGCCGGCAGATGCTCGACGAGGCATTTGCGCGGATGGGCGGCCGCGATCGCATCGTCGAGAAAGGCGTGGAGCAGCCGACGATGCTCCTGCGTGGCAGAATCAGTGGCGGAGGGCGCTGTCATCTGGGCTTCCTCGGTCTGGGGCGTTATGCCGCGTTCTCGACGGCCTGTTCTTGATTGTCGCTTTTCGCTTGCCTGCTGTGCCCGAGGCAAATCTGTACGGCAAGCATCAAGCGGCATCGATTCCGCATGTCCGCGGGGCTTTCGAATGCGCCCGAACTGTCCAGATAAGCGCTCATGCCTGCAACAATCGCTGCCGTACGTCTCGACCTACCTGAGCCACCCGAACAACCGGTCGAATCGGTTTCGGGCGATCCGCGTCGCGGCATCCTGATTCTCTGCGATCATGCCTCGAACCATGTTCCGGCTGACCTGCATGGGCTTGGCGTACCTGAGAAGGAGTTTGCCCGCCATATCGCCTACGACATCGGTGCGGCCGGCGTGACCCGGCGGCTTGCCCGGCTCCTCGACGCTCCCGCGATCCTCACCAATTTCTCGCGCCTGATCATCGACCCGAATCGCGGCCGTGAGGACCCGACACTGGTCATGCGGCTTTCGGACGGCGCGATCGTCCCGGGCAATGCGCGCATCGATGCTGGAGGCGTGGCCGAGCGCATCAGGCGATTCTACGCGCCCTACGACCAGGCGATCGATGCGGCCATCACGGAATGCATGAATTCCGGCACGCTGCCCGTGATCTTGACGATGCACAGTTTCACGCGGTTCTGGCGGGGTTTCGAGCGACCCTGGCATGTCGGCATCCTCTACGATCGCGACGAGCGGCTGAGCCGGCCGATGATCGAGGCGCTGGCAGCCGATCCCGAGGAACTCACGGTCGGAGACAACGAGCCCTATGGCGGCGGCCTGCCTGGCGACACGATCGATCGGCACGCGACGGCGCGCGGCCTGGCCAATGCCCTCGTCGAGATTCGTCAGGATCTGCTTCTCGAGGAGGAGGGGCAGGAACTCTGGGCGCAGCGCTTCGCACAGCTGCTTCGGCCGCTGCTGCCGAGCGCTTGACGTCACCCGATCGGGGAACGACTTCTGACCCATCCATCCACGTCACAAGACAGGCGGACCGTCATGGACGGCATCGATCCCGAGACACGTATGGAACTCGAGGCTGCCGTCTTCCGGCGTCTCGTCGAGCATCTTCGTTCGCGTACAGACGTCCAGAACATCGATCTGATGAATCTCGCGGGCTTCTGCCGCAATTGCCTGGGCAATTGGTTGAGGGATGCCGCGGACGAGCGCGGGCTTGCCCTGTCGAAGGATGCGAGCCGCGAAGCGATCTACGGCATGCCCTATGACGACTGGAAGCGTGCTCATCAGAACGAGGCGTCGGAATCGCAACGGGCGGCCTTCGGGAAAGGGCAGGGCGGCGAGCACTAAGTCGGTTTGCGGTGCCGACTCTCGTCGCGGCGCCCTAATCTCTCGGTAAGCTTGATTGATTACGAACGGGGTCGCGCCTTACGCAGCCACCGGCTGCCACTAGAGGAAATGAACGTTAATGACCGCGACCGCTGCGCCCGCCGTCGACCCGTCATCGGTCGCTGCCGATCAGCTCAAGAGCCTGATCGAGCGCATCGAAAGGCTGGAGGAGGAGAAGGCCGGCATCGCCGGGGACATCAAGGATGTCTATGCGGAAGCGCGACCATGCCGAGCGACAGGAGGAGGAGGCGATCCTCGAACTCTACATGCAGGCGCTCGGCATGATGGCCTGAATGACGATCGCATGACATTTCCCGTTGACGCGGAGTCGGGAACGCTCGTATAGAGCTGTCACCGCGGCGGTGCCGCCCACGAAACGGGCGACTGCAGCGGGTTCTCGTTGTGGTGAACGCGCTGGATGGTCCGTCCGGTTAACCCGGGTCGATCGTCTGGTTTTTCGTCATCGGCGAGAAGGGTCGATTGTTTCGAGAGAGAAAACGAACTCGAGACGATTGACACTGAGTTTTGGGGCGATTAAACGGCGCCTCCTCTTCGGGACTACTGCGGTGATCGCGGGGTTTTCGGGGTGATCTTTTACAAGGTTAGCGGGTATTCCGGTGTGACCGGGGTATTTTTGCTGTCTTTG